>NZ_CP139482.1:1520000-2202500 GCF_041222825.1 Candidatus Thalassolituus haligoni
GCTGGGCTACACCGCCAACTACTACTTCCCCTTGTTTGAAGACTGGTCATTCCGGGTGCGGACAGAATTGGGCTACGCCAACGGTTATGGTGATCAGAAGCAATTGCCTTTCTTCAAGAACTTCCGTTCCGGCGGTCTTGGTTCGGTGCGTGGTTATACCAGCAACAGTCTGGGGCCACGCGGCTTGCCGGAGTACACGGTCGTACCTGTGGTACAAACCGATAGTGACGGCAATGTATTGTATGAGACCGATGAGCTGGGCAAGCCGGTGGTCGACTCATCAGCACCTACCGTGGTGTATAAAACCGATGAAGATGGTGCTGCTGTTGCTGTTTCCAACTCCAGCCAGTACAAGCCAATTTACGACACCGACGCTGATGGCTCTGCGGTGACTGCGCCTGCCTATTATGAAACCGCTCGCTCACTGGGTGGTAATATGCTGGCCGAAGCGTCGTTGGAATTGATTTTTCCATTCCCGTTTGTTGAAGATCGCAGCTCATTGCGTAGTGTGCTCTTCTTTGACGCTGGCAATACGTTTACTGATAGCTGCTATACCCCCAATGATGCGGATGTTCCTTCATTAACGTCACATCCGTATTGTACGGAGGGGTTGAACTTGTCTGATTTACGTTTGAGTACTGGTGTCGGCCTGACCTGGATAACAGCTATTGGTCCGCTGACCTTTGTATATTCGATACCACTGAATGACCAGCGAGGGGATCGTACGGAAGGCTTCGAGTTCTCTCTTGGTCAGGTTTTTTAATGCTGACATCCAGCACAATTGCAATTTAAAGGAGCATTGGGATGCGTGTTTTTCTGTTTTTGGTTGCTGTACTACTGTCACCGCTGGCGGCAGCTGAATTGAAGGTTGGCGTTGTGGATATGGAGCGTGCCCTGTTTCTGTCTGAAGAAGCCAAGTCCGGTGCGCAAAAGTTTGAAAAAGATAATGGCGCTGCCATCAGCAAAGTGCGTGAAATAGAAAAAGCCATGATGACGCTGAAGGACAAGCGTGAAACCGATGGCGCTATCATGAGCCAGGATGAACTGGCCAAGCTGGTGGGTGAATACGAAGAGAAGGGCAAGGAACGTCAGTTCTATCTGGAAAAACTGCAGCAGCAGGATCAGAAATGGCGGCAGTCATTTTTCCGGTCGAAATTACCAGAGCTGGAAGAGTTGTTGAAGGCGCTGATCGAGGAAGGCAAATACGACCTGGTGTTGCAGGCAGGAGCGGTTGTGTACAGTGCACCGGCTATCGACCTGACCAAGCCGCTGCTTGAACGCCTGAACGGAAAATAACGCTTTATCATTTCATTAGTAAGGGCACATCGATGGAGCTGAGTTTATCCGAACTGGCCAGCCACCTTGGCGCAGAAGTCCGTGGCGACGGTTCGACACGGATTGGCGGCGTGGCGACGTTGTCATCGGCAGGTGCCAATGACGTTACATTTATCGCAGATCCGGCCTATCGCAAGCAACTTGGTACTACCCTGGCAGCCGCTGTTATCGTCAGTCCTGCGCTCATCAATGATGTGGTCGGTGCTGCACTGGTTGTTGACGATGCCTATCTGGCGTTCGCAAAAACGACCCAGCTGTTTGACAATCGTCCATGTCCGCCTGTCGGTGTTCATCCCCGCGCATTTGTCGATGAAGGCGTTGTACTGGGTGATGGGGTGATGATTGGGCCGGGTGCGGTGATCGGTCGTAACAGCCGTATCGGTGCGGGTACCGAGATTGGTGCCGGATGCGTTATTGGCAGTGATTGCATTATTGGGGATGATTGTCTGCTGAATGCCAACGTAACGCTGTATTATGGGATAAGCATTGGTGATCGGGTTCGGGTACAATCCGGCGCCGTGATTGGTTCCGATGGTTTCGGCTTTGCTCCCAATAAAGGCAAGTGGGAACGTATTGCCCAGTTGGGCAGCGTTCGTATCGGTAATAATGTCGAAATCGGAGCCAATACCTGTATCGATCGCGGTGCACTTGAAGATACCGTGATCGAAGACGACGTTATTCTCGATAATCTGATCCAGATTGCTCACAACGTGTATGTCGGCCAAGGCTCGGCCATGGCGGGTTGCGTAGGTATCGCCGGTAGCACCCGAATCGGTAAAGGCTGCACTTTGGCGGGTGGTGTCGGGCTTGCCGGACACCTGACGCTGGCTGATGGAGTACATGTTATGGGAATGACGCTGATTACAAATTCGATTGATGAACCCGGAGCCTACGCGTCGGGTACGTCACATATGCCAGCCAAACAGTGGCGTCGTAGCGCCGCACGATTTAAACAGCTCGATTCGATAGCCAAACGGCTGCAGAAATTAGAGAAAATCCAAGAAGGTAAAGCTTGATGTACCCGCAACCAGTCCAAACGATCCAGGAATTTTTGCCACACCGTTATCCGTTCCTGTTGGTTGACCGTATCAATGAAGTAGATCTTGAGTCTGAAGATGCTCCAGTGATTCGTGCCATCAAGAATGTCACCATTAACGAAGCGTTTTTTAATGGCCACTTCCCCGGTCATCCGGTGATGCCGGGCGTCCTGATCCTGGAAGCCATGGCTCAGTCTGCCGGTTTGCTCGGTATGACCATGATGGGTGAAAAGCGCAAGCCGACCATGTTGTACTACTTTGCCGGGGCCGATCATGTACGCTTCAAGCGACCGATTGTGCCTGGTGATCAAGTCATTCTGGAAGCCCGTTTTACCGGCACCCGTCGTGGTATCTGGAAATTTGATTGCCGTGCACTGGTGGATGGCGAAGTGGCCTGTTCAGCATTGATTACCTGTGCTGAACGAGATATGGAGCCGGCATGATCCATCCTACGGCCATCATAGACCCGTCTGCCCAACTGGCTGATGACGTTGAAGTCGGTCCGTACAGCATTATCGGTGCAGACGTAGTGATCGACTCCGGTACCGTGATTGGCCCTCATGTCGTGATCAAGGGGCCAACCTGTATTGGCAAGCATAATCGGGTTTATCAGTTTGCCACGCTGGGAGAAGACTGCCAGGACAAAAAATATGCGGGCGAACCAACCCGGTTGGTCATTGGCGACAACAACGTGATTCGCGAAAGCTGCACTTTTCATCGTGGTACGGTGCAAGACAACAGCGAAACCCGTATCGGCAGCCATAACCTGTTTATGGTGAATGTGCATGTCGCACACGACTGTGTTGTTGGCGATAACTGTATCCTCGCCAACGACACCAATCTGGCTGGCCATGTACACCTGGGTGACTGGGCGATTCTTGGCGGTGCGACACAAGTGCACCAGTTTTGCAAGATCGGTGCACACGTCATGGCCGGAGCCGGTACCGTGGTACTGAAAGATATCCCGGCTTATGTTATGGCTCTGGGCTATCCGGCAGAACCCCACGGTATCAACGCCGAAGGGCTGCGCCGTCGCGGCTATTCGGCTGAAGCCATCAGTGCCGTGCGTAATGCTTATAAAACGGTTTATCGTCAGGGCTTGACCCTGACGGAAGCATTAGCAAAGCTGGAGCAAGACGCAGCAATCGAAGCGGCAGTGGATGTGCTGTTCGACAGCCTGAAAGATTCCAGTCGCGGGATTATTCGCTAGTGAAGCGGATCGCCATTGTGGTGGGCGAAACCTCCGGCGATATGCTCGGGGCTGGCTTGCTCACATCGCTACGCGAACGCTACCCGGATGCGATTTTTGAAGGTATTGGCGGCCCTTTGATGCAGTCTCGGGGCTTTGACAGCCTGTATCCGATGGAGCGACTGTCTGTCATGGGTCTGGTCGAGGTACTGGGCCGTCTGTTTGAGTTGCTGAAAATCCGCAAATCACTGGTGCAATACTGGAGTGAGAATCCGCCGGATGTGCTCATCGGTATCGATGCCCCGGATTTTAATCTGACGCTGGAAGAAAAACTGAAAGCGCGGGGCGTCAAAACGGTTCATTACGTCAGTCCATCGGTTTGGGCCTGGCGTCAGAAACGAGTGATAAAAGTCGGCCGTGCTGTCGATTTGATGTTGACGTTGTTTCCGTTCGAAGCCCGTTTTTACGAAGAACACCGTATTCCGGTACGTTTTGTGGGCCATCATCTGGCGGACAAGATTCCGTTTGAAACACCAAAAACCCCCGCTCGTGAAACTCTGGGACTGGATGTCAGCAAACCATTGGTGTGTCTGATGCCCGGCAGCCGGGGTGGTGAAGTGGAACGTCTCGGCCCGCTGTTCCTTGAAACTGCCCAGCTGATGTTACGCAAACGTGCCGACTTGCAGTTTGTGATTCCGGCTGCCAGTGTGGATCGTCGTAACCAGTTGGAAGCCCAGCTGGCGGATATGCCCCTGAAGTTACCGGTTACTATTGTGCTGAGCCAGTCCCATACCTGTATGGCGGCGGCCGATGTGATTTTGCTGGCGTCTGGTACCGCAACACTGGAGGCGATGCTGCTGAAACGGCCAATGGTGGTCAGTTACAAGGTCAACAAGGTTACGGCATTCCTGTTACGTCGTATGCTGAAACAGCCTTTTATCTCTTTGCCCAATCTGTTGGCAGGGCGAGAGCTGGTACCTGAGGTCTTGCAGGAGCAAGCGACGCCGATGAAGCTGGCGCACGAATTGATCACTTGTCTTGAAGATCAGGATACCCGTCACCAGTTGCACGAAACCTTCCAGTTTATTCATCGGCAATTACGACGTAATGCGGATCATGAAGCCGCAAAAGCCGTCATTGAATTGCTCGAACCAGAACAGGCCGCTGGTGCAGACATGCGCCAGGACGCGCACTAACCGAATATTATCCCATGATTGATATTGAACTGTCCCTGATTGAACAGGGACTTGTCTACTGCGGTATTGATGAAGCCGGAGCCGGGCCGTTGTGTGGCGACGTGCTTGCGGCGGCAGTGGTATTACACCCGGACAGGCCCATCCCAGGGCTGGATGATTCAAAAAAGTTGACTGAAAAACGTCGGCAAATTGTCTACGAACAGATTCTTGAGTCGGCTGTGGATTACGCCATTGCCCGTGCGACCGTTGCAGAAATAGATGACATCAATATTCTCAACGCCCGCATGCTGGCGATGACCCGTGCGGTGGCCGGTTTGTCGGGTGATGTTGAATATGCACTGGTGGATGGCAATCGCTTGCCACCGCTCGACATTGCTGCAACCGCAGTGATCAAGGGCGACAGTCTGGTACAGGCCATCGCTGCCGCTTCTGTGCTCGCCAAGGTCACCCGTGATCGGGAAATGCTGGCACTGGACAAGGTGTATCCTGGTTACGGTTTTGCCCAACACAAGGGTTACGGGACAAAAGTGCATCTGCAAGCGCTGCACACCTTGGGACCTTGCGCCATTCACCGGCGCAGTTACGCGCCGGTCAGGGCTTTGTTGGAGTCGGACTCCACGCGTTAAGGTCAGCCAATCAGCGTTTTAGTGGCAACGAGTGAAACTGCTCAGCCTGACGATAGGTTTGCTGACGGAGGAAGTCACGCAGCGCCTCGTCGGTGGTGCAGGCGGCTATCTGTTCTGGAGTAATGGCTTCACCGATGCCCAGATGAATGGTGGACTTGCGTTTTTTGAGGAATTCGGCCGGAATTCTCAGTGTTCGCAGGGCTGGATGAATTTTGCCCAGAATATGAAAGCTGGCACTGTTGCGGCCGTGAAAATACACCGGAATAACGGGTACGTTGGCTTTACGGATCAGGCGCACACTGGCGATGGGCCAGGTTTTGTCGCTGATGCCGCGTTGGCCTTTGTACCAGGTGGATACTTCACCGGCAGGAAACAGCCCGAGGCCATTCCCCTGTTTCAGTTGGCCGAGTGATTTACGCATGCCGCCCATGCCTTTGGGGCCGCCTTTTTCAAACGGATTAACCGTAATAAAAAGATCGGCAATCGGAGCAAAATAACTCAGTAGATAGTTGGCAACGACGCGGAAATCCGGGCGAATACGGCAAATCAGCAGTAGCAGGATAACGCCGTCGAGGAAGCCGAACGGGTGGTTGGAAACGGTGATAAAAGGTCCCGTTGCCGGAATGGCCTGACGCAGTACAGCGTCGTCATAATCCAGCTCGATATTCAGATAGTGGAGCGATTCCTCAATCATATCGATGCCCTGCTTGGCATCCAGCTTGTCGTAAATACGAGTCAGAGTTGGGCCTTTTAATAGCCGCAGCAGCATGTCGAGTTTGCGAGGGGAGAGTTTGGTCGCTTCCAGTAGTCCCTTGCGATCAAATAACTCCATAGCGTGTTTCCCGTGGTCGGTAATGAATCGAACGCATAATACCAGTCAATTCCCTTGCGGCAAGCGCTTGTTGGAGTCGCTACAGTTTGGATAAACGAATGAAAAATCACACCAATGTCATCATTATCGGGGCGGGTGCCGCCGGGTTGATGTGCGCCGCACTGGCGGCCGCTGGCGGCTGTTCTGTGCGGCTGCTGGATCATGCCAACAAGGCGGGCAAAAAGATTCTGATGTCCGGTGGCGGACGCTGTAATTTTACCAACTATGACATCCAGCCTGAGCGCTATCTTGGTCATAACCCGCACTTCTGTAAATCTGCCCTGAGTCGTTATACCCAGTGGGACTTTATCGCGCTGGTCGACAAGCATGGTGTGGCCTGGCATGAGAAAAAGGATGGTCAGCTGTTTTGTGATAACAAATCGAGCGACATTCTCAACCTGCTGCTGAGCGAGTGTGACCAGGCTGGGGTCGATATCCAGCTCGACACGAGCATCCAGTCTGTCGCGGCGGAGCCTGCTGGCGGCTACCGTTTGCAGACCAGTACTCAGCAATATCACTGTGATGCACTGGTGATAGCAACGGGTGGGCCATCCATTCCGACCCTGGGTGCCAGCGGTTTTGGTTATCAGATCGCTCGCCAGTTTGGTCTGGCGGTTTATGAGCCGGTCGCCGCACTGGTGCCGTTTACTCTGACCAGCCAGCTCAAGCAGCTGAGTAGTGAATTGTCGGGTAACGCTTGCCGTGTTGATGTCAGCTGTAATGGCAAACATTTTCTGGAAGACATGCTGTTTACTCATCGGGGATTGAGTGGCCCGGCGATGCTGCAGATTTCCAGCTATTGGCAGCCCGGTGATAGCTTGACGATTAACCTGTTGCCAGAAGCTGATGCGGCGGTGGAATTGCGCTCAGCCCAGCACACCACCCCTAAGCAACTGGTCAAAACCTGGCTGGGTCAGCGTTTGACACAAAAAATAGCCGAATGCTGGCTGGCTGCGGTGGGATTCGCCGCCGATCAACCCTTGTCCGCGTTGAATGGGGCACAAATGGATGATCTGGCCCAACGTATTCACCACTGGCAGGTCAAGCCTGCTGGCACTGAAGGGTATCGTACTGCCGAGGTGGCGCTTGGCGGTGTCGATACCGATGAGTTGTCTTCCAAAACCCTGGAAAGCAAAAATCATCAAGGTTTGTACTTTATTGGTGAAGTGGTGGATGTCACCGGTCATCTGGGTGGATTCAACTTTCAATGGGCCTGGTCCAGTGCAGCCGCAGCAGCAGAGCACCTTGTCAAAGTCCGGAGCTGATACTCTGGATGTAATCGTTGATACCTTGGTAGTGTATTTTCTAGGTGAATAGCAAGAATACGTCCTATTGATTTCAATTATGGGTTCGATGTCCATAGTATTCATTGGCAAGCGGCGATGAGCATCCGGCAACAGATCAGGAGCCATCCGCTGCATACCCCAAAATGCATATGACAAAGGACGAACCCATGTCTGCTTACCAAAACGACATCAAAGCTGTTGCTGCCCTGAAAGAAGCCGCCGGTGCTGGCTGGTCAGGTATCTCTGAAGAGTCTGTTGCACGTATGCGTGCCCAGAACAAGTTCAAGACTGGTCTGGATATCGCCAAGTACACTGCCAAGATCATGCGTGAAGACATGGCTGCCTACGATGCCGACAGCTCTCAGTACACTCAGTCTCTGGGGTGCTGGCACGGTTTTATTGGTCAGCAGAAGATGATTGCGATCAAAAAGCATTTCGGTAGCACCAAGCGTCGTTACCTGTACCTGTCTGGCTGGATGGTTGCTGCACTGCGTTCACAGTTTGGTCCTCTGCCTGACCAGTCCATGCACGAGAAGACAGCGGTTGCCAGTCTGATCGAAGAACTGTACACCTTCCTGCGTCAAGCCGATGCCCGCGAACTGGATCAGCTGTTCCGTGCGCTGGATGCTGCGAACGAAGCTGGTGACTCAGCCAAGGCTGCTGACATTCAGACCCAGATCGACAACCATGAAACTCATGTAGTACCGATCATTGCTGACATCGATGCTGGTTTTGGTAACGAAGAAGCAACTTACTTGATGGCCAAGCAGATGATCGAAGCGGGTGCTTGCTGCCTGCAGATCGAAAACCAGGTTGCTGACGAGAAGCAGTGTGGTCACCAGGACGGCAAAGTGACGGTTCCTCATGCCGATTTCCACTCCAAGCTGCGTGCGTTGCGTTACGCTTTCCTGGAGCTGGGTGTTGACGACGGTGTCATCGTTGCTCGTACCGATTCCCAGGGCGCTGGCCTGACCAAGCAGATCGCCGTTGTGAATGAGCCAGGTGATTCTGGCGACATCTACAACAGCTTCCTGGATTGTGAAGAAATCACGATTGACGACATGCAGCAGGGTGACGTGGTGATCAAGCGTGGCGACAAGATCCTGCGTCCGAAGCGTTTGCCATCCGGTCTGTTCCAGTTCCGTCGTGGCACCGGTGAACAACGTTGTGTCTTTGACTGTATCGAAGCCATCAAGGCCGGTGCTGACCTGCTATGGATCGAAACTGAAAAACCACATGTGGGTCAGATCAAGGAAATGATGGACGAGATCCGCAAGGAAGTGCCGAATGCCAAGCTGGTCTACAACAACAGCCCGTCATTCAACTGGACACTGAACTTCCGTCAGCAGGTATTTGATGCCTTTGCCGCTGAAGGCAAGGATATTTCTGCTTACGACCGTGCGGCTCTGATGAGCGTTGACTATGACGAAACCGAGCTGGCAATCGAAGCCGATCGTCGTATCCAGAGCTTCCAGGCGGATGCATCTCGTGAAGCGGGCATCTTCCATCACCTGATTACTCTGCCGACTTACCACACTGCGGCCTTGTCTACCGACAACCTGGCCAAAGAGTACTTCGGTGAAGCCGGTATGCTGGGTTATGTGGCGGGCGTACAGCGTAAGGAAATCCGTCAGGGTATCGCTTGCGTCAAGCACCAGAACATGTCCGGTTCTGACATGGGTGATGCACACAAGGAATACTTCTCAGGTGATAACGCCCTGAAAGCTTCTGGTAAAGACAACACCATGAACCAGTTCTCGTAACGGGTTCACACCCCACTTGGGTGTTGTAGCTGGGCGGCCTTCGGGCCGCCTTTTTTGTGCGCAGCTGCAATGCAACAAAATTCGTTATTGGGTAGCGAGTGCCAGCCGTATGTGAATGGATTCTGGAAGAACCATCGCTTGCCGCACAGGAAGCCGATGGCGGATCATTCGTCGGCAAAAGGCTTTGTCCACATGTGTGGACAAAATTGGCCAACTATTTCTAATGACTGAAAGTAGTCAAACTCGTATGGGGATATATACGGAATGAAGTTATACTGAATTGTATAATCAGGCGTATCCCAAATTCCCATAAACTTTCATGGATCCAGAAGGCCTCGATTGAGGTCGCGAATGTGATGCTGAGATCAATCAAGCTGCAGAGCTTAATCTACCGTAGTTTTCTGACCAGCTCTCTGGTGCCCTTGTTCGCCATCGAATTATTGTTGTTGTTATTGTACTTCGGCGTAAACGCCTATCTGTCAGACCATCATCAGAATGCGTTTGTTGAAGAGGTTGTCAGTAACCTTGAAGGCATCAGTATTCGTGAGGCCAACCTGGTTGATGGCCAGCTGGCGGAAGTCAGCCGGATGGCGGCACTGATGCAAAGGGCACATGAGGATTTTTTTGCCCATCCCGAGCGTTGTAAGGGCGTTGTACCGACAGGCCTGTTCCGTACTCATCCGAATGGTGCCTTGTATAAAGCATTTGATAATGGCGGTGCATCGCTTTATTTCTCTGCCAGCACTGCGGCAACCGAGGCGGTACTTCGAAAAGCCTGGTGTTCTGAGCAACTTGATCCCATGTTCAAAGCGTTGGTAAACCAGAATCCATTGGTATCTCAGGCATATCTGAATACCTGGGACGACATGAATCGATTATATCCGTTTATGGAGAATGCACCGGTTCAGTATGGCTCTGGTCTGCATATGGAAGATTATAACTTCTATTTTCTTGCGGATAAAAAACACAACCCAGAGCGGAAGCCGGTCTGGACCAGCGTCTACCTGGATCCGGCCGGGCAGGGCTGGCTGGTGTCGGTTATTGTGCCGGTATATCGCGGTGACTTTCTTGAAGGTGTCAGTGGTCTGGATATCACCATTGATACCTTTGTTCGTGCCATTCTTGATGCTGAATTACCCAGAGGCACCAGTCGCTTTCTGGTGGATCAGGATGGGGTAATTCTGGCGATGCCAGAGAGCGTGGAACAGCTACTGAAACTGAAAGAATTACGTCACCCTGTCGCTGTATCCGCTATTCGTAGTACGGTAGAGAAGCCAGAAGAATTTAATCTGCTCAAAAGTAGCAACGATGACATTCGTCGGAAAATGACTGATGTCCTGAATGATGTCAGTCCTAATGGTCAATACAGTCTGAGTATCAATGGTGCTGACTATCTGCTGAATAGCCAGCGAATTCCTACTACCGGCTGGCACATTATTACCCTGGTTGATCAAGCAACATTGCTGGCGCCGATGAGTGAATTACACTCCATCAGTAATCAGGTGGGTTTTGTGGCAATCAGCATCATGGTGGTTTTTTATGTGCTGTTTTTCCTTTATCTGGAAAACAAGTCACGTCATTTGGCCAAACGGGTTGCGGATCCGATTGAGCGCTTGTCCAATCTGACCAGCTCGTTGGGTGACCAGCTGGTGATGGAAAAGCTGACGTCGGTGGGCATTGCCGAGATCGATCGCTTGTATGGTAATTTTAATCGTATGAGCAGCCAGCTGGAACAGAAAACCCAAGCGCTGGTAGATTCGGAAACCCGAGAGAAAGTCCGACGCAAAGAGACCGAAATATTGGAGCGATTGGCGATTACCGATCGCCTGACGGGTTTGTATAATCGCCGTAAGCTGGATGAAGTACTCACCTGTGAAGTGGAACGTAGCAATCGTTCTGGACACCCGTTCAGTATTGTTATGCTGGATATCGATCACTTTAAAAACGTTAATGACACCCATGGCCACCCGGTCGGTGATCAGGTCATCGTTGAGCTGGCTACATTGCTGCGGGAGTTTATTCGCAAGATCGATATTGTCGGACGCTGGGGCGGGGAAGAGTTTGTTATCGTCTGTCCGATGACGGATATGGTGGGGGCCAGCCAGCTTGCCGAAAAGCTGCGAGTGGAAATTTCCAGTCATCACTTCCCTGTGATTGAGCACCTGACTGCCAGTTTTGGTATTGCCAGCTCGATGGCGGAAAAACATTACGAGCCTATTATTGATCGGGCTGATCAGGGCCTCTACGATGCCAAACGCTCAGGGCGTAATCGAGTAGGGGTTCGATTGATCGCCCCTCGCAACGATGATGGGGCCTTGCTTTAACCCCCGCGACCAACCAGCTGACGTTATTGCTTGCTCAGCACTTGCTTGATACGTAACTGGGTTTCTTCTGTTTGTAGCAGCTCAGCAAACAGCTGCATTTCTATAGCAACAGCACGGTCTACACGCTCGACATGCCCTTCTTCCTTTGCCAATCGCTTGATCGCCCGGATAGAACCTTGAGAGTTCTTGCTAATTTGTCGGGCTATCGCCAGGGCGTTATCCAAGGCTTCACCGTCTTCGGTGACCTGGTTTAACAGTCCCCATTGCTGTGCTTCGCTGGCGCTGAAAAAACGTCCGCTCAGTAATAATTCAGCCGCCACTTTCGGGCCAACGGCTTCAGCCAGTAAAACCGAGCAGGCACCTTCAGAGGTAACGCCAATTTTGGCAAAGGGCAATGAGTAACGGGTACTTTTACCCGCATACGCAAGATCGGCGTGTAACAGAATATTGGCACCAATACCAATAGCAACACCTTCTTGTGCGATAATCAGTGGTTTTGTCAAGGCTGCCAGAGTATGGAAAATACCCGCGACTCCTTCTTTGACGGCTAACAGATTACCGCCAGGCAGCAGATCACTGAGATCGTTCCCGGCAGAGAAAGCCGTGGCAGACCCGCTTAATACAATCACATTAACCTGTTCATCCTGCTCTGCGGCAGTCAGTGCTGCAATCAGATCCAGATAGGTCTGTACCCGGATAGCATTCAATACTCCCGGTCGATTGAGTTGTAACAAGGCAATGCCCTTGTCCTGGCTGTACAGAAGATCCTCAAACATGCGATGTGATTCCTATATCTGTGAATTAAAATATATTCACTATGTATTTTTATTCACATGATTGTGCCTGATTCCGGTACCGCCATCAAGAATGCCAGGGTTAGCAAATCTCCATGCTGAATAGACTTGCATCCAGACCCACTAGTCCGTTAACGCCAGTGCCCAAATCGTTTTCAACATACATCCAGGCGCTATCACACAGAGATTGATCACAGATCTGTAGATTAAACAACCAACAATCTCCCTGGATTCGGCACTGAAAAATATTGCCTGATGGCAGGAGGACGTCGGGACGTAAATCACCAAGGGGTAAATACCAGGCGATGAGAGCGGGATCGGACGTATCCGTGTCGGCATTATTACTCGCGTGGTGTGTCTGAAACAGCTTATGGCTCTTGGCGATGGGTATACTTGAACCATGGGGAGTGATCTGGAAGCTGCCCTGCAGGGATCGCAGTGGCAGTTGCGGAGGATGTTGCCAAAGGTGATTTTGTTGAACAGGTTGTGTGTCTTCGGGTGTGGTCATAGTAAGCATCCATGTCTGGGAACCACGACAGTTAAACGGAAATAATGCTGTGCCCGAATGGCCTACATCAAGTTATTGCATGATTTTACCAAAGATTAACAGTTGGGTATGACGTGTGATAGCAAGGGTCTTACTCCCAAAAGAGGAAGGGATTTACACCGTTGGTTTGATATGACGAGAGAGTCGTGGGCATACCATAGTGAGACTTGCCTGAGACCATTGTTGAGCTCAAGGCCGTTGCCCGTTCAAACCAGAGCTGACAGCGGTTATTTGCTCACACATCACTGGCATGTCAGCCCTGATGGGACGCAATTAAGGCACATAATAAAAACAAGAGGACAGCCCGATGAATCATGAATCTATCGAACAGCTGATGGGGATTTCATCTCCATGGCTCATTCACGATATTCGTATCAACAAGTCCCATCAGCGTGTTGAAGTGTGTATTGGCCAGGCACGTTCTGGCTGGTTTGGCTCCCGGCGTGCGATCCAGAATTTTGGCCACTATAAGGTATGGCGTCACACCAGTCTGGGTGTGCTGAAATGCACGGTTCGCATTGACTACCCGGAAAATGGCGTATTACCCAATGTCCCTTGGTGTGGTGATGCCTGCGCGCCCTTCACCAACGCTATGGGCCAACAGGTGATTGCCATGCTCACCGAAGGTATGTCGTTGGGTACCATTGCTCGCTTGCTGGAGCTGGACGCAGATATGCTGTGGCAGTTTAAACACGGCCTTGATACCGGCAAGATGGGTTCGAATCTCGACAGAACTGCTAGCCCAAAAGTACCCGAACCTAAGGTTGTTGTGGCCAGCAATGACCTGGAAGAATCTTTGCCTGCGGCAGAAACTGCCATCTGGAGAGAGCTATTAAGCGGAGAACGAGAACTGGAAATGCGTAACCTTGGATTACGCTTATTGTTGATGCGTCTGCGGCAGCAATACGCCATGGCCCATGATGAAGAGGTGCGGATGCTGAAAGTTCAGCAATTACGCCGTTATTTCGAAAAGAACCAGGGCACGGCAGGCCGTGAAATTGAACAGATCATGGAGGCGGTGCAATGAGTTTGGAAACAGTTGAACGTCCACTGACGAAGATTCTTGCAGGAAAAGTCCCCGGCCATCTGATGAGCGTGGAAGAAGCTGCACGGATTATTCAGACAGGTCGTGGTGTCAGCATTGCCGGGGATGAATCGGCATTACGCAAATTACCCACCGGCTTGTGGATCGGCGGCACCATTCCGTATTTTATGGGTGACGATGGCGGCTTATGCAGTCGCGACAAGGTATTTGTCAACGAACTGCCTGCTGCCAGTGGCGCGCCTGGCCTCTGTACCTACGACGTAACCAGCATTGAAGAAGTGTGTAATGACGCGCCGGATAACGGTTTTAGCGTACTGATCGTACCCGCCTTCTCTCGGGTGCATGAGCGCTTTGCCCAGGATGCTCCGGAATTCGACGGCATGTACCTGCAACCACTGGTAGGCTGGGTTGCAGGCGTACATCTGGATGACCTGGCCACGGTCAAACCGAAGGTGATATTTGGCCCAACGGGTGAATTTCACGATAACCTGGCCGTTGCCATGCACGTCGCTATTGATGACGACAAGTCCGCTGGTATCGAAATTATTAACCTCTTCAGACCCGGTGCCGGGCCAGTGATTCGATTCCCGGAATCCGGCTTTTCCGCTAAAGATGTAGAAATTGACGGTATACGAACCAACCTGGTCGAATATTTACGCTCAAGTCGTTCGGATACCCGCTTGCCATTGGTGGCTGACTATTGCGGTGCTTACATCAACGTCAGTTTCCAGAGCGTGGACGAAATAACCGGCGAAGTGAAGTTTTACGCTCCAGTGTATTCCGGACTAGAATACCGACTGGCAAGCTCCATACCGCCATATGCCGAAGCTTTTAGCCAACAAGTACCGCACGACAATGGCGAAATCGCGTTCTGTTGTAACTGCATCTTGAATTATATGTATGGCGAACTGGAAGGCAAAAAAACCGACCGCATGCACGGCCCAATCACATTCGGTGAAATTGCCTACCAGCTGGTTAACCAGACCATGGTGTATTTGCGAGTGAGCTGACGCTTTTATTTTTTTGCGTGGTAACGGCAAACGAGTAAGCCTCGGATACACAATCAGCGGATCAGGGCTTTAACCTGGGGCTCCATGCAGACGCGTAGGAGCCAGTACCAGTAAGTTCTTAATCTTCCCTCAATACCACCAACAGGCTGCCCGGTGCGACAGCTTGCCCGGCTTGCTTGACCACTTCTACTACTGTACCCGCTTGATGGCTGGAGACTTCTATTTCCATTTTCATCGATTCCAGAATCAACAGCGGCTGGTTGGCTGCCACCTGGTCGCCGGGTTTTACCAGACATTGCCAGACGTTGCCGGCGATGTGGCTTTCAACGCTGAATTCACTGTCTGCTAACGGGCGTTCTTCTTCCTGTTCGGTGGCAGCTGGTTCACTGTCGTAATTGAAGCGGCCGGTACGTTTCCAGTCTTCCAGTTCGTGTTGGAAGGCTTTCTGGCGTTCGGTCTGGAATGCGCTGATGCCGGACGATTGTTGCGCCAGAAAAGCTTCATACTGGCTGAGGTTGAATGTGGTTTCTTCAATCCTGATCGGGTATTGGCCGTGGGGAAACTGCTGGCGAATGTCGGTGAGTTCGTCGTGGCTGACTTCGTAGAAGCGTACCTGATCAAAGAAGCGCAGCAACCAGGGCTGGGTGAATTCCCTGGTTTGTTTGTAGCGGTTCCACATTTGCAGGGTACGGCCGACAAACTGGTAGCCACCTGGGCCTTCCATGCCATAAATACACATGTAAGCACCGCCAATACCGACGGAGTTTTCCGCCGTCCAGGTACGGGCCGGGTTGTATTTGGTGGTAACCAATCGATGGCATGGGTCAACCGGTGTTGCTACCGGGGCACCGAGATAAACGTCCCCCAGGCCCATCACCAGATAACTGGCGTTGAAGACGATGTCTTTCACCTCCTGAATCGAATCCAGGCCGTTAATTCGCCGAATAAATTCGATGTTGTCCGGGCACCAGGGGGCATCGGCGCGCACAGATTGCATGTACTTCTCGGCTGCCAGTCGGCATACCTCATCGTCCCAACTCAAGGGCAGATGCACAATACGCGATGGCACTTCGGCGCCTTCGAGGTCACCAAGCTGGCCTTCGGCGGCTTGTAGCAAATCCAGCAGCTGGTCTTGCGGCAATACGGTGGAGTCGTAGTGTAGTTGCAGCGAACGGATGCCGGGTGTGAGTTCTTGCAAGCCTTTGATCGGCTGGCTTTGCAGGTATTGCATCAGCGCGTGAACCCGAAAACGCAGGCGAATATCCAGTTGTAACGGGCCGTATTCAACCAGTAAGTAGCGGTCGCCGGACGGCCGATAGATAACACCCGTCGGGTGGTTGTCGGTGCTGATTTTCGCGACGACAGGGGAGGCCGGACGGTAGTCTTCCACCGTCACCGCATTGGCGGCTGTCAAGGTGATCAGATTGGCGGCTTGCTGGTTAAACAGTTCAACGGCGGTGGTTTGCGACACCGGAATAAATGTGATTTTGTCACCGGCTTTTAGCTGGCCCAGTTTCCACAGGTCGGCGGTGATGACTGTCGCCGGACAGACAAAGCCCCCCAGGCTGGGGCCGTCGGGGCCAAGAATGACGGGCATATCGCCAGTGAAGTCGATGGTGCCGATAGCGTAGGCGTTATCGTGAATATTGGACGGGTGTAAGCCGGCTTCGCCGCCGTCAGTGCGTGCCCATTCCGGCTTTGGGCCAATCAGCCGTACACCGGTGCGGCTGGAGTTGTAATGAATTTCGTAGGTGTGTTCAAACAGGCGTTCGATATCGCTTTCAGTAAAAAATTCTGGTGCACCGTGGGGGCCATAAATTACCCGTAATTGCCATTCGTGGGTAATGGCTGGCAACAGGGCATCAATGGCTGGGTTGATGGCGGGTGTGCTGACGGACTGCAGGTGCAAGACATCGCCTGGCAACAGGGCGCGACCATTGTGACCGCCGAACTGTCCCAGCGTGAAGGTGGATTTGGAACCCAGGTAGTCCGGGCATTGCAATCCGCCATCTATTAACAGGTACGCTCGTGCACCGGCACCACTGACCGCGCCGGTATCGAGTATATCTCCGGCTTGCACCGATATGGGTTTCCAGAATTCCGGAATCTCGATCACACCGTTCGCGTGGGTGATTTTGGCCTGGGTGTGAGCACCTGCCAGCAATACCCGCGTGGTGGTGTTGAATTTCAGGATCGGGCCTTTGAGGGTGATTTCCAGCCCGGCGTCCTGTGTGGCATTACCCAGTAAACGGTTACCCAGCTCAAACGAGTAGCTGTCGAAGGGGCCGGAAGGCGGTACGCCAATGTCCCAATAACCGATACGAGCGGGTAAGTCCTGAATGGTGGTTTGAGTGCCTGCGGCGATGACTTGAAGAGTGAGCGGTGCATGGTGCAGGGTTTTCAGCAGCTGGGTGTAAACATCGCCATTATTGACGCGCTGGTCGGCCAGAATATCGCGCAGGTAGGCGCGGTTGGTTTCGATGCCATACAGTTCACTGCTTGCCAGTGCTTGTGACAGACCAGCAAGCGCCTGTGCACGGCTGTCGGCCGTGACGATGATTTTGGCAAGCATGGGGTCGAACAGCGCTGGCACGGTGGTGCCGGATTCGACCCAGGTATCGATTCTTAAACGACCTTGCTCAACCGCATCTGGCCATTCAACGCGGCTTAATAAACCAGCAGACGGCTGGAAATCCAGTGCCGGGTCTTCGGCGTAGATACGGGCCTGAATAGCGTGGCCTACAGGCTGAAGCGTGGCCTGGTATTGATCGAGGTGCAGGTTGTCTTTACCGGCTTGAACGCCTGGTAGACGTACCATCCATTCCACCAGATCAACGCCATAGACTTCTTCAGTGACACCGTGTTCTACCTGTAAGCGAGTATTCACTTCGAGGAAGTAAAACTGGCCGTTGGCGGCATCAAAAATAAACTCGACAGTACCGGCACTCTGGTAGTTTACGGCAGCAGTCAGGCGTCGGGCGGTGGTTTGCAATTGCTGGCGTTGGGCATCGGTCAGGCCAGGGGCTGGGGTTTCTTCGAGGACTTTCTGGTTGCGACGCTGCAAGGAGCAATCGCGTTCACCCAGGGTGATGACGTTGCCGTTACCGTCGCCAAAGACCTGCACTTCGATGTGGCGGGCTTTTTCGACGAATTTTTCCAGAAACACGCCGTCATTGGCGAAGTTGTTGGCGCTCAGGCGTTTGACGCTATCCCAGGCTCCGCTCAGTTCCTGGTCGCTGTAGCACAGTTGCATGCCGATACCGCCACCACCGGCGGTGCTTTTCAGCATCACCGGGTAGCCGATGTGTTTGGCAGCGTCGCGGGCGGCGGTGAGGTCGGTGAGTAGTTCGGTGCCGGGTAGCAGTGGCACGCTATTCTGTTCGGCCAGGGTGCGGGCGCTGTGCTTGAGACCAAAGGCGGTCATGTGCTCCGGGCGAGGGCCAAGAAAGTAAATGCCCGCTGCACTGCAAGCACTGGCAAAATCGGGGTTTTCACTGAGGAAACCGTAGCCGGGGTGGATGGCATTGGCACCGGTTTGGCGGGCGATTGCCAGTATACGATCCTGGTTCAGATAAGTGGCAGTGACCGGGCCTTCACCGAGACAAACGGCTTCATCGGCCTGTTGTACATGCAGGGAGTGTTGGTCTTGCTGGTGGTAAACGGCCACTGAGCCAATACCCAGTTTTTTCAGGGTGCGGATGATACGGCAGGCGATGGCGCCACGGTTGGCAATCAGTACTTTGGTCAGCATGAGCGTTCAGGCTCCGTTGTTCAGCTCGCAGGCCGTCCTGCGAATATTCTGGAACCAGCGCGGGTCGTCCCGCCGGTTTTTATTCGGTGCTGGTTGGCTTTTACCCAATACAGGATGTAATACGCCTGCGGCGATTACATCCTGCAGTTTGGCCGCTTGGGTTACTCCCACACCAACACTTCGATGGGTGTCGGGTTATAACCGTTACACGGGTTGTTCAACTGTGGGCAGTTGGAGATCAGCACCAGGGTGTTTTTCAGGGCTTTTAATTCAACGTATTTACCGGCACCGGAGATGCCATCGGCGAAGGTCAAGCCTCCGTCGGCAGTGATTGGGACGTTCATAAAGAAGTTGATGTTGTGGGTGATGTCGGCTTTGTCGAGACCGTATTCTTCATGCTCGTTGATGGCCAGCATCCAGCTGTCGCGACAGGCATGCATGCATTTTTTTTCCAGTGCGTAACGCACGGTGTTGGATTCGGTGGCACAGGCACCACCGAGGGTGTCGTGGCGGCCACAGGTGTCGGCGACGATTTCCAGTAACGGGTTGTTGTCGTTGGTGCGCAGGATGGAACCGGCGGTCAGGTAGACGTTGCCCTGTTCGCGAATGGTGTCCATGGCGCTGTAGCGTTCGCTGACATCGTCGGCATTGTAGAACAGCGTATCGGCGGCCTGGTTGCCTTCGAGGTCGAGAATACGAAGGGTCTGACCGGCTTCAATACGGTGCAGGAAATAGTCTCCGGCAGCGACGGTTTGGCGGAAGCTGGCGTCGTCCGGGTGCAGCGTGCTTGCTTTAATCATAATCTTTGCTCCTCAGACGGATGTCAGTCCATGAATGTGTATAACAAGGTGTTCTGGAATCCGCGCTGGTTTTCCGGGCAGTGATTCTTGCAGTTGTCGTTGTCTGCCACCGGCATTGCCTTGGCCAGGGCGTACTGCACCGGTTTGCGCGGGTATGCGGCAAAGCCGGTCGCAGGAGCGGCCATCGGGTGCGGGCAGGTATGCAGAATCACCAGGGTGTCCATTTCAAAGCGCAGGGTAACGGAGTCACCCGCTTTGCCAGCGGGCTGGTAACTGAGGTTACCTTCGTCGTCGGTAAACACCTGACTGAACAGGTTGAGGTTGGCGGCCATGTCTTTACGGTTGAGGCCGTACTTGGCTAGCTCGACCATAAAGCTGTCGTAGCCATTCTGGGTCCAGTCATTGCGTCCCTGCTGGTACGTTACCGGCGGCCAGCGTTCGGCCTGCATGGTTTTGTTCATGTTGCCGCAGACGGTGTCGTGCCAGCCACAGTCGTCCTCGACAATGGAGGCTAAGACGCGGCCCATATCGGAGTACAGGCAATGGCCCTGGGTGAGTTTGAAGGTATGTTGGCACTTCAGACTGTCGGGGGCGTTGTACTTCTCCAGCAGGTCGTTGGGGTTGTACAGCAGCAGGCCAACATTGGCACCGCCTTCCAGATCGGTCAGGGTCAGCAGGGTGCCTTTACGTACCCGCATCGACCAGTGGCTGCCGCCAGTCAGGGTGTCCTGATAAAGGGTTGGGCCAGATTGAAAGGGACTCATCGGGTTCTCCTTAAACGGCATGGCGCGAGGCCAGTGCTGGTTGTTGGATGCGGGTAATTCGCAGTAAGTATGAACTCAGACAAAAGGATGTCGAATCGCTGCTGGTCGGATGTTCTGGGAGGTATCGGAAAATACGGGGTATAGCAAATGGCATGTACACTCCTGAATCAGGGTTAACGGCTTGAAACATTGGTCTGCCAAAACGCCAGACCTCCGGCAGAACAGTCACCAGACTGTTTTGCATGTCTCCCGGGCTTTTATCCCGCCGTGTAACCTCCGATCAGGTGTCAGGCAGTGCAGGCGCACTGTTGCCACATCGGTGAGGTCGACGGCTCTCGGACCAGTCACAGCACGCTGCTGCCGGAACCCTAGCCGTCTATTTGATGGACTATTTCACTGAATTAACAGCAGAGTTGCAAGCGATCTTTATGCCAATGTCGTATCGGAAGCATGGTACCTGCTCTGTCTTCCTGTGAAAGTGGCTGACGTAGACAGTGCGGGTTTGCTGTCATGCCGCCTTGCCCTGAGGCTTTTTGTATTTGAGTGATGTGGTGGCTGAGCTATTTCAGGGGGTTTTGTTGTATTAATTTGTTATGGGAATCGACCGGTATGGAGGGCCAAAACAATATTTTTGCGCCAATATGGTGCAAAAATCACCATGATATCGTCGTGAGATTGAAAAACCACTCCGAGTTCCAGAGCTTGCTGTGGCCCCAGATTGTGTACTTTTTACGTTTTGTCCGGTTATTCATATGAACGTCACTCTCCGGGTGTTTATTAGTAGTAATTTTTTGTAAAGTTCGCTCGAAATATACAGCGGAGATACGCATGGATTACCTGATCGTCGGCTTGGGTGTAACCATTCTGGTTGCTGTTGGTTTTATTGTCTGGACAGGATTTATCAGACGGGCGTCAGAGAGTGACTTGCCTTATGTTGCAGTTGGCCCGGTGTTGTCGCCTGCTGAGTACTCTTTTTATGGCGTATTGCAATCGGCGTTAGGAAAATCGGCGTTGATCTTGTGCAAGGTGAGAGTAGTGGATGTGATCAAGCCCCGTTCCGGACTGGATCCCAAAATCTGGCGCTTCCATTTTGACCGCATCGTACAAAAGGAATTCGACTTTGTATTATGTGATCCGGACGATCTGAGTGTGCGTTGCGTTATTGAGCTGGATAATGCCTCCCAAAGTAATGACGAGCGGCAGAAACGGAACGAGTTCCTGACTGCTGCCTGTCAGGCGGCAGACGTGAAAATAATGCTGGTGGATGCTCGGCGGGGGAGTTCGATCAAGGAAATCCGGGAGTTGGCCGGTTACCCATCGGTTACGTCTTCTTTCTCAGCTGACCCGTCCGGTGCTCAGCGGAATGGTATGGAGAGTCAGTATCCATCAACCTTGCTGGTGCCGCCCTTACCTGGTGATGACATGCTGACAACGGAAAGGATGGATTCAGATGATGGGCAAGCAGCAAATCCATTTTCCCTGTCTGCACTGGTGAATGAGCAGCAGCCAGAAAACCTTGTGGCTGATTTCTCCAGCGATCTTGGCTTGGAATGGGTGGAAGAACGTGGTGTAGCAGCCCCGGTTACGGATGATCCCACACCTGCCTCTGAGCCCGCCAGTCTGGTAAATGCGACGGACACAACATCGATCGGTGTTACCTCAGACACCTTGCCACGGGTATCGGAAGTGGGTCGCGAGGCTATTCGGCGTTCGCTGAAGCAGGCAAGCCCGGCGTCTCTTACTGTCGAACCGCACTGTCCCCGTTGCCAGGCGACGCTGGTAAAGCGCAAGCCCAAATCCGGTAAATTTGCTGGCCAACTGCTTTGGACTTGCAGTACTTTCCCTGAATGTCGTTATGCCGCGCCTTTCAAAGCACATGCAGACAAGGTGCGAAACGACGTCAACGAATCCGCCTGAATTGTTGGCTGTTGGCACCCCGTCACCTGTTTACCGAGACTGTTTTGCATGACACCTCGGACTTTTGTCTTTAATTGTAAAGTTTTGGTGTTTTTTCGATCGGCAGTTGTTGTTAGGTAAAACGGCTCTGATAATGGCCGGGAATTTTTGTTACCGCTCTGTTGCAAGGTACGATTCGTGCTTTCTGCTATGCTGTCAGAGTGTAGTTTGTTGAGTGAAGATCACTGCGGCAGGAGCGTTTTTGTTTTGGCGTCTCCTTGGTGATTCTGGCTGACTACCCTTTGGGCAATTAATGTTTTATTACCTGTCAGTTATGAGGTTTCCGTACTATGGATGTGCTCGAGATATTGGTGTTATTGATCGCACTGGTGCTAATTGCTTTGGTTGTGGCAGTGGTGCTGGTTTCTGTTCAGGCGCTGACATCTCGCAAAAGCTCCAGCTCTTCAGGGACTGAATCCGGGCCGGCTGTCACCGTTCCGGCACCTCAGGTGACGCCGCTGCCAGTTACCGTGCCGGTCGCCATGCCTGTTGATATGGAAGATGAAATTCTTGACGAAGATGCCGAGATGGACGGGGAGTCAGTCGAGGATCTGGTGTTTCCGGGAGATAGCCCGGAAAGCGCAAAAACCACGGAAAAAGAAGCGCCCGTTACACCCCAGCCCCAATACACACCGAACAGTGATGCACCAAGCAGTGATGCACCAAGCAAGGAACAACCTGGCGCCGCCAGTCAGGATCGCCGTTCGCCACCCGCATATCAGCCTGTCAGGGATAATATCCCGGAAGACAGAATCCGGCGTCCCATTGAAGAAGTGAATGTTGCCACGCCCGTACGGCGCAATGATGAAAATTTCCCTTACGTGGCTGGAGGCCCGCTGCTGACACCGCTCGAACGGCTGTTTTATGGTGACCTCAAAACGTCAGTTTCTGACAAAACCGAGATATTCTGTAAAGTCCGGGCGTCAGATATCCTTAATCCAAGGTCGGATCTCAACTTTGAAGAATCCCATTTTGCGGCGGAACAGCTGGCCACCCAGCGTTTTGACTTTGTTTTGTGTGATTCCCGCGATTTCTCGGTGATTGGTGTTATTGAGCTGGACGGCATGAATGAGCGCGAAGGTTTACGCAAGGCACAGCGTGAGGTGTTGCGCAAGTCCGCCGAGTCGGCCAATTTGCCGGTATTGCTGGTGGATATGAAGCGTGGCTATACCATCAAGGAAATACGTGATCGGGTGAATTACTTGCTGCCGAAAGAGAGTGGTGGCTATATGGAAGGTTCACTCAGCCATCAAACGGCGGAGCTGGATGCGCTGTTTGATGAACAGGATGAAGGTATTTCCCAGTACCGGCAGGTGGATTCCGACGACGACGTTGAAGAAGCCACACTGGCTGAGGCTGACGAGGTCGTGGTGAAAGAAGACGTAGCGGTCGTAAAAGACAGTGTTGCCGAAACTCACGAAGACGTCGATAAAAGCGCTGCAACCTCTGGCGCAGCAGAGGTTGTCGATAAAAAAGCCACGCCGGCTTCGGAGCACAAAAATGCCTGTCCCCGTTGTCAATCGCCGTTGAAACTGTCATTGGCGACCGCTGGTGAGTTTGCCGGGCAGTATTTCTGGATTTGTACCAAATTGCCGGAGTGCCCTTATGTCGCTCCCATCGCGCCGCCACAGTAATAACAGCTTGCTGGAACACGCCTTCTCACTCCCGATCCTGATGGTAACTCCCTTGGTCGGGGTGGTACTCAGGGATTGTTTATGTAATCCGAGCAGAGTCCCAACAGCGACTGCAGGTAACGAGTAGCCGGGCCAGCACTGCCTGGATTGGCGACGATCAGGAACAGATCTTCGTAGCGGCTGCAATCGGTTGCCAGCGGTAATGGTTTGAGGATTCCCTGCTGCAAATCATGATCAATCCAGCTCAGTGGCAACCAGGCGTAACCCAGCCCCCGGCGGACGATGTTCAGGCTGGTGTAGGTATGGGACACCGTCCAGCGTTGGTGGGCACCCAGCCAGCCGGAGTCCTGGCGTTGGCGACTGCTGTCTCGCATCACAATTTGGCGATATTCGGTAATATCGTCGTAAGTCAGCTTGCGGCCTTGTTGCAGAGGGTGATCCGGGCTGCTGACGGCAACAAACTGTTCTCTGTGGATCAGTTGGCCTTGGTGACCAGAGGGCAGCACCGGAGTCACCAGCAGATCAATTTCCCCTCGTTCGAGCATGTCGTTGCCACCATTCATAACAAATTCGGTTAACTCAACCCGGGTGTCGGGAAAGTGACTGGAGAAGTCGTGCAACAGGCAAAAAAGCCGTTCATAAGGGAAAATCATATCCAGTGCGAGTCGTATGACAGGCTCGACACCTTGTTGCAAAATATCAGCCGCCTTGTCCATGCTTTCCGCCTGTTCCAGCAACCGGGTTGCCCGTTGCAGCATCACTTTACCGTGTTCTGTCAGCACCGCCTTGCGGCCTTCCACTTCCAGCAAGGTGATTCCCAATTGCTCCTGTAGTTTGTGCACGCCGTAGCTGATGGTGGACTGGCTTTTGAAAATGGCGTCGGCCGCCTGGGCGTAACCACCATGGTCAACTACTGCCTTGAACATGCGCCACTGTTCCAGTGTCGTTTTCATCGGAAATCCTGTTTGTTGCCAAGGGTATTTTGGGGATCACTGCGATTGGACTGTGCTGCAGGATGGTGTACCCGCTGCAAGGCTGCAGCCATTGTCCGGTGTGTGCAACGATGGGTCAATTTCAGTCGGTGCTTTGACGGTTCCCTCTAGCTTTACAGCAGAAGGGGCTTCCCTCTGGATGGCTAGAGCCAGCAGGCTATACTCAGGTTTTTATGACGGGGGCTGAACCCATGGCTGTTCCTGAATTGACCGAATCGTCTGTTAAAACACCAGATACAAGCCTGCGCCATCAGGTGGCTAATCCGCTATTGCGCTGGCTGCTGATGCTGTTGGGATGGTTGGCCGTGGCACTGGGAACAGCGGGGATTTTTCTGCCGGTTTTACCCACCACGCCATTTTTATTACTGGCGGCTGCCTGTTTTGTGCGGTGTTCGCCAACCTTCTATCGCTGGCTGATCGGGCATCCAACCTTGGGCAAGTACCTGCTTTATTACCTTGATGGTAAAGGCATGCCAATGAAAGCAAAGATTTATACCTTGTTGCTGATGTGGACGTCACTGCTGGTGACTGCTTTCGTATTACTGAGCTCATTGGCCCCAAAAGTGGTGTTGCCGCTGATTGGACTGGGAGTCAGCTGGTACATTTTGCATTTGCCGACTCTGACCCTGGTGACCGAGCCAGGGGGTACTGCCGAGGATTCGCCGGAGTGATTTGATGGCTTTTGCGTTGTGGTTGCCGCTATGCTTTGCGCCGCATTTATCTGTTTGAGGTGGTAAAACGTGTTTTTTCTGAAACAGCATGTCGACTGGTTGCTTTTTCTATTGCTGGTTCTGCTCTTTTGGCTTTGGCCGGGGCTGGATCTTGCTGTCAGCCATTGGTTTTACGATAGTGATTCAGCCAGCTGGCCTTATCGCGACAGTCCACTCAATCTCGCGGTGTATGGTTTGTTTCGGTATCTGCCTTATGCTCTGGTACCCCTGTTGTTGATGGGGCTGGGATTAACTTTCTGGTCACATGGGCTGCCCTCCAGTCAGCGGCGGGTATGGCTGTTTTTACTGCTGACCCTATTGATAGGGCCTGGTCTGCTGGTGCATTCGGTGTTCAAGGAGGGTTTCGAGCGACCGCGCCCGAAACAGGTGGTCGAATTTGGTGGCGAAAGTGGATTCAGTCCGGCATTTGTTATCGCTGATCAATGCCATGGCAAGTGCCGTTCGTTTGTCAGTGGTCATTCGGCGATGGGATTCTGGTTGATGGTGTTTGCCTGGTGGACCCGGCGCCGGGTCTGGTTGTGGCTCGGTATTGCGGTGGGGGCGGGGGTCAGTCTGGTGAGAATAACCCAGGGCGGGCATTTCCTCAGTGATACCTTGTTTGCCGGATTTATCTGTTATTTCATCTATCGCCTGCTCAGCTTCTGGGTGTTGGGGCATAGCCGGATTGGTATGTCTGATACAACACGGGGTACTGCTTGATCCCCGTTTGTTGTGCAGCCAGACGGGGTTACTTGGTCGTAACCAGCCAGCGGTTTTTTTCTATCGTGGCAGAGCCGATACCACGCACCTGAGCCAGGTCTTCGACAGTGGCAAAGGGGCCATTTTCCTGCCGGTAGCGCACAATCGCCTCAGCCTTGGCTGCGCCGATCCCGGTCATGCGGGTCAATTCAGCCACATTGGCGGTATTGATATTGATCTTGCTGGTGGTTGTGGCTTTCTCTGTGGTTGTTTCAATGGCGTTTGTGGTTTTGGCTGGGGAATCGTTGGCTGCCAGTACGATGGGCGTCTGCAGGGGCTGTTGTGGTGGTTGCAGTGTTACCGAGAGATCAGCGTTGGGTGTGACGGCAGTGCTGGAGGACTGGCTATTGGCGGGTTCGCTGCAGGCAACGGACGACAGGGCCATCAGCAGGGTAATCATGGCGGGTTTGAATGATTGCATTTCAACATCTCCTTGTTGGCTGGAAAGGTGAAGTTAGCAATCAAACAAAGAAATTTGAATCCGGCAAAACTCCTAGATCGAGAGTTTGCCGGTTCAGTCTAAAGTGTGAAGCAGCGACTATTTTTCAGCGGCTTTTGTCGTCTTTTTGGCTGGGCTTTTTTTCTTGTTTTCCTCAGTCCATTTTCCGTCTGTGTACCAGGCTGACCAACCCGTGGCCTTACCTTCCACTTCTGACATCACGTATTGTTCTTTGCTTTTGCGACTGTAACGAATGACGGCAGGATTGTTGTCCTTGTCGGTTCGTGGTGCATCCAGCAGGTAATGATATTTTTGCGGCAGTTCGGCCTGGTGGGCTAGCAGTTCTTGTACTTGCGGTGGACGGGTTTCGCGGTTTTTCGGAAACTGGCTAGCGGCCAGGAACAAGCCGGAGGCGCCATCACGCAAGACGTAGGTATCGTCTACTTTCTGACACTGCAGCTCCGGCATTGGAATCGGATCCATTTTGGGTGGTGCGGCTTCGCCACTTTTCAGTAGCTTGCGGGTATTTTTACATTCGCTGTTGGTGCAGCCAAAGTATTTGCCGAAGCGACCCGATTTGAGCTGCATTTCGCTACCGCACTTGTCGCAATCGAGCGTGGGGCCGTCATAGCCTTTGATTTTGAACTGGCCACTTTCAACCTCAAAGCCGCTGCAATCCGGGTTGTTGCCACAAATGTGTACCTTGCGCTGTTCGTCCAGCAGATAACTGTCCATGGCGCTGTCACAGATCGGGCAGCGGCGTTTTTCCATCAGCCGACGGCTTTCCGCTTCTTCGTCTTCATCGGCGGAGATGGCTTCTTCGCCAGGAATCAGGTTCAAGGTTTGGGTACAGCGTTCCTTAGGGGGCAATGAATAGCCAGAGCAGCCGAGGAATACGCCGGTGGAGCCGGTGCGGATTTGCATATGGCGGCCACAGGTCGGGCAGGGGATGTCGGTATCGACCGGGGTATTCGGACGCATACCGCCATCTTCACCGGCACTGTCCAGTTTTTTCTGGAAGCCGCCGTAAAAATTATCCAGTACCTCAGTCCAGTTGCTGTCACCGTCGGCAATATGGTCGAGTTTTTCTTCCATGCTGGCGGTAAAACCAAAGTCCATCAGGTCGTCGAAGTTTTCAACCAGGCGGCTGGTAACAATGTCGCCCATCTTTTCAGCGTAAAAACGACGTCCCATAAGGCTGACATAGCCACGTTCCTGAATGGTGGAAATAATCGAGGCGTAGGTCGACGGTCGGCCAATACCCCGCTTTTCGAGTTCTTTTACCAGTGCGGCTTCAGAGAAACGCGGTGAGGGTTTGGTGAAATGCTGTTTGGGTTCCAACTCAACGAGATTGAGGTGATCACCTTCGGTGACGTCTGGCAACAACACGTCATCATCCTTGCCACCGCCGGAGGTCAGTACTCGCAGATGACCATCAAAGCGGATCACTCGGCCTCGGGTTTTTAATTCAAAGTCGCCGGCGCTGGTGGTAATGCTGGTACTGGTGAATTTTGCATCGGCGGTTTGGCAAGCCACAAAGCGGCGCCAGATCAGGTCGTAAAGACGCTGGGCATCCGGCTCCATGCTGCTGAGATCGGCGGCACGTAATGCGACATCAGAAACCCGAATGGCTTCATGCGCTTCCTGTGCCCCTTCCTTGCTGCTGTAGATTCTGGGTTGTTCTGGCAGGTATTCATTACCGAGCTTGTCCTGAATGTAGTCGCGCACACTGGCAACGGCATCCTGACTGAGGTTGGTGGAGTCGGTACGCATGTAGGTAATGTAACCGGCTTCGTACAGACGTTGGGCCAGCGTCATGGTTTTTTTAACGCTGAAACCCATGCGGGTACTGGCGGCCTGCTGCAACGTTGACGTAATAAACGGCGCAGCCGGTTTGGAGCTGGTGGGTTTGTCTTCGCGTTTGCTGACCGAGAAGGGCAGCTGGCGCAGCTGGTCCACCAAAATGGTGGTATCGGCTTCGTTGGTCGGGCGGAATTCCTTGCCTTGATATTTGACCAACTGCGCACGTAGCACTTCACCGGCGTCGGTGCTGAGGTTGGCAAAGGCTTCCCAGTATTCTTCCGGAATAAAGGCGCGGATTTCGCGTTCGCGTTCAACAATCAGGCGTACGGCAACGGATTGAACCCGTCCGGCCGACAGGCCACGGGCAATTTTGCTCCACAGCAAGGGCGACAGCATGAAACCCACTACGCGGTCGAGAAAACGTCGTGCCTGTTGGGCATTGACGCGATTCATGTTCAGGTCGGAAGGCTGTTCAAACGCTTTCTGAATGGCTTTTTTGGTGATTTCGTTAAACACCACGCGACGGTACTGCTTGTCTTCACCGCCAATAATCTCACGAAGGTGCCAG
This sequence comes from Candidatus Thalassolituus haligoni, assembly GCF_041222825.1. Lineage (NCBI taxonomy): Bacteria > Pseudomonadati > Pseudomonadota > Gammaproteobacteria > Oceanospirillales > Oceanospirillaceae > Thalassolituus > Candidatus Thalassolituus haligoni. The sequence goes on from NZ_CP139482.1 coordinate 1,549,200, forward strand.
GCGATGGCTTCTCCCTCGCGGTCCAAATCCGTCGCCAGATAGACCTGGTCGGCATCCTTGGCCAGACGCTTCAGTTCGTCGACGACTTTTTCCTTGCCAGGCAATATCTGATAATGGGCTTTCCAGCCATGCTCGGGGTCGATCCCCATGCGATTAATCAGTTGCTCTTTGGCTTTGCGGGTTTTGTAGACCGCTTTTTCTTCCGGCGACATCTTGCGAGTCAGGGCGGCCTGTTTGGCGCGCTCTTTCGGATCGCTTGTCGATGCGGAACCGGATGTAGGCAAATCGCGCACATGGCCGATACTGGACTTGACGATAAAGTCCTTACCCAAGTACTTATTGATGGTTTTCGCCTTGGCAGGCGATTCCACAATTACCAGCGATCTGCCCATATTCTCCGCTTTACCCTTAAAAAACGTGTTAACTCATCCCAGTAGTCGCGACACTTTATAGGTAGACCCCAGGGTCTGGTCAAGCCTGAAGCAAGGAACTTCTCTACATAATCCATTCTCAGTGGCTGAGAGTGGGACAGATTCGCAGGTAAAATATCGTTTTTTTGCCCGGTCTGTGGAAGATGGATACCCAGGTGTTTCCTGCAGCCTGGCCAATCGTTGCTAGACTGAAGGGAACATCTATTTAATCCTGCACGGCTCTGCGCGAGTGTTGCCGTTGTTCAGGGCAAGGCGGCGAATGCAGCGAAATGACGCGTCCTTTTCACATTCGTCAACACCGCACTGGACGGCGGCAACCCGCGCCCTGCGGGGGCTGCCGGATGGTCTCGACTCGGTGTCGCCGACGTTTGACTTGACCCGTCAGGCCTGCAAGTCGGCTTCGTGATTCGAAACCATCCGCTAGCCCAGAGTGAGCACCGGATTAAATATATGTCCCCTGAAGGTCACGCTGGCAGGTTGTATTATTGACAAGATCCGGCTTTGCTTTTATTTCACTTCCCACCGCCGTGGGGCCGGAGGTTGGTTTCAGATGTCTGCGATTGGAATGGTCATTGCGCTTGCACTGCCGATAGCTCTGTTGATGTTGGGAATGGTGTTTTACGGTCGGCATCAGCAGAAGCAGCAGTCGAAACGGATGCAAGCCCGTCTGATTGCCAGCAGGGCAGAAGAATTGCAAGAAGCGCTGGAATTTCTGATGGTGGTGGACAACCTTCAAGAGCTGCAGCTGTTGGTGCTGGAACGGGTCGAACAGCTGTATCAGCTGGCGCGTGAAACCCGGCCAGAGGGCAAGGTTCAAGTTGACTCTGAGGCACTGCCACCAGTTGATATCGAATCCCTGCGACATAAGATACTGGAGAACAAGGAACCCAGAATTGTACTCAAGAGTGATCGTGAAATCCGCTTTGCCAAACAGCAGTTCAGCCGAGTGTTGAAAGCACTGGGGGCGATGGCGAAGCGCAAACAGATATCGGCCACCACGTTGAACGAATATCGTCGTTATTTACGGCTGACGTTGCTGGAGCGGGAGGTCGATACCTTTACTGCCCAGGGAGATGTGGCGGCAGAGCGTGGCGATGTGGTTACCGCCAGTGGCTACTACAAGGCAGCACGCAAGTTGTTGATTGAATTTGATTTGCAGTACCCGGAAAAAAACGAACGTATCCGGGACTTGTCGGAACGTACCAATGCCCTCTTTAATGGCGGGCTGATAAAAGAAGATAAATTGTCGCAAGCACTGTCCCGTGAAGCGGATGTTGAGCGAGACCCTCACGGAATTCCGTCGGATCCGGAGGAAAAACGCAAATATTGAGGGTGGTTTTTACTGGTGTTTTTCTCCCGCACGGATTGTCTCACGGCTGTTGAATCATTTTTGTCTCTGTGTCGCTGCCTGAACGTTGAGCCTTTTCCGGAGATTGCCGGAATGGATGTCTCCGGGGTTGCTGTATTGCGGCTGGATCGTATTCATCCGGTACTGTCGGGCAATAAACTGTTCAAACTCTTGTGTCACTGGCAGCCCTGGCAGGCGAGTCGCCAGCCTGGCTGGATTACTCCAGGCGGTGTCTGGTCTAATCACCTGCATGCGGTGGCTTTTCTGGGGCAGCGCCTGGGAATACCAACTACCGGCCTGATCCGTGGTTATGAACATCTGCCGCTGACCGCAACCCTGCAGGATTGCGCCGACTGGGGTATGCAGTTGGTCTTTCTGTCCAAAGTTGAATACCGGCAACGCTATCACCAGGCTTGGCAGCGTCATTGGTCACGCGTGACAGACAGCTATTTTATGGGTGAAGGCGGTGCTTTATTGACTGCTAGAGAGACGCTGGCCGTTCTGGAGAACGGCAAAGATCCTGGTGGGCAGGCGTTTGATGAGCTTGCCAGGGTTTGCAGCCGATATGATCAGGTCTGGCTGGCCGTTGGCAGCGGCACAACCGCAGCACATCTGCTGCCGCGTTTGCCGCCGCATGTGGTGCTGATGGCGGTGAATACTGTGGCTGATGACGGTGCTATGGAACGGCGTTGGCAGCAAGAGTTCGCTGACAGGCAATGGCAGCTTGTTGCCTCTGTGGCGCGCCGGTTCGGGGCGCAATCCGACGTGTTGCGGGAACGTATTCTTGCTTTCGATCAGCAGGGTTTGCCGCTTGACCCTGTGTATGGCGTTGCTCTGGTAGAGACTTTTTTGCAGCAGCGGTCACTCTGGCAGGGCAAATCCGTGTTGCTGATTCATGGTGGTGGTTTGCAGGGACGACGGGGTATCGGCTTGGACATTGACTGCTGAGCAAAATCAGTCTGGCCAACGATCCGCAACCACCATCCAGCGTTGCTGTTCGGCCCATTGCTGCTGCCCGGTTGACTGTTGCTGCAGCGGTTTTACCCGAGCAAGGCAGAGCGGAACCTGCAAGTGACGAAAATGGCAGCCAAGCAGCTGGATGACATCGGCAGCACTGGCAGCAACTGGCGACAGTACCGGGCTGAGCCATTCGTCTCTCGCTAAAATTACCCAGAAACCTTCGGTGATATGGTTCGGCACGGCACTGGCGTGACACCAGCGGCCTTGCCAATGCTGTCGATTGACTTCTTGCGGAAGTTGCGCCGTAACGGTGCTGTCGGCAGGATAAAACAGACAGCCGCGAAACACCGCTTCGGAGTCTGTGGGGTGCCAGCCCATTGCTGCCAGCTGCTGCTGTGCTTCAGCCTGGCGAGACAGCGGCAGCTGTTGTTCACGGGTATGACGTATTTTGTTGGCCAGTCGATCACGCCGATTGGGGCCGATCCAGTCGTTGCCGATGCCAAGATAAAACTTCAGCGCCAGTTCAATATGGCAGTGCTGCTCACCAGTATCGATCAGCAAATCAAGCTCACCTAATGTACGGCCATACTGGGAAATCTGGATGTTGGCGTCCCAGCGCCAGTCGCTGTGTTGTAACCATTCGTGCCAGAGCGACTCGAATATCAGGCCCAGACGACTGTGTTTGGAGTGCTTGATACGCTGCCAACTGGCAGGCGAACCGGCTTGCTGCTGCAGCTGGGGAAACCATTGTGGCTGTGCGGCTGACCAGGAGCAGTCGAGCAACGATGGTGACGTCAGCGCCCATGTCAGATCACGCAGATGCTTGTCAGTCAGTTGGAAAAAGGGGTCGTCAGGCGTTTGCATGCGTCAGGTCAACAAGCCTTTTGGTAGTTGCTGTGATATAAATCGCGCACTTTAGGGGACATCTATTTAATCCGGTGCTCACTCTGGGCTAGCGGATGGTGTCGAATCACGAAGCCGACTTGCAGGCCTGACGGGTCAAGTCAAACGTCGGCGACACAGAGTCGAGATCATCCGGCAGCCCCCGCAGGGCGCAGGTTGCCGCCGTCCAGTGCGGTGTTGACGAATGTGAAAAGGACGCGTCCTTTCGCTGCATTCGCTGCCTTGCCCTGAACAACGGCAATACTCGCGCAGAGCCGTGCAGGATTAAATAGATGTCCCCTTTACATTCCCGACACTGGCAGTATCAGCTTGGCAGGATTGGGTACCATAACAGCGCCGGGTACAGGCCGCATCGATAACAACGACTTGGGTTAGGGTGATGGAAGAATTCCGCAATATAGGCCTGATTGGCCGCCTGAACAGTAACAAGGTCATTGAAACCGTCAAGCGATTGTCCCGCTTTCTGACCGATGAAGGGTACTACGTCATTCTGGACGATCGTATTGCCGAGGTGATTCCTGGTCACAATATGCAGGTCAGCAAGGTTAATCTGCTGGGTGAGATTTGTGATCTGGTGATTGTTGTCGGCGGCGATGGCAGTTTGCTGGGTGCTGCCCGTGCATTAGCCAAATATCATATTCCGGTGTTGGGGATTAACCGTGGGCGTCTCGGTTTTCTTACCGACATCAGTCCGGACGAAGGCATGTGCGATGAGGTGCTGGCCGTTTTACAGGGCGAGTACACCAGCGAATTGCGCTTTTTGCTGGATGCCGAGGTCAAGCGCGATGGTAATCCGATTGGTGCCGCCGCTGCCCTGAATGACGTGGTATTACATCCGGGCAAGTCGGCCAGAATGATTGCCTTCGATCTGTATATTGAAGGGCAGTATGTATACAACCTGCGTTCGGATGGCCTGATTGTCTCGACGCCAACCGGCTCTACGGCTTATTCGTTGTCGGGAGGCGGGCCGATCATGCATCCCAAGTTGGATGCCCTGGTGCTGGTGCCGATGTTTCCTCATACCTTGTCGAGTCGGCCGATTGTGGTGGATGGCAAAAGCGAAATCAAAATCCATGTTGATGGCGACCTGGATATTTACCCGACGCTCAGCTGTGATGGCCAGACCCATATTCCATGCGCGCCGGGCGATACCATTACCATTCGCAAAAAAGCGCACAAGCTGAAGTTGATTCACCCCAAAGGGCATAATTTCTACGAAATCTGCCGCACCAAACTGGGCTGGAGCAGTAACCTTGGAGACTGAACATGCATCAGGGATATGACCTGATCGGCGATATACACGGCTGTGGGCAGACCCTCGTAACTTTGCTTGAGCAAATGGGCTACCGCAAGCAGCACGGTGTTTATCGTCACAATAACCGCAAGGCAGTCTTTGTTGGTGATGTGGTTGATCGTGGCCCGCACATCCGCCTGGCCTGCGAAATTGTCAAGAACATGGTCGATGCCGGTGAAGCAGAAATGCTGATGGGGAATCATGAATACAATCTGATTACCTATTGCACCAAAGCACCGGCCGGTATGCGTCAGCCGTTTTTACGCGAGCATACCCGTCGTAATACCCGCATCGTCGAAGCCACCATGGAGCAGTTTGCCAATTATCCACAAGAGTTGAACGAAATGCTCGACTGGTTTCTGGAACGGCCGCTGTTTGCCGAATACGACCATTTTCGTGTGGTGCATGCCTGTTGGGACAGCGACATGATTGCGGAATATATTGCCCGCTATGGTGGTAACCAGCTGGATCGTGATTTGCTGGTGGAATCGGTTGATACGTCCAGTTTCTTGCATCAGTTCCTGGATCGGATGCTGCGCGGTACATCGCTGAAATTACCGCAAGGACGTTCCATGACCGCCAAGGATGGTTTTGTGAGGCAGTTTTTTCGCACCAAATTCTGGGAGCATGAACCGAGTCGCTACAGTGATGTCCTTTTTCAACCGGATCCACTGCCAGATGACCTGCAGCATTCGCTGCTGAGTGACGCGGAAAAACGTCAGCTGTTGTTTTACAGTGCTGAGGAAAAGCCGCTGTTTTTTGGTCATTACTGGATGGCAGGTATCCCCTCGCCGTTAAGCAGCAACCTGGCCTGCATTGATTACAGTGCGGTCAAATATGGCCGCCTGGTTGCTTACCGCATGGATACCGAACATCAATTGCAACCCAGTAAATTTACCTGGGTCAGAGTGGAAAAAAACGAGCGCTGATGGAAGCTTTGCTGGTACTGGTAGCAGGCGCGACGGTCGACCTGTCGCCGATCACACAACAATTATGGGCACATCGTATCGCTCATCGGGTAGTGATGGTGGATGGCCAGCAGCACATCTATCTGGCTAATCCGGCCGATATTCCCCAGGTTCGGGCCTGGGTCGAACAGTGGCGGGAAGGTCAGTTGGATGCCCCAGAAATCGAGCCGGTGAGCACCCGGCCGCTGGTGTCGCTGATTCTGATGTTAACCAGAATTCCGGTGACACTGGGTGTTTCTGTGCTGTTGGTGCTGATCTTTGGCTGGATGCAGCTATCCACCGACTGGTTGCCTTGGGTTCGGCCGGGAGATGGCCTCTGGCCGGATCAGCGGCTGAATTTTGCCGCTTATCTGGATATCGGGCTATTAGCCTGGCTCAAGCCGTTACTGGTGCATTTTTCGCTGATGCATCTGGTGTTTAACGGCATGTGGTGGTGGATTCTTGGTCGTAATGTCGAGCAGCACGATGGTTCGCGGATGTTGCTGTTGTTGACGCTGCTTACCGGGCTGGTGGGCAATGTGGCGCAATGGTGGTATAGCGGCCCCGGCTTTGGCGGGTTGTCTGGTGTGACTCTGGGGCTATTGGGCTGGATTGGCTGGCGCCAGTATCAACGCAAGATAGCGTACTCCGTGCCACCCATGTTATTGCCGGTGATGGCCGGTTGGCTGCTGCTGACCATGATGGGGGACACTCTGGTACCGGGTCTGACCGGTATCGCCCATGGTGCTCATCTGGGTGGGCTGATCTCCGGTATGTTGCTGGCGACCGTGTGGCCAGCCCGGCGACCTGCAACGCCCAATACGTAAAAAATTGTCTGGAGGTAACCTATGACCTTGCAAGATCTGATTCAGTCCCTGACGCCGGACGTCTATGAAAACCTGAAAAATGCCGTGGCGCTGGGCAAATGGCCTAATGGCATTGCCTTGCAGCAAGGCCAGCGCGAGCTGTGCCTGGAAGCGATTCTGCATTATGAAATAACCCACCAGGTACCAGCCGATCAGCGGGTCGGTTATGTCGGTGGCGCCTGTGCCAGCGGCAATGTGGATATTATTGGGCGCGATGACAACGTTCAGCCGCTGACACTGCAATAGCGGCATGACAGACAGCTACAATGGCAGCCTCAGCAAGATGACCGCGACCGCCGATGCCGAAGGGCAAGTGGCTTATCAGCTGTCACTGGGGCGCGACCAGATCGATATGAACGCCTGGCTGGGGCAGCGTCTGGCGCTGAACTGGAACGGTACGATTCATTGTTGTGCTTGCGGCCGCCACACCCGTAAAAGTTTCAGTCAGGGGTATTGTTATCCGTGTTTCAGCAAGCTGGCGCAATGCGATCGTTGCATGATGAGTCCGGAAACATGCCATTTTCACCTCGGTACCTGCCGTGAGCCGGAGTGGGCGGAGCAGGTCTGCTTTCAGCCCCATTACGTCTATTTGGCCAATTCTTCCGGTATCAAGGTAGGCATTACCCGTGCCGGTCAGCTGCCAACCCGTTGGCTGGATCAAGGTGCTGTGCAGGGGATAGCGATTGCAAAAGTAGCCAGTCGGCGGGTGTCTGGCGTGCTGGAAGATCTGCTGCGTCAGCGGGTGGCCGACAAGACCAACTGGCGGACGATGCTGAAAGGTCAGAACCCCTTGCTGGATCTGGCATCTGAACGCGACGCCCTGTTTGATGAATTTGACCGTCGTATCCTTGGGCTGGCCGAGCAGTTTGGCGAACACGCCATTGAATGGTTATCCGCTGATGCCACACTGTCGCAAAGATTTCATTACCCTGTGCTGGAATACCCGACCAAGGTAACCAGCCACAATCTGGACAAGACACCAGACGTGCAGGGCCGGCTGCTCGGCATCAAGGGGCAGTATCTGATGCTGGATAGCGGCGTCATCAACCTGCGCAAATACACCAGTTATCAGATCACTCTGACTAAATATTGACGCGATCTGACTAATACTCCTGCTCGATAACAACGACCGTTTTATGATCAGATGGTCAGGGTTGCAGAGAGAACCGACTTCAGAAGGAAACAGATACATGCGTGACGCTCAACCTCAAAGTATTTACCTGAAAGATTATTGCCAGCCCGAGTACTGGATTAGCCAGACGGAACTGACTTTTGATCTGCAGGACGATGCGACCGTCGTAACTGCCGTATTAACGCTGGAAGCCAACAGCGCAGGTGCTCAGTCCGGTGTGTTGGAGCTGCATGGCCAGCAGCTGGAATTACTGGGACTGACACTGGATGGCGACGTGTTGGGCACCGGGCGTTATACCGTGACGGATGAGACGCTGAGCATCACCGGTCTGGCGCAACAGCATTTCCTTACCATAGTGACGCGAATCTACCCGGCTACCAATACCGCACTGGAAGGCTTGTATCGCTCTGGCGGGATGTATTGTACCCAGTGCGAAGCCGAAGGTTTTCGCCGCATTACCTACTATCTGGATCGCCCGGACGTGATGTCGGTGTTCACCACCCATATCATTGCCGATGGCAGCCGTTATCCGGTAATGCTGTCGAACGGTAACTGTACGGCGGATGAGATGCTGGCGGATGGTCGTCGCAAGGTCACCTGGCTTGACCCACACCGCAAGCCTGCCTACTTGTTTGCCCTGGTGGCGGGTGATTTGCTGAATAAAGAAGACCGTTTCACCACCATGAGTGGTCGTGACGTGACGTTAAAAATCTTTGTTGAGCCACAGAACATCGATAAAACCGACTACGCCCTTGATGCGCTCAAGCGCTCGATGCGCTGGGATGAAGAAGTCTACGGTCGCGAATACGATCTGGATATTTTCATGATTGTGGCCGTGGATGATTTCAACATGGGTGCGATGGAAAACAAGGGGTTGAATATCTTTAACTCCTCCTGTGTGCTGGCCAATCCAGCGACCGCTACCGATGCGGCGTATCAACGTATTGAAGCCATTGTGGCGCATGAATATTTCCACAACTGGTCGGGTAACCGGGTGACCTGTCGCGACTGGTTCCAGCTCAGCCTGAAGGAAGGGTTTACCGTATTCCGTGATGCCAGCTTCTCGGCAGATATGCACTCGGCTACGGTCAAGCGGATTGAAGACGCCAAGATGGTCCGTACGGTACAGTTTGCCGAAGATGGTGGCCCAATGGCGCACCCGGTGCAGCCGGATTCCTTTATCGAGATCGCCAATTTTTATACCGTTACCATTTATGAAAAAGGCGCCGAGGTGGTGGGGATGATCCACAAGATCCTTGGGGCGGAAGGCTTCCGTAAGGGATCGGATCTGTATTTTGATCGCCATGATGGTCAGGCCGTGACCATTCACGATTTTGTCGCCGCCATGGAAGACGCCAATGGTGTTGACCTGACCCTGTTCAAGCTCTGGTACAAGCAAGCCGGTACTCCAGTGGTCAGCGTTGCTGTCGATTATCGCGAAGATGAGCAGGCACTGTATCTGACCTTGCGTCAACAATGCCCGGACACTCCAGGGCAAACCGGCAAGCAGCCCATGTGGATTCCGGTGCAGTTGGGTCTGATTGCTGCCGATGGTCAGGACTTGCCGGTACAGGTGGCTCCAGCGCTCAATAGCGCCGGTATGGAAACCTGGACCAGCGCCAGCCAGGTGCTGCACTTTACCGAAGCCGAACAAACCTTTGTGTTCTCGGGGCTGGCACAACCACCGGTGTTGTCGTTATTCCGTGATTTTTCGGCACCGGTCAAAGTCGAGTTTCAACAGTCGCCACAAGAACTGTTGTTCCGGTTACAACACGACAGCGACGGCTTTAATCGCTGGGATGCCGGTCAGCGGTTGATGCTGGACTGGATTGATCAGGCCCGACTGGATGAATTCGAATTACCGGAAGATGCCCGGCAGGTGATGGTGCAGTTGCTGACTGACGAAACCCTCGATCCTGCCATGGTCAGCTACCTGCTGACTTTGCCATCGGAAGCCTATATTGCTGAATTCAGTGATCCGGTAGATCCTCATGCGATTCACCTGGGTCGCAAGCGGGTTCGTCTGGCCATGGCGATGGCCCTGAACGAGCAGTTTGCCGCCTGTTATCAGCGTTTGGTCAGTCATGCCGAATATCAGCCGGAGCCACAGCAAATGGCAGCCCGGACGTTAAAAAACCTCGCTCTGAGTTATTGGAGCGTGGCGTCGGATGCCGGTATTCGCCAGGCGCTGGCGCAGTTTGGCAGCACGGATAATATGACCGATCAGATGGCAGCGCTGGTGGCGTTAATCAATAGCGGTGATGACGAGCTGGCGCAGCAAAGTCTGGATGCTTTCTATCTGCAGTGGCAAAGCGATTCACTGGTGGTGAACCAGTGGCTGTCGGTACAGTCCGGTTCTGCAGATCTCGGTACACTCAGTCGTATTCAGCAGTTACTGGAACATGAAGCCTTTGATTGGCGTAACCCGAACAAGATCCGCTCGGTGATTGGTGCATTTGCCAATCAGGCCCTGTGCCATTTTCATGCAGTAGATGGCAGCGGCTATCAGTTGCTGGCCGATGCGATTATTCGACTGAATGCCACCAATCCACAGATTGCCTCACGTTTGTTGACACCGCTGACCAAGTGGCGTCGCCTGATCCCTGAGCTATCTGAACAGATGAAGGCCCAACTGGAACGGGTGGCGGCCCAGCCTGACCTGTCTCGTGATGTCTACGAAGTGGTCAGTAAAAGCCTGGCCTGAGGATTATCTGTTTGTGGCGCTGGCTGTTGCTGACATGTCTGTTGCTGGCGGGGCTGGCACCTGGCGCATTAGCGCAAGGTGTTAGTCAACAGACAGATTATCTTGCCGCCGAGCTGGACGATGCGCAGCTGACAGAGCGACTGGCCCGTGCGACTCGTCTGTCTGATGAGCTGACGCCACTGGGCGCAATACGCGCCGGTAATGGCACCGATATTCCGGTCTGGCGTGGTGGGTTGCGGATGCCTCCTCTCGGTTATCTGGCTATTGGCCAGCCGCATATTGATCCCTTTGCCGATGAAACCGAGCTGTTGCGCTTATCGGCTGATAACCTGTCCGACTATCGATACTTTGTAACTCCCGGCTTGCAGGCATTGCTGGAACGTTATCCGGGCAGTGCCTACTTGTCGGTTTACCCCTCTCATCGAACGGCTGCCGCACCGGATACGGTGTATGAGCAAACCTATAAAAATGTCATACGTACAGAAACCAGTCGGGATGGCTCCGGGTTTTATTATGCCTGGGGCGGTATCCCATTTCCGCTGCCGGACAATGGTCAGCAGGTGATCTGGAATCATCTGGCCAGTTGGCGAGGGGAGCAGCTACAGGCTCGCTGGCGTGAAATTCAGGTGTCTGGCGAGCAGCAGCACGTCATCAACTGGCGAGTGCAAGAAGACTATCCGTATTATTTCCAGCGTGACCGCTGTCTGTTGCCTCTGGCCCATTGCGAACCCGACCGCCGCAACGGTCGCAGTAAACGCAAGGATCTGACTCTGTTCCAGCGTCAATGGAGTGCCGTTGGACAAGGATTGTTGCGGACGACGCATCAACTGGAATTGCGGGAGGGCGTGGAACATAGCTATCGTCGCCAGCAGGGCGGGTGGCCAGATAGCTGGAACACCGACCTTCGCAGCGCTGATGATGTGTCGCTTTTTAGCGGTTCTCCACAGCAATATCACTGGATGCTACTGGGTAAGCGCGAGCTCTATATTCCCTACAATAATTATCGGTTTGAGGCTCTGGCTGATGCCGTGTTACTGCAACCGGGACATTTGGCCAGCGCTGCGCTGCGATTCGAAAAACATCGTGTTTGGGTGGTGGATGGAACCCTGAAAAAAGGCGCGACAAACCCCTATAGCAAACGGGTCTATTATGTTGATGAAGACAGTTGGCAGATTGCTCTGGCCGATTTTTATGGCGCTGATGGCCAGTTGCAACGACTCGGCCTGGCGCTGTTAAAAAGCTTTTATGAGTTACCCGCCGTGCTGCCTGCAGCAACTGTTATTCACGATCTCGATACCGGCAGCTATAGCGTGACCGGGCTGGAGTCCGGGCAAGCAGGGATGCGTCGCTTTGACCAGGCTGTAGAGGGGATTACGGTGGATATCGACTGAATGGGGCGAGCCCATTCGCTGTTGTGCTGGACGGACAACGTGCTGGTTGCTTCTTACCCTGTTTGGGTTCGTTCTGGCTTGGGTTCCGGGATAACAGGTTCCGGGATAACAGGTTCCGGGTTGAGTTCAGGTTTGAGTTCTGTGGGTGCCAGGTTGGCAAATACCCCAAGTCATGCGATTATCCACACATTAAGGATATAGACCTGTTCCTTTAATTCACATAAGGGCAGTTTTCTGTCTCATTCAACATAATAATAACGGAGTTCTTGATGCGTTTTATCAAGGCGTGTTTTTTCATGGTAACCCTCTCTCTGGGGACGACGACCGTACTGGCAGAGTGGGTTGATCCCTTACAGACCCCGGCGCAAGCCAGCGTTAAAGCGCATACCGCGTTACTACTCGATATTACCCATGCCGGTGATCGCCTGGTGGCAGTGGGTGCCTTCGGCCATATTCTGTATTCCGATGACAATGGCCAATTTTGGCAGCAAGCGCAGGTGCCGGTCAGTGTGACACTGACGGCCGTTACCTTTGTTGGTGACCGTTCTGGCTGGGCCGTGGGCCATGATGGCGTCGTACTGGCGACGGCTGACGGTGGCATGAGCTGGCATAAACAGCTGGATGGTTTTGCCGCCAATGATGCCATGGTCGTTGCCTCCGAACGGTTACTTGCCAAAGCCGAAGCTGCTGTATCAATGGCGTCAGATGTTGGTGATGAGGTACTCGAAGACGCTGAAGCCGCACTGGAAGCCGCCACCTTTGCTGTTGAGGATGCCGAGTACGACGTCTCCGTGGGTTCAACCAAGCCATTGCTGGATGTGCTGTTTCTTGATGCCCAACATGGCTTTGCTGTTGGTGCTTATGGCATGGCCTTTGAAACCAGTAACGGCGGTAAAAGCTGGACGGAATTTACCTCACGTCTGCCTTTGCCAGAGCGCTCCCATCTCAACAGCCTGGTACAGGCCGCCTATGGCCAATTGTATATCGTGGGTGAGCTGGGGCTTATTCTTACTTCTACCGATCAAGGCCATAGCTGGCAAGCTCTGGAGTCTCCGTACGACGGCTCGTTGTTCGGCATGATCAGTTCCGGTAATACTCTGACGCTGATGGGACTACGTGGCCATCTGTTTCAATCGACCGATGCGGGCAATCGCTGGACAGAATTGGCGCTTAACAACGAACAAACGTTGTTTCAGGGCCTGGCCATGACAGACGGCACACGGGTGCTGGTGGGGAATTCCGGTACTCTGATTCGGTTGGAACACCAGGACACCCAGGTGATCAATCTGACAGGGCGCAAGGGCATTGCTGGTTTGGCGGTGACTGAAGAGGGCTTTGTGCTGGTGGGCGAAGCCGGTGTACAGCGTATTAATCGTCGTGGCGAGCTGATCAGCGCTGCCCGCATGACCACAGCAGACGGAGTTTCCTCCGGCGGACAACTGGCCGCGGAGGCGCAGTAATCATGACTCAGAAACATCATTATTCGACCGAACCCGAACACTTTATTCTCTCGCCGGAAACTGAACCCTTGTTAGAGCGAGTGTTGTTTAATAATCGCTCGCTGGTGTTGATGGTGCTTGGTGTGCTGACCCTGGTGTTTGCATTTGGCCTGACCCAGATTCGTCTCGACTCCAGTATCGAAAAGTACATCCCTCTGAATCATCCCTACATCCAGAATTACCTGGTGCACAAGGATGATATGAAAAGCGGTATGGCCAATATCAAGATTGCGGTGGCCGCCGTGGAGGGAGATATATTTGATGATGACTACCTGAAAACACTGAGCAAAATTAACGACGATGTCTTTTTTGTTGCCGGTGTCGATCGTTCTGGTATGCAATCGTTATGGACGCCGAATACCCGCTGGACCGAAGTAACCGAAGAAGGTTTTCAGGGTGGGCCGGTGATTCCGGCTAATTACGATGGCAGCCCGGCCAGTATCGAGCAAGTACGGCAGAATATTCTCAAATCGGGACAGGTCGGTCGGCTGGTTGCCAATGACTTTTCTTCCACCGTGATTAACGTCCCGCTGGTGGATCTCAATCCGGAAACCGGTGAAAAGCTCAGTTACCAGGCGTTGTCACATCAGCTCGAAGACCGGATTCGCGATCAGTACAGCTCTGACAAAATACGCATCTACATCACTGGTACGCCAAAAAAGCTGGGTGATCTGCTGGATGGCGCGGTCTCCATTGGTTACTTCTTTCTGGCGGCGATGCTGATGACGGCGGTATTGCTGTATCTCTACTCTCGTTGTCCGAAAGGCACGCTGGTTCCAATCATCGCATCGCTGATTGCCGTAGTCTGGCAGCTCGGAGCGCTGGCACTGTTGGGCTTCAGTATTGATCTTTATTCGGTGCTGGTGCCGTTTCTGGTGTTTGCCATCGGCATCAGTCATGGCGTACAGCTGATTAACGGCATTGCCATTCATTCCGGCCAGGGGCTGGATAAAATGTCTTCGGCGCGTCAGGCGTTTCGTGGCTTGTATGTACCGGGCATGCTGGCCTTGCTCAGTGACGCCATGGGGTTTCTGACGTTGTTGTTTATTGATATTGGCGTGATTCAGGAGCTGGCTATTGCGGCTTCGGTCGGGGTTGCCATGATCATCGTGACCAACCTGGTGCTGGTGCCGATTGTCATGTCCTATATCGGCATCAGTCCCTCTGGCGTTGCGCAAGCGCAAAAGGCAGAAAAAGCCAACCCGGTGATTTGGCAGTGGCTCAGTCACTTTACTGAAAAACGCTATGCCGTCGTGGCAATCTCACTGGCGTTAGTGCTGGGAGCCTGCGGCTTTTATTACAGCCAGGATCTGGAAATTGGAGATCTGGACAAGGGCGCACCGGAATTACGTGCCGATTCCCGCTACAACCAGGATAACGATTTTATGGTGGCGAATTATTCCACCAGTTCGGATGTGATGGTAGTGATGGCCGAAACACCGATCGAAATGTGTAATACCTTCAAGGTTATGGATGTACTGGACCGGTTTATGTGGCAAATGGAAAACGTACCCGGCGTGCAGTCTACGCTGTCGCTGGTCACGGTCTCCAAGCTGGTTACCAAAGCGATGAATGAAGGCAACCTCAACTGGTATGCCTTGTCGCGCAACCAGACCATCCTGAATACCTCTATTCAGCGGGCGCCGAGTGGGCTGTTGAACGCTGACTGCTCCATGGCTCCGGTCATTATCTATCTGAATGATCACAAGGCGGAGACGCTGAAAACGGTGGTGAATGCGGTGGAAGCGTTCAAGGTCGAGTACGATGATCAGGTGGATGAAATCTATTTTGGTATGCGTGCCGATGCCATCGAAAACGCCATTGCCGAAGGCAAAATAGACGCGGTTCCGATGCGTTTGCAATTGGCTTCCGGTAATGCCGGGATCGAAGCGGCCACCAACCAGGTGATCGCTGACGCCCAGGACACCATGCTGATCTTTGTTTACGTGGTGGTGTTTTGCCTGTGTCTGTTGACCTTCCGCTCGCTCACCGCCGTCGCCTGTATCCTGCTGCCATTAGCACTGACATCGATACTGGGACAGGCGCTGATGACTTGGCTGGGAATCGGCGTCAAGGTCGCCACACTGCCAGTGATTGCCTTGGGTGTTGGTATTGGCGTTGACTACGGCATTTATATCTACAACCGGCTGGAGGCGCTGTTAATCTCTGGGTTGTCGCTCAAAGATGCCTACCTGGAAACCCTGCGCTCTACCGGTAAGGCCGTCAGCTTTACTGGCGTCACACTGGCCATTGGCGTTGCCACCTGGATGCTGTCGCCGATCAAATTCCAGGCAGACATGGGCATCCTGCTGACCTTTATGTTCCTCTGGAACATGCTTGGAGCGCTGGTGCTACTGCCTGCACTGGCCAGAGTCTTGCTCAACCCGGAGCGGATTCGGGAGCGTCATCGGCGTGTTCACCAAAGCGTACCGGCTGCAGTGTAACTAACATCCTGCCTGCAAGGGCGTTCAATGATTTTAGACACCCATTATTGGCGTTATATTGGCGCCAATAATGGGTGTCTATGAGTCAAAACGTCAGTCCGTTGCAGTAGGATTGCAGCTCAAAAGACGTTGGTTACCGAAAAGGTTACTCGATTGCTGAAGCCTGTCAGGTGTTAGGTCTGGAGCCAAGTGTCTTGCGGCGTAGGGAGAAATAACTCGGTCAGGAACAGCAGGTATTACCCCGATTCAGAATAATGCAATGACATCGAAGCAAGACCCTATCCATAGATACCGTGGCAACGCATCCTAAAATAGCAAAGACGATGGATCTGCTGCTGGAATACAGCCATTCAAACATGGCGCACAATCTGGAGAGGCAGAACGACAAAAAATAGAACGAAACAAGGTGCTTTTGACGGAGAAACTCTCAAAAACAAGGCACCGTTGAGATCTCTGATGAGTATGTCCCTTACAAGATGCGGGCTTCTGAGCGATTAGGAGACAAGAGAGGTGCTCAGATTGGTGTTTTCCAAGCTGTTAGAGTACAACCGGAATGAGGGGTTTCGAACACCCGAATTTCTTTGCTTTTCAAAGCAGCAGAAAAAATTTCAGAGTTAAATAATCAAATGGTGCCCAGGGGGAGACTCGAACTCCCACGAGCATAGCTCACTGCGACCTGAACACAGCGTGTCTACCAATTCCACCACCTGGGCATTTTTATTGACTGGTTATGTCCAGTCCCGAGGTTGGCTGCCTCGACCAGTCGTACGATTTATCGTGCTTTACCATTACCATCATTACATTAAGGGCAAACGACAGGGTCGTTGCTGCTTTTGATAATGGTGCCCAGGGGGAGACTCGAACTCCCACGAGCATAGCTCACTGCGACCTGAACACAGCGTGTCTACCAATTCCACCACCTGGGCTTACAGATAAATCCGCCTGACAACTACAAGGATTCTGGTACCAGAGGCCGGACTCGAACCGGCACACCCGCAAAGGCGGGGGATTTTGAATCCCCTGCGTCTACCAATTTCGCCACTCTGGCTTGAATTAGTAGCTGTCAGTGGCCGCGTATACTACAGTCGAAATTTTTCCTGTCAAATATTTTTGAAAGTTATTTCTTAACTTAACGGGACTTGTTGGGTAACCTTGCGGTCATTGTCTGTTGGTACGGGTACTCCGTCTGACTGCCCCTTATTTTCTGCGATCCATAAATATCATGAAAACCAGTGATTTCAGTTTTGAACTTCCGGATGAGCTGATTGCTCGCTATCCAACGCCTCAACGTAGTGGTTCACGCCTCCTCATTCTGGATGGTGTCAGCGGTAAGACTACCGATGCGCGTTTTATGGATTTGTTGGAGCAGGTATCCAGTGGTGACTTGCTGGTCTTTAATAATACGCGTGTGATCCCGGCCCGGCTTTTTGGCGAGAAAAGCTCGGGTGGCAAAGTGGAAATACTGGTCGAGCGCATGCTCGATGGTAATGAAGCCATGGCCCATGTTCGTGCATCGCGTTCCCCAAAACCCGGTCAAACCTTGTCGGTTGCCGGATGTGTTGTGGAAGTGCTGGGCCGGGAAGGCAATCTGTTTCATTTGCGCTTTGTTACCGATGAGGCGTTACTGGCGTTGTTGGAGCGAGCGGGCCATATGCCGCTGCCGCCTTATATGGAGCGCGAAGACAGCGATTTTGATCGCCAGCGTTATCAAACGGTGTATGCCGAGAAACCGGGAGCGGTTGCAGCTCCGACGGCGGGGTTGCACTTTGATGAACCCATGCTGGCGGCCTTGCGAAACAAGGGCGTCAATATGGCGTTTGTGACCTTGCATGTTGGTGCGGGAACTTTTCAGCCGGTCAAGGTGGAGAATGTTCTGGAGCACCAGATGCACGCTGAATACATCGAAGTGGATGCTGACGTTGTCGCTGCGGTCAAGGCTGCCCGTGCGGCAGGCAAGCGGGTGATCGCCGTTGGTACTACGTCGGTGCGCAGCCTCGAAAGTGCCAGTCAGAGTGGCGAAATTGCTCCTTTTTATGGCGATAGCCGGATTTTCATTTACCCCGGTTATTCGTTCCGTTCGGTGGATATGATGGTGACCAACTTTCACTTGCCGGAATCCACACTGATTATGCTGGTTTCGGCGTTTGCCGGGCAGCAGCACACACTGGATGCCTATCGGCACGCGGTAGCTTCCGGTTATCGCTTCTACAGTTATGGTGACGCCATGTTGCTGACGCGTCCGCAAGTGACCGGTCTTTCCGCCGACTTTAATGCCCCACAGGAATCTGAATGACGTCCGAGACCCCAAAGCGCCAATGCGCCATGAGTTTTACCCTGCACACGACTGACGAGACCAGCAATGCGCGTCGCGGTACGGTGTCGTTTCCCCGTGGTGACATCCAGACGCCAGCGTTTATGCCGGTAGGCACCTATGGCTCGGTCAAGGGTTTGAATCCGCAGCAGGTGGAAGCGCTTGGGGCAGAGATTATTCTTGGTAATACCTTTCATTTGATGCTGCGCCCTGGCACTGAGGTGATCAAATTGCACGGGGGGTTACACAATTTTATGGGATGGGATAAGCCGATCCTGACGGATTCGGGTGGTTTTCAGGTGTTCAGCCTGGGTGAGATGCGCAAAATCACCGAAGAGGGTGTGACCTTTCAGTCCCCTGTCAACGGTGATCGGGTGTTGATGACGCCAGAAAGTTCGATGTCCGTGCAGCGTGATCTGGGCTCTGACATCGTGATGATTTTTGATGAGTGCACACCATACCCGGCCACGGAGCAAGAAGCGGCGGATTCCATGCGTTTGTCATTACGCTGGGCGCAGCGCTCAAAAACGGCGCATGGTGATAATCCGTCCGCGCTGTTCGGTATTATCCAGGGCGGCATGTATGAACCTCTGCGAGATGAGTCCTTGCAAGGTTTGCTTGATATTGAGTTTGATGGTTACGCCATTGGTGGCTTGAGTGTGGGTGAACCGAAACCCGACATGTTGCGAATACTGGCGCATACCGCGCCGCAGATGCCTCGCGACAAACCCCGTTATCTGATGGGGGTTGGCAAACCGGAAGACCTGGTCGAAGGCGTTCGCCGTGGTGTCGATATGTTTGATTGCGTGATGCCAACCCGTAATGCCCGTAACGGTCATTTGTTTACGTCATTCGGCGTGGTGAAATTGCGTAATGCTGCCAATCGCAGTGATACCGGGCCGGTTGATCCGGAATGCCACTGCTATACCTGTCAGAATTACAGCCGTGCTTACCTCTATCACCTTGATAAATGCAGGGAAATTCTCGGTGCAACGCTGAACAGTATCCACAATCTGCATTACTACCAGACACTGATGGCCGGTTTGCGCCGCTCCCTCGAAGAAGGTACATTTGCGGCCTTTGTTGATAACTTTTACGCCAAACGCGGCGGTACAACACCACCGCTGGAAAATAATACTGACGATCAGACTTGTGCTTAGCGGGTTTTAACCCCATATCGCAAGCTGGCTGACAGAGCCGGATATCGGCGGGTATCTTCATGCACAGGCTCAGGATCGCTTGATCAGCCCTGGTTTGCGCACACCGTAAAAATTATGTCGCTTTACCCTGTTAGGGTGCGTCTGTTGTTTTTGGAGAATGTATTTCATGAAAGCTTTGTTTGCTGTGATGGCGTTGACCTTTTCCGGGTTTGCCATGGCTGAAGGTACTGATGCGCCGATGGGCGTTACTGGTCAGCTGGTGTTTTTGGGTGGTTTTCTGCTGATTTTTTACTTCTTGCTGTGGCGTCCGCAGAGTAAGCGTCAGAAAGAGCACAAAAATCTGATTACCAACCTGTCGAAGGGTGATGAAGTAGTGATGGCTGGCGGCATGCTGGGCAAAGTGACCAAGGTCACTGAAGACTTTGTGGTTATGGAAGTGGCTAACGGTATTGAACTGCCAGTGCAAAAAGTAGCCGTGACCATGGTGCTGCCCAAAGGCACAATCAAAGACGTTCTGGGCTGATCCTTCCTGATGATGCCAGTGCCCGCCCAGCGGTCGCTGGCATATCCGAATCGAGTTTTCATAAGGGCAGATTATGCTCAACAAGTACCCTCTCTGGAAAAACCTGCTGATACTGGTGGTATTGGCGCTTGCGGTTGTGTATGCCGCACCTAACCTGTATCCGCCCGATCCGGCGGTGCAGGTCACGCCTACCCGTGCCGGTGCCGAAATGTCCGCCAGCGTGATGTCACGAGTGCGTACCATTCTGGCCGATAACAATGTCGACTTGCTGGCTGATGAAGTGAACGGCAGCAGTGCGTTGTTCCGGCTTGGCAGTTCTTCCCAGCAGCTGGGTGCCAAGGATCTGGTACAGCGCGAGTTGGGTGATGACTATATCGTAGCGCTTAACCTTGCTCCGACAACACCTGACTGGTTGTTGTCGATGGGTGCTGGCCCCATGACACTGGGACTGGATCTCAGTGGTGGTGTGCATTTCCTGATGGAAGTGGATATGGAAGATTATCTCGCCAGTCGCGTAAAAAATTACCGTGAAGAATTACGTACGCGTCTACGGGAAGAGGGGATCAAGTATCGCCGGGTGCTGATTGAAGGCAATCAGGTGGTCTTGCAGTTTGTCGATGCGAAAGTCCGGGATGAGGCAAGCAGCTTTCTGGCTCGCGAGTATCCTGAATTTTTGCGCAAGGAAACCAGGATTTCCGATCAGTACGGCCTGGAACTGACCATTACTGAACAGAAAATCAAGGAAATGGAAGATTATGCCCTCAAACAAAACCTGACCACCTTGCGTAACCGGGTGAACGAGTTGGGTGTCGCCGAGCCATTGGTGCAGCGTCAGGGCAGTAACCGTATTGTGGTGGAATTGCCCGGTGTGCAGGACACGGCAGAAGCGAAGAAGATTCTTGGCAAGGCCGCCAATCTGGAATTCCGCCTTGAAGCCGATCCGGGTGCCAATCGTTTTACGACTGAGGAATACCCATTCCGCAGTGATGAATTCCGTACCGCTCGGCTGGAAAAAACCATTATTACAACCGGCGACAGCGTGACCAATGCGCAGCCTTCCTTTGATGAAAATGGCTTTCCTCAAGTCAATATCGACCTTGACTCCAAAGGGGGCGCGGTGATGACTCAGGTTACCCGCAAGTCGATCAAGCGTCGTATGGCTGTGCTGTTTGTCGAGCGCAAGCCGAAAACCACGTATGAAGTCGTAGACGGTGTGGAAACACCAAAAACCATTCAGGTGGTGGAAAAATCAATTATTTCCCTCGCCACGATCCAGAGCACACTGGGTTCCAGTTTCCGTATTACTGGTCTGGAGTCTGCTGAGGCATCCGAGCTGGCCTTGTTGCTGCGCGCAGGGGCACTGGCGGCACCCATGTACTTTGTTGAAGAGCGCACGGTTGGCCCGAGCCTGGGTAAAGAAAATATCGAAATGGGTATTAACTCAGTGATCCTGGGACTGGGGCTGGTATTGGTGTTGATGCTGGTTTACTACCGGACATTTGGCTTGATCGCCAATGTTGCCTTGCTGGCCAATATCGTCTTGCTGATTGCCATGATGAGTATCGTCGGGGCAACACTGACCTTGCCCGGTATTGCCGGTATCGTACTGACTGTTGGTATGGCAGTGGATGCCAACGTGCTGATTTTTTCCCGTATCCGCGAAGAGTTACGTGCCGGGCGTTCACCGCAACAGGCAATTCACGAAGGCTACGACCGGGCGTTTGTTACTATCCTTGATGCCAACCTGACCACCCTGATTGTGGCGGTGATTCTGTTTGCGGCAGGCACTGGGCCAGTGAAAGGGTTTGCGGTTACTCTGTCGTTCGGCATTATCACCTCCATGTTTACCGCCATTATGCTGACCCGTGCATTGACCAATGCACTTTATGGTGGCCGTCGTATTGAATCCCTGTCTATCGGAGGTAAGGTCTGATGAATAATACCTTCGACTTTATGCGCTTGCGTCTGGGTGCGATGTGGTTATCCGGTCTGTTGTTACTGGTGTCGATTGGCTCACTGGCGGTGCAAGGGTTGAATCTGGGGCTGGATTTTACCGGTGGTACGCTGCTGGAGGTTCAATACGCCACACCTCAACCATTGGATGATATTTCTGCGGCGCTGGAAAATGCTGGCTACAAGGATGTGACGGTGCAGAACTTTGGTTCTGAAACCGATATTTTGGTACGGATGTCGGAAGCCTTCCGCGATAGTCTCGGCAATGAGGTACTGACGGTGCTGCAAGCTGCGGCTGAGGGCAATCCGTTGACGCTGATGCGCAGTGAGTTTGTCGGTGCCAACGTTGGTGAAGAATTGCGCGACCAGGGCGGTTTGGCGTTGCTGCTGGCGCTGGCAGTAGTGATGATCTATGTCGCAGCCCGTTTCCAGTTCAAATTTTCAGTTGGAGCCGTGGTTGCACTGTTCCACGATGTGGTGATTATTCTCGGGCTGTTCTCACTGTTCCAGTGGGAATTCGACCTGACGGTGCTGGCTGCTGTGCTGGCGGTGATTGGTTACTCGCTGAACGACACCATTGTGGTGGCGGACCGGATTCGGGAAAACTTTCGTATTTTGCGCCGCAGTGATCCCATTGGCATTATGAATGAATCGCTGAACCAGACGCTGGATCGTACGCTGATGACTTCGATTACCACGGCGCTGGTGCTGTTGGCTTTGTTGGTGGTGGGCGGTGAGCTGATCCACAACTTTGCCCTGGCGTTGATGATCGGTGTGGTAGTTGGTACCTATTCGTCGATTTATGTGGCGGCGAATATTCTATTGCTGATGAACCTCAGTCGTGAGGATCTGATTCCACCAGAAACCGAAGAAGAGGTCGACGACCGCCCTTGACAGGCTGTTGTTTGATCTGACATGCCGCTGTTTCCTGTTCGGAAGCAGCGGCATTATTGTTTATGGCTCCGGTGCCTTTTACCCGCTCATGGGGATTCGCTGGTGTTATCGTTAATAGACCGGAGTGCTTATGCTCAGTTATCGCCATTCTTTCCATGCTGGCAATTTTGCCGATGTACTCAAACATCTGATTCAGGTGGAGGTACTGGAATACCTGCAGCGCAAGGACAAGCCCTTTGTCTATATCGATACCCATGCGGGTGCTGGTATCTACTTGCTGGAATCGGCTGAATCTTCAAAAAATAACGAATATCTCACCGGTATTGGTCGATTGTCGGCGGCCGACTGGCCGGAGTTGAAGGTCTATCTTCATGCCGTTGAACAGTGCCAGAAGGGTGCTGGAGAGCCGGTGTATCCGGGTTCTCCCTGGTTAGGGCAGTTTTATTTGCGTGAGCAGGATCGGGCTTTTTTGTATGAACTGCATCCTCAGGATCTGGCCATACTGGAGCAGATGACGTACCGAGATCGCCGGGTGCAAGTCAGAGGCGAAGACGGTTTTGCTGGCTTGATTGCGCTACTGCCGACGACCATCAAGCGCGGCCTGGTAGTGATGGATCCGCCGTATGAAATCAAAACCGATTATCAGACCGCCGTCACCACACTGATTGCAGCACATCGACGGATGGCGACAGCGACTTATGCGCTCTGGTATCCGGTGGTTGAACGCCGTCGTATCGACCAGATGGAACGGCAATTCCGCTCATCGGGGCTGCGTAATATCCAGCTGTTTGAACTGGGTGTTGCGGCGGACACCGATGCTCGTGGCATGACGGCATCGGGGATGATTCTGATTAATCCGCCTTATACCCTGAAGGCACGTATGGAAGCTGTGTTACCCCGTCTGGCTCAGGCTCTGGGTAATGGCTCTGCGAACTGGCGGGCAGAGGTACTGGTGGCCGAGTAGTATGGCAGGTCTGCTCCGGGCGTTAGTTGATCTCGCCGAGCGGTGTTTGACGGGTGATGGCTGCTACTGCTTGGTGACTGATGCGTCGCTCTGCTGAGATGGCATAAAATTCCTGCATCAATTCATGCACCGTCCCCACACACTGCACCTGGTATTTTGCGCAAATCTCCTCGCGGATGACGTCGGGGGCAAAAAAATAGCCATGTCCCTGGCTGCCAAAGGCCTTTAGCAGGGCTGAGTCGTCAAACTCACCGGCGATTCTTACCGCAATGCCGGTACGGTTAAACCAGCTCAGCAGGTCGGTTCGTAATCCGGATGCCGTGTCGGTTGGTAGCAGTACCGGGGCTTCATTCAGAACATCGGGAAATTTCTGATTGCCCTGTTGTTGTATTAACCCGGAGGATGCAAAACAGGCCAGACGGCTGCGTCCTAGCAGGTGGTTAAAGCAGCGAATATTCATCCCTGGTGGAATCGGGCTGTCTGCCAGTACCAGATCCAGCCGATGGACAGCGAGCTCTCCCAGCAGCACTGACATTTGCTCTTCATGACAAACAATTCGCATGGTGCCTGGCAGCGACATCGCTGGACTCAGTAGACGATGGGCTATCGATTTGGGCAGGGCGTCGACGATACCGACCCGAAATTCAGTGGGTCTTTCGGTAATGCCCAGGTTCATCACTTCCTGTAATTCATCACCGAGCTGAAAAATTTGCCGACTGTAGTCCAGTGCTACCCGACCGGCATCGGTCAGCTCCAGGCCTCGTCCCGACTTGGCAAATAAAGCGACACCCAGATCTTCTTCCAGCATTTTTAACTGGCCACTGATCGTTTGGGGCGTGACGTTGAGTCGTATAGCCGCCAACTGGATGCTGCCTTCAGTCGCAACGCTATGAAAGTACTGTAGATGTTTGTAGTTGATACGGTGCATAGGTCGAAAAAACC
Organism: Candidatus Thalassolituus haligoni; assembly: GCF_041222825.1. Taxonomy (NCBI): domain Bacteria; kingdom Pseudomonadati; phylum Pseudomonadota; class Gammaproteobacteria; order Oceanospirillales; family Oceanospirillaceae; genus Thalassolituus; species Candidatus Thalassolituus haligoni. The sequence continues at coordinate 1,573,866 of NZ_CP139482.1, forward strand.
GAGCAATGAATATAAGATAATTCGAATATTATTTTTTATTGCGGCTCCGTACAATGCTTTTCACAATGCAAAACTGCTCTAAATAGTATTCATCAGGAGAAACTGTATGAGTCGTCCAGATTATCTCAATTCCAAACCATCGCAAGCCGACGTGACGTCGTTGCCGATGGGATCAGCTCAGGATCAAGCGGTCTCTGTGGATGGCCGTAAGGTTCTGCGCAACACCTATATGCTGCTATCCATGACGCTGTTATTCAGCGCAGCGGTGGCCGGTACGTCAATGTCAATGGGCTGGCCACATCCCGGTTTTATTCTGACATTGGTCGGTTATTTTGGTTTGCTGTTCCTGGTGCACAAAACCAAGGAAAGCGCGCTGGGGATTTTGTCTGTTTTCGCCCTGACCGGTTTTATGGGTTATACCCTGGGGCCGATCCTGTCGATGTACGCCAGTCTTCCTGGTGGCGCCAGCATCATTATGAGTGCTCTGGGTACAACCGGTCTGATTTTCTTCGGTATGTCTGGCTGGGTGCTGTCGACCGGTAAAGACCTGTCTGGTTGGGGCAAGACGCTGATGGTCGGCATCATTATGGCGTTTGTATTATCGATTGGTGCGGTCATTTTTGAATTGCCAGCCTTGTCGTTAGCGGTATCCGGTATGTTTGTCATTCTGATGAGCGGCCTGATTGCTTACGAAACCAGTAATATTCTTCATGGTGGCGAAACTAACTACATCATGGCGACCGTGTCGCTGTATGTATCGCTTTACAACCTGTTTATCAGCCTGCTGCAAATCTTTGGCGTGCTGGGTTCTGACGAATAGGGTTACGAATCTTCTGTGCTCAGGAAGATTGCCCCGGTTGGATTTGGCCCAACCGGGGCTTTTTTGTGTCTTTTTGCCCTTGCCCTTGCCCTTTCCCTTTCCCTTTCCCTTTCCCTTTCCCTTTCCCTTGCTCTTGCCTTTGCTCTTGCCTTTGCCCTGTTCGGGGTTCAGTTCTATTTCCTGTTTGAGCCACCTTTCTCTTCCAGTCTCCTGCTTAATTGAATCTCTGTTTCCAGCGTGTGGCTGGTTTGGCAAAACACAAGCAACCTGTATTGGTATAACGGTAGCGGGCATCTGATCCTGGTGGTTGACGTCATGGTTGGCCACCTGACGGTAATGGCTGTGCTCGCATTCATAACGGGCTGGCTCTATGCTCAACAGGTAAACAAAAGGATGGAGAGCGTATGTTTGAGGTTGCTGAACTGGGGCAGTCGTTGTCTCGTGAGGAATTTGATCAACAGGTTCCGTCGCTACGTACCCGGTTACTGGAGATGCAGCAGGCGCTATTAGATGAATCCTTTCCGGTTATTGTACTGGTGTCTGGCAGTGATGGTGCGGGTAAGGCCGTGCTGGTCAATCGCCTGAACGAATGGTTTGACCCTCGTTACCTGCGCACGCTGGCGTTTGACGACAAAACTCAGGATGAGCGTGAGCGTCCGGATTATTGGCGCTTCTGGCAAGCCTTGCCACAGAAAGGCCATATCGGTCTGTACATCGGCTCCTGGTACAGTGATCCGATTGCAAAACGGGTGGCCAAAACCCTGAATGACATTGAGCTGGACGGCTACCTTGCCCATATTCGTATTTTTGAACGCATGTTGGTAGAAGATGGCGCACTGGTGATCAAGCTTTGGCTGCATCTCTCCAAAGAACAACAGCAGTTGCGGTTGCAGCAGCTTGAAGCGGATCCGGCAACCGCCTGGCGGGTGACGGAAAAAGACAAGCGTCATCTGGCGCTGTACGACAGTTTCCGCTCAATTGCTGAGCATACTTTACGTCAAACCAGTACCGCAGAAGCGCCTTGGGTGGTGATTGAAAGTACCGATCCGCATTATCGTGATATCACGGTTGCCGAACATTTGCTTGAGCGTATACAGCACCACCAGGCGTTACATACCTGTTCAGATACCCCGCTGGAAGATGAAAATGCTGAAGCTGTAGCGCTGATTCATCGTCAGAAAACCCTGTTGGGCAATCTGGATCTGACTTTGGCACTCGACAAGACAAGTTATCACCAGCAGCTGGAACACTGGCAAGGACAACTGTCGCTGCTGGCACGTCGCGCCTACCAGCAACGGGTTTCCATGGTGATCGTTCTGGAAGGGTGGGATGCCGGAGGGAAGGGCGGCCTGATTCGGCGCATCGTCCCCGCGCTGGATGCGCGTAACTATCAGATTATTCCAATTGCGGTGCCAACCGATGAAGAAGCCGCACATCATTACCTGTGGCGGTTTTGGCGCCATATTCCCCGAGATGGGCGGGTGACCATCTACGATCGCAGTTGGTACGGGCGGGTGTTGGTAGAGCGGGTGGAGGGGTTTGCCAGCCGCGCAGAATGGTTACGGGCTTACAGTGAAATCAATGATTTTGAATCACAGCTGGTTGAACACGGTACGGTGGTGGTGAAATTCTGGCTGCATATCGACAAGGATGAGCAGCTCAAGCGTTTTAAAGAAAGAGAAAAAATCAGCTACAAGCGCCACAAGATTACCGATGATGACTACCGTAATCGCGAGCGCTGGGCTGATTATGAGCAAGCCGTCAATGATATGGTCGAGCGTACCAGTACCGAAGTGGCTCCCTGGCATCTGATTGAAGCCAACAATAAACGCTTCGCCAGAATCAAGGCGCTGAAGACGCTTTGCCAGCAGCTGGAACAGCAGCTAGGAGGTTAAGTTCCGCCGCGAAGAGGATTTCGGGGCGGCTAGGGCGTGCTCAATTATTGGAGCGGCCCTGCCGGGTGCTCTCAGAGCAAGCCCACACAACAGGCTGCGCTCTATCATTGAGAACGCCCGCTAGCGATTATCTTCTTCAATGATTTCCAGCAAGCGGCGCGCAATAGCCTCAAACAGCTGGGCCTGCTCATTATTGGTGGCAGCAGTCAGGCTGTACATCAGGCTCTCGATTTCGGAACGGGACATATAGCGGACAGTGACAGGGTTGGTCATAAGATTCCCAAGGTAACAGCGTTCAAGTGAAAGCGCTCACAAGTTAAAAACGATAGCTGATCAGGGCGCTGGTGAGCCAGACATTTGGGCGTTGCCCGGCAGCGCCGCTCCGGCGGTTTTGATTACGATAATCCTGATCGTCCCGGAAGGTGCCAGCAATATCGAGGGTGACAGCACCGAGTTGGTAACCTGTACCAATCTGCCAGCCCCAGCCATTAAACACACCAATCTGGCGGCCGCTGTTGCCCTGCAGAACGATTTTTTCGCGGTGCCAGGCCGGGCCGGTGTAAAGCCGGAAACCGGGCTGAGACAATCCCCAACCCCACATTAATTGGGTTTCAAAACCGGTGACGTCCTTGCCGTCCTGATGTATGCGGTACATAAGGAAGCGAGATGCCGCGTGATCCGTTTGTGGAAACTCTGCAAACAGAGAAACGCCGGTGTCGTCGGAGCTGGGAAAGTAATCTGCTCCGGGATCGATATCCAGGGTGGTGGCCGCAATACCAAACCGGAAATTGGTAAAGTCATCCTTGCTGGTGTCTGCCGCGAAGGCCAGTTGACTGGAAGCAAGTAGCGCTAGCGTACAGACCGAGCGAAAAACGATGGCCTTCATGGCATGACGTCCTGGATACATGGAGAGTGCCGGGAAGGCTAAACCACAGGGCGCTGGATGGCAAGAGTGTGAGAATATTATGCTGGATATTAATACAGTGTTTATCAGCGATCAGTAATGATACAACACTCGGTCAGTAAAGCCTCGATAGCGACTCCTCTGTCTGAATCTGAGCGCTATACTGTCAGGCTTGGTTGCAACGGTCGGTTACATTGAACCGGCTTTGGTTGCTTATTTATACCTGTTTGAGGAGATTGCCAGTGGAATGCCGTCTTGGTTGTGGAGCCTGTTGTATCGCACCGTCGATCAGCTCGCCGATTCCGGGTATGCCTAATGGCAAGTTGGCAGGAGAACGCTGCGCCCAACTGTCGGCGGATAATCTCTGTTGTATCTTTGGCTCACCAGAGCGGCCAGCCGTATGTGACCGCTTCAAGGCTGAAGCCGATTTTTGTGGTGATAGCCGTGAGCAGGCCTTGCATATTCTTAATGGGCTGGAGCAGCTTACCACTCAGTGAATGGGGGTGTGTGATCGACTTGTTGAGGCATTATGATGATGTACAAATTAGGCTTTTATGTACCTGTAAGCCATCTGGAACAGGTCAAACAGGCGGTCTTTGCGGCGGGAGGCGGTCAGATTGGCGAGTACTGTCAGTGTTGTTGGCAAGTGCTGGGGAGTGGACAGTTTTGTCCCTCGGCAGCCGCGAATCCTTATCTGGGTCAGCCTGAAACGTTAGAAACGGTTACAGAGTATCGTGTTGAGCTGGTGTCAGCGGATGATCATATTCGTGCTGTGCTGGCGGCGTTGCGGCTGGCGCATCCCTATGAAGAGCCAGCGTTTGATCTGGTGCGGCTGGTGGATGAAGCGGAATTGCCCTGAGAATTGCCCTGAAAAGAACCAGGGTATTTGGAGGTATTCACCGGGCCAGCGATCGTCGTAATTTATTCGCTACTCAGTTGGTTACGGCTGATGTTGAAAATGTGCGGCTGAGGTGGATTCGGGTTGTCGAGATAGCGTCGTAATGTCTGTTCGACCGTTGCAAACGCCAGGGATTGCCAGGGAATGTCGGCGGGGGCGAATAGTTCAACTTGCAGACTTTCCGGGCCGGATGCAAACTCGGGTCGAGGCAGATCGGCCAGAAAAAACACATGTACCTGGCTGATGTGAGTCACTGAAATCATGCTGAACAACGACGAAATGGTCACCTCTGCACGTGCCTCTTCCCAGGTTTCTCGCAATGCCGCCTGCTCGGTACCTTCGTCATTTTCCATAAAACCGCCCGGCAGCGTCCAGTACCCCAGGCGTGGCTCAATAGCGCGTTTGCACAGCAGTATTTTGCCCTGATACACGGGTAATGTACCCGCGACAATCCGGGGGTTGCTATAGAATATGGTGTTGCAAACACTACAAATGTCGCGTTCGCGGTTGTCCCCTTCAGGGATGCGCCGTTCTATGATGCTGGCACATTGGCTGCAGTATTTCATCCCGTCCTCAATTGTTGCTGCGATCACACAATGGGCAGTCGGTATGGCTGCCACGGGATGAGTATACCTTGTTAGTTATTGGCAAGCTGCGGAAACGGAATCACCGTGCTGCTATTCGGGTTGATTGTTGCCTTGACGCTGGTTGCTTCCATGATTGCCTGGTTGCTGGGTAATGCGCTGGTGAAGCCAGCAAGGGCCGAGCGGGTATCGACTTCTGCGCTGTTGATGGTTTGGCGCATCTGGTACAGGTGATCGTGCATCATTTTTGAGACGCGGATGCAGGAATCCATCGGGTTTCTGGCGCGGCGGCGTTCCATATCGACCTGAAACTGAAGCCCACGCAGACGCCGCTGAAAAGCTGGCGGAGCGTTGTTGATGGTTTCTTCGATCATTTGCTGTCTTAAGGCTTCCAGTTGTTCCGGGTTGCTGTCGGCGAGTTTTCTCAGTTCGTCGAAGGATGGCATCTTCACAGCACTGGCCTCTTGGAAATTTTTGGGAACTTGCTTGCACTTTGTGAAATCTAGTCTACCTCAGTAACAAGATGTAAAGAATCTTGTCGCTTTGTTTTTTAACCTGTCTAACCTGTTGAATTTACTTTAGAAATATTTTTGACAGTATTGTCACGCAGGTTTGAGCAAAAAAATCTACTTTGGCCGATAATCTGCTTCAACTTATTAGCCTGCTCTGAAATCTTGTCTTGAGCTTTTTCTGGTGATCGAAAGGTCTCCCTACTAGACTGTTAATCATGAATCAATCCGATCTTTTTTTCCGTTTGTCCGGGGAATGGCAAGGCCATCAACCCAGACGTTTTTCCCGTGCCGGTTTGCGCGAAGCCGCCGTGTTGGTGGCAGTTACTGATCATCCGTATCAGCCATCATTGTTACTGACCCGGCGAGCTGCCGATATGCCCACCCATCAGGGTGAGGTCGCCTTTCCAGGCGGCAAACGCGACGATACCGACCATGATCTGGTGGCAACGGCATTACGTGAAGCCCATGAAGAAGTCGGTTTGTCTCCCGAGTATGTTCAGGTGGTGGGCATGCTGGATCAGGTGGTGTCCAAATACGGTTTTCTGGTGACGCCGGTATTGGCGGTGATTCCCCATGATGTGGCGTTAACGGCAGACCCGCGTGAGCTGGATTGCCTGTTTCATGTACCGCTGGCATTTTTTGATCAGCCGCCATCCGGGTATTTCCAGCGGGATGGTATTCGTATGCCGACCTGGATATTTGAACGTTTTCGGATCTGGGGGCTGACGGCCTACATTACTGCGGAGATGCTGAATCGTTATTTTGCCGCTGAGATTGCGCTGGGTACGGTTGTACCCGCTACCGCAGAAGACCCTGAAGACGTGTAATCGACACTGTCTTGTTCTGATCAGACCCAACGGGTAGCATTCACCCCTTCGCTTACTGCTGCTGGAGGCCGCTCTTGTCTACGGATACGACGCCATCTGCCGGAACTGAATTGCCGGTAAAATCCCCTTGTGTTCATGTCTGTGTGCTGGATAACCAGGACATTTGCCAGGGGTGTTATCGCTCCGGTATGGAAATCAGCCAGTGGGGCCGGATGTCGAACAGTGACAAGCGCGATGTACTGACGCGGTGTCATCAGCGGGAGCTGGTATCAGGTAATGTGTTTGTTATAGCCCCCTCTTCCTGAGTCGGTATTTCTTGTTGTTATTCATTTTTATTGGCGTTAGGCGGATGATCCGGCCCGGTGCTGATTTGCTTGCCAGAGAGTCTGATTATGTCTGATGTTGCTGCTGTCCTGAATGCCCCGGTTATCGGTACCCCTTTTTCAGCTACCGCGACCCGAGTGCTGTTGTGTGGCTCTGGAGAGCTGGGCAAAGAGGTGGTCATTGAGTTACAGCGCCTGGGGTGTGAGGTGATTGCGGTGGATCGCTACGCCAACGCTCCGGCGATGCAGGTTGCAGATCGTTGTCATGTGATCAATATGCTTGACGGTCAGGCCTTGCGTGCGGTGATTCAGCAAGAGCAACCAGCCTTGATCGTGCCGGAAATTGAAGCCATTGCGACGGCGACATTGGCAGAGCTGGAAAGTGAAGGGTTTCGGGTTGTGCCAACTGCCCGTGCAACTCAGTTGACGATGAATCGTGAAGGCATTCGTTGTCTGGCGGCAGAGACACTTGGAGTACCCACGTCGAGTTATCGTTTTGCGGCCTCAGAAAGTGATTTTTACGCGGCTGTTGATACGATCGGTTTGCCGTGTCTGGTCAAGCCGATCATGAGTTCGTCTGGTAAAGGACAAAGCTTTGTTCGAACGGCTGCAGAGCTGGCTCCGGCCTGGCGTTATGCGCAAGAAGGTGGTCGTGCAGGGCAGGGGAAAGTGATTGTCGAAGGGTTTGTGGATTTTGACTTTGAAATCACATTATTGACTGTCCGTCACAGTGATGGGTGCGGTGGCACGGTGACGAGTTTTTGTGATCCGATTGGCCATCGCCAGCAAGACGGTGATTATCAGGAATCCTGGCAACCGCAGCAAATGACCGCAGCGGCCTTGCTACGGGCGCAGGAGATTGCCACCACCGTGACCACTGAACTCGGTGGCTGGGGGTTGTACGGCGTTGAATTGTTTGTGCGCGGGGATGAGGTTATTTTCAGTGAAGTCTCTCCACGACCACACGATACCGGGCTGGTCACGCTGATTTCGCAAGACCTGTCAGAGTTTGCCTTGCACGCACGGGCGATTCTGGGATTACCAATCCCGTCCATTCGTCAGTTCGGGGCTTCTGCGTCAGCGGTGATCCTGGTAGAAGGACGTTCAACGACGATGCAATACGGCAATCTGTTTACTGCCATGATGGAGCCGGACACCCAGCTGCGCCTGTTTGGCAAGCCGGAGGTGCAGGGCAAGCGGCGTCTGGGGGTCGCTCTGGCAAGAGCTGAGTCTGAAGCGCTGGCGCGTGACAAGGCAAAACGCAGTGCCGATGCGGTAACTGTGACCTTGTAAACCAGTCAGCAGTACACAGCAGGGTTTGGTGTTCCAGGCGCAGGCGATTCTTTCTAGCTATTCTGGCCAGGATGTTGACTGTCTGCCCGCGAAACCCTTGTCAGCAGTATTGCCGTCGGCTAAATCGCCATCGGCTGAATCGCTACCTGCCGCAGGTCGCAGCGAGGCAACATCAATCACCCGATATTGGTTACGGCCGTTATTTTTGGCCAGGTACAGTGCCTGATCTGCCAGTTGTAACCATTCTTCGGCGGAGATAAACCCTAGCCATGGCCCGCCATGGTGAATCCAGGCGGCTCCCATGCTGATGGTCAACCGGTGGCTGACATCGGAATCCGGGTGGGGTATTGCCAGGATTCTGATGGCATTGGTTACTTGAGTACATAACTGCTCAAGCTCTTCGCGGCTGTCAGCATAAACTAGCAAGACAAACTCCTCGCCGCCAAAGCGGGCAATTTCCTCGTCGGTTCGCCGAGCCAGTTTCGACAGTGCCGTCGCAACCTGCTGCAATGCCTGGTCTCCCTGCTGATGACCGTAGCGGTCGTTATAAAGCTTAAAGTAGTCGATATCGATCATGATCAGTGCCATGGATAACGGATTGCGGCAGAGTCGATACCAGGCTCTTTCCTGCATACGGTCAAATCCACGTCGGTTGCGCACTCCGGTCAGGGCGTCGGTGTGACTGAGCACTTCAAGGCGCTGGTTCTGATCCCGAATAGTAGCTACCAACTGATTATGTGAGTTGGCCAGCTGGGCTATCTCGGTGATGTAAAACGACTGGGTGAGCGGCAATTCTTTTAAATGCCCCAATTTCAGGTTGCGTAACAAATGGCTATTGGCGACTTTAAGAGGAGTGATAATCAAGTGTAGAATGATTGAGAATAAGGATGCGGGAATTGCACCAATGATGAGCATTTCCTGCAGGGTATTCATATTCAAGAGATGCGGCAGGCTAAGATCCGGGTCGGTGATTTTCAGGCAGTATACGGGTTGCTCGAACGGGTCTTGCAAGCAGCGTATGGCACTGATCATTGCGCTGGTGACCGGCTCATCAAATCCCAGGGCGGGGTCGGTGATGGCAACGGTGGCAATGTTCAGACGGGTAATGCGTTCAAAGTCGCCCAACATGGTGTTGTTCAGACGTTTCATAAACACCATCCAGCCAACACCTTCGCCTGTGCCATCGGAGCGGGAGATCGGATTGGCCGCAATCATGGTGGGGAAACCATCGATCAGTGTCATGGCAGTGGCTGGGGTGCTGCCAAGCAAAACTGTTTGTAGAATCGGTGGCAGCAAGTGGTCGGTGGTGCCCGAGTAGTGCTCCAGCTGTCCGTTGCTGTAGCGATAGCCAGCCCGCAGAGTCTGGGTGCTATCCAGAATCATCACGCCATTGAGTGATAATGAGGCAAAAGTCGACACGATAAAATTGGCGCTCAGATTATCGTTTGTATCGTGGCTGCTATGGATGAAATCCCAGCTGTAATCCCACTGGGCATGGTCGTTGGTCATTATCTGGAGCTGTTCCTGAGCAAGTGACAAGGCTTGTGCCAGGCTTTCTATGCCGCGTTGTTGCTGGGCTGCTGCCATGGCCATGTCGGCAGGATAGCTGACCCAGTAGCGGAATCCGGCCAGCCAGACAAACAGGAGTGTCAAATAGCTGATGACCAGAAGTGTATAAAGCGTTTTTACCGAAAGCTGTCGTGGCTGCGCCTTTTTCGGCATGGATAAATCCGGTTTGAGTATGGATAGTGTAAGGATAGTCGGGTTGGGCGAAATTGTCGGGTCTTGCTGCGTTATTTCGGCAAGGTACGTGGATGAGAATATTTGGCATTGATTTGCAGGGGGGCGGTGAAGCGCAATATGAGTGAATCTGGAAGTTGTTGCGGTGGGAACAGCTCGCCGCTTGCCGGTGAATCTGCTGTAAAAGCGGGCGTGGCGGTGCAAAGCTGTTGCGGCAGTGTAACGGTTGCCAGTACGCCGGTGGCTGCCAGCTGTTGTGGTGGAGGTTCGACAGCAGACGACACTGGCTGCTGCGGGCCAGCCAAAACATTCGACTGGGTGTTGTGGGGTAGTGGCAGCTTTGTGGTGGCAGGTTACCTGGGCTGGCTACTATTGGGTCAGGTTGGCCCGAGCTGGCTGGCGACCCTGTTGCACACCTCGTTCGAAATGGTGAACGCCATGTGGTGGGGAGTTATCTCGGCGTCCTTGTTTGTTGGTTTGCTGGGGCGTATTCCTCGTGAACTGGTGATGTCGGTGCTGGGGCAGGCAGGTTCGCGGCAGGGGATTTTTCGTGCCACTCTGGCGGGACTGATGTTGGATTTGTGTAATCACGGCATTCTGATGATTGGTATGAAGTTGTATGAGCGTGGTGCCAGTATTGGTCAGGTGATGGCCTTTCTGATTGCCAGTCCGTGGAATTCATTAACGCTGACGCTGATTTTGATTGGGCTGATCGGTTTGCAATGGACGCTGGTATTTATCGTTGCTTCGCTGGCCATTGCCTGGGTCAGTGGTTTGATTTTTGACCGTTTGGTGGTCACCGGTGTGCTACCTGCCAATCCTAATCATCAACAACCCCAGAAGGTTCATGTCAGAGCAACGCTGAAGCAAGTCTGGCAAGATGAAGACTGGACGTTATCCGGGTTGGCAATGATGTTCTGGCAAGGGTTGAAAGAATCCAAAACTGTACTGCGTTGGGTTTTTCTCGGTGTGGTGCTGGTGGCGCTGGTGCGGGCTTTTGTGCCAGAAGACAGTTTCGGTGTCTGGTTTGGTGCCAGTGCCGGAGGCTTGCTACTAACCCTGCTGGCAGCGACGGTGATTGAGGTCTGCTCGGAGGGTTCCAGTCCGATTGCAGCCGACTTGGTCACCCGTGCTGCCGCACCGGGCAATGGCTTTACCTTCCTGATGGCGGGTGCCGCGACGGATTACACCGAGATCATGTCGCTTAAAGACACCACCCGCAGCTGGAAAATCGCTCTTTTCCTGCCGCTGGTGACCGTGCCGCAGGTATTACTGCTGGGATGGCTGATGAATAGCATGGCGGCCGGGTGATGTCAGTCACTGAGAGGGTGCAGCTGTTGGGGTTGTATTTCGATACTGCCCTGGTCATTACCCAGCCAAAGTGTGCCATCCTGGATATTGGCCTGTAAGCGCATGGTGCGATCGTAAAGCGACTCCAACTGTTCTATGGCATCGGCGTCGAGGTTGTAGACGCTGAGGTTGTTGAAGCGTGTACAGCTGTTTTTGAGGCTGTCCCACCACGGCAATGCGGTGCGGCCATGATATTCGTAGATGCGTACTTGTTGGGCTTTTTGGCAGGCTTTGCGAATGCGTTTTTCATCCGGCTGGCCCAGCTCAATCCAGAGCAGGGTCTGGTCGCTGTAGTCTCTTACCCACAGTTCCGGTTCGTCATCGGTACTGAGTCCACGGGTAAATTCCAGGGTGTCACTTGCATTCAAGGCAAACACCGCAATTCGGGTCATTAATCGCAGCAGAGTTTCGGAAGGGTGTTGCGCCAGTGTCAGGTTATACGTTTGATAGTGGTGGCGATCCATGTCTGACACGGCCAGTTCGATTTTACAAATGGTTGCCTTGATGGCCATGGGAATTCCAACGACTGAATATCGGGCCGCGAGTGTACCTTGAGGTTTACTCAATAGCACGGGTTGCGGTGTTCGGGGTTCTTTATGGTGAACGTCTGTTTTTCAGCTATACCTACAGAGACCGGTTGGTCAGGCTAATCTGCAGGTTGCTTGACTTTGAACTCTGTATTGACCGGCTATTCAGGGGGACCGTGAACCCAAACACCACGGCTATAAAAATAGTGAGCCTTGTTATGAGTTATCAAGAATTGAGTGTGTCAGGGCTGTTGGCTGAAGTCGGTTTGCGGGTACGAGCTGCGCGGCTGGTGGCGAATCTTAGCCAGGAGCAGTTGGCTCGTGAGGCGGGTGTTAGCCGCTCGACAATCAAGCGTCTGGAAGCAGGAACCGATAGCGTCAGCTTGTCCAATCTGTTGGCGGTATTACAAGTTCTGGGCTGTATTGACGCTGTTGTTGCCTCCTTGCCTGAACCGGAACGCACAGTAGATGCCCGTCAGCGTGCATCCCGTACCAGTCACTGAGTCATCGCAGTATGTTCGAATCCGTTATCTTGCCGATGGCTCTAAGTTGCTCGGAGCGGCGGCTTAAGGTTTTGACAAACCGTGCGTTCAGCGCTAGATTGCAGCCCTCTCTTGGGGGAGTAGTCTGACGAGCGTTGGTTATTTTTATTTTGTAAAAAACAACGTTCGTATCCTGCGTCAACATACTTGGGCCTCATGCTCATGGTGCAGGAAATACCTTGGTATTGGACAAGACCTGAGACGAATACTGGTTCCATGGGTGGCTGCCAGCATTCGTCTTTGGTGTCTGCTGCCCGGTAACGATAAATGATAGATTCTCCTGACTCGCTGTTCTCTTCCGCTTTTTTTTCTTCTGCTGTTGCGGTCACGCTGGCTGAAATGGGTGATAAAACCCAGCTGCTGACGCTGTTTCTGACGCTCAAATTCCGTAATAAATGGGCGATTGTGCTGGCGATTGTGCTGGCGACGCTGGTCAATCACGGCCTGTCTGCCTGGTTCGGAGTGTGGCTCGGTGATCGCCTTGAGCTATGGCTGAGTGATGGCTGGATTGATTGGCTATTGGCTGGCAGTTTTATGGCGATGGGGTTATGGGTGCTGATTCCGGACAAGGACGATGGCGGCGAATCCCGGTTTCTGGCGTTCGGTGCGTTTTTTGCCACTCTGGTGCTGTTCTCACTGGCTGAGTTGGGTGATAAAACCCAGATTGCAACGGTCTTACTGGCTGCAGAGTGGCAACAGCCCATGCTGGTGACGCTCGGTACGACGCTTGGGATGTTGATTGCGAATGTGCCGGTGATCTGGTTTGGCCAGGCATTGCTACAGCGGATTCCGCTGGATCGTGTGCGTTATGTTACGTCGCTATGCTTTTTTGCTGGCGGTGTATGGATCTTGCTGATGTAGGCCGGACGCTGGGATAATGGCGATAAAAACGCGGCCAATGTTCCGTTGGGTTTTTTATTTGCTCTGTATGGTTATTGTTTGGCCGCCAGTACGCACTACACTGGGCGTAACGATAATAATCAGAGCATGCACCCATGAGCCGCTATACCCATCTGTTCCAGCCCCTTGATCTTGGTTTTACGCAACTCAAAAACCGGGTGGTGATGGGCTCCATGCATACCGGTTTGGAAGACCGTCCCTGGCACTTCAATGAACTGGCGGCTTATTTTGAGGAGCGGGCCAAAGGCGGGGTAGGCTTGATCGTGACCGGTGGTTTTGCACCGAACCGGGTCGGCGACCTGTTGCCATTTGGTTCCAAGCTGATCAGTTCATGGCAAGTGCCGTTTCATCGCAAGGTAACGGACGCGGTGCACCGTCATGATGGCAAGATCCTGATGCAAATCCTGCATGCTGGCCGTTATGGCTATACGCCCTTAAACGTTGCGCCTAGTGCGATTCAGTCGCCGATTACGCCATTCAAGCCACGGGAGCTGACTGCCGGGCAGATTCGTACCACCATCAAGCATTTTGGCCGTGCGGCAAGACTGGCGCAAAAAGCCGGTTATGACGGCGTCGAGGTTATGGGCTCGGAAGGGTATTTTATTACCCAGATGCTGAATGCACGTACCAACCAGCGCACCGACGAATGGGGTGGCAGCTATCGCAATCGAATGCGGTTTGCTATTGAAGTGATCCGCGAGATTCGTGCTCGAGCCGGTGAGCATTTTATTGTGATGTTTCGTCTTTCGATGCTGGATCTGGTTGATGGTGGTTCTACCGCCGAGGAAATCATCGAGCTGGCACATGAGCTGGAAAAAGCCGGTGTTACTCTGCTGAATACAGGCATCGGGTGGCATGAAGCTCGGGTGCCGACCATTGTGACCTCGGTGCCTCGGGGGGCTTTTGTGGCGGCGACCGCGCAAGTGAAGCAGGCAGTATCGATTCCTGTTATCGCCTCCAACCGCATTAATATGCCCGAAACCGCAGAAGCCATCCTGGCTCAAGGCCAGGCGGATATGGTTGCTATGGCGCGACCGTTTCTGGCAGACCCGGAATGGGTGCTGAAAGCCGAACAAGGTCGTGAAGACGAGATCAACACCTGTATCGCCTGCAATCAGGCTTGTCTTGACCATACCTTTGAAAACAAACGTGCCAGCTGTCTGGTGAACCCGCGTGCTTGTCATGAAACCGAGCTGGTATGGCAACCGGCCACGCAACCGAAACGGGTTGCAGTGGTGGGAGCGGGTCCTGCCGGGCTGGCCTGCGCTGTTGTGGCTGCCCAGCGTGGCCACCAGGTCACTCTGTTTGAGGGGCGGGATTTTATCGGTGGCCAGTTTAATCTGGCATCCCGTATTCCGGGGAAGGAAGAGTTTCGCGAAACCATTCGCTATTACCAGGCCATGATTCAGAAACTGGGGATCGACCTGCGCTTGTCGACGCGAGTGGAGGCAGACAGCTTGAGCCAGTCCGGCTTTGATGACGTGGTGATCGCCACTGGTGTTGAGCCGCGTATACCGCAGGTGGCAGGGCTGGACAATGCCAGGGTAATTACTTATCAACAATTGTTGAGTGAACCACTGGCGCTGGGTTCAAGAGTAGCCATTATGGGTGCTGGTGGTATTGGCTTCGATGTCGCCGAGTATCTTACTCAGGAAGGGCAATCCACCACACTGAATGCGAAGCACTGGCATGCTGAGTGGGGCGTGGATGTCACCAGTCAGGCACGGGGCGGATTAGTTGCTCCGGTAGTGGATGCCTCGCCCCGCAAGGTGTATCTGCTGCAGCGAAAAGCGTCGGCGCTGGGTAAAGGGCTGAATAAAACCACCGGTTGGGTGCATCGTGCCACCATGAAGATGAAGCAGGTCGAAATGATCGCAGGGGTACAATACGACCGTATCGATGATCAGGGCTTGCATATCCGTATCGTACGTGGAGATGAGACTGAAGAGCGTCTGCTGGAAGTCGATCACATTGTGGTGTGTACCGGGCAGGAGTCCGTGAATCGGCTTTACCACGATCTAAAAGCGCTGATGACAGACGGTGTAACCGGTATTCATCTGGTGGGAGGGGCTGAATTTGCCGGTGAACTGGACGCCAAACGAGCCATTCGACAGGCCAGTGTGCTGGCCGCTTCTCTGTAGCCATTCGATTTGATCTGACTGCCGCTGGTTTTTTGATCAGACGGCAGTCTTCGCGCTTCATCCCTCTTTTATTACCAGGGGATTCTCCCCCATCTCTCCCCCATCTTGTAACTTTGTTAAGAATTAAAACCCCTATTTTTGTACATGTATTGCATCATTTTTTGATTTTTTATCATTAAGAATGGGTTTTTTATGACTTTTTGGTTCTGAATTGTATGAAATGACCGCGATTTTTTAAACTCTTGACGCTATTTTTTTGATTTTGTCGATACATGGCTTGTTGGATTTATTGATTTATGTCAGATTTTATATGCGTTTTGAGGTGCTTATGACAAATTGTGCTACATTTTTAATGTACGGTTTCTATTCAATATTATATAAAACCTATACAATAGTTGCGTCAGAGTTGTTCGAAATGATGTCTGGCATTTGATTTGGCGGTTTTTTCGTCGTGTTTTTTACTCAGAAAGTGGAACGGTTATCCGATCTGACGCTTTCTGAACTGTGAGGTGGCTATGGCTTCTGAGTACAATTTGGCGCTGGTCGCACTTTCGTACTGTATTTCTGTACTGGGTTCGTATACCGCCCTGAAACTTGCCAAAGGTATGGCCACATCGCGCCCGGAAAATCTGTGGTTCTGGGTGGTTGGATCGGCTTTTGCCTTGGGTGGGGGTGGTGTATGGGCGATGCATTTTGTCGGCATGCTGGCATTTGATACTCCGGTTGATTTTGGTTACGACCTGGGAATGACACTGGCATCATTGGTGTTGGCCGTCGTGGTTGTCGGATTGGGCTTGTATGTTGTAGGGCGTAACCCGGATAGCCTGATGCGGTTATTGAGTGCCGGTCTTATCACCGGGCTTGGTGTGGCTTCCATGCACTACACAGGAATGGAAGCGATGGTGATGCCGGGTGAAATGATTTACGACCCGGCTCTGGTCGGGGCGTCCATCCTGATTGCGGTGGGTGCTTCGATCTGTGCGTTATGGTTGGCATTTAATGTCCATACGCTGATGCTGAGAATACTCAGTGCCATGGTGATGGGAGTTGCTGTATGTGGCATGCACTATACCGGTATGGCGGCAATGCATATGAACTATAGCCATTCCCCTGCGGATGGCCTGTCGCTTTTGCAGTATAAGGCGACGCTTGACCCCGGCG
This sequence comes from Candidatus Thalassolituus haligoni, assembly GCF_041222825.1. Lineage (NCBI taxonomy): Bacteria > Pseudomonadati > Pseudomonadota > Gammaproteobacteria > Oceanospirillales > Oceanospirillaceae > Thalassolituus > Candidatus Thalassolituus haligoni. Next base: position 1,590,283 of record NZ_CP139482.1, read on the forward strand.
TATTGGCAGTACTGATTGCTGTGGTGGTAGTGGCATTACTGTTGTCGCTGCTGGTGGGAACCATGGAAGGCTTGAAGGAGCAGGAACGTCGGGTTTCACTGCGTATTGATCGGTAAGTGCTGGAACATTGTTGGGGGCGCGTGTCCCCCGGCATAAAGTGGAACTGTCGTGGTTAGTGTGACGTTAAAAAATGGCAGTAAGGCGGTTAAATTAGCCCAACCGACTTGCTGCCACCTTCTTGTTTACCCATCCTCTGCTCTGTACCTGCACTGTGAATTTTGCCTGGCTCTGGCTGTCGGCACTCATGCCCATTCCCTGTAAAAGCCATCACTTACTATAACCTGCTAGGCTGTAAAGCAACTTTCTGATGACTGTGTAGTGGTTGCTGTTATGTGGCTTGTTCGTTCTTTCTGTCTTGGCATGGTGATGATCATTGCGGTTGATGTTGCGAACGCTGAACCCGAGTGCAACGATCGTGATGCCGTGGTCGCCAGTGACACCTTGGCAAAGAAGTTATTCAAGGCCGCTGTCGTTTTTCACCCCGCGCTGGTGTTGAAGCGCCACTGGCCCAGTCGGCAAAAAGAAGTTGCCAGTTATATTCAGGCTGGCGAAAAGAAGTACAGTATCTATACGCTGGTTTCTCCTGATTGCCAGGCGCATTTTATCAAGCGTACCCGCCAGAACGACTGAGTTTCATTGTAGCGGCTTTCCCCTTTTGCAGACGGCTTTGCAGATTCCTGATTTTGTTGTTGTATAATACTGTATAGGTTTTTGGTCTTGATTGTGGTGTATCAATCACCGAATGACAGCAGCGCTTTAAGGGAGTGTTTTATGAAACCGGTTATTTTTATGGTTGTTCTTACCACTGCCTCTGTGGGGCTTCTCGGGTGCAGCAGCATCACCGTTCAGGAGTACGTTGCCAACACGCCGACATTGATACCCAAGACATTTTTTAATGGGCGGCTATGCGCGGATGGTATCGTAAAAGATTATCGCGGCAGGGTGACCCGCCATTTTAATGCCCGCATCTTGGCCAGTTGGGATTCAGCGGGCATCGGTACCCTGGATGAAGTTTTTCAGTTTGCTGATCGGCATCTGGGGGATTATGAAAAACGCATCTGGACCCTCGTGCCGGATCGTGATGGAGCCTATATGGCGACGGCTAATGACGTGGTGGAGCCAGCTCGCATGACCTTTGCTGGTAACAGTTTGCATATGAACTACCTGTTGAACTACGGTGCGGATGACGATCAGATCACGCTGCGTATGGATGACTGGATGTTTCTGGTGAACGAGAAAACCATCGTCAACGAAACCCGTATGAGTAAATGGGGATTGACGCTTGGCCATGTGCTGCTGACTATTCGCAAGGCACATCCTGCCGATTTGTGTCTCGCAGGAGGTTCTGCTGCGGCTGCAACCGAGCGGGTGTCGATGTAACGGACGGTGGCCGTGATTGGATCACACGTTATCCGGGGGACAAGGTGATTGGATAGTCTTGCAGAAGTACTACTGGTTTGTTCATTGTTGCTCTGAATTAATATTTCTCAATATAAGTTCAATTTATTTCGTTTTTTCTCATAAATAAATCCTGCCAGAATCAGCATTAATTTCATGATTCAGAGAAAAAACATGACGAAGTTTCATATTCCTGGTTTCCCTCGTATTGGTGAACAACGCCAGCTTAAACGTGGATTGGAAGGTTATTGGGCTGGTGACGTCAGTCAGCCAGAGTTGCTGTCGATAGCAACCCGCATCCGTGAGTCCAATTGGCAACGTCAGCTTGCCGCTGGCGTTGATTGGCTCACGGTCGGGGATTTTGCTCTTTACGATCACGTACTGAATACGTCGGTACTGCTGGGACATTTACCAGAACGGGTAAAAACCACGGATAATCGGATTGATCAGATGTTTCTGACGGCCAGGGGACGGGCACCGTCAGGAACACCCTGCCACGCTGCGGAAATGACCAAATGGTTTGATACCAATTACCATTATCTGGTGCCTGAGTGTCGCGCTGACGATACCTTCCAGTTGCAGCCTGAGTGGTTGCTGGATGAGATCCGCGCCGCCCAGGCGCTGACTGATCAGGTTAAACCGGTCATTCTTGGTCCGATGACGTATCTCTTTCTGGCTAAAAGTGCAGAGGGTGTTGATCGATTGAGCCTGTTGCCACGACTTTTACCGATTTACAGTGAGTTGTTCTGTTTGTTGAAAGAACAAGGTATCGACTGGGTGCAGCTGGATGAGCCTGTACTGGCGCTGGATCTGCCAGATGACTGGCGGCAAGCATTTGAACCGGCTTATCACAGCCTGCGTTTTGGCGGTCTGAATATCCTTCTGGCCAGTTATTTTGGCAGCCTGGAACGTAATCAGTCTGTGGCGCTGGGGTTACCGGTGCAGGGGCTTCATATCGATCAGGTGGCAGGAACCGATGATCTTGGCGCGCTGGTGGATAAGCTGGGGCCTTACAAGGTGCTGTCTGTTGGCGCTATCTCGGGGCGCAATATCTGGCGTACGGATCTGGATGCCTGTTACCGCTTGTTGAAGCCGGTCGCTGAACAACTTGGCGATCGTCTCTGGGTTTCGACCTCCTGTTCGTTACTGCATGTACCCTATGATGTTGATAATGAAGCCGAAACGGACGGGCGTATGACTCCGGCGGTATTACCCTGGTTGGCATTTGCACAGCAAAAACTGGAAGAGGGCAGTCTATTACGTGACGGGCTCAACACCGCAGCGACATTAAACCGCCTGGCCTGGCAGCAGCAAGCAGACTGTATTACTGATCGCCACGAGTCGCTCATGGTTCACAAGCCTGCGGTCAAGTTGGTGGCACAAACGGCGGCCAGCCAGCAGTGGCAACGCAGCCTGCCGTATGAGCAGCGAGCTGAGTGTCAGCAAGCGCGCTGGCAGTTGCCGTTATTGCCGACAACAACGATTGGCTCATTTCCTCAAACGGCTGAGATTCGTCAGTTGCGCCAACGGTTTCGCCAGGGCGATATCAACCCATCGGTCTATCATCAGGGCTTGCTGACGGAAATAGAACACTGCATCCGGGTTCAGGAGGACATCGGCCTGGACGTACTGGTGCATGGCGAAGCCGAACGTAACGATATGGTGGAATATTTTGGTGAGTTGCTGGAGGGCATTGCTGTATCGAGCCATGGCTGGGTACAAAGTTATGGCTCCCGTTGTGTCAAACCGCCGCTGATTTTTGGGGATATTGAGCGACTGCAACCCATGACGGTGGAATGGAGTCGTTATGCGGCCAGCCTGAGTGAGCGTCCGGTGAAAGGAATGTTGACCGGTCCAGTGACCTTGCTGAAATGGGCGTTTGTTCGTGATGACCAACCCTGGTCTCAAACCGCCTATCAGCTTGCGGCTGCCCTGAGAGTCGAAATTGCCGAACTGGAAGCTGCTGGAATCGGCATGATCCAGGTGGATGAACCGGCATTACGTGAGGCATTACCATTAAAGCAGGCCGAGCGGGCGGATTATCTGGCCTGGGCCGTCAATAGCTTCCGTTATGCAACCACCGCTGTTGCTGCTGAGACCCAGATTCACACGCACATGTGTTACGCCGATTTTGACGATATTCTGCCAGCGATCGAAGCTATGGATGCCGATGTTATTACGCTGGAGACCGCGCGTTCAGCGAGTAAATTGCTGGGCGGCCTGGCCAGTCGGCCTTATCACAATGGTATTGGCCCAGGTGTTTATGATATTCACAGCCCGAATGTACCGGATACTGAGGCGATGGCTTCGATATTGAGAGCAGCGGCTGCCGTTGTACCGCTACGCAACCTTTGGGTGAACCCGGATTGCGGCTTGAAAACCCGTCGTTGGGAAGAGGTGAAACCTGCACTCAAGGCGATGGTACAGGTTGCGCAGACGTTGCGGGAGCAAGGGCTGGATACGATCAGTCATGCCGGGCTTGGCGGCGAAGCAGCTTCCCGGCAAGTTCATGAAAGTCTGATCGGTCATACAGAGGATGATCCTTGTCCCTCTCACGCACGCTGCGTGCCGTAGTCGCAAGTTGTTCGTCTGGACGGGGCTGCCCTGGTCAGTCCTGCTCCAGATCCTGTTCGGGTAGTTTGTCGGTGAGTCCATGCTGTTTGGCCCACAGCTGTAGCATGATCAGTACGCGTTCATCGCAGGTCAGTTGGTGATGAAACAACTGGTCTGTGGCTTCCGCCAGTGCTGGTTGGTCGGTGATTTCTTCACTATGGTTGCCGAGTTCGATACTGAGTTCGCGATTGCAAGCCTCATAGATTTTGGTCAGCAGAGGTTCGATGCGCTCGGGATCATCGGTCATTAACCAGGTTTGTTCCAGGTCATTCTCAAGCTCACGCACAATTGCCCAGGTAGTTTCCCCGCGCTGATAGAGGGTATCTTGACTGATGCCATGTATATCTTCGAGAGCATAGTCCCAGTCATTCCAGCCATCATCGGGTTGGATGAGTGTTGTCTTGATCAAGCCATCCGCCATTGACCAGGCAATGGCAATGGGATGCGCTTCTTCCTCGTAGGAGCTGGCGTCAACAGCAATAAAATGTGGATAGGCCACAGCTACCTCTTATCTGAAAACCGGGAAGTGGAATGTACGGTTTGCAGCGACTGGCAGCAACCGAATTTATTACCAAAATACCTCTATCTCCGGCTTGCAGACCGCTTGATTGACTTTACGAGGGGCGAATATCAGGTTCTTGTCGCAGTAGCGTATCCAGGGTATCGATCACTTCCGACCAGTCGGCATCCTCGTTGAGTGATTCGCTCAGGAACTGCTGTTGTGACGTCGTAAAAAAGGACAATTCTGAGAGCTGGGAATGTTGGCCAATAGGTTTGTGACGATCAATAAAAGTACTGATTTCCGTTTCGCTGTGTGGTAAGCCAAGCTGGCGAAACAAATCAGTCAGCGTATGAATGGGCGTGTGCATGCGGGCCACCTTCTCGTTGTATAGATGACTCAGTGAGACCAAAAATTACCGGTGAAGTTCATATTGGGGGCCAGACTGCAGTGCTCGGCGTAATGCTCTGGGGGATTGACCGAACCAGCGGCGGCAGGCACGGCCAAAGTTTGCCGGGTTATCGTAACCCAGTTGTTGTGCCAGTAATCGCAGTGGCAGATCTGCTTGTTCGATACCCTGAAGTGCCAGTGAGCTGCGGTGCAATTCCTGTAATGACTGGTAACGTGTTCCCAGATTAGCGAGTTTGCGATTGAGGGTGCGGCTGCTGATCTGCAATGCTTTGGCACAGGCATCGACGCCAGGCGCGTCAGGTTCTCTTTGTAACCATTGCCAGACCTGGACTCCGGCATCATCGTTGCTGGCAGGCTGGTTGGACAGGCGTTGCAGGCATTGACGGCGCGCCTTTATCGACGGAATCGTTGACGGACGTTGGTCAGAGGAAGGCAAGGTCAGTGTCAGAGTCTGGCGGAGCGTATTCAGGGAGGTCAGCTGGCTATCAACCAGGCCAAGGTCGATCATGCCTCTGAGCAGCCGGGCGTTGATATACCCCAACATGTATTGATGCAGGTCGTTTTTGACTCTGGCTGGTAGTTCATCCGAAAGCTCTGGAGCAATGCTGATCGTAAGATTGAGGGTGCTTGCTGTTGCTGCCATTTTGATGTCGAGCCATGGTATTGACAGCCGGGTATAGCGCATCCACCAGGACGCCATTTCCAGTCCGTCAATACTGGCCTGAAGAATCTGGAAGAGCATTTCCTGATCGGCTGGCCCCAGCTGATCTCCATGCTGTGTGCTCATCGCGGCTATATCAACGTGTTCAAGCAGCTGTTGTAGTGAGCCTGATAATAAGGTCGACACCGGAGTGGCCAGGGCTGGGTTGCCGATCGGGTGTGCCCGATTGAGAAGACGCAAGACTTCCCAGGGAGCACGGCTAGGCATGAGTGCTGCAATGTAGGGTGTGGAAAACGCGCATCGCTAGAGATCTTCCAGATTTAACTTGATGGTGGCGGTGAAGCAGGATGAATCATCCGTCCAGAGAATATGGCCGTTGATCTCCATATCGACAATTTCTTCGCAGATTCCTTGCAAGAGTCGAGGCCAGGGTGCGTGCGGTGGCGGTTGGGTTCCAGCGCGCAACGCAACGGTCATGCTCAGCGTCTGATTGTGCAGTGCGAGTGCGAGTGCTGGTGTGGCATCACTTTTTCTGGATGGTTTTATCAGTAAATGTTCAAGCAGAAATTCAATCAATGCCAGTTTGACATCAATAATCAGAGATAGTGGTGTCGTCAGAGCAGCCGTTGATTTCGCCCGAGTCAGGTAGCGTTGGATAAATTGCACCAGGTCGACAGATTGCTTCGCTGGGCCTGTGAGCACATTAAACGCGTGAATGGTCACATTTAGTGGCGCCGCGAGGGTCGGTTCAGCAGCCTTCGCGGCAGTTTCAAGCGAAGGGGTGACCAGTGACAACAGTGAAGGACGTTGTCGGTTGGCCATCTGGTGGCGCAGGTGGTCACACTCTCGTCGCAAACGATCGAGATCGCTGCTTTGCACCATGCCCAGATGCTGGAATTCGTCCTGTTGCTGGCGTAATGCCGTTTCCATTCGAAGATTCAATTCTTGCAGCTGTTTGCGGGCATAATATTCAGCGGTATGGTCAACACTGCAAATCAGTACTTCTTCCGGGCGATTATTGTGAAAGCGGATAGCCTGGAAACTGATATCAAACACACCTTCCTGGCCGTTGAACTTGAGTAATGAAAACTTGCCCTGCACTCGTTTGATACGTCCTTGCAGCAGCTGGTAAACGCGCTCTCGCTGTTCAACACCAGTATCAGAGTTCAAGCGTTCCAATATTGCATGCAACGGATTGTCGATACGGTTCAGCGCTTCCTGGTCTGTGCGTAACTGATAACAAAAATTGCGGTTGGTTTCCATCCGGTCTTCTCGAACCAGATAACGGCAGAAGCCCATTGTTGTGTTTTCAATTGCCATATTGAGATGATTATGAGTATCTTCCAGCTCGATTCTGGCCTGATCACGCAACTGCATGTCACTGAGTAATGATTGGCGCATTTGTTCGATGGCAAAGGCAAGGGCATCCAGCTCATCCCGTTTTTCCGGAGCAACGCGGGAACGATGCTGAAGTGCAACAGGGTGGTCGGGGGTTTGAATCGAAAAGGTTCTGGCCCAGTCTGACAGTGAGCGTATATGACGGGTAATCAGATGATGGATCAATAACAGCAAAATCAGTGAGATGGCGATGGTTTGGCACAACTGTACCAATAACATGTTAAACGCACGGGTTTCGAGTTGTTGGCGCAGCTGCTCATAACTGCCGAGAATGGTCAGAGTTGCAAGAAAAGTCTGATTCCCCTTCTCTTCATAATAGACTTCAAACTGGTGGCGGATATCGATTTCGCCGGGTTTGAGCCCCGTTTCTATGTAGCCGAAGTCAGCGCTGTCGATGGCAATGTACTCAACGCCGTCAAAATTGAGCATCCCTTCAAGTTGAGTGCGCAACTGTTCGGCATCAAAATTCCAGAGGCTGATTGCGAGGCTGTTTTCATAGCTGGCTTCCAGCTTTACCAAATTGTTTTGCAGTCGCTGGGTGCCTCGCTGATAGTCGTCAATCAGTATCCAGCCATAGGAAAGCATGGCAATCAGGAAATTTGCCAGCAGCAGATATGAGAGCAGTTGTCTTCCTATCCGCGTGCCAAATGCCGCAGAAAATTGCTCAATCAAATGTCAACTCCATGATTTTCTCCGGATGTTACTCAGAATAATGCTCTGGGAGTACTGATCGCTATTTGGCCAGCTTTCAGGTCTGGGTCAAGTAGCGATTTGCTTGTCGTCGGTATAAAAATTTCCTGGCCAAACCAAGTTGCCATTACAAGCCGCCATTAGTGGGAACCCTTTGGTCAGTATTTTCAGCAGGGCCATGTCCTGATGGGTTTTGCAGACCGATTTGGCACTTTTTTGATGCTGTTCAACGTAATGGGGCAGAGCCTCCGTACCAGCGCCAAGCTGAAACCGGCCAGCCAGCAGGAACGGTTGGTAATAGTATCAGGGATTACCTAACTGTAGCCCAGCTAACGTTTTTTTGTTGTCTGGCGATGAAAGAAGCGTGCCATACCGGCATCCACAAATCAGGGTGACTGGCTCAACTTGACCTGCCACAAGTTTGTTAAATGTCTTTTTTTTGGGGCGTTGAATGCTTGATTTGCATCAAAATTGTGCACCAGAAGGCAGGTACTCTGCACTCATCTATCAAGCGCACGGAATCAAGGAGTGCAAAATGAAACTGATCAAAACTTTGCTGGCCACTGCTATTGCGGTATCTGCTATCCCGGCCATGGCTTACGAAGCAGGTGATATTATCGTCAAGGCGGGTCTGGTTCAGGTCAAGCCTAAGGATGATCCCATTGAAGGTACTAACTATCAGATTGAGGATGACACTCAGCTGGGTCTGACTCTGACCTATATGGCGACCCCGCAGGTCGGTGTGGAACTGTTGGCGGCGACTCCTTTTGAACATGAAGTCACTTCCAATGGCAACAAGGTTGCGACAACCAAACAGTTGCCACCGACGATTTCTGTCCAGTATTACCCGTTATCTCCGGAATCAGCACTTCAGCCCTATGTTGGTCTGGGTTTGAACCACACATTCTTCTTTGATGAAGGTATGGCGGCAAAGCACTTGGATAAGAGCACCGGTTTGGCTTATTCTTTGGGCGTTAACTATGATATAGATGCTAGCTGGTTAGCGAATATTGCTTTATACAAAATTGATATTGATTCCAAACTTAATGATGCTCTGGACGTAGAAATTGATCCTCTGGTCATATTAGTGACTGCTGGCTATAAATTCTGACCGCAGTAATCATATGTTTTTTTAAAAAAGCGGCTATTGCCGCTTTTTTAATGCCCAAATGAATGGGAATACCCTTAAGGAAAAAGCATCAAACCGGTTGATGATAAGTCTACAAAATGGTCGCCGCTATACCGGAATCGAGTTGACGAGTCTGTGCTTGCAGCATCTGGGTGTCCAGGGGAGTCTTTGTTGTCATGGATGCCTGGGTCAGGGCATTGAACCAGTCATGACCTTGAATAATACCCATATATTCATTTTTGACAATAACTTCAGAGCCGCGCCCTGGCGTATATTCGATCACAATTGAATCGCCTTGTTGAAGGCGGGTATCCAGCATTTTTACCAAGGCATTCAGTCGACTTTCCAGTTTTGCCAAATGCTCCCACTCAGTGGCTATTGTAATGGCGTCATAAAGAGATATTCCCACTCCTCGGCCACTGATAAGGTCTGATTTAACCGTCAGTTCCAGGCGCTGTATACCGGCGCTGGACTGGTCATTATAAATAGAGCTGGTATACGCATCTGTGATATAAAAATAATCACGTGATGATGAGTTTTTCAGTTGCAGGGTATGGTTGCCATCTAATGAGGTAACCGGGGTGTTATCGGCCATGCAGGCTGCTGAAAGAAAAGGCAGTATGGCAATTGCCAATAGGTGATTTTTCATATTCCATTACCTCTCATTGTTTATTGTTTTCTCCTTTCTCACATCTGAATCTACGCTCTGTGATGATTAATCGCAATTACATTTTTTTTCACAATGGCTTTGTTTCCGCTTGTTACCTTAGGTGACAAGTAGAATATAAGATGGATGGTGGCATCCGGGGGGATGTGTTTCGTACAGTAGCAATGACGTGTTTTTCGAGATTTTTCTGATAATAAATATTGTTGCTTTCCTGCGGCTGTAAAAAGTACACACCAATCATCTTGTTGCTGGCTGAGTCTATCTGTCAGTTGTCTGGCGTATCTCCTGACAAGTCTGTGCTCATTCTGCGTGAGCACTACGGCCATGTACGGCGAGTTTCAGACTTGATCAGAAGTTTGTCAGGATTTGTTATAAGGCCTGCCACATTATTGATATGTGGGGGTGGCTACTGCCGGTCATGTGATGGGTGATGCAGGGTTACATTCCTACCAGACGCATAAACTCGCTGCGGGTGGCGGCATTGTTGCGGAAGTCACCTTTCATAACGGAAGTGCGCATCATGGAGTTCTGTTTTTGCACCCCTCGCATCATCATGCACATATGCTGCGCTTCCATGATGACCCCCACACCTCGACAACCGGTGACTTCTTCGACGGCTTCAGCGATTTGCTTGGTCATGTTTTCCTGGATTTGCAGGCGGCGAGCAAACAGGTCGACGATGCGGGCAAATTTTGATAACCCGAGTACCTTGCCGTTGGGCAGATAACCAATATGACAACGCCCGATAAAGGGCAGCACATGATGTTCACACAAAGAGTAAAACTCGATGCCCTGCACCGCGACCATCTCGTCATTGTCACTGGTAAAAACGGCACCATTGACGACCTCTTCGAGATTGGCGTCATAGCCACTGGTCAGGAACTGCATGGCTTTGGCGGCACGCTTGGGTGTATCCAGCAAGCCTTCGCGGGTGATGTCTTCCCCCAGTTCGGTCAGAACCTCACTGTAAAGGATTTCGAGTTTTGACATGTTTTATCCAGATTTCCGAAATACCTGAGCACTATACTCAATTAATAAATAGTTATACAAGGTGGTTGCTTGTACACGTTGTGTTTGCTGTATTGCCAATGATCTGTGGCACATTCAGTTGGATCCAGTCTGGGCTGATACTCTCTGGCAGATAACCAGTAGACCAGAACTGACTCAGATGTTTTGCGTCTGCAATGCCACGGGTTTGATACAAATAGAGATGACCGATAGCGGTTTTAGTGTCGGTCTGCAGTGCCGCTCCCAATAAGTGGTTTACCCTGCGAGCAATCGCCGCGCCGGAGTCTACCCAGTTGATCGACGGCCAGAGCAAGGTCAGATATGGCCGTAGCAGTGGAAAATGGGTGCAACCCAGTACGATATGGCTAGGGCAAGGCGATTGTTCCACCCAGGGAGAAAGGTGTTGCCTGATTCGTTCTGCCATTACGTCGTGGATGCTGTCGGGTGAGCGGATCAGGGTTTCGGCCCACTCAACCAGTGGTCGGCTACCTAGCCGTCTTACCTCACAATGCCCGGCAAAGTCCTTTACCAGTTGATCTGTATAAGAGCGACCAATAGTCGCCGGCGTTGCCAACAGCCCGATAACGCCGTTCGCTGATTGTTCTGCGGCCGTTTTGATGGCGGGAACGACGCCCACTACAGGAATATCCAGTACCTGGCGGAGTGAGTCCAGTGCCAGTGTACTGGCAGTGTTGCAAGCAATAACCAGCAGTTTTACCGGCAGCGCACGAACCGCTTGCTGACACAAGCACACAATCCGTCGGGTCAGGGCCAGATCCTCGTGAGTACCATAAGGAAAGGCGGCAGTATCCATTAGATAGTGGACTGTCAGATCGGGACGTAATTGATGTATTTCCCTGACGATACTAAGGCCACCAACACCGGAGTCAAAAACCAGAATCAAAGACAGTTACCAGGCGAGATTTAAACAGAGTGGCGGGCAGTTTAACAAATTTCATCCGATGTAGCTGCGTGTTTGGGTGATGAGCCGTTACCTGATGGACGGGATCGCGCGCACAATCGGGACGTTGTGCGCGCTGGATCTGACGAGCCGGATTACTCTGGATTCAGTATCAGGGTGAATTCCACTGGTACAACCTGACTGATGGATGCCAGGCTGGCGACGTTTCGTAGCGCCTCGATACCGCCTTCAAGCCCAAAATCAGCGGCATTAACAAGAATGGGGGCCAGGCTACTGACGACCATGGAATCATCGGCAGCCGGGGTGGCCAATACTTCTGTACTGACCGGGACGCGCTTGCCATGTAACGACAGTGAGCCAGACAGGGTAAAGCGAGTGGGCTGGCCTTGCTCCAGAGAGGTCATGACGGAGTCGGGAATCTTGGCCTGAAGCACGGCAGTCGCAAACTTATCGGTATCAAACAGCATGGATTTCATCCGGCTGTTGCGGATCTCGATACCGGTTTCAACGCTGGTCAGATCGATATTGATCATGGCAGCGCCGCTGCTGTTGACGGAACCATAAACGTGTTTGAACTGGTGACTTTCAACTTTGTTAATGTTCTTGGTGGTCTGGAAGGCGACGATCGAATCGTTATTAACCTGCCAGTCCGCCAGGGCGGGCAGGCAGGCAAACACAAGCGGGGCCATCAGTGCGGTGCGAAAAGTCATACAGACTCCTTAGCGGATTGTTGGAACCTATTGGAACGTTCATATGAATACGTCTTTGGGCGCTCATTAGCCAGCTGGCTTTGCGGGATGACTGTCCTGGTACTGTTGGCGTAGACGCTTGGTGTTCCAGTGCTGGCTAGTGAATGCTGGCTAGTGCAGCAGAACAAGATCCGGAAACTTGAATTCGACCAGCCATCCCAATGCGTGTTCAATAGAAGCCTTGTATTCGCCTTCCAGGTGAATGCGCCGCGTGTCGATAGCAAACTGCTGTTTGGGTGCGAGTTTTTTATAGGCATCGAGGATAGGCATATCGGCGACCTGCTCATGGAAGGTGCGTAAAACAGTTAATTTGTCATGTTGCCAGACTAATGGATCAAGACCGCTGATAATGTGATGCAGTCGTAATACCCCTTCGGTGATATCACATTGATCACTCAGTATCGCCCGGGCCAAAAAACGTACATCTTGAACCAGACCTTGCTGATGGCGGCGCAGCTGCTGTTCTGCGGTAGCAGCTTGCGCCTGTTGTTCTGCCTCGACCTGTCTGACCTTATGGGTCAGGTGCCAGGCGTAGAGAGAAAGAAGGGTTATAACTGCGATGCCGATGACTGCGGTCAGGATAAGCATGGGAAAAGCCACTAAAAGAGTTTGCTGGGATGATAAACATTTCAGCGCAAAAGTTAAGGAATGCGTTTAAAAGAGCATATTCTGTGGGTGGCTTACACGTTTGGTGCCGGTGGGCAGAATACACAGATACCTTGAGGATGACTGCTTTCACGGTATCGAATCCGAAAACGAGGGCCTGAGCGATGGCCGGATACTGCATAGGTCGGGCGTTCGGAATCCACCCGTTTTGAGGGCAAGGACTGAGGCGTTGCCTGGTTCTGCGGGTTTTGTCCGGTGCAGGAATGGTCGGGGCAGCAGAAAGGGTGACGGTCAGACATGACCCAGTTCTCTGAGGGCGTCACTGGCGGTAAAAAAGACCTGCCCTGGCTTGATGCGCTCCAGCCAGTCGGTGCTTTCCAGTCTGTCCATGACAGGCCCCTTGAATTCAGCCATGTGCAGTAGAATATTGAGTTGTTGTAACTGCTGGTGTAATTCCAATAATCCTTCGTAGCCATTAAAGTCGATATGGTTGATCGCACTGCCGACCAAGACCACATGGCGGATATCGTCAGTCTGCTCAAGGCGATGAATAATATACTCGTTCAAATAATGGGTATTGGCGAAATAGAGGTTTTCGTCGACCCGGATCATCAGCACTTGAGGTGAGGTGCTGACTTGGTGACGTTGGACGTTGCGGAAATGATCACTGTTTTTATAACGACCGATTTCGGCGATATGCGGTTCACTGGAACGGCGCAGGTACAGGACTAAGGACAGCAAAATACCGAGTGAAATACCCAATTCGGCATTGGTTGCCAATACCGCCATAAAGGTGACCAGCCATACCAGTCCATCGCTTTTCTGGAAGCGCCAGGCGTGCAGGCCATCCTGAAAATTGATCAGTGGAATGACCGCCACCACAATAATGGCACCGAGTAATGCCTTGGGCAGGACGGTGAACCAGCTGGTGGCAACGACCAGTACCAGAATGATGCCTGCCAGAGTGATCAGACCCGCCAGTTGACTGCGTGCTCCGGCCGCTTGGTTAACCATACTGCGTCCAAATCCGCCAGCAACCGGATAGGCTTGCGAAACCGCCGCACCGAGGTTGGCAATGCCCAACGCCAGCAATTCACGATTAGGGTTCAGTCCGGAGGTTTTCGCCCGCCTGGCCATCGCGGTTGCTACGGACAGGCTTTCCAGATAACCAATCAGTGCGATCAGCAACGCGGAAGGGAGCAGGGATTGCCATTGCTCACTGTTCAGGTGTGGAAATGCCAGCTGAGGTAACCCAGAGGGAATATCACCAACAATTTCGGCGGGTAAATTCAGCGCTGGCACCAGCGTAATTCCTAGCACAATCAAGACCAGTGGGCCGCTTCGGCCCAATAATTCGCTCATCATTTTCCAGCGATGGGTAATCAGCATGCGGCATAAACTTGGCCATGCCTTGAGTAGCAGAATCGCCGCAGCAGACAGCAGCATGACTGCCGGTAACGCTTGTTCCAGATGTTGCAGTACGTACCACAAGGTATCGGCCAGGCTTTCCTGCCGGGGTACTGACATGCCGGTCAGTGATTTACTCTGGTTAATAATAATGACAATAGCGGCAGCGCTGGAGAAACCGGAAATGACGGAATGGCTGATAAACGTTGTCCAGCGGCCTAGACCGATCAAATAAAAGAGCAGCAGAAACAGCCCGGTCAATACAGCCAAGGCCGCCGCCAGCTGGCTGAATTCGGCACTGCCAGGGGTAGACAGTTGTTGCAGGGACTCCAGCGTCATTAATGACACGATGGCAGCAGGGCCAACAGCAAGGCTGGGACTGGTGCCGAGCATGGCATAAATAAACAAGGGTAACAGCGCGGCATACAGTCCCGCCTGGGGCGGCAGGCCAGCCAGAAAGGCGTAGGCAATGCCTTGGGGAACCAGCAGAATCGCTACAACCAGGCCCGCTGCCAAGTCGGCAGACAGCCACTCGCGCTGATAATTACGCAGGGTATTAAACATGAGGGGTATCGTCTCCGTACAATTCATTCAGCAGCCGGATAACACGCACAGCCTTGTCATCGACGAGGCAGTAGAATACGCATTGTGCTTCTCTGCGGCTGGCTACCAGATGCTCTCCCCGTAGCCAGGCGAGGTGCTGCGACAGCGCAGATTGACTGAGTGGAAGCTGACGGCCCAGTTCGGTAACGGATATTTCTCCACTTCTGAGCAGGCAGAGTATGGCTAACCGGTGTTCGTTGGCGAGGGCCTTGAGCAGACGCACGGCGGGCTGGCGTTGGGTGTCGAAAGAAGATAGTGACATAACCGCAATCTCATCAGGCTGCTGGAAGGAACCAGTGACAGTGTATATCAAGTATTGCTAAATAAGAATATTCTAATATAGTTGTTTTTGAGTTCAAGAATACGGAGGCTGACATGCGAATCCAGAGTTTTTATCATCAGGATACATCCACTTACACCCATTGGCTGGAAGACACAGAGCATCACCTGTCGCTGATTGTCGATCCGGTGCTGGATTTTGATCAGAAATCCGGGCGCACCAGCACCGGGTTCATTGACGCTATTCTTGGGCAATTGGCGCAGCAAGACAGCCGTCTGGTTTATGTGCTGGAAACCCATGCGCACGCTGACCACCTGACAGCGGCTGACTATCTGCGCCGCAAGTTCGGTGCGGATATTGTGATTGGGCAACCGATCAAGAAAGTGCAGGGGATTTTCAGGGAAGTGTTTAATGAGCCGCAATCGTTTGTCGCAGACGGCCATCAGTTTGATGTGCTGGTCGCAGAAGGCGACAGCCTGATCCTGGGCAATCATCAGATTCGGGTTTTGGCTACCCCTGGTCATACCCCGGCGTGTGTCAGTTATGTGGTGGATGATCAGTTGGCGTTTATTGGCGACACTTTGTTTGCGCCGGATACTGGTACTGCGCGATGTGACTTTCCCGGTGGCGATGCCAATACCCTCTATGACTCAATACAGAAACTGTTTGCACTGGGCGACGAGGCGCGGCTTTATTTGTGTCACGATTATCCACCAGACGGGCGGGAATTGATCAGTTCGGTGACGGTTGCCGAGCAGCGGCATCAGAATATCCACGTTCGGGACAGTATTAGCCGGGAAGAGTTTGTTGCCTTGCGCACCGAGAGAGATCGCGGTCTGGAGATGCCTCGATTGATCCTGCCTTCGTTGCAGGTCAATATCCGCGCCGGGGCGTTGCCTGAAGCCGAGGATAACGGGGTCGCTTATCTCAAGTTACCGCTCAACCGTTTTTAACCAACCGTTTTTAGCCAAGCGTGTTAGCCAAGAACAGTAACCAACAATGACGCCCCAGCCCGGCAGAGTCTGCCGGGTTATGGATTTTCCGAGGCGTCAGAGCCGGGTTCTCGTGGTCGCCGATGGCGTTGTTCCAACAAGCGTCGTTGTTCTTCCAATCGGGCTTGCTCTTCAAGTTGGCGTGCTTCAATCTCGGCCAGCTCTGCGGCAATCATATCCGGTGTTTCGAGAGAAATACGGCCAAGTTTGCCAGAGCGCAACTCGTGCAGCACCAGTTCCGCAGCCTTGTGTAAATCAATGACTCCGCCTGGTCGCAAGCATCCCCGTTTGCGACCGATACTTTCCAGTGCCTCTGCCGCCGATGCCGGCTTTTCCTTGAGTTTGTAGCGCTGTATCAGCAGGTCAGGGTATTGCACCAGCAAAAAAGCCAGCGTGTGGCTGGCGATGTCTTGATACTCGATTGCCGTGTCCTTGACGGCGCCACTGGCGGCCAGGCGATAACCGCTGTGCTCATTTTCAAACTTGGGCCAGAGAATCCCCGGCGTGTCGGATAACACCATGCCGTTTTTCAGGTCGATCAGCTGATTGGACTTGGTCACCGCTGGCTCATTGCCGGTGCGGGCGATATAGCGTCCAGCCAAACCATTGATCAGGGTTGATTTACCCACATTGGGAATGCCCATCACCATCAGCCGCATGGCCTGTTTACGATCAGTACGAACGCTGCCCATCTTCTGGCACAGGGTCAGCAGTCGTTTCAGTTGTGATTTGTCTTCGGCGACCAGGGGTAATGCCTGGGTGTTGGTTTGCTGGCTGAAATACTCGACCCAGGCCTGGGTGATTTTTGGGTCGGCCAGATCCTGCTTGTTCAGCAGCTTGATCACGGGTTTATTGCGGCGCAGTTCATCGACCATGGGATTGGTACTGGAAAACGGCAGGCGCGCATCCATCACCTCAATCACCAGATCGATATCCGGCATGGCTTCACTGATCTTCTTGCGGGCCTTGTTCATATGCCCTGGGAACCATTGGACTGCCATTGTGTGTAATCCGGTTGACCTGAATAAATTAGGGCGGCACATTGTATCGATCGGCCCGGTGAGAGCAACCGCCCGTGAGCAATTGGACGTTATTTGAATGTCATATTTGCTCGATAACCTGACCGTGGTCGAAAAATTCCTGTGGAATTGGTCAAGTTGGAGACAATTGTATGGATGTCTTGCAAGAAGATTTCGCTCGAAGTGCCAAGCGTCAGGGCCGTCAGGCCTCGGCAACGGTATCCGGTCGGCGTCGCGCCGGTTTCCTGGTTGGCAACAAATTTGTTTTTTCGGATCAGGCTGAAGTGCTGTGGATGGAAGCCGGACCCGGTGAATTCCGCGAACTGCGTCTTTGGCGCAAGTAAGCCTTCGTTCGGGCAGTCGAATCGACGCTGAGTAAATTCGTCGCTTTGTCCGGGTAATCAGACAAAGCGACAAAGCGACATGCCGGAGCGCGAGCAAACAAGCATCGCTCGGGCATGTTTAGCCTGCTGAAAACACCGATGTCGCTTCGGCCTCGTTGGAGGGCTTCATGCCCTCTGCAGAAAGTTCTTCCGATTCATCAGCTGCATCTGTATCCGTAGTGGCAGTCACTTTGCTGGTGACTGCACTGGTCGCGGTTTGATCCAGCACTTTTTGCGCGCTGGCCAGTAATTCTTGCTGTTTTTCCTGTTCTCTGGCGCGCTTACGTTCCAGTTTGACGATATTTTTTTCATGCGTCGTCCATTGGCCCTGTCTGATATCGACATCTGTTACGCCATTTTCTTCCGCAATTTCTTCTGCCAGTTGGCGTGTGGCTTCATCGGCATCACGTGCCAGCAGCTTGCGCTCGCCGGATTCAAGGCGGCTGAACAGGTCGATCAGTGCGGTCGACATGACATCTCGGGTGATTTCATCGCGGCTTTTGCTAAATCGGCGCGCAATCATATTCAGCATGGCGAGATCGGCAGGTTCTATTTTTACACTGATTTCAGCCTGGGTTTTTTCTTGCAGGCGGCGTTCCTGCTCTTCCTGATAATATTTGTCGATCAGGCTTTGGGTACTGTTGCTATCGGTATCTTGCATGTAGTGCTCCGGGTCACTCTGGGGAGGATTGGACTTGAGTTACGGCTCGGGGCGGCGGATTATACGCATACATCACAGGCGTAGTAACCGGAGTTTGTATGAATGCAGAAGAGTATATTGCTGAACAGATGACGTCGTTGTCACCGGTTCATCTTGAGCTGATTAATGAGAGTCACATGCACGCTGGCCCAGCGATGGACTCGCACTATAAATTGATCCTGGTTTCCGAGGCATTTACCGGCAAGCGTCTGGTGGCCCGACATCAGCAGGTGTACAGCCTGGTGGCGGATGTATTGCAAAAGCCGGTTCATGCCTTGGCGTTGCATTTGTATTCGCCGCAGGAGTGGCAAGAGCAGTCAACAGTGCCCGAGTCACCGCAATGCGCGGGGCAGCACTAAGCCCGACAGTCTCCCAGGGGCGCTCTCAATGATAAAACGAAGCCTGTTGTGGATAAAAAATTCACCAGGCAATAGCGTTCCTTTACCTTGTTCTGAAAGCCGTTGCCACTCAACAGGCCGATCGAATCATTGAGAACGCCCCCGAGGGCAGGGGATCATGAGCAGGTGATCGTGAAGCACTACTCAAGATATTGTCTCGGTGGCTTTCATCAAATCGACTTCTTGGTGTATTAACCTTATGAAATGAAAGGGATTTTATCTGAAATGCCGGATCGTTAAACAGAACGTCAATCAGGCAACCTTGTAACCAAAGTGTCATTGAATATTCATACAATCGCGCCGAACTTTCGACCTGAAGCCAGAATTATGACACCAATTCGTACTTGTTTGGCTCTGCTTGCCATGCTGTGTTTTGCAACTGTCAACGCAGGGATTTTGCCACCCTTCACCGGTTTGCCCGCTAATGGCGAAGTCCATCTGTTTTCTATCCATGGTTCCAACACCATTGGTGCCGAACTGGGTCCTAATCTGGTCAGAAAATACCTCGAAGAGAAAGGCGCTAAAGACGTCCAGATTCGTAGTACGCTTGTCAGTAATGAGCAGGTTGTCAGCGGATTCTTGCCCGATACCGGTACCCGCCTGACAGTCGCTATTGCTGCGCACGGTTCCAGTACTGGCTTTAAAGGGATTGCCAATGGTGCTGCGGACATAGCGGCGGCTTCTCGTCCAATCAAGGGCAAGGAGGCCGATTTGCTGAGAGACATCGCCGATATGCGCAGTCCATCAGCTGAGCACATCATAGGTATTGACGGTCTGGCCATTGTTGTCAACCCGTCTAATCCTGTCGGCGAGCTCAGTGTGGAAGAAATTTCCGAGATTTTCTCCGGCGGCTATTCAGACTGGTCGCAAGTCGGCGGTCGTCCTGGTGCTATCCATGTCTATGCCCGTGACGAGAACTCTGGTACCTGGGACAGTTTCCAGGGCATGGTGCTGGGTAAAAAACCCTTGATTGAATCCGCCAAACGCTTTGAATCGAACGCGGTGCTATCGGATGAGGTGGCGGCCGATAAAGGTGGTATCGGTTTTGTCGGATTATCGTCGGTACGGAAATCAAAATTGCTGGCGGTTTCTGACGGCAGTGCCAAAGCGCTGAAACCGAACAAGTTGACCGTGGCCACGGAAGACTACGCTCTGGCTCGGCGTCTTTTTATGTATACGGACGATGCTCCGGAAAATCCGTATGTGGTTGAATTTATGGATTTTGTGCAGAAGAACGAAGGCCAGCAGGTGGTTGCGGATTCCGGTTTTATCTCGCAGGAATTAAAAGAAGTGGTACCTGAGTTTTACGGTGAGTTACCCCAGGATTTTCGTGAAATCACCAATGATGCCAAGCGTCTGACCATTAACTTCCGTTTTCGTGAAGGCAGCGCATCGCTGGATAACAAGGCGATGAAAGACATTGAGCGCCTGGTGGACTACCTGCAAAACCAGGGTCGTAACGATGCGGAAGTGGTATTGATCGGCTTTGGTGACAAGAAGCGAACTGAAAAACGCTCCAAATTGTTGTCCAAATTACGTGCGATGGCAGTACGTCGTGAGCTGGTGCGAAACGGTATTTACCCTAAATTATCGGTGGGATATGGCGAATATCTGCCCGTTGCCTCGGTAAACCGGGCGGAAGGGAAAATGAAAAATCGTCGTGTCGAGGTGTGGGTCAGGGATAATACCTGAGCTGTCCAGTCTGTTATGAACGGCGAAGAAAAACCCGGAACCCTGCAAGGGCTCCGGGTTTTTTTGTGTTATTGCAAGCTAATACTGTTCTGTTGCCAGTGCTGAGGTAGCGTTAACTCTGGCTATGGAAAAACAGGTAGAGATCAATGACGGCCGCCGGAATACCACCACAGACCTGATCGGACAATTCGATGTCGTCATCAATATCGGCCATTTCTTCTTCGTCGGCGAACAGGCCAGATGCATACATGATTGGGAACAGACTTTCGGCGACATTTTCTTCATCGCGGTTGTACCAGTCTTCCTCTTGCAGCATAACGCCAGTCATAAAGCCGATGGCCCAGCTTTCGATGGGGGGTTCGTCTTCTTCATCTGCCAGAGTCAGTTCGCTTGGCACGGGGAAATCTTGGCCAGAATCGAGCCAGGCCTGGATTTCACGAATCATTTTGCCCAGTAACTCGGTAACAGTGGCTTTTTCGACACTGGTGAAGCCCAGTTTTTCGTCAAACGCACAATCCCATACCCGTTGGATATCGAACTCGACTGGACCTGTCAGCAAGGCGGTAATCAGACCGTGGACAGCAAAAAAATCGAAGCTGTCCTGGCGTTCTGCTTCGTCTTCCAGCAAAACCCCGAGGGTTTCCAGTTCGTTCTCGGTCATGGCTGGGATATCATTTAGATCATTCATTTCGGCGCTCCTGAAGTCGGAGCCAATGCTAGCAGGCTTATGAAAGGCTACAAACAACAATTGCTTGTCCCGCTGGATGGAGAGGAGGTTGTTCTCCATATTCAGGCGATGAAACGCAAAAGTTTGCGACTGGTGCTGAACCCGGCGGGTGAAATCGATCTGCGTATTCCGCTGGGCTCCAACAAGACTCAGGTGAACCGGTTTCTGGAAAGTCACGAACAGTGGCTGGTGCAGCGTCGTCGTGAGTGGAAGGCCAACAAGAGTCGCAGCGAAAGCGCGCTGAGATTCCTGGGTCACACCTTGGCGCTGGTTGAAGATGACGTTGTTTTTCCTGAAATCGGTGGTGAGCTGTTAAAAGTCCCAAGAAGAGTCACAGAAGTACAACGCCAAGCTATCCTGGAACAATGGCTCAGGCAACAGGCCCGAGCCAAATTTGAATCCTTGCTGGATTTCTGGTGGCCCCGGTTTCAACAGTATGGCGTCGTCAGACCGGTACTGCGGGTCAAAAAAATGCGTACTCGCTGGGGCAGCTTGTCACGCAAGGGTTACATCAATTTGAATCTGGCATTGATCCATATGCCAGAAAACCTGATTGAACTGGTCGTAGTCCATGAACTTTGCCATATCCGCCATTTTGATCATGGCCCCGGCTTTCGGCGTTTGTTGGCGTTGCACCTGTCAGATTGTCAGCTGCGGGAACGGGAACTGGATCGTTTTCATCTCAACGGTTTTCCACGCTCGTGTTGATCCATAACTGGGAATACCAGTAAAAATAGCCGGATTTACTGATGCTTGGCGCAGTACAGTTGTAACGACTGCGACCCTGAATAATTGGATGGTGAGCACGGGTTTGCAAGGTAATGGTCTTGCCCGACACGCTGGTCTGGTGGCTGATCTGCCCTTCGCCACCAGCGAAGCAGCGCAAGCTGTCGGGTTTGATATCCGCTGACTCGATCGTCAACACCAGTGTCGGCGGGTTTTCGTGGCCCAGTGCCGGATCGACTTGTGAACTGTCATTGACGGGCATGGCCAGGGTTCGCAGCTTGTCGTTCAGGGTGTCCGGGTCGGAGTAGTCTCCGGCTGCCGGGAAACGAGGAATCGCCTGCCAAAGCGACGCCTTAGAGACCGCCCCGGAATGCTGGCCAAAGGCCAGATAATCATGGGCTTTGAGCCACCGGGTGATCTCCAGTGAATACTCGCCATAGGGATAAGCCAGCAAGCGGTCGGAATGACCCATTTCCTGTTTGATACGCTGTTCGGCGGTTTCGACCTGCTGGGTCAGCCATTGGTCCAAGCTGAGATTTTTTGGACGCTGAATCAGATACGGATGATCCATGCTGTGATTCGCAATGGTGGCGCCTTGTTGTTGCATCTCGCGCAACTGGTGCCAGCGGATGACGCCATCGTATTCGGCGTCGACGGCACTCGGATTAACAAAAATGGTAAAGGGCCAATGGCGTCGGGCCAGTTTCGGGAAGGCGTTGCGATAAATGGATTCATAGGCATCGTCGAAGGTAATGGCGACGGCGTTGTCGGGTAGCGACTTGCCCTGGCGTAATGCGGCCATCGCTTGCGGCAGATCAACGATGGTCTTGTTGAGGGACGCCAGCAGCTGCAGGTGGCGCTCAAAATCAGCTGGACTGATACTGGTGGTGGCGGGCGTTGCCGTGTCTACATGGTGATATTGCAGAATGACCAGGTCGGATCTGGCTGAGGCAGCCAGCAGCAGTCCGAGTAAGGCGAGATACTTCATAAAACGCTCATCGTGTTGGAGAAAAAGAGAGCGAATGACAACAAGTTGTTATTCGAGTGGTTATTCAAGTGAGTTATTCAAGTGCAAACGATTAGTACAATTGTTGGTACTCTCATAAGTCGTACTTTGTGGATCGTCAGAGCGTCAAGCGTTGATACGCCGCCAGCAGCGCCTGGAAGTGGCTGACGTTACCGCCACGATCCGGGTGATGACGCATCGCCAGGCGGCGATACTGACGTCGAATATCCGCTTCGTTGGCCCCTTCTTTCAGCTCCAGCAAGCGCAGGTCGTTGCGGCGCTGGTCGGGTGTCAGGGTTTGTTGCCAGATGCCACGCAAGAGCTTGTCGACGGTTTCACGGTCGGTACTGAGGTGAGTCAGATCCAGGTAATAGCGTGCCAGCGAATCGGCTTCGCAGACATGCTGGTTATCGCTCGCCTGGCGGGTATCCCAGGGCAGTAACTGCACCCCCAGAGGTTCGATACTCAGCCAGCCAGCCTGCTGGGCGAGCCATTCCAGCCGCAGTCGATACAAACAGTGCATCACCAGAAAGTGACAACGAAACAGGGTCAGCGAGTCGGACAGGGCGTCGTGCTGGAAAACGCCGGGAACCGGCTGCTTGAGCCACTGGATCAGCTGGTATTCGGTATGACACTGGCCATCCTGCAGTTGACAGGAGAGCAGCTGCTGCAGGGTATCCAGGCTTTCGTCAGGTGGATTGATCTGTTCGCGTTTGAGGTTCAGCATGGCGGCAGAATATCACAGCTGTGGTCTGGCTGCCGCGTCAGGGGCGCTCAGGATCCGTGTCTTCAATCAGTTTGCGGGCAAAGCGTGGCAGCTTGCCTTTGATGGCATTAAGCTGGCCGGAAAATTCCTGATAACGGTGCCGTTGCCGTCGTAGCCATTCCCGCACTCGTGGAACTGTGCTGACCAGCAGCGACAGACCGATAAATATCATGATGAGGCCAAAGGGAATAGGTAGTGGCGTGACAATAACACCAGCGATAACGAGAAGGATTCCAAGCATGATTTTGGCGCTGCGTTTAACCATAGAGAAGTCAGCCATCGGTAGTCGTAACCTGCTAAAGTGTCATGTCGATGTTGCTCCATCATGACGGCCGCAATAAATCTGTTTGTGTGCCTGGCTGTCATGTAATCGTGATCATTTTGTGAGTACTCGGTGGCTGCTTGCAGTCACTCAATGTTCGTTTGAACCACTTTGATGCAGCCAATAGTTTCGTATGAAAGCACCTTCCAAACCCCCGTCTTCAACCCCTTTGGACAAACAACCTCTGCCGCAACGCAGTTTGCTTTCTACTCCAGAGGGAGAGCAGGCATTACGGGCAGAATACGAGTATTTGTGGCGTATTGAACGCCCGAAAGTGACTCAGGAAGTCTCCGATGCTGCCAAACTGGGCGATCGCTCAGAAAATGCCGAATATATTTACGGTAAGCGGCGCTTGCGCCAAATCGACAGTCGGGTACGTTTTTTATTGAAACGCCTCGAAGCTTTGACCGTGATTGATCGCCCGCCCGCAGATCTCAACCGGGTGTATTTTGGCGCTTGGGTTGAACTGGAGGATGATGACGAAGCGATTCATCGTTATCGCCTGGTTGGAGAAGATGAAATCGATCTCAAACATGGCTATATCAGTATGGATGCGCCGCTGGCCCGTGGTTTGGCTGGCAAGTACGTGGATGATGAAGTGATTGTGCGTTTGCCAAAGGGAGAACAGACCTATGCCATTCTCTCTGTGACTTATTCACGACCGGCGTGGGACAACAAGCCCGGCGAGGTCACTCATCGCTGGCTGACCTGATTTAGCTGCTAGTCTGATGATCAGGGAGGATTTATGAACAGATCAGGCAGTGTACAAAGATCCGTGTCAGCGATAGTGGCCTGCTGGTGCTGGAGTGTCGCAATAGCGGTTGTCGCGGAAACACCCTTTGGCCCTGGCGATTTTGCCGGGATCTACCGGCTACCGGTGATGATTGATACCGTGGTCAGTGTTTGTCCGTGGAAATCGGCGTCTGGCAGTGGCTATGTCCGGGTGATCCGTACACGTGGCCCAACCGGTCACGGCCTGTATTTACAGTGGATACGATTTGGTGTGGCAGGTAGTGAGGCTGAGGTGATTTCGACCCGGAGCATTGAGGAATTGGCAACGGAGTTTGACGTTGCTGTGGAGATGCCAGTGGCACAGCTCGAAAAAGACCATTGTCTGTTGCAAAGCCAGGCAGAGGATAGTGTCAACGGACGACGTTACCGACTTGATATTCGTGTTGGTGCGCCCGGAGATTACCAATTCGCAGTTACCCGGCATCTGAGTGGTGGTTTACCCTAGCAGGCTGTTTTTCACCCATTCAAGTCGTGGCCGCACTCTCAGACGGGTGATTGGTGTATGTGCATGGCAGACGCTATTCGATCGTTACAATATCCAGCCGCGTGGCCAGGTGTGACTGGTCTTGCTGCTTTTGCAGGTTAACAAAGTCGAACAGGTTAAGATCCCCCAGCTGTGAGGGGGCTATGTTACAGATGGCTGCGAAGATGTTGTCACTGCGGCCTGGTTGGATTTTTTCCCACTCATGCAGCATGTTTTTGACGTTTTGACGTTGCATGTTTTCCTGCGACCCACAGAGGTTGCAGGGAATGATCGGAAATTCCCGCGCTGCTGCAAACGCCTCGATATCCTTTTCCTTGCAGTAGGCCAGCGGACGGATCAGTACATGCTTCTTGTCGTCGCTGAGTAATTTGGGTGGCATGGCTTTGAGCTTGCCGCCATAAAACATATTCAGGAACAGGGTTTCGATAATATCGTCGCGGTGATGTCCGAGGGCAATTTTGTTGGCACCAATGTGTTCGGCAAAGCCGTACAGGGTACCGCGCCGCAAGCGTGAGCACAGACCGCAAGTAGTTTTGCCTTCCGGAATAATGTCCATGACGACGCTGTAGGTGTCTTTTTCGACAATATGGAAGGGCACATCCAGCTTGCTCAGGTATTCCGGCAGAACATGCTCAGGAAAGCCCGGCTGTTTCTGATCCATATTGACTGCGATCAGTTCAAAGTTAACCGGGGCGCTTTTCTTCAAGCTCATCAATATGTCGAGCATGGTGTAGGAGTCTTTGCCTCCAGACAGACACACCATGATTTTGTCACCTTCCTCAATCATGCAATAGTCTTCGATGGCCTTGCCGACATGACGGCGCAAACGTTTTTGCAGTTTGTTGAATTCGAGTCGTTCTTTGCGATCGATGACGTCGGCAGTCATGCTGGGAAAACTCCTGGATGTTCTGGGATGGAACACGGGCTAAAAATCAGGCGGCGAATTCTAGCGAATAGATTGGCTGTCGTCAGCAAGAGTTGCTGTGCTGGATGTTCGATTCAGCCAAGCTATGACTGACAGGGAAGGTTGTCAAATCTGTTAACCGTGAGTCAGCGTGCACGTGGGATACTGCGGAGCAGTAGCAGCCACATATGTCCGGTGTTTTGCCGAACGGTTGCGGGCTGCCTGCTGCTACTGATCGGTTTATTCTGTGGTGGCCTTGTCGTCGCATTCGAGGTGAGCACTCAGGCCTGCCATCTCATAAAGACTGTTCATGTCCAACACAATGATTTCCTTGCCTTGGGTTTCGATCAGCGCATTTTTCTGAAAGCGGGTAAATACCCGACTAATGGTTTCAACCGCGAGACCAAGATAATTGCTGATGTCGACCCTGGACATGGGCAGCCGGAAGTGAGTCGCGCTGAAGCCTCGGCGGGCATAGCGGTTGGAAATATCCAGTAAAAAGGAGGCCACACGTTCTTCGGCGTTCTTTTTGCTTAATAGCAGCATCATGTTCTGGTCGTGGCGAATTTCATTACCCATGGTGCGCATCAGCTGTTTACGCAGATCGGGTAATTCGTCGGTGAGGTTTTCCAGCTGGTGCACCGGAATTTCACACACGGTGGTTGTTTCCAGTGCCTTGGCGGTGAGTGGGTAATCTCCGGCATCGTAACCGGCTAACCCAATCAGTTCGCTGGCGAGGTGAAAGCCGGTGATCTGCTCTTCGCCGTTGCTGGCCAGGGTATAGGTTTTCAGGGCACCAGTACGTACTGCAAATACCGACTGGAATTCATCCCCTTGCTGGAATAACAGCTGGCCTTTCTGGATGGGTCGGCCACGGCGAATAATATCGTCAAGCCGCTCCATATCACTGTCGCTGAGCGATAGTGGCAGACACAGAGCATTCAGGGAGCAAGTCTGGCAGTGGGGCTGATTGCCGCGCAAGGGAGGATGTGCAACTTGGTTTGTTTTCATTGAGCTCACCGTGTCTGGTTTTCCGTGACAAACGGAACAACTGTTTTCCATTAGTTTTCGTATGGTCTTAGCTCACAGGGTGACTGTCAAGACATTGGTCAAGGTATTACAGTTGGCTGACTATAGCCAGATGGCCGCTGCGGTCCACAATCCATAACTGATGAGCAAGAGTCCGGCGATGCGACGGCTGACGTTGTGATTGAGTAATCGATTGAGGCTGCTGGCGGCGAGGCCGCTGGCAAACAGGGCAGGCAGTGTGCCCAGTCCGAAACAGGCCATGGCCAGTGCACCCTTGAGAGGATCGCCATTAGCGGCGACCCAGCTTAATGTACTGTAGACCAGGCCACAGGGAAGCCATCCCCACAGCAATCCGAGACGAAAGCGGCTGCTGACTGATTGTTGTGCCAGTAATGGTTTGGTGGCGGGCTGTAGCAGACGCCACAGGTGCTGACCGAGCTGTTCAATCCGGGTCAGCCAGCTTGCCCAGCGCGCGATGTAGAGTCCCATCAGCATTAGCATCACGGCAGCCAGTGTGCGTAATACCAGCGTCAGCAGGTCATTCAGTTGCTGCAGCCATAAGCCAAGTACAGAGACTATCAGCCCAGCCACTACGTAGCTGGTGATTCGTCCGCCATTAAAAGCCAAGGCGGTTAATAGCGGTTGATGCTGTGAGCGACTGCCAATGGCTGCCGCAATACCGCCACACATGACCAGGCAATGACTGGAACCAAACAAGCCCAGCAGTAATGCGGTGAGCAGTGACAGTGGTTCAATCACGACAATTTGTCAGGTGATGTGGCGTCTGGTGCTGCAGGCGGTGGGTTGATTGTTGTTGACGGCGGTTTTTCGGCGCTGGCCGTCGTTTCCTCAGGGTCGTCATCAAAGAGAATCTTGTGGGCTGGCGACTCCAGATCATCAAACTGACCGCTACGTACTGCCCAGAAAAAAATCAGGGTGGCGATACTGATCAGGACGATCGAGAGTGGAACAAGTATGTAGATAATATCCATGTTATGTCCGTCATGCTGGGCGAATGGGTGCCGTTATAACCCGGCATTATGTCTGTGGGTGGCTATCGGCAGCATCCGGTTTGGATATCCGGGACAGCCTCAAGGCGTTACTGACCACCAACAGGGAACTGAACGACATGCCGATGGCTGCCGCCCAGGGGGGAATGTAACCTGCGGCCGCTACTGGCAGGGCAAGCAGGTTGTAAAACAGTGCCCAGCCAATATTCTGGTATATCACTTTCCGGGTGCGGCTGGCGGTGTCCAGAGCCTGCAGCAGGCTGTCCAGGCGTCCGCTGGTCACCAGCGCATCAGCACTGGTTTTGGCCAGGTCGCTGGCATCGCTGACGGCAATCGCAATATCAGCACCAGCGAGTACCGGCACATCGTTAATGCCATCTCCGACCATCAAAACGCGTTCTCCCTGCTGTTGCCACAGGCGCACCTGTTGCAACTTTTGCTCGGGAGACAAACCGATCCATACGTCGTTGATACCCAGTTGTGCTGCCAGCAGTTGGCCAGAAGCACCGGGGTCGCCGGTGAGCAGCGCCGTTTTTATCTGGCGTTGGTGCAAGCCTCTGACCAGGCTGGTCGCGGATTTTCTGACGCTGTCGCCCAGTCGAATCCAGGCAACGGCTTGCTCATTGACGCTGAGCAACAGCCATTGTCCCTCCTGCTGATTCAGATGACTGGTATCGGGTTTGGCCGTGGCTGGCACAGCAAAATCGGGCCGACCCAATCGAACGGGCAGGGACTGTTCTGCCGTTGGATGCCAGAAACCACAGATACCGGCACCGGTCTGTTGCTGGACATCGCTCACTGTGGCGGGACGAATACGGCGAAAGGCGCGTGCAATCGGGTGGCTGCTGGACTTTTCCAGACCGGCAGCAACGGCGAGGATGCTTTCTCTATCCAGGTCACCTGCCAATACCACGTCTTCAATGGTGAGTTTGCCCTGGGTGAGAGTGCCGGTCTTGTCGAAGACAACCCGATCTATGGTTGGCAGAGATTCCAGTACATGGCCCTTGCTGATCAGCAAACCGGCTTCCCGCAGGGCGCCGGTCGCAGCGGTCAGGGCAGTAGGTGTCGCCAGCGACAGGGCGCAGGGGCAGGTGACAACCAGCACAGACAAGGCAATAAAAAACGCGTGATCATTACCTTGCCACCACCAGAACAGCAACACACCCGAAGCAATCAGCAAAACGGCGGCAACAAAGTGGCTGGCAACACGGTCGGCGATCAGGGCAATCTTGGGCTTTTCCTGCTGTGCTCTGTCCATTAGGCGCACAATGGTCGACAGTTGGGCTTCTGCACCGGTTGCGGTTACTTTCATGGTGATCGGGCTTTCGATATTGATAGTGCCGCCAATCAGATGATCCTGATGGCGTTTGGTAACCGGCAGGTATTCTCCGGTCAGTGCTGCTTCGTCGACGGAACTCTGGCCATTGACAACAATGCCATCGGCCGGAATCGCCTGTCCCGGTTTGATCAGCAACAAATCCCCTGGCTTGACCTCTTCACTGGCGATCACCGTTTCGGTGGCTGTCGGGGTATCGTCGCTCAGCCGCAAGGCGACATTGGGCAGCAAGGTCAGCAGGTTGTTGCCGGATTTCCCCATGCGGTGGCGGGCGCGCATTTCCAGAAATCGCCCCAGCAGCAAAAAGAACGTGAACATGCAAACCGAGTCGAAGTAGACCTCCTTCCCCTGGTTGAATGTGCTCCAGATGCTGGCGCAGAAGGCCAGAATAATGGCCAGGGATACCGGTACGTCCATGGTCAGATGGCGGACTTTCAAATCGCGGATGGCCGCTTCAAAAAACGGCAGGGCAGCGTATAGCACAACCGGCAGCGTCAGCAGCATGGACGCCAGACGCATAAAAATTTCGTATTGCTGGGCCATACCAACGTAGAGCGGCACCGCCAGCATCATCACTTGCATCATGCCGATACCCGCGACGGCGAGACGGCGGATGCTGCGTTTACCTTCGTCATTGCGTTGCTGTTCGGCGACGGTGGCAGAAAAAGGCGAGGCGCGGTAGCCGAGGCGGTAGATTTGTTCGATCAGACTGGAAACCGGCAGTTGCTCCGCTATCCAGCGTACAACCAGGCGGTGATTGGAGAGGTTGAGAACGGCCTGATCGACACCCGGTAAGGCATTGAGGCGATGTTCTATCAACCAGGCACAGGCGGCGCAGCTGATGCCATCGATCACCAGGGTTGCCTCTGCCATACCGTTGTCCAGCCGCGCAACAAAACGCCGCTGCATCGCCTCGCTGTCGTACAAGGTCAGCGAATCCCGGGCTTGCAGTGCATCATCATCGAGCTCAGCCGGAGACAGTTCTGGCAGTGCGGTGCGGTGCTTGTAATAGTCTTTCAGACCACTGGCGACGATGGTTTCGGCAATGGCCTTGCAACCCGGACAGCACATCGGTTGTGACTGGCCGTCGATCAGGGCTGACCAGCGTTCTGCTGTCGACTGGCTGACATTTTCACCGCAATGAAAACACTGGCTGGTATTGGAATGCCGTGTCATTGGGCGTTTAATTGCACAACCTTGCTGTCTTCCAGTCGTTCTGTCGAGCGTATTCGCCAGCCCTGATCAGGACTTTGTAACCACAAGTAGCGGCGGGCAGGTAGCTTTATTTCGGCAGCTCCGACGTAGAGACCTGGCTCTATCCGCTGCAGTATGACGTCGAGATCCTGATCCTGCAGAGTCGGATGAATCAGTTTTAGCAACAGTGCATCCGGTTCTTTATCCAGCTGTCCTTCCAGTGTCAGGCGCGCTTCGTGGTTGGTAAACACCAGGCTGCTGCGGATGTTCAGACGCGCCGCGTGTTGGTCCATTTCGATATTTTCGGTATAGCTGACGCCATCCTTGTAATAACTGTCGCTTACCAGCGAATCCTTGGTGCTGACTGCGAGGGTAATCATGACCATACCCCAGCAAACGGTGACGGCCGGAATTCCGACAATCAGCCACATTAAGGGTTCTTTGTACCAGGGTTGGGCAGGCTGGGTATCTGATTTCATAGTGCTCTCTGGGATCTCGACTGCTGGCAGGGCCTGTTGGGGTCTATTATTGCTCCAGGGTTCCGCTGCCCGAAAAAATGCCGCCCAAGTGTAACCACTTGGGCGGCGAGTCTCTAGAGTCCTCGGCAAGTCATCGTCAGCAGACTTGATGCAGAGCAGAGCGCGGGGCGCACTGAAATCTAGCCCCGCTAGCCCACATTGAGCAACAGCAGGGATGAGGCTCGCTAGTTTCTTGGGGCGATAAAGCGGCTCTCTTCGCGGGCAACTTCTTTGCCATCCTGCTGATCCACCACGACAAATTCGATGTCGGTTTTACTGGAGGGAAGCTTGGCAATCGCCGGGTCAATTTCAAGGTTGACCGTAATCTCGCGCAGTTCATTAACCCTGATTTCATAGGTTTCGGGCGCATCCATATGGACGGCCGGAAGTCCTTCAACCCTGAGCTGGTAGGTTCGGGGTTGTTGCGACATATTCATCATTTTCAGGGTATAGCTGTTGGTGACAGTATCGTTGGGTGTGACCCGATAGAGACTGCCGCGATCCCGTTCGATATCCAGCTCGAAAGGAACCCGGCTGGCAATGGCATAAACAAAAGCAGACAGCATAACCAGCAGCATAAAGGCATAGCCCAGCAGTCTGGGGCGCATCAGGTGGGTTTGCTTGCCTTCCAGTTCGTTTTCTGTGGTGTAACGGATCAACCCCTTGGGTTTGTTCAGCTTATCCATAATAGAGTCGCAGGCATCGATACAGAGGGCGCAGCCGATACATTGGTATTGCAGGCCGTCCCGAATATCAATGCCGGTTGGACATACCTGGACACACAGTGAGCAGTCGACACAATCACCCAGTTGGGTCGTATCAGTTTCCTGCTTGGCTTTTTTACTGCGTTTTCCGCGCGGCTCACCGCGATTAATGTCGTAGGAAACCGCTAACGTGTCGGCATCGTACATTACCGATTGGAAACGGGCATAAGGGCACATGTAAATACACACTTGCTCACGCATCCAGCCAGCATTGATGTAAGTAGCCAAGGTGAAAAAAGCAATCCAGAAAATCTCCCAGCCATTCAGTGCAGCCGAAAACATATCCGGGATCAACTCACGAATGGGAGAGAAGTAGCCAACAAAGGTGACCCCGGTTGCGAGTGCGACAAATAGCCACAGGGTATGTTTGAGGGCTTTTTTGCGCAGTGTGCTGGTGGATATGTTTTCCTTGTCCATCTTGATGCGTTGATTGCGGCTGCCTTCCACGCGTTCTTCGATCCACATAAACAGGAATGACCAGGCTGATTGGGGACAGGTGTAGCCACACCAGACCCGGCCTGCGAGGTTGGTAATCGTGAACAGTCCAAAGGCGGCAATAATCAGCGCGAATGACAGCAGAATAAAATCCTGAGGCCAGAAAGTGACACCAAAAATATTGAACTGGCGAGCTGGTAGATCAAAGTAGACGGCCTGGCGACCACCCCAGTTAATCCATACCGTGCCGTAGTAACCCAGCATGAGTGCCCACAATGAATAGGTTCTCAGTTTCTGAAAGAAACCGATAATTTCTCGTACATATATTTTTTCACGCTTGGCGTACATGCTCTCGGACTTGGGTGTGACGTCTTTGACAGGGATGTTACTCATGACAGCTAATCACCTTGTTTGCTTGTGTTGGCTGGCGTAGCGGGTGGGGGCCCAAAAGGCACCTTCGGATCGTCAGCGGATCTATATAATGCTGTGATTATATAGTTCGTACGCAGTTGATATATCGAAAAAAAGCGGCCATTGGCCGCTTTTTCCCCGTTCATTGCCGCAGCTCAACATTGTGGTTATGCGAGCGGTTGGCTGAGGCAATCATGACATCACTTGTTGGACAATGAGTAAACGTACGTGGCCAGCAGGTGAATCTTGGCGTCAGCATTAGCACCAAGGATTTCCTTATGGGCAGGCATTTTACCGCTGCGGCCATAACGCAGAGTCATTTCGATCTGCTTGCTGGAGCCGCCGTACAACCAGGTTTCATCGGTCATGTTAGGGGCGCCCATCATCTGGTTACCCTTGCCGTTGGCACCGTGACAAATGGCACAGTTTTGCAAGAACTTGGGCGCTGCTTCCTCTGCCAGAGTGGCATCGTGCTTCAGGCCAGACAAGCTGCGAACATAGTTCACCATCTGGTTAATGCCTTCATCACCCAGAATGGCACCCCAAGCCGGCATGGCACCCTGACGACCGTTGGTAATGGTCTGGACGATCTGTGCCGGAGCACCGCCATACAACCAGTCTTTGTCCGTCAGATTAGGGAAGCCAAGCGCACCTTTGGCACCGCTGCCGTGGCAGACCGAGCAGTTACTTTTGAACAGGCGCTGACCAGTTTGTAACGCATCATCGTTATGAATCAGCTCAGCAACCGGAGTTGAGGAGTACTGGGCATAAAGAGGTGCGATTTCCTGGTCGAACGCCTGGACTTCCGCTTTCCACTGATTGGTCTGGCTCCAGGGAACTTCCTTGCCGTCTACGGTAACGGTCAGGAATCCCTGGTAGTTGCCCAGACCAAAAGAAGCCAGATAGCCGAGGCCAAAAATAATGGTGCCCCAGAACATGAACACCCACCAGCGTGGCAGCGGGTTGTCAATTTCTTCAATGCCATCATAGCTGTGACCGGTGGTCTGGTCGGTTTCTTCTTTGCGCATACCGCGACTGGTGTACATGATCAGCACACCACAGCCAATAATGGATCCCAGTACAATGACGGAAACCCATACTTGCCAGAAAGTACTTAACATAATTACTTGCTCCGATCTTTATCGCCGTGCTTGGGGAGGCCATCATCGTCATCAAGAAATGGAATATCCCCATCGTCTTCGAAACGTTTCCTGCGACTGGAGCCATAGGCCCACCAGAAGATTGCCAGCATCGCTATCAGAGCGAAGATCGAACCCAGCCCGCGCACGTCGTTAATATCCATGGGATTACCGTTTAGTGATCACTGTGCCCAACTGTTGCAGGTACGCAACCAGAGCTTCGATTTCGGGTTTGCCATCAACGGCCGCTTTGGCACCTTCGATGTCGTCATCTGTGTATGGCACGCCGACCATGCGCAGGGCTTTCATCTTTTTCGGTGTATCACGACCATCTACCTTGTCTTCAAACAACCAGGGGTAGGACGGCATGATGGATTCAGGCACAACGTCACGCGGGTTATACAGGTGCGCCCGGTGCCATTCGTTGGAGTAACGGCCACCGACACGAGCCAAATCCGGACCGGTACGCTTGGAGCCCCACAGGAACGGGTGTTCGTACACGGATTCGCCCGCCACAGAGTAAGGCCCGTAACGTTCGGTCTCGGCGCGGAATGGACGTACCATCTGGGTGTGACATACATGGCAACCTTCGCGAATGTAGATATCACGGCCTTCCAGCTGCAGCGCCTTTAATGGCATCAAGCCTTCAACTGGCGTGTTGGTGTCCTTGGCGAAGAAGAGCGGCACAATTTCTACCAGCCCACCCCAGCTAAGAGCGATGACGATCAGTACCACCATTAATGGCATACTTTTTTCGATAGTGTCGTGCTTAATCATCTCAATAACTCCTTACGCCTGAGCGGTTGCCGTGGCGGCAATGTCTTTCTTGGCCGCACGCACGGTCATGTAGACGTTGTAAGCCATGATCAGCATGCCCGTCAGGAACAGTGCGCCGCCGATAACACGACCAACATATCCGGGATGTGAGGCCGAGACGGATTCAACAAAGCTGTAGGTCAGCGTGCCGTCCGGGTTGACCGCGCGCCACATCAAGCCCTGCATGATGCCGTTAACCCACATCGCAACGATGTAGAATACGGTGCCAATGGTGGCCAGCCAGAAGTGAGCATTAATCAACGCAATGGAGTGCATTTCGCCCGCTTTGCGGCCGAACATGATCGGAATCAGGTGGTACATGGCACCGATAGAGACCATGGCAACCCAGCCCAGTGCACCGGAGTGTACGTGGCCAATAGTCCAGTCAGTATCGTGGGAGAGGGCGTTAACGGTCTTGATGGCCATCATCGGGCCTTCAAAGGTCGACATGCCGTAGAACGACAGGGAGACCACCAGGAAGCGCAGGATCGGGTCGGTACGCAGTTTGTGCCAGGCACCAGACAGCGTCATCATACCGTTAATCATACCGCCCCAGCTGGGAGCCAGCAGAATCAGCGACATTACCATGCCGGAGGTTTGTGCCCAGTCTGGCAGAGCAGAGTAATGCAGATGGTGAGCACCAGCCCAGACGTAGATCGAAATCAGTGCCCAGAAATGCACGATGGACAGACGGTAGGAATACACCGGGCGGCCAGCTTGCTTGGGAACGAAGTAGTACATGATGCCGAGGAAGCCTGCTGTAAGGAAGAAACCGACAGCGTTATGACCCCACCACCACTGCACCATGGCGTCAATCGTGCCCGCGTAGATAGAGTAGGATTTGGTCAGGGAAACCGGGATCGCCAGGTTGTTACCAATATACAGAATCGCGATCATGATCATGAAGGCGGCAAAGAACCAGTTGGCCACGTAGATGTGCGTTTCCTTGCGGATAGCCAGCGTACCAAGGAAGTTCACCACATAGGCAACCCAGACAATGGCAACCAGAATATCAATTGGCCATTCCAGTTCGGCGTATTCCTTGGTGGAAGTCAAGCCCATTGGCAGGGTAATGGCTGCCAGCACAATGACCGTGTTCCAGCCCCAGAAAGTGAAACTGGCCAGTGTGTCCGAGAACAGACGGGTACGGCAGGTACGCTGCACAATGTAGTAGGAGCTTGCAAACAGGGCGCTACCGCCGAATGCAAAAATAACCGCGTTGGTGTGCAGCGGGCGCAAGCGTCCGAAAGACAGCCATGGGGTATCAAAGTTGAGTGCGGGCCATGCCAGCTGGGCAGCGATGAATACACCGGCTGTCATGCCAACTATGCCCCACACAACTGTCATGATGGCAAATTGTCTTACCACCTTGTAGTTGTATTCGGGATGGTCGATTGCTGTGCTCATGATTGGATTCCAATAACAGCGTGGGATTGAGGGTTCTAAATTTTGGCGACACATTATCGGGCGGTTATTGCCGCTTTGCAAATAAACGTCCGGCAACTGCCTGATATTTCAGGGATATAGCATTCGGGGAATGCATCCTGTTTGCCCATTGTAATTGAGAATTAATATCAATAAGTGATATGCCTTACTCGACTGTTATTCGGGCTGTTTTCCGTTATAAATACCGGTAATCCGGTGTTTGTAGCGGTGATGGTTATCATAAGGCTGACGTCTTTGTTGACCTTGACCTAACGCAATGAAGCCAAAAACGACATAAATCGAGCGCTTGAAAAGCGCAAATTGCGACCAAAGTGGTAACACCAAATGACAGAGAAAATTTGTTTTCAGACAGAAGCCAATCACCAGAATCCTGACATTATACTGGTTCACGGTGCCGGTGCGGGTCTTGATTCGGATTTTCTGGTCGCGGCAAGAGAGGGATTCGAGGCCAGGGGCGTTACCGTAACCGGGGTGGAATTTAATTATATGGCCCAGTCGCGGGTGTCTGGAAAACGTCGCCCGCCACCGCCGGTTGATCGTTTGGTGGAGGAATTGGGTGAGGCTGTTCGTGCGATGGAGAAGCCGGTGGTGATCGTTGGCAAGTCAATGGGTGGACGCGTTGCCTCGATGCTGGCGTTGCCGGGCCTGGCTCCGGCTAATTTGTCCGGGGTTATTGTATTGGGCTATCCCTTTCATCCACCCGGCAAGGAACACACGCTCAGAGTCGAGCATTTTGACCGTATCTCTGTGCCATTGATGATTTTACAAGGCAGCAGGGATCCGTTTGGCAAGCAGGCTGAGATCTCGGCATTATTTGGCGAGAGGCACTGGTCTGATGAGATTGAATTGCTCTGGCTGGACAGCGGTGATCACGACTTTCAACCGACAAAACGTTCTGGTAAAACCCGCGAATTGTTGCTGGATGAAGCCCTGGATGCTGCGGTGAAGTGGCTGCAGCATCGTTGGCTGAGTAGCGTCTGAGTCTGAATCAGGCAGTCAGTATACTGATACGTTCTTCACGCATCAGAATTGGCTGGATTGCGGCAATGACTTCGCGGCGTTCACTGGATACTGCCCAGCGTTCCCAGTCCTGCAAGCTTTGCCAATTGGTAATAATAATGCGGTGATGGTGATCTCTGGCGTCTTTATAGGAGGCCCCGGAAACGTAACCAGGCGCTTCCAGAATCGCCCGCAGGGTGTGTTTGATGGCATCTTCATAGGTCGATTCCATATCGTCTGCGATACGACGATCGATAATAACCTTGATCATGTGGTGCTATTCCTGAGTCGGTTGGTTGTGCAGACACTAGTGCGATGGATTATACAAATCAAGCCCGTCAGCATGTCTCTTTAGTCGAGCAGGCTGCGTAACGCAGTGACTGCGTTAGTGGTATCCAGCAGCACCTGGCCGAGATTGGCAGACGGTGTGGTCGAGACGGCAAGCACTGCATCCTGACCGATATGCGTCAGTAGCATAACGCCTTGGCTACCCATGACCATCACCTGATTCAGTTCGCCGATATCTACCTCTTGGGAGGCACGCTCTGCCAGTACCAGCAAGGAAGCACTCATGGCTGCAAAAATATCGCTATCAATACCGTCTCCCAGTGCGGAGGCAATAATCAGACCGTCGGTTGTCATGGTGGCAGTGGCCAGTATTGCCCCTTCGGAGTTTGAAATCATGCTACGTAATATGGCAAAAATCCGCGTCGCTTCGGGATGTGTAGAGGTTTCATTCATTACTTGGTTTCCTTTTGGAACAGGCGTCGTGCAATCGGGTCTGGATGCCCGGCAAGGCTGATTTGCCACGTAGCGCCATTACTTCAACCATTATCAACCATGACTGCTGTTAACTATTGCTTCTACTTCAAGCCCAGCTCCAGAATAGAGAGCAGGCTCATCAGCATGACTTCGACGTCTTCTGCCTTGCGGGCATCCACTTCATATACCGGTGCATTGATTCCCATTTCTTGCAGCTTGCTGATGTAGGCTGCCAGCGGCGGATTGGTCGATAGATCCATACGCGTAATACCAACAACCAAAGCATTGTTGTCAATGAATTTACGGAATGCTTCAACATAGGTGACCATATCTTCAACCGGATTGGCTGCGGCATTGTCGATCAGTAGCACCAATCCCAAGCCACCTACGGTCAGGACGTCCCACATAAAGCTGAAGCGGGTCTGGCCCGGAGTGCCAAACAGGTGGACTTTCTCGCCACCAGGAAGATTGATCAGGCCATAGTCCATTGCCACAGTGGTGGTGTCTTTACGCAAGGCAACGTCGTCACTGGCTCTGGCTTCCGTTTTGACTACCGGTACATCGCTGATAGCGGCAATCGCGGTCGTTTTACCAGCGCCTACTTGCCCGCCGAAGATAATCTTGTATTCCATGTTTTCCTTGGCCCGAGTGGGTGAATCGATCTGATAGTCTACTGATCATTTACTTCCAGCAATGAGGTTTCAGCCGCAAATTCGTCAGTTCCTGAGTGATTTGCCCGTGCTTTGGACGCGCGCTGCCTGGAGATCCTCTGAGCTTGGCTGGTGATAGCAAACGAGTAAAGCTCAGAAGTGTCAATGCCAACAGCGACAGACAAATACCCAGGTAACCGCAGGCTGGCCTTAAAGAGGAACGGCCTGATCCCACCCTGAAATACGAATTTCCTGGTCGCTGATGGTCAGATCGGCAGGCTCCAGCACACTTTCGCCAAAGTGATAGCGTGGACGGGTTGTTCCTGCGGTGGCGTCGCTGTCGTACCGGTGTGCAGTTTCTGCCACAGTTTCATTACGATTCTGGTAGTGACTGAGCTCGCTTGCGCTGTAACGCTGTGCGATCAGCTGGCGGGTTTTGGCCGGTGAAATAATCATGGCGGAAGCATTATTGCCGCCAAAGCCTTTGGCATTAATAAAGGCAACCGGGAGTTCGGCCGGGTCGATCTGCTTGTCCTGCAGGACAAATTCCAGCTGTTGCTGGTGCACATCATCCGCAATCTTGTGGGTTGTTTTGATGCCGGGGATAAACCCCTCGGCCCAGGTTCCCAGTGTGGCGCTGAGTTGATCGGCGGAGGCGGCGGACAGGGAGTGTCCGACATAAGCCTTGACGGCCGTTACCGGCCAGTTTTCCAGTTTGAAGGCACTGGCCAGTTGCTGATAGATATGGGATTCCGTTACCCGGTTTTGGGGCGTGCTGCTGCCATGGGCATGGACAAAGGTGCCGTGACGCAAGACATCCTCACCAAGCAGGCGGCGGGCGTTACCAACGACCTTGCCCATGGTCAGGTAATTGCCGATACCAGGGTTGGAGATAGACTTCTTGTAGCCGTCGGCATTGACCTGAACATCGCCAACGCTGCCGTGGATGGTCAGCCCCAGCTCCAGCGCCAGTTTGTCATCCGTCAGAATAAAAAACTGCGCCGATTCTGCAATGGTAAAGCCACAGTTGTCACCGAATGGTCGGCTGGCGCGGCGGAGATCCGCCGCTGCAGTGGCGGGAATATTGTCCAGATCCCGTAGTTTCTGTTCCGACGCCAGTGCCGTCATAGCGTTGTAACCTTCGACGATTTCCGGCACCAAGGGGGCTTCGGAATTGCCCACTACGACCACACGGCGCTTGCCGTTTTCTATGTCTTCTCTGGCGAGGCGCAAATTGTACAAAAAGGTGGCGCAAGCCGCAGACATACAGCCAGTTGTACCGACGTTACCAAGCACATAGGCGTTAATAAAATCGGCCGGCATCTGGTTCATGCTCATGGCGCATTGCTTGGATGAGGTGCGCTTGCCCAGTAAGGCCGACTGCATCATGCCACCGTTACCATTGCTGTCTTGCTGACCCATGGATGAGCCAGCATAAACGGCTATTTCATCCGGGCCGACGTGCTGGCACAGGGTTTCCCAGTCGATTCCCAGCGAGCCGAGGGCATCAGATGCGGCATAGACGGCCATTTGCAAACCACGCGGGTGGTGCAGTGAGCGATACAGGGTTGCCGGGTCAAAACCCGCGGGCAGCTGACCGGCGCTTTGTACGGCAAGGCGACGGTGCGTCAGGCGCCAGCAGGGGTTGCCGTCTTCATCCTTGAACGGTTTGTGAAAAGGCACCGCCTTGGCATCCCATGGCACATTGTCCCATTCGCGTACCAGGGTGCCATTCAGAATGGCATCTTCATCCGTGGTTGCCATCAGACTGGCAAGGCTGGCAAGCGTCTGTTCGCGTTTGGCACCGGTGAGTGAGTCGAGAATCATGCGGCGAAACGCATGATGGCCCGAACTGCGGCCTGCGGCATTGATTCCACCAAAACCGGTTATTACTGCCAGATTTTTCATAATCGAGGCCCAAAAAGTATTTTCACTATCTTACGGGCATCAAATTTCCACCTAGTAGGTTGATATGGACAAAAGATAAAATGATATTGTCGTTATGTGAAACATGGGAGAGACACTTTGTTGCAACATGTGACGGTATTGCTGGTTGATCAAATGCTGACTTCCAGTATTGCAATCCCGATCGAAATGCTGGAAGCAGTACGTGCCCGATTAAAAGTAGCGCGGCAGGGTAACGTGAGCTTCAACATTGAAACCGGAGTGGCGGAGCCGGGTGACATATCCAGTCTCGGGGGGCTGAGACTTTGTCCGGATCGAACCCTGGCTGAAATTGAATCCACCAGTCTGGTGGTCGTACCGGCCCTCTGGCGCAACCCTCGGCGAGTGTTACAGACCCATGCCAGCGTTATTGGCTGGATTGCTGAACAATATCGGCAAGGAGCCAGTGTGATCTCGGTGGGTACCGGAGTCTGTTTGTTGGCCGCCAGCGGTATTCTTGACGGCAAGCCAGCAACGACGCATTGGCATTATCAGGATCGTTTTACCGCCGATTACCCACAGGTGCTGTTACAGCGCCAGCATTTGTTGACCCAGGCCGGGCGTATTTATTGTGCTGCCAGCGTTAACTCCGGGGCCGATATGGTGATTCATTTTATTGGTCAGACCTGGGGGCGGGAGATGGCATTGCAAATTGAGCAGCAGTTCTCTCCAGAGGTACGGCAACCGTTCGAAAACAAGGTGTATTCTATTGGTGAGGGTGCACGACACGCGGATGAAGAGATTGCACTGGTGCAGGCTTGGATGCGCCAGTATTTGCGGGAACCTTTTTCACTCGGTCTGCTCGCAGAAAGGGCCGGGTTGAGTGAACGGCAGTTTATGCGCCGCTTCAGACAGGTCGTTGGAGTAACGCCACTGGTGTATCAGCAGACCATTCGCTGTCAGGCCGCCCGAGAATTGTTGCAGCACAGTAACTTGTCTGTTGCGGATGTTGCACAAGAAACGGGTTTTGGCGACAGCAGCTACTTTATCAAGATCTTTCGTCGGTTACAGGGGCAGTCGCCGGGTGAATTCCGGAAAAAGGTACGCGGTAAATTATTTACCAGTGGCTAGGCAAAACGTGCCTGATATTTCCATCGAAAATCGATGCTGGCGTTAAAATCATCCATAGTTTGCAGTGATTCTGGTTATTCTCAGTGCTTATAGTTCAGTGGGAATAGGGTGTGGAGGGCGATATTTGGCTTTTCATTTCTTTGCGTGTTTGACGGGAAATAACGTTGCCTGGTTGTAAAAAAACTACGGGGAGGCGTTGTTTTCTTGTTTGGGACGCGGCAGACTGTCGCCCGTCGTCTGGGCCTGCTACTCCTGACCCTCGGAGTATTACGACCAGAGACCAAGAATTTTTAGCCTATAAAACGGGGTCAGATATTGTCGATTATCGTAAAAAGGATAATCGATAAGACCAGATTTTAGGGGTTACCAGGCTCACAAGGCCTTCACCCGCGCCTGATCCGGGCGCATGTATAAGAAGACTGGGAGTTCCGTATGACACAAGATGTCGATATCTACGAAACACAAGAATGGCTCGATTCACTCCACGCTACCATTCGCCACTCAGGCCCCGAGCGTGCTGCCTTCTTGCTGAAAGCACTGTTTGATCACGCTCTGTCGAAAGGCGTCGACCTGCCCGCCGCCATTACTACACCGTATCGCAACACCATCGCTGTCGATAAGGAACGGCGTATGCCGGGCGACCTGTTTATGGAGCGCCGCATTCGCTCGCTGATTCGCTGGAATGCCTTGGCCATGGTGATGCGCGCTAACGACAATGATGAAGGCCTTGGTGGTCACATTGCATCGTTCTCTTCTGCGGCTACCCTGTATGACATCGGTTTTAACTACTTCTTCCGTGGCAACGATGATGGCCATCTTGGCGATCTGATCTACTTCCAGGGTCACTCTTCACCCGGTATCTACGCCCGTTCCTATCTGGAAGGCCGTTTTGATGAATCCCAACTGGACAACTTCCGTCGCGAAGTTGATGGCGGTGGTCTGTCTTCTTACCCGCATCCGTGGTTGATGCCGGACTACTGGCAGTTCCCGACCGTTTCCATGGGCCTTGGCCCGATCCAGGCGATTTATCAGGCGCACGTGATGCGTTACCTGTCCGCCCGTGATCTGGTCGCTCGTGGTGATCGTAAAGTGTGGGCATTCCTCGGTGACGGCGAGTGTGATGAGCCGGAAACACTGGGCGCTATCTCGTTGGCAGGCCGTGAGCAGCTGGAAAACCTGGTCTTCGTGATTAACTGTAACCTTCAGCGTCTGGATGGTCCTGTGCGTGGTAACGGCAAGATCATGCAAGAGCTGGAAGGTGTCTTCCGTGGTGCTGGCTGGAACACCATCAAGGTGGTCTGGGGTCGTCATTGGGATGTACTGCTGGAAAAAGACAAGTCCGGTCTGCTGCAGAAGCGTATGGACGAGGTGTGTGACGGCGAGTTGCAGAACTACAAGGCCAACGGTGGCGCTTACACCCGTGAGCACTTCTTTGGCAAATATCCAGAACTGCTGGAACTGGTCAAGGATATGTCGGACGACGACATCTTTAATCTGAACCGTGGTGGCCATGACCCATTCAAGGTCTACGCTGCTTACTCGGAAGCCATGGAGAACAAGGGATCACCAACCGTGATTCTGGCTCAGACGGTGAAAGGTTATGGTCTGGGTGAAGCAGGCGAGGCGGTAAACCCGACGCACTCGGTGAAGAAACTGGATAAAGCCGCACTGCGTAAATTCCGTGACCGTTTTGGTATCCCGCTGAGCGACGACGAACTGGAAACGGTTCCTTATTACCGTCCAGCGCCTGACAGCCCTGAAATGCGTTACATGAAGGAACGTCGTGACAAGCTGAACGGCGTTGTGCCTTCCCGTCGTGCCGATTTTGAAGCGTTGAAAACTCCGGCTCTGGAAGCCTTCAAAGGCCAGCTGACCGGTTCCGGTGATCGCGAGCAGTCGTCGACCATGGCATTTGTCCGGGTACTGTCGCAGCTGGTGAAAGACAAAGAAGTCGGCAAGCGTATTGTGCCTATCGTGCCTGACGAAGCCCGTACGTTCGGTATGGAGGGTATGTTCCGCCAACTGGGTATTTACTCCTCAGCCGGTCAGAAATATACCCCGCATGACTCCAATCAGATCATGTACTACAAGGAAGACAAGAAAGGCCAGATCATGGAGGAAGGCATCAACGAAGCCGGTGCCATGTCTGCCTGGGTAGCGTTGGCAACAGCTTACAGTAACAGTGCCTGCCCGATGGTACCGTTCTATGTTTTCTACTCAATGTTTGGTTTCCAGCGTATTGGTGACCTTGCCTGGCTGGCCGGTGATATCCAGGCCCGTGGCTTCCTGATTGGTGCCACTGCCGGTCGTACCACATTGAACGGCGAAGGTCTGCAGCACCAGGATGGCCATAGCCACCTGATGGCGCATACCATTCCAAACTGCAGGTCGTATGACCCTACCTATGGCTTCGAACTGGCGGTGATCATCCAGGATGGTCTCAAGCGTATGTACGAAGACAAGGAAAACTGCTTCTACTACATCACCACCATGAACGAGAACTACGTTCATCCGGAAATGCCAGTAGGTGCTGAAGACAGCATTATCAAAGGCATGTACTTGCTGAAAGAAGGCAAGAAATCCAGCGGGCCTCGTGTTCAGTTGATGGGTGCCGGTACGATTCTGCGTGAAGTGGAAGCCGCTGCGGTTATGTTGCGTGAAGACTATGGTGTTGAATCCGATGTCTGGAGTCTGACCAGTGTTAACGAACTGGCGCGTGATGGACAGGCCTGTGAGCGCTGGAACCTGATCAACTCTGAAGCAGTACAGAAAGTGCCGTACATCACCCAGTGTCTGAGTGAGCAGGACGGCCCGGTTATTCTGTCTACCGACTACATCAAGACCTATGGTGAACAACTGCGCGCCTATGTGCCGGGTGATTTCAAAGTGCTGGGCACCGATGGTTTCGGACGTTCGGATACCCGCAAAAAACTGCGTCACTTCTTTGAAGTCGACCGCAGCTTTGTGGTTCTGGCGGCACTGACCAGCCTGGCCAAGCAGGGCAAGTTCGACACAGCAGAGTTGCCAAAAGTGCGGCAGAAGCTGGGCATCGATGCCAACAAAGCTGATCCGACCACAGTTTGACAGGAGACTGATATGAGCAAAATGACTGTAGAAGTGCCCGATATTGGTGGTGCGGAAAACGTTGATGTAATTGAAGTCTCGGTTGCTGTTGGCGACATGGTGGAAGTCGATCAGGATCTGATTGTGCTGGAAACCGACAAGGCCTCGATGGAAGTACCTTCTCCGGCGGCTGGCAAGGTGATTGAATTGCTGATCAGCGTTGGTGACAAGATCAACGAAGGCGCGCCGATTCTGGTATTGGAAACCGCTGCGGGTGAAACCGCAGTGGTTGCGACACCGGTTGAAGCGCCTGCGCCTGCACCAACTGCTGCGCCAGCTCCTGTAGTAGCTCCTGCAGCTACTGCCA
Organism: Candidatus Thalassolituus haligoni; assembly: GCF_041222825.1. Lineage (NCBI taxonomy): Bacteria > Pseudomonadati > Pseudomonadota > Gammaproteobacteria > Oceanospirillales > Oceanospirillaceae > Thalassolituus > Candidatus Thalassolituus haligoni. The sequence goes on from NZ_CP139482.1 coordinate 1,635,249, forward strand.
GTGGTGGCAGCAAACAGATAGAACTGATCATTCCAGACCTGGGTGGTGCCGACGAAGTTACCCTGATCGAACTGTGTGTCGAGCCTGGTACTACAGTTGCCGCAGAGGACTCACTGCTGGTACTTGAAACTGACAAGGCATCGATGGATGTTCCTGCCCCTGAAGCCGGTAAAATTATCGAGTTCAAGGTTGCGGTTGACAGTAAAGTCAAAGAAGGAGATGTCTACGCCATCATGGAAGTTGCTGGTGCAGCTGACGTTGCGGTATCGGTTGTAGAGCCAGCAGCAGCCCCTGTTGCTGCAGCTTCGGCGGCTGTTGCTACGCCTGCCGCAGCGCCTGCTGCCGAAATGGAACTGGCCTTGCCGGATCTGGGCGGTGCTGATGGTGTGACCGTGATTGAATTGTGTGTGGCTCCGGGCACCGCAGTAAAAGCAGAAGATTCACTGATTGTACTGGAAACCGACAAGGCGTCCATGGATGTCCCGGCACCGGAAGACGGTATTCTGGTGGGCTTCAAGGTGAAAGAAGGCGATACCGTCAGCGAAGGTGATCTGTACGCCATCTTCAAACCTGCAAGCGCAGCAGTAGCAGCGCCTGCGGCTGTTGCGGCTCCGGTAGCGCCTGTTGCGGCGGCTCCTGTTGCGGCTCCAGCCCCAGCCCAGGCACCTGTTGCAAAGGCCGGTACTTTGGCCGAAACAGAAGCCAAGCCTACCGACGTATACGCGGGTCCTTCTTCCCGTCGCCTGGCGCGCCAGTTGGGTGTGAATCTGGGCAAGGTGAAAGGCAGCGGTATTCGCGGTCGTATTACCAAGGATGATATTCGCAACTACGTCAAGGAAGCACTGAAGCGGGCCGAGCAAGTACCCGTTGCCAAGGCTGCCGTGACCGGCGGGACTGGTATTCCACCGATCCCGGCAGTCGATTTCAGCCAGTTTGGCGAAATCGAAATGGTCAAGATGAGCAAAATCAAGAAGGTGACGGCGGTTAATATGTCGCGTTCCTGGTTGAACGTGCCTCATGTGACCCAGTTCGACGAAGCTGATATCACCGATCTGGAAGAATTCCGCAAGTCAATGAAAGCGGAATCAGAAAAGGCGGGTGTCAAACTGACGCCGATGCCATTCCTGATCAAGGCGGCAGCGATGGCGCTGCGTGCAGAGCCAAGCTTTAACGTATCGCTGCACCACGACGGTGAGCATATGGTGCACAAGAACTACGTGCACATCGGTATTGCCTGCGATACACCAAACGGCCTGATGGTACCGGTACTGCGTGATGCTGATAAAAAGGGTATCTACCAGATTGCCAAGGAAACCAACGACCTGATCAAGGCCGCTCGAGATGGCAAGCTGAAACCTCGCGATATGCAGGGTGGCTGCTTCACCATCTCCAGTCTGGGTGCCATTGGTGGTACCGGCTTTACACCGATCGTGAATGCGCCAGAAGTGGCCATTCTGGGTGTTTCCAAGGCACAGATGAAACCGGTCTGGAATGGCAAGGAATTTGTTCCGCGCAATTTGCTGCCGCTGGCTGTGTCGTACGATCACCGTGCGATCAACGGTGCTGACTGTGGCCGCTTCTTTACCACGCTGGTGGCGATGATTGCGGATATCCGTCGAGTACTGTTGTAAGTCCTTCACCTCGCGTGTGAAGTAAAAGAGCCAACAATTTGGGGGTTGGCTCTTTTGTGTTCCCGCAGTCCGACGATTGCAGGGAACTGCTTGTTTACCGGCCTTTTGGCCGGTTTTTTGTGTCTCCGATTCACTGCTTTGAACATCTGTTAGTCGCACTTTCCAACGCTTTTCTGCGTTATCTGACACCCTCTTACGTGCGTTAGCGGCACAATGACGGTTCAAAAAAGATTGTTATTCCAGGGTGAATCGATGAATAAATTGGCGGGTGTTGTACTGCTGTTGTGTACGATTAGCGGTTTGGCAATGGCGGATGATAGGGACGGAGAGCGTGGCCAGCATGGTCAGCGACCACCGGCATTCGCTGATCTGGATAGTAACTCGGATGGTGTGATCTCTAGGGGGCGTTCTCAATTGGTCAATCGGACCTGCTGAGAGCCCGTTGGCTTCAGAACAAGGCATGAGGAGTGTGGTTTGGCGTGCTAAATAAGCGACGAATAACACCGTTCTGGAGTCAACTGGCCTCAGCCCGAAGGGTTATGGTTAAAAATCCATCATGCGGTGTTGTTGAACTTGAAAAGGGCCCACCATTCTCTGCGTTCAACGCCTTGCCTGATGGATTTTTTCTCCATAACAGGACGCGTTAACTAATTGAGAACGCCCCCTAGTGATGAAGCTGCCAGTATTCCACCGCTGGCTGAGCACTTCAGTGAGATGGATACCGATGGTGACGGTGTGCTGACAGAAGAGGAAATGTCGGCTCATATGCCGCGCCCACCTAAAGCTGACAGCAACGACCGTTAACCTTGCGATGGTCTGGGGTGATAGTCTGGGGTGATGGTCTGGGGTGATGGTCTGGGGTGATGGAGAGGAGCAGATCACGTTCCCCGTGTTAGCATCGGGTTTCATTGATGAAAACCGAGGTCAGGATGCAAATACCTTTTAATATTCCCGTAGATGCGGATGCGGAATGGGCAATACTGGAAAATATTATCCGTACGATATTATCCGAGCGTGACGCTCAAACAGCACTTCAGGACGAAGTGGTCGCACGGATGCAGCAGGTCTGGGTTGATCATCAATTCAGTCATACCGTGACGATACCGGATGATGAGCAAGGGCAAGGGATGCAGGCCGTGCTGGAATTACATTCCGCAATGAAGGCCCATGTAACCAAACTGATCTTTGGACGCTTGTTACTGGAAGTCGAACTGGCGCAAGCCAAGGGCTTGAATTGAGACCAGTGCTACGACTGCACTTTCTGGCAAGGATGCTTTCACCAGCTCTTACACCAGCAGACTGACGTTGGTCAGGTGACTTTATCAGGGTGACTTTGCGGGAACTTTCACGGCTTAATGGCGTTTACAGGTTCTTATTCTTCAGGAAGTTGCTTTTATGACCCAGCCTAATGATCCAACCCATGATGTTCGCTTGCTGATGCGCAGTCTGCGCCAAAAAGATTACGCCGACATCAAGTCGATTATGGATAAGGTGTATCCCGGTCTGGGCGGTGGCTGGCCGTTAAAAAACTATCAGTCAATGCTCAACCGTTTCCCGGAAGGGCAAATTTGTATTGAAGACGGTGGCCGTGTTGTGGCGGCTGCATTTGCCGTCATTGTGGACTACGCCAATTTTGGTGACGACCACACCTACGAAGAAATCACTGGTAATGAAACGTTGGCATCACATGATCCAGATGGTGATGTGTTATACGGTGTTGACGTCTTTGTTGACCCGGATTACCGCAACCTGCGTCTCGGACGTCGGCTGTACGAAGCGCGCAAGGAGCTGTGTCAGAACCTCAATTTACGCGCCATATTTGCCGGCGGCCGGATTCCTGGTTACCAGGATCATTCACGCGAGATGACGCCCCAACAATATATCCAGGCGGTGAAACGTAAGGAGCTTTACGATCCGATTCTGACATTCCAGTTGGCCAACGATTTTGATGTTAAACGAGTGATCAAGGGCTATTTACCCGACGACAAGGAATCTCATGGCTATGCGACCCTGCTGGAATGGTCGAATATCTATTATGAAGCGCGCGAAGCCAAACTGTTTGGTGCCCAGAAAACCTCGGCCCGGATTGGCTGTGTGCAGTGGCAAATGCGAGAAATGCACAGCGTTCAGGAAGTCCTGCAACAGGTTGAGTATTTTATTGATGCCCTGGCTGACTATCGTTGTGATGTGGCGTTGTTTCCGGAATTTTTTAATGCCCCGCTGATGGGGATGGCACCGGATAAAAATTACGTTGAGTCAATCCGCTACCTGGCCAGTTTCAGTGAACAAATCAAGGACGAAATATCCCGCCTGGCGGTGTCGTACAATATCAACGTTGTTGCCGGTTCCATGCCGGTGATCGAAAATGATGAGTTGTATAACGTAGCCTATCTGATGCGCCGCGATGGCTCGGTGGAAGAACAGAAAAAAATCCATATTACCCCGCACGAAAAACGCGACTGGATCATGCAGGGCGGCAATCAACTGCAATTGTTCCAGACTGACTTTGGCAAGGTCGGTATTCTGATCTGTTATGACGTCGAATTCCCCGAGCTGGCACGTATCCTCAGTGAACAGGAAATGCAGATTTTGCTGGTGCCATTCTGGACCGATACCAAAAATGGCTATTTGCGTGTCCGCCGTTGTGCCCAGGCGCGGGCCATTGAAAATGAATGTTATGTGGCGATCGCTGGCAGTATTGGTAACTTGCCACAAGTGGATAGCCTGGATATACAGTATGCCCAGACGGCGGTGTTTTCACCCTCCGACTTCTCTTTTCCACACGATGCCATCATGGCGGAAACCACCCCCAATACTGAAATGACACTGATTGTGGATGTTGATCTGGCCAAACTTCAGGAAGTCAAAAATGAAGGGTCGGTGACCAATTTTCTCGATCGGCGCCGCGATTTATACCGGGTTGAGTGGATCGGTTCCGAGACTCGTTGAGTCTGCCTGAGCAGGAATGACAGTTGGGCATAGTAATTGTCGGCGGCTTCTCTCCCGGATTGTATTCAGTGGGCTAGTCTTGGAGCGTGGGATAAAAACTACCTTGCGATCACCCGGAGTGCCATGCGCAAATATTTGCTTCCTGTTGTGTTGCTGGTCGGCCTGGGTCTGGTCTTTTTGTACATGGATCGGCTGTTGGTTGCCCAGCAACAGGCCTCAGAGACCATTATTGCCAAGACCCGTATCAATGAGGTAAGTAACCGCCTGTCTGCCGTAGTGAACCAGCACCTGCAGTTGACCTATGGCTTGGCGGCTTTTGTTCATGCGCAACCAAATTTTACCGAACAGGAATTCGAGGTGTTTGCGACCAGTAGCCAGCAGAATACCGATGGCGTGATGAGCTTGCAGTTGGCGCCGGGCGCGGTCGTCCGTTATATGACCAACAAAGAACACCATGGCAAGGCGCTGGGTCACGATTTATTGGCGGATCCGGCGCGCCGGAAGATCGTCAAGCGTGCTATTGACGAACGTCGTTATGTCATTGCCGGGCCGATTTCCCTGGTTCAGGGGGGCAGAGCGATCATTGCCCGCAATCCGATTTATTTGATGGGCAATGAGGGCGAGTTTTTTTGGGGCTTCGCCACCATACTGCTCGATATCGAACGGTTGTTGCTGGAAGCCGGATTATCCAAGCATGAATACTGGCTGGATCTGGCTGTGCGTGGCAAGGATGCACTGGGCGCCAAGGGCGATGTGTTCTTTGGTGATGCCAAGGTATTTGAGCGAGATCCGGTGGTTGCATCGGTTATTTTGCCAGGAGGTTCTTGGCAAATAGGTGCCAGTCGGGCGCTGGATTACCACTACCTGTTGCCGCAACGGATTGTCTTGTGGCTGGTCTTTTGTATTGTCGCCCCTTTACTGGGCTGGATGTTCTGGCATTTGATGAACGAACCGGCAGTGCTCAAACGTGAAGTGGCGGTTGCCACCACCGAATTGCAGGAAGCTTATGCCCGAAGTGAGGCGGCATTGACGGAAGCGGAAGTGGCCAACAAGGCGAAGTCCGAGTTCCTTGCCAATATGAGCCATGAATTACGTACCCCACTGAATGCCATCATGGGGTTTGCGACCCTGATTGATACTCGAACAACCGAACCCCATGTGCACCGTTATGCCAGTCAGACGCTGGCGTCGGCGCGGCACTTGCTGGCTTTGGTGAATGATATTCTCGACTTTTCCAGAATTCAGGCAGTGGGTATTGAGATCGAATCAAAGCCGTTCCCGCTGCATCGTATGCTGGAAAGTGTGATGGACAGCCTCAAGGCCTTGCTGGGAGACAAGCCCGTCAAGGCAGCGTTGACCCTGGACGACGATATCCCGCAATGCGTCTGCGGTGATGAACTGAGATTGACCCAGATACTCATCAATTTTATCAGCAATGCGGCAAAGTTTACGGCGGCTGGTGTGGTTGAGCTGGCGGTACAACTGATCCATTTGGGTGAGGATCATGTCCGGCTCCGATTTTTGGTGAACGACACCGGTCGCGGTATTCCGGCAAACAAGCTGTCGCTGATTTTCGAGCAATTCCAGCAAGTGGATGGCTCGGATACTCGCCACTATGGCGGTGCCGGTCTCGGGTTGAGTATTACCCGTTCGCTGGTGGAAGCGATGGAAGGCGAATTGCTGGTGAGCAGTGAAGAAGATAAAGGCAGTCAATTTGGCGTGTCTTTGACTCTGGCATTGCCGGATGTTGGCCCTGAGATGTCTTCGTCAGCGCTTGCCATTGCAGAAACTGAGGCTGATCAGGTCGATGCACGTCCTGGCACAGACCTCGCCAGTGGTGTGCCAGCGCCGGAGTCGTTGTCGCTTCAGGGGATTGGCATCCTGATCGTTGATGATAACGCGGTGAATCGCAAGCTGGTCAGTGAAATGCTGGGCCGGCGTGGGGCGACCCTGGTGTGTGCAGAAAATGGTCATGAAGCGGTTGACGTCTTGCTGAACGGGCTACAGCCGATTGATATCGTACTGATGGACATTCAGATGCCCGTGTTGGACGGGCTTGAAGCAACGCGGCTGTTACGGGAGTACTACCAGATCGATACCCCGGTGATCGGGCTGTCGGCCAATGCTTCAGCGCAAGATGAACGGATTAGCCTGGAAGCCGGCATGAATGGCTATCTCAGCAAACCCTTCCGGCTGGAACCACTGGTGGCGCTGGTGCAGCAGCTGATCAAGCGGGATGAATGTTGATTGGATGGCAAACAACAGACACCTAGCGAATCATCGAGAAACGTCGCAGCGCGCGCTGGGCATGACTTTCAAAGCGACTGCTCTGCTGCAGCGTTTCTTCAACAAAGGCCAAATGGTTATTGACGGCCTGTCGGGCGTCGTCTTCATTACGCTGGATCACCGCATTTTTCAGGGCTTCATGCTGCAGGCGGATGGTATCCCGACGTCCTTCCTCGGTGTAGAGGTAGGTCAGGTTGGTGGCAATGGTCTGTTTGAACAGGCTGAGTAATGCCCGCATGGAATGCAACAGGACGGCATTGTGTGATGCCTCGGCGATGGATAAATGGAAGCGCCAGTCCAGCTCGGCTTCTGCTTTGGCGCCGAGTCGGGCCTGATGCCCGTCGAGCCATTCCTGGTAACGACGTTCAATAATGGCATGGTCTTCCGGCGTCGCCCGCAGGGCCGCATAGTGAGCGGCGACTTCCTCCAGCGCATGGCGGTATTCCAGCAAATCGTAATTAAACTCCGGGTGACTCTGAAACAATTCCAGCAGTGGATCGGCCAGAGAATGGCCAAGGGCGGTGGCAACATAGGTACCACCGCCCTGCCGACGGCTGACCAGTCCCTTGGTCTCCAGCTGATTCAGCGCCTCGCGAATGGAAGGGCGAGAGACGTCAAAGCGAGCAGCCAATTCACGTTCGGTCGGCATTTTCTGCCCTGGTTCCAGACTGCCTTCAATAATCATGCTTTCCAGCTGGCCAGCAATAATAGCGGAGATTTTCTGACTCTGGATGCGTTGGGTCATGGGAAATCCTGTGTACGGTGTGCCATCAAATGTGCCATCAAGTGCGCCATGGTGGCTGATTTTACGCCAGACGTGCGACTTTGATCGGTAGCGGCCACAGTTGTCCATTGACCCCGACAATATTCAGAGGTAATTTGGCGTTGTATTTTTGGTAAATTGGTAAGACCAATTTATTCAATCACAATAATAACTGCAAGTGTTTTCTGCGATGTCGGTCGTGATTCCTGCGGCCGGGCTACTGACGCAGTGCACCTGGCATCCGTATAGGTGGAATCCTCATGACCCTTTCCCTGTCGTCACGGCGGCGCAGCTATCCATCCCGACCATCGCGGGTGTACCTGATGGGCACGTGTCTGGTCGACAGTTTTTTCCCCCAGGCGGGGATGGACGCGATTGCGGTTTTACAGAGCCAGGGCGTTGAGGTGGTGTTTCCACAAGCACAAACCTGTTGCGGCCAGCCAGCCTGGAATTCCGGTTACGAAAACGAAGCCCGCGCCGTTGCCCGGCGTCAGCTGTTAGCTTTTGCAGAGGACATTCCCGTTGTAGTGATGATGGGATCTTGTGCCGGTATGGTGCATCTGGAGTACCCGGCGCTGTTTCGTGGCCAGCCGGAAGCGCCGCAGGCGGTGGCGTTGGCAGCACGTACTTATGAGTTCTCCGAATTTCTGATTAACGTTCTCGATATTCAGTTTGAGTCTCGTGGTATTACCAACCTAACGGAGCAACGAGTGGCACTGCACACCTCTTGCTCGTCGCGGCGGGGCATGGGAGTGGCGGCCGAGCACCGGGAACTGGTCGGCCGTCTGCCGGGTGTTCAGGTGGTGGAGCCGGCGCGGGTTACCGAATGTTGTGGTTTTGGCGGCACTTTTGCGGTGAAGCAGGCGGAGATTTCGGCAGCGATGGCACACGACAAGGCCATGGCGATGTCAGCCACAGCGGCTGATGTGATTACCAGTGCTGATTGCGGCTGTCTGATGAATATTGGCGGCACGCTGGATGTACTGGCGGCCGAGGGCAAGGCCCGCGCCATGCCGACACGCCACCTGGCAACGCTGGTACGAGCATCCCTGGATCAGACCGGAGGTGAAGCATGAATTCGTCAACCTCAGCGTTTATTGAATTAAAAACCCTGGTTGATCAGGAAGAACACGAGTTTGCCGATATGCAGGCGCGCCACTTCAAGGCTCGCGCCAGCATGGCACTAAAAAACGAGACCCTGCGGGCCAGTTTTCGGGGAGCCAGTGACTTTCTGATGGGCAAACGTCAGAGTGTCTTTCCAGATGCGGTCGAACTGGAAGCCTTGCGTGATCGGGGTGAAGCCGCCCGCCAGCGCAGTCTGGCGAAGCTGCCGGATTTACTCGAACAACTGGAAACCAACCTGGTTGCCAACGGTATTCAGGTGCACTGGGCCGATACTGCCGAGCAGGCCAATCAAATCATCCATGGCATTCTTGATGCCAATCAGGCCGATACCGTGGTGAAGGGCAAATCCATGGTCAGCGAAGAGATTGAGCTGAACCACTATCTGGAAGCCCGAGGGATCGAATGTCTGGAAAGTGATATGGGCGAGTATCTGGTACAGCTGGCCAAAGAAGCGCCATCCCACATCGTGATGCCGGTGATTCATAAAAACAAACAGCAAATCGCCCAGCTGATGCACAGTCGCGCCACGACCCCTGAAGGTGACCCGGTACCTTACAGCGAAGAGGTGGATGATCTGATCGGTAATGCCCGCGCCATTCTGCGGGAGAAATTCCGTCATGCTGATGCCGGTATCTCTGGCGTCAATATGGCGATTGCGGAAACCGGTACCTTGTTACTGATAGAGAACGAAGGTAATGGCCGTATGTGCACGACCGTGCCACCGCTACATATTGCCGTGACGGGCATTGAAAAAGTGGTGCAAAGTCTCAGTGATGTACCGGAGTTACTTACCCTGTTACCGCGCTCTGCCACCGGCCAGCTGATTACCACCTACGTTAATATGATCTCTGGCCCGCGCCAGACGGACGAACTGGATGGCCCGGAGCAGGTGCATCTGGTGCTGGTGGATAACGGTCGTTCGAAAATATTCAACCACCCGGATCTGAAATCGACCCTGCAATGTATTCGCTGTGGTGCCTGTATGAACCATTGCCCGGTGTATGCCCGGATTGGCGGTCATGCCTACGGCTCGACCTATCCTGGCCCGATTGGTCAGGTGGTGACACCCCAGCTGGGTTCGGCTGGCGGCTTGGCGGTTCATGGAGACATGATCAACGCTTGCTCGCTTAATGGTGCCTGTGGCGAGGCTTGCCCGGTACGTATCCCGTTGCCAGATCTGATTCGTGATCTGCGGGCTGAGGCAGTGGCACCACTGAGTCGTCAGCAAAATGGCCAGACGCATGTGGAAGGAACCGGCAGCAAGCGTACGCTGGCCGAAAGTCTGATCTGGCAAGGCTGGAGTCTGGTGCACAAGGTGCCCTGGTTGTACCGGCTGACGACCAGGCTAATGACCCGTGGCCGCAAGCTGATGCCCGCCAGACTGGCCCCCTGGACGAACACTCGTTCGATGCCAAAACCTGCAGCCTACAGCCTGCATGAATTGGCCCGCAAGGCGGGTATTGCCGCGCAAGCATCTCCGGTAGCCAATAGCAGAGAGAATAGCAATGAACAGTAAAACCCGAATTCTCGAGCGCTTGCGCCAAGGGCAAGCGCAACAGGCGACGGCGGTTAACCACGGCGACTTGCCCGCCATGCCGCGCTTGCCGGAAACCGCCTGGAAAGCCCGTTTCATCGAATTGATGACGGCCAATCACGCCCAGGTAATTGAATGCAACAGGGCCAACTGGATTGGGCAACTGGTTGAACTGCTGCAGCAAAAACGGTTGGATCAGCTCTGCCTGGGCCAAAGCCCCGCTAATCTGGAACTGGCCGACGCGCTGGCCAGCCGCCTGCCGGAACTCCGTCTGTCGCGCTTTGACCAGGCGCTGGAAGCGTACGCAGATAGTCGTATGCGAGTGCGATTGTTCACCGAGATGTCGGCCGGTTTCAGTCGTGCCACTGCGGCACTGGCGGAAACCGGCACGCTGGTGGTGGCCACCGGCGCAGAGGAGCCAAGAACCTTGTCGCTGGTGCCGCCGCTGAGCATCATTCTGCTGCATCAAGCCGATCTGGTATCCGGCTTTGCCGAACTGATCGAGCAGCCACGCTGGCAGGGTAAGCTGCCAACCAACCTGTTGCTGATTTCCGGGCCCAGTAAAACCGCCGATATTCAGCAAACCCTGGCTTATGGCGCCCATGGGCCAAAAGAGCTGGTGGTGCTGTTAGTGGATGAATGCGTGCAGGATGAATGCGTGCAGGATGAATGCGCCAGCGACTGAGCTGATGAACACAACTGATTTTGCGGCGGTACCGCCAAGCCGGTGTCGTCAGGGATAAGCAATGAAACCCGAATATAGAAATTTTCTGAAGCAACTGGGGCAGGTGATTGAGTCTGATCGAATCATCACCGATGCGCTGCGGACGCTGGCGCTGGGAACCGATGCCAGCTTCTATCGGTTGATACCGCAGGCCGTCGTGATGGTGAATACAGAAGCCGAGGTGGTGCAACTGTTGTTATTGGCTGGCCAGCACAAGGTACACGTCACTTTTCGCGCGGCAGGCACCAGTCTGTCTGGTCAGGCCGTCACAGATGGTATTTTGGTTCGTCTGGCACCAACCTGGAATGGTATTGACGTGTTGGAGAACGGTGACAAACTGCGGCTGCAACCTGGCGTTATCGGTGCCCATGCCAATCGTAAACTGGCACCGTTCCAACGCAAGATTGGCCCGGATCCGGCATCCATCAATGCCTGTAAAATTGGCGGTATTGTTGCCAATAACGCCTCTGGCATGTGCTGTGGCACAGCCCAGAATAGCTATCAGACCATCGACTCAATGCGGTTGGTGTTGGCCGATGGCACGATCCTGGATACCGCCGACCCGGCGTCGCGACAGGCATTTGTAAAACGCCAGCCCGAGATGATCGCCACACTGGCCTCGCTGCGTGACGAGGTGGCTGCCAATCAGGAATTGACCGCCCGTATCCGCAAAAAATTCTCAATTAAGAACACCACTGGCTACAGCCTTAATGCCCTGGTTGATTTTCAGGACCCGATCGACATCCTGATGCACTTGATGGTCGGTTCGGAAGGCACGCTGGGATTTGTCTCAGAAGTGGTCTATCGCACGGTAGAAGAACATGCGTTCAAGGCGTCGGCCTTATTGATGTTTGCCGATATCGAACGCACCAGTCGTGCAGTCACCGCGTTGGCCAGCGCTCCGGTAGCGGCGGTGGAACTGATGGATCGCGCCAGTTTACGCTGTGTGGAAGACAAACCAGGCATGCCCGATTATCTGGCTGCACTGGCTAACGACGTTGCCTGTTTACTGGTGGAGGTTCGTGGCACCAGCCAGCAAGAACTCGACCAGCGTCTGGCCGCCGTGACCGCAGTGCTGGCTGAATTTGATACCTTGCATGGTAACGCCTTTACCATCGATGCAGACATCTGTCAGCGCTACTGGAATATTCGCAAGGGGTTGTTTCCGGCCGTCGGCGCGGTGCGGGAAAAAGGCACCACAGTGATCATCGAAGACGTCGCCTTTCCGGTCGAATCCCTGGCCCCCGCAGTGCTGGAATTACAGCAGCTGTTCAGCAAATACCACTACGACGAAGCGATTATTTTTGGCCATGCTCTGGCCGGAAACCTGCATTTTGTGTTTACCCAGAATTTTACCGACGCTGCTGAAATTCAGCGTTATGCCGATTTTATGGACGAAGTCTGTGTGCTGGTGGTTGGTCGTTACGATGGTTCGCTCAAGGCCGAGCATGGCACCGGGCGCAACATGGCACCCTTTGTGGAACTGGAGTGGGGGGCACAGGCGTATGAGCTGATGTGGCGTATCAAGGCGGCGTTTGACCCGGCTGGTATCCTCAACCCGGAAGTGATTCTGACCCGCAATCTGCGTACTCATATCGAACACCTGAAACCGATACCGGAAGCCCACGACCTGATCGACCGCTGTATTGAATGCGGTTTTTGTGAACCGGTGTGCCCGTCGAAAAACCTCACACTGACGCCTCGGCAACGGATTGTGGTGATGCGTGAGCTGAGTCGGCTGGAGCGACAGCACGCCAACTTGCATCGCTCTGATGAGTACGAACAATTACTCAGTGACTACCAGTATCAAGGCATTGATACCTGTGCTGCGGATGGCTTGTGCAGTCTGGCCTGCCCGGTGGACATCAATACCGGCGACCTCAGTCGTTTTTTGCGCAGCGAGCGTAACGCCCGTTATGGCGGCCGGGCGGACTGGGTTGCCGGACACTTTGAGCTGGTTGCCAACGGCACGCGTGCCGGTTTGAAAATGCTGGATCTGACCCGTGCGGTGATTGGGGATTCCGCACTGGCAGGTATCAGCAAGGTGGCCAACAAACTGACCTTCGATGCGCTGCCACAATGGCATGATGCCATGCCGCAAGCCAGCGGTAGCGCCCGGCCGCTGGCGCCGACACCGGAAGTGGCCGGAGTCGGGGTAGATCTGGTGTATTTTCCGAGTTGTGCCAGCCGGAATATGGGGTCGGCAAAGCAGGACGATGACCAGCGCAGTTTGCAGCAGGTAACGCTGGATCTGGCAAAAAAAGCCGGTCTCACAGTGACCCAGCTGGCCGATCAACAGGCGTTTTGTTGCGGTATGCCACTGGAGAGCAAGGGCATGTTTGAGCAGGCAGATGCCATGCGGGAACAGCTGAACCAGGCGTTGCTGGTGGCCAGTGATATGGGCCGTATTCCAGTATTGATCGATACCAGCCCTTGCGTATTTCGTATGAGCCAGCAACTGGATAAGCGTATTCAGCTGCTCGATCCGGTGCATTTTGCCAATCGGTATCTGGTGCCGAAACTGGCTATCACACCCGTGGATGACGCAGTTGCCGTGCATGTCACCTGTTCAACCACCAAGCAGGGGTTAGGCACTGAACTGATCAAACTGGCAAAGCAGTGCTCCACCCGAGTCGTGGTGCCGGAAGACATTAGCTGCTGCGGCTTTGCTGGCGACAAGGGGTTTGTTTTGCCAGAGCTGAACGCCTCGGCGCTGGCGTCGCTGCGAGGCCAGGTCAAGGACTGCAAGGAAGGCATTTCAACCAGTCGCACCTGCGAGATTGGCCTGGCGCGGCATGGCGAAATCCCTTATCACTCGCTGTTCTACTTGCTCGATCGGGTGAGTAAAAGTAAGCCTGTTGCCGCACACTCTATTCGTCTGGACACCCTGTCTCAGGATTAATCCATCGTCTGTTTGTTCTCCAGAGTACTGCTGCAATCTGGCAGCGGTACTTGCTCGCTTGCAAGCATCCACATCCCGGTAGTTCTGACAGAAACAGGTATTGTGCTGTTGGGCGTTTTCATTGGAAGAGATGTGGCGGCAATGGTCGTGGGTTGCCATGATTAATAATGCATATTTGATCTAACCAGGATTTTTTTAGCACGGTTTGTATATTGTCATGCCAAGTGGCCTTCGTTTTCTATACTCAAAAAAAAACCGATGGCCCCTATATATGAACAAGGATTCTCTGTTGGACATTAATCGCGTCAAGGCGGGTGCATTTGACGTTCTGCTGGAAGATTCACCGCTAGGTCTGGCCGTTCTGGATCGTGATCAGCGTTACCTCTGCATTAACGAAACCCTGACCAACTTTAACGGCCTCGCTGCTGACCGCCATATTGGCGCCAGTGTCAGCGAAGTACTGCCCAAGCTGGCGCCAGTGATTGTGCCCATGCTGGATGAGGTGCTGGCAACGGGTAAACGGTTTTGTAACTTTGAAGTCAAGGGCGAAACACCATCGTTGTCAGGCAAGGACTCCCGCTGGCTCGGTTCCTATTTACCTATATTCGCCAATAACGATGCGACAACGGAAGTGATTGGCGTACTGGTCGTGGCGGAAAACATGACCATGACGCGGCAGCTTGAACGAACCAGAGAAGCCGCCAATGTCCTGGTGCGGAGGATGCTCGACAGCCTGTTTGCCTTTGTCGGTATTCTCTCTACTGATGGGGTGGTGCTGGATTCCAATCGCTCACCGCTGGAAGCTGCTGGCATTACCCTGGATGACGTGGTGGGGAAGCCATACTGGGATTGTTTCTGGTGGAATTATGACGAAAATGTCCAGCAGCAGATGAAGCAGACAATCGCACGGGCGGCTGCCGGAGAAACGGTGCGTTATGATGTCGTGGTACGGATGATCAACGATACCCGTATGACCATCGACTTTATGATGTCACCGCTGCTGGACGAGCAAGGCAGGGTCACACATCTGATTTCTTCAGCGATCGACGTCTCGGCGCGGGTCGCCAGCGAAGACAAACTCAAATTCAGCGAAGAACGTTTTCGACGGGTCGTCGACAGTACCGCTGATGGTCTGGTACTGGTGGATAGCGAAGGTAAAATCAACCTCGCTAACCGGCGGGCGGCAGAAATGTTTGGATACAGTGTGGAAGAACTGCTGTCACTGGATGTCGAGGCGCTGATTCCGGCAGAACAGGCTAAGCGCCACGTGCATTTGCGCGCCAGCTATCGTCGCTTGCCGGAGGCACGCACCATGGCCTCACGACGTGAACTGTTTGCGGTGCGCAAGGATGGCTCAATGTTCCCTGTGGAGGTAGGGCTGACACCGCTGACATTCAGAAATGGGCCAAGGACACTGGCCACGGTGATGGACATCTCGGTGCAAAAATCGATTCAGGAAGATCTGATACGGGCGCTGGATGAAAAAACCTCATTGCTTAACGAAGTACATCATCGGGTTAAAAATAACCTCCAGGTAGTGTCCAGTCTGCTCAGTCTGCAAACCCGCAAAGTGCCAGAAGACATGCGCCGCTACTTTGTCGAAAGCCAGGGGCGGATTCAGGCAATGGCGCTGATTCACCAACTGCTCTACGAACAGAAACACTTCGACCAGGTCGATGTTGTGGCTTACGCCAATCGGCTGATTGATTTGCTGAAACGCAGTTATCTGTCAGAGCTGCAGGGCATTCAGTTGCAGGTGTATTCGAATCCGGAACAGATTCATATTTCTTTGGGGGTTGCCCAGCCGTTTGGACTCTACATCAACGAGTTGGTGACCAATTGCATCAAGCATGCGTTTGTTGATCGCACGAGTGGTGCCATCGCGATTGGCTTCTCTTCTGGACAATCTGGAGTGTCGGTGACCGTGCATGACGACGGGGTCGGTATTCCTGTCGGGATAGATCCAGCAAGCAGTCCGACCTTGGGCTTTCAATTGATACACGGGTTAGTGGCTCAGATGAATGGCTCGATTCTTCTTGAAGACGTGCCAGGCACTTGCTTTCGACTTGAATTACCGAGTGAAGAAGTGACAGCAGGAATGGAAAAATGAAGCCACAGCGTATCCTGATTGTTGAAGATGAACGTATTACCGCGCTGGACTTGCGCATGACTCTGATCGACCTGGGTCACGATGCCATTGCGATTGCCAGTAGTGGCGAAGAGGCGCTGGAGTTGGTAGCACAGCAGCGACCCGACTTGGTGTTAATGGATATTCATCTGGCGGGCAATTTGTTGGGCACGGAAGCCGCCTTGCTGATACACGAACAGTTTGGCACTCCGGTGGTGTTCCTGACGGCTTATACCGACAGCGAGACGATGAGCCGTGCCATTGCCAGCTTGCCTTATGGCTATCTGGTCAAGCCGTTTGAACGACGTGAAATTGACGCGGCAATCCAGGTGGCTGTTGCCCGCTATCTGGCCGATGAGGAAATCCGGATTTCTGCGGAACGCTTACATCTGGCGCTGGAAACAGCCCATATGAAAGTGTGGGAGTGGCACCCGGAATTGTCTCAGGCCTTGGCGGAGCCAGAGGCCCGGTCAGACAAGCACGGATACCGCATGAATATTGAAGAATTGCTCTCCGTCGTACACCCCGATGATCTGGACAATTTCCGGGTACAGCTGGGACTAAAAAGTCGCTTGTCGCAGTTGCTGCGGTTGGCAGCTTCGGTGGGAGGGGAATACCGCTGGACTCGCTTGCTGGCCAGTGTGGTCAGAGGACCTGACCAAGAGTTGTTTATGATCGGTATTCTCCATGATGTGCATGAAGAGTACCTGGCCCAGGCGCTGTTGAATCAGGCCAATGTGGTGTTTCAGTCATCCTCCGAAGGCTTGCTGGTGACCGACGCTGACTTTAACGTCCTGAGAATGAATCCGGCCTTTACAAAAATGACCGGCTTTGGCGACGATCTGCTGGGGCAGCAGCCAGGGCCACTGATTTACGCGCGGCGTCATCATGACCGGATGCCGGTCGATGCCTTGCCAAAACGGCAGGACTGGAGTGGTGAAATCGCCTGTCGGCGCAAAAATGGCGATATCTTCCCCGCTTGGGAGCACATCAGCTCAGTACTGGATGAACAAGGCCAGGTGACAGGCTATATCATTAATATTGCGGATATTTCTGAATTACGGCGAGCTGAGCAGGGCATCATCCGCATGGCCTTTGTCGACTCTCTGACCGGTTTGGGTAATCGGGTACGGCTGGAACGATTACTTGAACAACGGGTTCGGGAGCGAAAACCCGATGAGCGACTCGGTTTACTCTATCTGGATCTTGATGGCTTCAAACGGGTTAACGATACACTGGGTCATGCCGAAGGTGACAAGCTGCTGCAAACGGTCGCCCAGCGGTTGGTGGGGGTGTTGCGTGAAGAAGATCTTGTAGCACGTATGGGCGGGGATGAATTTGTCATCATGCTGTGCGGCGACAGCAGCCAGCAGTCGTTACAGACGGTAGCTGGTAAGGTTTTAAGTGCTGTGGCGGAGCCAGTCACCCTGAGCCGTGAGCGGGTGCACATCAGTGCCAGTGCCGGTCTGGTGTTGTCGACAGACTCCCAGCGCACAGCGGAGGAGCTGTTAAGGGCCGCAGATACGGCCATGTTCGAAGCCAAAAAACTGGGTAAGAATCGTTACTGCTTTTATGATTTCGCCATGGATCAGGAATATCGGCAACGCCTTAAAATAGAAACGGATCTGCGTCAGGCCTTGCAACAGAACCAGTTTCTGATTGGGTATCAGCCGTTGTTGTCGGCCAGCGATGGGCGGGTGTGTGGGGCCGAAGCTCTATTACGTTGGGAGCATCCAGAACTGGGCTTGTTGTTGCCGGATCGCTTTATTCCTGCGGCAGAGCAAAGTGAGCTGATCATTGAAATAGGCATCTGGGTGCTGGAAGAGTGTTGTCGCACACTGGCGCAGTGGCATGCAACCGGTCTCAGGGGAATGCGTCTGTCGGTCAATATATCGTCACGACAAATGGCAGATGACCAGTTTCCAGATATCGTTGCCGATATGCTCAGGCGTTACCAATTGCCAGCAGACCAGCTGGAATTGGAAATGACCGAAACCGCCTTGCAAACCAGTGCGCCATTATTGCCACAGCTTGAACGTATCCGCCGACTGGGAGTGCATCTGGCCATTGATGATTTTGGTACTGGTTATTCATCGCTTGGGCGCTTGAAAGATTTGCCCTTTGATCGAGTCAAGATTGATCGCAGCTTTGTCCGGGACTTGCCCGGTAATCCCAATGATGTCGAAATCTGCAAGGCAATCATGGCCTTGTGTCGGGTACTGCATCTGGATGTGACAGCCGAAGGCGTGGAAACACTGGATCAGAAGGAGATGCTCCGGGAAATGGGGTGTGAATGCCTGCAAGGGTTTCTTTACAGTCCTGCCTTACCGCTGGACGAGTTTTTACATTGGCAGGATGCTCGCCAACTGGATGGCAGGGAGGTCATTCCAATGAGTGCTCAGGGCCTTTAAAGCAGGTGATTTACCCGACCCGTTATGGTGCACAAAAGTGCCGGTAGCGGGTGATTCGGGTAACACTTTCTTGCCGGGAATACTTGTTTATTCAGTGTGTTTGGCAGCTACTCAAATAGCCTTGAAATTCACTATAAATGTCACACATTCCCGTTGTAGATGCTGTATGGTGGCGCCAAAAGGTCGTCACGCAGCAGGAGATTATTATGAGCAATTTAACAGAGTATGGTCAGGGTATTGTTAATGACTTGGGTAGTCGGTATGGACTGTCCAGTGACGCGGTAATTTGCATGATTCAGGCTGTTATTAACGGTAACGGCACCATGGCGCAATTTTATTGCCCGGAACTGGGCGGTGGTGGCCAATGGATGCGTGGCGGCATGACCATGGTTGGCGATATGTTTAACAATGGGTTGAAAAATACGGTCAACAATCTGTGCAGTGAAATCGCGTCGATTCTTGCCGGTGGCCAGATGATATTTCAAGCGCCAGCTGCCAGTGCATCCGGGAAGGGTGGTTTTCAGTCCAACAACTGGTGGCCGTCAGAGCTGGGTAGCCCCTCATCGTCGGGTGCTCAAAATAATATTCGTTACGCTATTTTCCCGCATTGTCATCGATTGGCGCTCGACTCCAATGGACAAGTCAGTGTTTACGATACCCAGCAACACCAGATTGGTGGTGTTAGCCAGCAGCAGGGTGGTGGTAGTTCGCTAACGTTCAGCAGCCAGTTTGGTACAGTGTATCTGACCAGTCTGCCGATTGTTTCTGGTCATAATCCTTTTCTTGACCAATCCTCTGCTTCTTCACCAGCGTCCAATACCAGTAATCGTGCGCCAGAACCCGTTCAGTCGGCACCGGCACAACCGCAAAACAATGGCGGCAATCGTGATGATGTCTTTGCTGCGATCGAAAAACTCGCCAGCCTGAGAGATATGGGGATTTTGTCAGAGCAGGAATTTTCCAACAAAAAATCCGAGCTGCTGCAGCGCCTTTAATCAATCATCGGTGGATGAGCATTTATTGATAAGGCTGTAATAAACGCTGTCATCGTCGTTGTAACAATTTTCGTTGTAACCGTTGTAACAAGAGTAGCGCCACGACATATTGGCGCTACTCTAATATCCGTCGCAAATTTCCATGCCTGCGCAGCCTGAGTTAATCGCATCAGGTAATTCCACGTTATCATTCATCAATGTGAAAAGGCCGACACCTTTTTATCAAGAATTCCATTAATATAATTGCCTGAATTATTTTGGAGCTGCCATGAACCTTGTCTGGATTGCACTGTTATTGTCGTGCCTGATGGGGTCTCAGGTGATTGCTCAGGTCTACCAATGGGTCGACAGTGATGGCCGCAGCCACTTTTCTGATCGTGCTCCTTCCGGACGT
Organism: Candidatus Thalassolituus haligoni; assembly: GCF_041222825.1. Taxonomy (NCBI): domain Bacteria; kingdom Pseudomonadati; phylum Pseudomonadota; class Gammaproteobacteria; order Oceanospirillales; family Oceanospirillaceae; genus Thalassolituus; species Candidatus Thalassolituus haligoni. The sequence goes on from NZ_CP139482.1 coordinate 1,655,091, forward strand.
AATACCGAAAACCCGGCAGAACAGGCTTTTGTCAGCCAGAGCAAGCATCCTGCCTCCCACTCGTCGATTGTTCTGGAAGGTATCTCCAGTCGCGATTATCTGCATTTACGCAAGTTGTTGCGGGCACGCCAGTTTGGTGTGCTGAATGACCGCCTGGAGCAATATCAGCGGACGCTGGATGAGGATATCCGTTCTGAGTCGCACTTGGCAGCTGTCTATCAAGTGTTCGATTTGGGTAAACCCGGCATGGAACATTACTTCAATGACTGGGTGCGCACCTATGCCAGCCTGGAGTATCCGTATCTTGCCCGTGCCACCTACCTGACCGGGCTGGGTTGGGATATTTACCACCAGTCAACTGCCAATCGCTCGCCTGAACAAACTGACGCCATGCGGCGCTATTTTTATGCCTCCCTGACCGATATTGATGCCGCTTTGCGAGTGAATCCGCGTTCGGGACTGGCCTACAGTTTACTGATCGGTGCGGCGGTGGCCCTGGGAGATGATTCCCAGCATCAGGTTTACCTGCAGCATGCGCTGGAGGTTGTGCCTGAATCGCTGCTGGTAGCACGAACAGAACTGAGTTTTCTAACACCCCGCTGGGGTGGTTCGAAAGCCAGAATGCAGGCCTTTGCCAACAGGATTATGGTGAATAAGGCCAGTAATCCGGCACTGGCGATATTGCCCGGATATGTACAGGCCTTACTGGCTGAGGCCCAGCTTGGGCGTCGCCAGTATGTAGCGGCGGAAGCTGGATTCAGCCGCGCCCTGGCTTATGGCAATGTTGCCGGTTTTTATCGTCAGCGCGCAGAAGCGCGGTTGGCATTGAAAGACTATCCTGAGGCACTGGATGATTTTGCTCAGGCGCTGCAACTGCATTCTGCCGATGCCGACAGTTATCTGGGTCGCGCACAGATCTATGGTGATTTGCGGCAATATCGTAATGCGGCGGCAGAACTGGCTTATGCCACGGAAATTGATCCAGAATCAGCCAAACTTCGTCTTTATCGTACCCAGCTGGTCACTAGTCTGACTGGCTTGGGCTTACGCGCCCGAGAGAGTGGTCATCCAGATGAGTCTCTGGACTATCTTGGCAAAGCCTTGATGCTGGATCCTGCGGATGGTCCGGCCAGTTATCAGCGGGCAGTCACCTGGCTGGGAATGGGAAAACTGGCCAATGCCGAAAGTGATGCGGAGGTGGCGCTGGCATCACCCAATGCCAGTCCCGAGTGGTTTGTACTGATGGATAATCTGCTTACCCGCCGGCAGCGTTGGGACGACATGGTGGCCCTCTGGGATGGTTACATCTCCCGTTTTGGTGAAACCCAGGATGCCTTGCTGGCACGGGCCAATGCCTATTTTGCCAAGCAGGAATACCAGGCGGCGATGGCTGATGCCAGTAAGGCCGCAGAATTGGGTGCCCCCACCGCCGCCGGTCTGATCAGCAAGGTTGAGCCTTTTCTCGATAAACCCTGATATGTCCAGATATGCCCAAATAGTAGCTCTGACTATTTCAAGATGATTTTGCCAAACGCCGGGCCAGTGCCGCTTTGGTCAACGCGGTTGCCTCGGCACTGAGCGGGTCTTCCGGCCAGGGGTGCTTGGGGTAACGGCCACGCATTTCCTTGCGCACCTCGGCATAACCATGACGCCAAAAATGGGGTAGATCCTGAGTCACCTGCAGAGGTTTTTGGCCCGGTGATAATAGCTGGATTTTCAGCGCCAGACGCCCTGACAGTACCGCAGGCTGTTGCGGGTAACCGAACATTTCCTGCAGTTTGACCGCCAGTACTGGCGGTGTCTCCGTGTAATCAATACGAATACGGGAGCCACTGGCAACCTGCCAATGGGTCGGAGCCAGTTGTTCCAGCTGTTGTTGTTGCGGCCAGTCGAGCAGGCTGGTCAGCAGGGTCACCAAATTGAGTTGCTGCAGTTGCCGTTCATTACGACAGCCATCCAGATAGGGTAACAGCCAGTCATCCAGACGTGCGAGCAAGCCCTGGTCGGAGACATCCGGCCAGCCTCCCGTAGTGCTCTGGCACTGGTCATGATTGTGCAAAAGTAATAGCCGCTGCCGTAACTGTGTGGCTTCCGCATTCCAGTTGAGGCTGGCCAGCCGCTGCTGAACCTTGACTGCGGAGCTGGCCGCCGAATTAAAATAGTCACGCCAGACCTGTTGCCATTGTTGGCTGCCGAGCGTGTCCAGCTTGCGACGACGCCAAATCAATTCACCAATCCGACTTTGTTCTTCCGCCAGTAAGTTGCCTTGTGACTGCCATTGCACCACCGTGTGCTGTGACAGCCAATGCGGATTGGCTGCCAGAGTGGCCGCCAGTTCAGACTCATCAATGGCAATGGCGAGACGAATCAGATGGTTGCCCGCGCCCGACAGATCCAGAATCACCAGCCAAGGGCTGCCGATCAGGTCGGAATTCGGGTGCAGTTCCGCACCGCTGCCGCTGGCCATCAGATAGCGTAAGGCATTGTGGGTATTGCCAGTGCCTGGTGCACTGCTGTTGGAGCGGCAGCGGGCCAATCGTTCAGGGAAGGCCAGCAAGGCCCAGCGAGCCAATGCCACCGGTGCGCCACTGGTAGCTCGGGTTGTGCCGACGGGCAAGCACTTGAGCCAGCGCTGAGCCAGAGGGGCGACCCGTTGTTGCCACAACGGCGTCGAACGGCTGGCATTCCACAGTCGCTCGACATCGTCACTGCGGCGCTGCTGGTGGGGCCATTGCTGTAATAACGCGATCAATTCCGCAGCCGGGCGAGCTTGCCCTTGTTGTTGGGCTGCCACCAGGGCGGAGGCCCAACGGGGTTCAATACCGAGACGGGCGCATTGTTGGCCATGCTCAGACAGGACGTTACTGTCGGGGGATGAGAGGTAACCCAGACCATGAAGCAGACTGCGGGCCTGATTGAGTGCCGCCGTTGGAGGCGAATCGAGCCAGAGTAACTCATCGACCTCGGCGCCCCATAACAACAGTTCCAGTAACAGCGGTGCCAGATCGGCATTCAGCAGCTCCGCTTCAATATGGGGTGGGCGCTGCTGGTGCGTGCTTTCCGGCCATAGCCGGTAACAATGGCCAGACTGCTGCCGACCCGCGCGCCCCATGCGTTGGGTCGCGGATGCCTGGCTGATCGGGCGGGTTTTTAATTCACTGAGACCGTTGGTCGGGCTGAACTCCATACGTCGTTCAAGGCCACTGTCAACCACGCAGGTGACGCCGTTAAGGGTTAATGAGCTTTCGGCAATATTGGTGGCCAGTATTATTTTGCGCTGGCCTGCGGGCAAATCTGCCAGGGCCTGTTTTTGTTGCTGCTCACTGAGCTGTCCATGCAGTGGCAGTATTTGAATCGGCATTACCTTAAGGGAATCCAGGGAATCGTTCTGTGGGTAACGTCGTTCCAGTTCATCGCCGAGACGCCGGATGTCGGCCACGCCGGGCAAAAACACCAGCAGGTGGCCGTCACTGCGTCGCAGTGCTTCATGAATCACCCGGCTGGCATGCTGGCTGAGTGACTCGTTGGCCGATTGTGGTGGCCGGTAATCCAGCGTTACCGGAAAGCCCTGGCCAGGGCAGTGGAGCAGGGGTGCTTGCAGCCGCTGCGACAGCTCATCGGTGTCCAGCGTGGCTGACATGATTAGCAGTTTCAGATCTGGTCGTAGCAGCTGCTGGCATTGATGCGCCAGTGCCAGTGCCAGATCGCTATTCAGGTGCCGCTCATGGAATTCGTCAAAAATGACCAGGCCAACGCCTGCCAATTCGGGATCGTCTTGCAGCATCCGAGTCAGAATACCCTCGGTCACAATCAATATCCGGGTACGGGCAGATTCCTTGCTGTCGAGCCGAACCCGGTAGCCTACCTGTTCGCCTGCGGCTTCTCCCAGCTGGCTGGCCATAAACACAGCGGCATTGCGGGCGGCCAGACGACGAGGTTCGAGCATGATAATCTGCTGTCCGGCGAGCCAGGGTGCTGCTCGCAGCGCTAGCGGTACGCGGGTTGTTTTACCGGCACCGGGTTCAGCAGTCAGCAGTAAGGTCTGGTGGGTTGCCAGTTGTGCCGTAATGCTGGCAAGCTGAGTATCGACAGGAAATGCGGGTCGGCAAGGATTCATTGGTATAATTATGGGTCTATAGCTAGCATTGAAGTATATACCGGTCAGGAGGTAAGCCGTTATGGCAAACGACACTGTGGTGGATTTTGCGTCAGCCAGCGAAAAACATCGTCATGAGCGTTCCCACCGTGACAAGGAAGCCAGGGTGGAATCGATCCGTGAACGTTTTGAACAGGCGTTACCGAATCGTAAAACACCGGTTAAGGATTATTTACGTAAAAAGCGAGCAAAGAAAAAGCGCTGAGCAAAGGCTTCACTCGGCTTCTTATTTGAATTGTTGAGCCCGCTATCCGTTATATTGCCTCATTTATTGTCCCTTTACTGACTGGAGTTACCCTTGAGTTCGTCAGAAACCACGACCCATTTGCCGATTCAGCATCAGCTGGATGCCCGCGGCCTGTTTTGCCCGGAACCCGTCATGCTGCTGCACAATCTGGTTAACGATGCCGCATTGGGGGATTGTATCGAGGTACTGGCAACAGATCCTTCGACGCGCCGGGATTTCACCCGTTTTTGCGGTTTTCTGGAACAGGAAATGCTGTTGCAGGAAGAGCTTGATGGGGTTTACCGGTTTGTGATTCGCAAGCGTTCAGACACGGTTTAACGAACTCTTTCCGCCGACTGCCGCTTTGGTGGCAACCAACGATCCGCTCAAGGTGCCGGTTTCAGGCGGATAATCTTGCCATCGGCATCATCGGTTACCAGATACAGCAGGCCATCCGGTCCTTGTACTACGTCGCGTATACGCTGATCCAGGTCGGGAATGTTGATCCGTTCTTCGGCGACCACCTTGTTACCTTCCAGCTCCAGCCTGACCAGTTGGTGGAATTTTAAGGAGCCGACAAACAGGTCGCCTTGCCATTCAGGAAAGGCCGATCCGGTATAAAAGGCCATGCCGGATGGCGCGATCGAAGGCACCCAGTAATACAATGGCTGATCCATGCCGTCCTTGTGTGTTCCCTCGCCAATGCTGCCACCAATGTATTCCTCACCATAGGTGATTACTGGCCAGCCATAGTTGTGTCCGGGTTTGATCAGGTTGATTTCATCGCCGCCTTTGGGGCCGTGTTCGTGTATCCAGAGTTCACCGGTGGCCGGGTTGATGGCGGCGCCCTGAGGATTGCGGTGGCCATAACTCCAGATTTCCGGCATTGCCCCTCGTTGGCCAACAAAGGGGTTGTCATGGGGTACGGTACCGTCGGCTTTCAGTCGTATGACCTTGCCGAGGTGGTTCTCCAGGTTTTGGGCATCGTTGCGCGGAAAAAAGCGCTCGCCGAGCGTGATATAGAGGTAACCCTGTTGGTCAAATACCAGACGTGAGCCAAAGTGGGCGCGTGACAGATACTTCGGGGCTTGCCGGAACAGTAATTGTTGCCGCGTCAGTCGGTAGCTGCGGTTGCCATTGTCGATGAGTTTGGCGCGCATCACGGCGGTCGAATTGGTCAGCAGGTCGCCCGCTTCGGCGTAGCTGAAATAGACCCAGTCATCATGCCAGGCGACATCCAGCAACCCCCCCTGACCTCCGGTCCAGATGTCGGGTAAACCGGTAATGGGCGGGCTGAGCAAAAACGGTGAGTCGTCGTTCAGGTAGGCGTGGCTGGCGATACGCAGGCGACCGGGACGTTCGGTAATCAGCAGTTTGTCGTTGTTAATAAAGGCGACGGCCCAGGGGTTTTCCAACCCGGAAATAACCACTTCAGGAATGAAGTTACCCTGTTGGGAATGTACGGCTGTGAGTGAAGACAGAGGATGTAAAACCGGTTTTCCTGCCGGGCTGGCCATGGCTATGGCGCTGCTGGAAAGACTGCAAGTCAGCCAGCACAGCAGGGTCGCGGCCATCAATGAATGAGCAACAGACATGCCATACCCTCCCTGTCATTGTGCCGTGCGTTGACGAATAAGCCTGGCTAATGGGGATAACAGGCACGGGACAGCGCCGTGGCCGATTATATTTCAGGCAGGTCAAACAGTAGCTGATTCTTGTGTTCCGAGTAAATCGATTCTGCTGCGGATCCGCAAGCAGGGGATGAACGGTTATTGGCTGGCATTCCCTGAACTGACCAGGGAATGCCATTTTCCAGCGCTTATTCGAAGTGGAAAACCCCTAATCCAGACTCGCTTTTAATGCCTGAATAAACCGTTGTTGCTGGGATGCGCTGGCAGGCGTTTCGAGCCATTCAAGTACCAGTGTGCGACGTTCATCGGTGTGTCCGATACTCTGCCCCATCGCTTGTGCCAGGCGTTGCACTTGCAGCTGCATGCGCCGACCCTGATCGTCAGCCGGAGATTCCAGCCCGCCAATGACTTCCATCCGAATACACAGGTCGCGGGCGGCCTCGGTGTCGACAGAAACGGAAGTTTCCTGATCCATTTGCCAACGTTGTTCAAACGCGGCCAATGGGTAAGCAGCCGGCAGCTGTTCGGCCTCGTGCCAGAGTGTTTCATTGTGATCGGCCAGCGCTTGTAATCGATCCAGCAAACCCTGCCAGCGTTGACGTTCAGCGGCCTGGCTCTGGGCAGTCTGGCGGTCGTCCAGTTGAGCGGAAACGTCCGTCAGTTGCTTGCGCAGCCGCTGATGGGCGGAGCGGGGCAGTTCGATGGCTGCAAACTGTTGTTCGTACTGACTGAGCTGTTCGAGTGCATCTGCAGCTGGCAATGCACTGGCGGGTAATTCCGTTGCCAGATTAACCAGCACCTCTGCTTCTGTTACCCGGCCATTCAATTCGGCCTTGCGTTCGGTACGCTGTTCATCAAGGCGGGCAAAAACCGCATCACATTGGCTGCGGAACTGGCGCCAGTATTTCTGATCGGGTGCTCGTGGAGTAATACCGATCTCTTTCCACTGCTGCTGCAACTCTTTGACGCGATCCACGACATCGACCAGATCATCCGCTTCTGCCAGTGCTGCGGCGTCTTCAACCAGGGCGGATTTGGCCGCCAGGTTGCGGTCGTATTCGGCCTTGAGGTGACTGTAAACGGCGTCACAAATGTCACGGAAGCGTTCCTGGGTATCCTTGTGGGCTGCCCGATCAACCGGCGAATAGCTACGAAAGACTTCCCGAGCGGTTTCCAGGGTTTTCTGCACCACTTTCCAGTCGGCGTTATCCCAGTCGAGATGGGCTTCGTAGTGACGTAATTCGTCGATCAGCTGATTACGTAATTCAACGTTGGTTTCCCGTTGCCGTGCAACGTCGGCAAACCAGGCCCGGCATGGTTCGAAAGCCTTGTCGCCAGCGGCCTGAAAACGATCCCATAATTCCTTGTCTGGTTGTGAGGAATTGAGTGTTTTCCACTCATCCTGCAGTACCTGGATTTTGTCGGCCAGTACATCGGGGCTGATATCGGCGTCGACCAGGGCTTCCATCGACTCGCACAGGGCTTCTTTTTTCGGCGTGGTGACAAAACCTTGCCAGTCACGCATTTCATTCAGCCGCGCCGCCAGAGACTTGATGCGGTTCTGGAAGGCATGGGCAGCCTTGCTGTCAATCTGGCGCAGGCTCTGGTGAACCTGACCATAGAGCTTGCTGGCGTCTTTCAGGTGACCGTCGTCGATGTGCTGTTCAAGCGTGTCGAGCTGGCGTTGCAGTGCATCAGTACGGGCTGTTTGCTGGTTTTCCAGATTGGCCAGCTGGGCTTCTGCCAGCTGACGCTTGCCAGACAGGGCCGCCAGCCATTCCGGTTGTTCCAGATGGGCTGGCCATTTCAGCTGGGCTTGCCATTTTTTGCCGCCCTGGATCACCTGTTGCAAGCCGCGCATATCGGCAGGAAGATCTTTCTCCAGCCATTGTGCCAGCTCAGTCTGTTTGGCGTTGACTTGTTCCAGAGTGGCTTGCAAGGCGAGCGCTTGTTGCATGGTATTTTCGAACTGTCGCTGGGCGTCGGCGGCGGCTTTTTGCTCTGCCTGAGTTGCACGCCAGCGCTCATCAAGCGTCAGTAATTGCTGTTTCAGTTGTTCCGGATCGGCACTGGCCGGTGCTGCTGTCAGGGCATCGTCGAGCTCAGTAATCAGCTGTTGCTGTGCCGCCAGAGCTTCTGTACGGCGTTGTTGCTGTTCTGCCAGACGCTGTTCTTCAGCGTCGTGTTGTTCAAGAATCAGGGCGGCCTTGACCAGTTCTGCTGCCAGTGCTTGGCGCTGGCTTGTGGTCAGGCTGTCGTCCAGCTCCTGTTGCTGGCGCTGCAATACCTGCAGGCGGCCGTTAAAATCGGGGCCATAGCCAACCCGATTCAGATAAGCGGCCTGATCCAACACATGAGTAATCTGTTGTTCTCGGGCTGCGATGGCTTCCTGATTCGCTTTGGCGGCAGCCAGTCGCTCCTTGCACAGTCGATAGACGGCCTTGTCTTTGGCCTGGGCAAATTCCAGCAATTGCTGTAACAGCGCCCGTTGGTCGATACCTTCGGCAGCGGCCAGACGCACTTTGGCGACCGGGTGGTCTCGGGCAATCGACAGACGTTCGTGCTGATCGGAAATTCGCGCAATGGCGTCGAGGCGCAGCTGCTGGTCTCGGGTCAATCCGGCGATACGCACCAGCGTGGCACTGTGAGTGATGCTGTTGATGTTTGCCGAGGCGGGCAACAGCAGGGTCAGCCAGTGTTCGCGGGCGGCATCACGAACATCCTGATGGTTGTGGCCCAACAGGCTTTCCAACAGGGCTTCATCACGAATACGTATCACCGCAGCCTTGCGAAGTTCGGCTTCAGGCTCCGTGTCGATAAAATTGGTGAGTTGTTCGGCGGCCATCTCGGCCAGTGCCTGGCGTCGAACATCCGGATTGGCGTGTTGCCATTTTGGTTTCAGAAACTTCTTGAATAAAGACATCGAGCTGATCCGTCCAACCTGCACAAAGGAAAAAAGCGTGGCCATTGTACAGTGCACGGCATATTAGGGAAGTCCGTCACGGTTTGAATCGTACCGTCGGTTTGTCTCGGGCGTTATGACCGTACAGTAAGGGCGGCGTGCGTGGTGGGGGTTCAAGCTGTTACCATGCGCACCTATTTGACCGGATGCACAGAGTCCGGGTACAGCGTCGGCGTTAGCAGGAGAATCATGTGAGCAGCATTGTCTGGTATGACTACGAAACCTTTGGAGCCAGCCCGGCGTGGGATCGTCCGGCACAGTTTGCTGCCATTCGTACCGACGAAGACCTGAATGAAATCGAGCCACCGATCGAGCTGTTTTGCAAACAAAGCGATGACTACCTGCCACACCCGCAAGCGGTGCTGATTACCGGCATAACACCGCAGGACTGTCAGCAACGGGGGTTGCCCGAGGTTGAGTTTATTCGCCAGATTAATGAGGTGTTCTCGGTGCCGGGCAGCTGCAGCGCCGGTTACAACAGCATCCGCTTTGATGACGAATTCACCCGTTATGCCTTGTATCGCAATTTTTTTGATCCTTACGCACGGGAGTGGCAGGGCGGCAATTCCCGCTGGGATTTGCTGGATGTGGTGCGTTGTGCCTATGCACTACGCCCGGACGGTATTGAGTGGCCACAACACGAAGACGGCCGGGTCAGTTTCAAGCTGGAGCACCTCACCGCTGCCAATGGTCTTAATCATGGCAAAGCCCATGATGCGGTGTCTGATGTGCGGGCAACCATTGCCCTGGCGCGCTTGATTCGTGATAAACAACCAAGATTATACCGTTATCTATTTGAGCTGCGCCGCAAGCCAGCCGTCGCCGATCTGATCGATGTGGCTCAGCGCAAGCCGCTGGTGCATATCTCCGGTATGTTTCCCGTTGAGCAGGGCTGCATGGCGATCGTTGTTCCCTTGTGCATGCACCCGAAAAACAAAAACAGCGTGATTGTATTCGACCTGCACCAGGATCCGACGCCACTGTTTGAGCTGACAGCGGAAGAAATTCGCCAGCGGGTGTTTACCAAAACCGATGACTTGCCAGAGGGAGTGGAGCGCTTGCCGTTAAAAGAGCTGCACCTCAACAAGTCACCGGTGCTGGCACCAGCCAAAACCCTGACGCCGGATCAGGCCGCACGCTGGAACCTCAGTGGTGATACCTTGCGCAAGCATCTGGGCATGATCAAGCAGGGCGTGGATATCACCGCCAAGCTACAACAGGTGTTTGCCGAGCGTGAGTTTGCCGCGCACACTGATGTGGATACCCAGTTGTACGATGGCTTTTTCTCGCCCGCTGATCGTAATCTGATGAACGAACTGCATAACGCCTCGCCGTGGGATCTGCCTTCATTTCAGGGGCGCTTCAAGGATCGTCGCGGCGATGAGATGTTATTCCGCTACCGCGCCAGAAACTTCCCGGAAACGCTGGAAGGCGATGATCGTCTGCGTTGGGAAAGCGTGCGTCGCGAACGCCTGTTTCATAACAACCCCGCTTGTCGGGCATTAAATTTCCAGCAATTTGCCCATGAATTGCAGCTGGCGGCAGAGCAGGTGATGGATGACTCACGCAAGCTGCACTGGATGCAAGACCTGCAACTTTACGCCGAATCGATTTATCCGCTGGATGAGGACTAACGGCTACAACGTCAGCACCATCCGCTCTGGCCCTGTCATTTGCCATGCTTCATGAACCTGCTCCAGCGGCATCGATTGAGTAGCAATCAACAACCCTGCCGGCTCTACCCACTGCAGAACTTTGGCGATGCTGTTTATCAAGCCATCGTACGAGACACTGCCCAGTCCGCTGCCCATCAGTTCAAGATTGTGTGCCCGTAAAACAGCGGCATTCAACGTCAGCGAAGTACCGGCCAGTGAGCCAATATTCACAAAGCGCAGCGGCTTTTGTCCATGACCGACGGCGATCAGCGACACCGCATTCAGAATACATTCAGCCGGAACCCCCCATAAATAATCGAGCACAATATCCACTCGATACGCTGCGATCACATCCCGCAGGGCCGTGGTCAGTTCTTGAGGCGGTTGCTGCAGGCAAATAAAGGCGTCAGCACCCAATGCCCGTAATTCAGGCTCCTGTAGTGGATTGCGGGCGGTGGCAATCACTTTTGCAGCGCCCATATGTTTGGCAAGTTGAATCGCCAGTCGACCGGAGGCACCGGCTGCGCCATTAATCAGCACCACCTCACCCGGTTGAAAATGGGCACGACACTCCAGAGCGGCAACGGACGACATGCCCGGATTGGCAATTGCTGCAGCGGTGACATCATCCACTGCATCTGGCACTGGCACGCACCAGGTTTTTTTGACGGCGACCTGCTCCGCCATGGAACCGATAGGCCCACCAGGAAAAGCAAAAAATACCCGCTGACCATCGGCCAGCTTACCGACACCATCAACGCCTGGCACTATGGGCAAGCGGGATCCGCTGCTGTAATGCTTGCCGGCAGCTTTCAGCCTTGTCAATTGGCTGATTGCGGCGGCATGGACAAACACCAACTGCTCATTCTCTGCCACTACTGGCGCATCAATTACACCGTATACCGGCATTTGATTGAAGTTATTGACGATGGCTGCTTTCACAAAGTACTCCAGGATGATTGCTGACATAAATAGCATCACCCGGACTTTAGCCATAAACTGAATGTCGGACTCCAGACAATATGACACTTTATGCAGAAAACCCGCCAAGACTGGGAGCGTGTTCCCCTGCTCACGCCCTCCAGTCGCCAGCCCATGCGCCCGATCAGCGTGCTGCATCGTCAGCTGGCGGCAAAGACAGTTGTACCCGCCCACAGCCATGGTTGGGGACAGCTGGTTTACTCCGGCCAGGGTGTACTGGATGTGATTACACCGTCGGGCCGCTATTTGCTGCCACCAGACCGGGCCGTCTGGGTACCTCCGGATGAACCACATGAAATCTCGACCCTGAATGGCGCTGAAATCGCCAGTATTTACATCACCGCAGCAGCCGGTGTGTCGTTGCCCACCGCATGTCAGGTGCTTGAGATCTCGCTGCTGCTCCGAGCCTTGATTCTGGAGGCATTACAACAGCCCATCCAATACGAATGGCACAGCCCCTGTGGGCGTTTATTCCGTACACTGCGCGACCAAATTGCCATCGCCAAGCCTGCGCCGCTGTTCCTGCCTTTACCTGACGATCCACGGCTTCTCAAAATCTGTTACCAGCTGCAGCAACAGCCAGAAGACAGCCGCACGCTGGCCGAGTGGGGCGCTCAAGTCGGCGCATCGGAGCGAACATTGCAACGGCTGTTTCAGAAACAAACCCGGCTGACGTTCCAACAATGGCGTCAACAGCTGAGGTTACAGATTGCACTGCAACGCCTGATAGACAGTCGTGATTCCATAACGGCCATTGCCCTTGGCCTGGGTTATGATTCGGCTTCTACTTTTATTGCCATGTTTCACCAACAGTTAGGCAAGACTCCTGGCGAATACCGTAAATGGAAATAGAAGTCCCCTTATGCACCTACTGCAAGAAAAACGAATTGGCTGCCCCTATTGTGGCGAACTGATCGGAATATTGATTGATCTTTCAGCACCAGAGCAGGAATACGTAGAAGATTGCAGCGTCTGCTGCCAGCCCATGCGGCTGGTGGTGACGGTTCCAGCCGATGGTGAAGCCGACGTTCAGGTGCTGACGGCGGATGACAGCTTTTGAAATAGTCTCTCTCGCAAAAGCCGTGCAGTATTAAATCAGATGATTCCTTTACGATTCCGGCTGCCAGCGACGGAACAGGACGCTGGCATTTACGCCGCCAAAACCAAACCCATTCGACAAGGCATAGGTCATCGGCATTTTCCGGGCTTGCAGACCAACCAGATCCAGTCCGTCTGCTGTCGGATCGGGATGAATTAGGTTGAGTGTAGGCGGCACGATTTGATCGCGAAGCGCCAGCACCGTAAAGATGGCTTCAATGCCCCCGGCGGCTCCTAACAGATGACCCGTGGCGGATTTGGTGGAGGTGATGGCAACGCCGGAGCCGTTGCCGAATACCGCACGAAGTGCAGCCAGTTCGCCCTTGTCGCCGACTTGAGTTGAGGTCGCGTGGGCATTGATGTGATGCACATCGGCGGGGTTTACGTCAGCCTGTCGCAGCGCCTGTTCCATCGCCCGTCGCGCACCGCTACCGTCTTCAGGGCCTGCCGTCAGGTGATAGGCGTCGGCGCTGGTGCCATAGCCTGACAACTCTGCCAGTGGTTGCGCGCCACGGGCGAGGGCGTGCTCAAGTGATTCAATCACCAGCAGTCCTGCACCTTCGGCCATAACAAAACCGTTGCGGTTGCGTTCGAAAGGGCGTGAAGCCTCTTGAGGGGAGTCGGCAAAACCCGTGGCCAGCGCTCGTGCAGCAGCAAAACAGCCGAGGGTTACCCGATCAATCGCGGCTTCTGTACCCCCGCAGATGGCGATATCGGCCTCGCCACTCCGGATCAGTCTGGCAGCATCGCCGATGGCTTGCCCACCCGCCGCACAAGCGGTTACGGGGGCACCGAGTGGGCCTTTGAATCCATGCTGAATAGAGACATATCCGGCTGCCATATTGGCGAGAAAGGAGGTTGCCGTAAACGGTGATAATTTGCGTGGCCCCCGATTATCGGTGGTGCGAATGGCATCCGCAATTGCTCCAAACCCCCCAACCCCTGACGCGATGATGGTCGCCGTCCGTTGCTGGTCTGTTTCGGCGGTTGGATGCCAGTCTGCCTGTTCCAGCGCTTCGTGGGCCGCCATGAGTGCAAACTCGATGAAGCGATCCATCCGCTTGCGATCCCTGCTCGAAAGCAGTCGATCCGGGTCGTAGCCTGCGACGCTGTCTTGCTCGTAGGTCGGTACTTGTGCACCGACGGTAATACCGGTGCCGTCGGTAATCTCGCTGGGGAGGTTGCGGATACCAGACTGTCCCGACAAGAGTCGCTGCCAGACTGTTTCAACACCGCAGCCCAGCGGGCTGACAAGACCGGTTCCTGTTACGACGATTCGTTTTTGGCGATTGATATTCATCATTACATTTCTCTTTGTCACGGTCGGCATCCGCTGACGGGGGATGATATGCCGCAATATTTATAGGGCACATTTTCAGATACGCCCTATAAATAGATTGATGAGCGCAGATGACCAGTAAATGACAAGAAAGTTTTACTGGCCGTTTACCTTTCATATTGGCTGTATTTTTGCCGTTTTGGCGGGGCGAATCTTGAACCAGATGGCGTACAGCGCTGGCAAGAACACCAACGTCATCATTGTGCCGCCAAGGGTGCCGCCAATTAGGGTGTAAGCCAGCGTTCCCCAGAACACGGAGTGCGTGAGTGGGATAAAAGCCAGAATCGCCGCCAGCGCGGTGAGCAGCACCGGGCGAGAACGCTGAACGGTCGCTTCGATCACGGCGTGGAACTGACTCAATCCCTTGCGTTCATTGTGCTGAATTTGTCCAATCAGGATCAGGGTATTACGCATCAGAATGCCCGATAGCGCGATCAAGCCGACCAGGGCGTTAATGCCGAACGGCTGTTGGAACAGCAGCAGTGTCGGTACGACGCCAATCAAGCCCAGTGGTGCGGTGAGGAACACCATGGTCATCGCGGAGATGGAGCGTACTTGCAGGATGATAAACAGCAGCATCATGGCAATCATGATCGGAAACAGCGGCAACATGGCCTGACTGGCCTTGCCTGATTCCTCAATCGCACCCGCTTGCTCAATCCGATACCCGGTCGGGAGGTGATCGATGATGGTTTGTAACTCTTTGGTGATTACCTTGGAGACGTCGGGCGGCTGCAGGCCGTCAGCAATATCACCACGTACCGTGATGGTTGGTGTGCGATCACGGCGGCGTAAAACGGCATCTTCCATACGCACGCTGACTTCGCCAACCTGGGACAGTGGGATGCGCTGACCGGCGGAGCCTATCAGTGTGACGTTGGTTATTTTCTCCGCATCGTTACGTATGTCGCTTGCGGCACGGCCAATGACCTCGACGGAACGAATGCCTTCGCGGACGCTGGTGATGGCTACTCCGGAGAGCAAAAATTGCAGTTGTTGGGCGATGGCTTGGGAGGTGAGACCCATTGCCTGGATACGATCCTGGTCGAGTGAAAAATGCAGCGTAGGAAGCCGTGATCCCCAGTCGCTATTGACGGTTCTCATCATCGGATTCGCTTGCATCACAGCGTCTACCTGAGATGCAATTTCACCTAGTCTGGACGGATCCGGTCCCATCACCCGATAAGCCACGGGGTATGGCGAATACGGCCCAAATACCAGCTGGGTAACCCGCACCTGTGCTGCGGGTGCCAATCCGGCAGCAACCGCCTCACGCATACGCAACTTGAGTGCATCGCGTTTTTCCTGACTGTCGGTCAGCACGACAATTTTAGCGAACGAAGGGTCGGGCAGCTCCGGTGCCATTGCCAGATAAAAGCGCGGGGCACCTTGGCCGATGTACGAAGTGACAATTTTGGCTTCGTCCTGCTGTTGCAGCCAGGCTTCTATTTTGGCAGTGGTGGCGCTGGTCTGTTTTATCGACGTGCCGTAAGGCAGCTGTACTTCGATCAGAACCTCTGGCCGGTCGGACGTTGGGAAGAACTGTTTATTGACGCTGCCCAGACCAAGCACGGCGGCTATAAACGAGGCAATGACGACACCAACCACCAGCCATTTATAAGCAATAACCTGCTCCAGTGCGCGGCGAAAACGGTTATAACGGGGGGTGTCATACAGGGCTGTGTGGCTGCCTGTGACAGATCGGTGCTCTGCTAGCAGATTGACACCGAGATAGGGGGTGAACACCACCGCCACCACCCAGGAAGCGATCAGGGCGATACCGACAACCCAAAACATATTGCTGGTGTACTCACCGGCGGTCGATTGGGCAAAGCCGTTAGGCATAAAGCCGATCGCTGTCACCAGGGTGCCAGAGAGCATCGGGGCTGCTGTGCTGCTCCAGGCGTAGGCCGACGCCGCTATACGGCTGAAGCCTTCCTCCATTTTGACCACCATGATTTCGATCGCAATAATGGCATCGTCGACCAGCAGACCCAGCGCCAGAATCAGTGACCCCAGGGTAATACGGTCGAAGTTCTTACCGGTGGCCGCCATGACCAGAAACACCACCGCCAGGGTCAGTGGAACAGCCGCCGCGACGACAATGCCTGCCCGCCAACCCATGCTGATGAAGCAAACCACCATCACCACCAGCAGTGCGACAAAGAACTTGACCATAAACTCGTTTACGGCTGAGCGGATGTTTACCGATTGATCCGTTACCTTGCTCAGTGTCATACCCAGCGGCATATCGGCGTTGATTCTGGCCGTCTCGGTGTCGAGCGCCTTGCCCAGATCCAGGCCATTCCAGCCTTCGCGCATCACGATGCCGAGGAGCAGCACGGGTTCGCCGTCGTTACGGACAATAAACGTTGCCGGATCTTCATAACCACGCTCGACCGTGGCCACGTCGGACAGCTTCAGGGTTCGCCCATGCGCGGCAATTGGTGTGTCACGGATTTTCTGCAGCTCATCAAAAGCGCCTTCCAGACGCAGCAAAATCTGCGGGCCGGTGGATTCGATCGCGCCTGCAGGGGTCAGCATGTTCTGGCTGTTCAGTGTTGAAAAAATGTCCTGCGGTGAGACCCCCAAGGTGGCCAGCCGCTCATGAGAAAAGGAGACAAAGATACGTTCCTGTTGCTCGCCAAGAATATTGACCTTTTTCACGCCAGGGACGTGTAACAACCGTTGGCGCAATGATTCGGCATTACGGACCAATAACCGCTGCGGTTCGCCTTTGGCTTTTAAAGCAAAGAGGGCAAAAGTCACATCAGAATATTCGTCATTAATCATCGGCCCGATGACGCCTGCGGGCAAATTTCTGGTTTCATCGCCAAGCTTCTTGCGGGCCTGGTAAAACTCGTCCTGCACTTTTGCTGGCGGTGTGTTGTCGAGTAATGACAGGGTCGTAAAGGCCATGCCGGGACGGGTGTAGGTTTCTGAACGGTCGTACCAGGTCAGTTCTTGCAGCCGTTTTTCCAGCGGCTCGGCCACCTGATCTTGCATTTCTTGCGCTGTAGCACCCGGCCATACCGTGATCACGGTCATCTGTTTGACGGTAAAGGGGGGATCTTCTGCCCGTCCCAGCTTGAAGAACGACAGTGTGCCAGCAATAAAGATCAGGATGATCAGAAACAGGGTAATGGAGCGCTCTTGAACGGCAAGCGCAGACAAATTAAAACGCGGCTGGCTCATAGCCGTTCCTCAACACTGTCCTGTTGTGCCAGTCTGACTTTTTCTCCATCTCGCAGCAGCTGTGCGCCCAGTGCCACGATCTGTTCTCCAGGCTGGAGATTGCCTGTGACCTTGGCCAGCTCGTAGCCCAAGCCCTGCAGCTGGACTGGTCGCCAGGTCACTGTTGCCGGAGTGCCAGCGATGACCCATACGCCGGTGCCTTTGCCAAAGTCATAAACGGCCGCGATGGGTACTTGTAAACTCCGGGTTGGCGTTGGGCCTGCGGTGATTTGCAGGGTAACGGTTGCGCCGAGCGGTGCAGCAGACAGATCTCCCTCCAGTACATACCGTGCTTCGAAGGTGCGGGTGACGGGGTCGGCAGCGTCGGAAAGTAAGCGCAGTGTCGCTCTGACAGGGGCAATCGGGTTGCCATACTGGGTTGCCTGAGCGACCGATCCTACGTTTGGACGCAGGGTCTCTGGCAGATGAATGATGGCCTCCCGCTGCCCGGCCTGTGCCAGTCGAACCACGGATTGTCCGGCACTGACGACTTGTCCGGGTTCGGCCAAGGTCTGCACCACAACCCCATCGGCATCTGCCACCAGAGTGCTATAGCCAGAGGCATGGCTGGAAACCATCGCCTGGGCTTCTGCGGCGCTGAGATTAGCCTTGGCAGTAGCCGCTGCGGCCTTGATCTGTTCATAGGCCGATACCGAAACGGCTCCGGTGTCGATCAGGTCGCGATAACGTGTTTCCTCGAGTGCGGTTTGTCTGGCCAAGGCATGAGCTGCGGCGACAGATTGTTGTTGTACTTGCGCTTGCAAGCCAAGGTCTATCGGGTCGAGCCGCATCAGTGGCTGGCCACGTTTGACCGTTTGTCCGGTATCGACCAAGCGTTCCAGCACCTTGCCAGAGACACGAAAGCTCAGTTCAGCTTGCACGCGCGCGGCGACAACGCCGCTGAAAGAGCGCGAGCTATCGGACGCCTGCTGAACGGTAGCGGCTTTGACTAGCAGGGGCTTATTACGGGGATCTTCAATGGCAGTAGAGCCTCCACACGCTTCCAGCATGAGAGACAACAAACCAGCGGCGATAAGAGTGGATGGATGTGGAAACATGGATTCCCTTGTTTGATAAACAGAACAAGCGCCAATCCTGTTTCCTGTGACCAAAAAAGTCAATGGTCACAGAGTGGTGAATACCAAGGGGCGTTCTCAATTAGTTAACGCGTCCTGTGATGGAGAAAAAATCCATCAGGCAAGGCGTTGAACGCAGAGAATGGTGAGCCCTTTTCAAGTTCAACAACACCGCATGATGGATTTTTAACCATAACCCTTCGGGCTGAGGCCAGTTGACTCCAGAACGGTGTTATTCGTCGCTTATTGAGCTCGCCCTGTTTATTAAACACAGGAGGCACTCCTCATGCCTTGTTCTGAAGCCAACGGGCTCTCAGCAGATCCGATTGACCAATTGAGAACGTCCCCTAGCCCCATTCGTTGATTTATTGTCCGCCATCTTTTAGCGGCTTACGTGAATGTGCACCGGTTGCAGATTTAACCGCTGCAGGTTTAACCGCATGGGGCCATGAACAAGCCTCGGTGAAGAATGACTGTTACCGATAAAGGGAACAGAAATACGAGAGAGCAGAACACACCATTCCATCAGGGCACCAAAAACACCTAAGGTGCCAGGCTTCGTAATATCAGTGTCGACAGCAGGTCTGCCGCTTCTGGTGCCTGTTCCAGGTTGTGTTGTAATTGCACCGGATTGGCGTATGGCCGCATGATCAGGTAGATGCCATCGGCGACTTCGTCCAGTGGCGTTTTGGTTTCAAACTCACCCGACTCGCGCCCTTCACGAATGATTCGCTGGATGAGTAAGCGCAGGTGCTCACAGTGCTGCTGAGCCGATGGCCAATGCTCCCGCGAGGAGACAGCAGCAATGTCGTAGAGTTTACGGTCATGGAAAAACAGGTTGCTGCCGCCGTTGACCAGCGCCAGAAAAAGACGCCTCAGAGTCTCAGAAGCGTTGGGCGCATCCGCTGTTTCAGCGTCGACAACTTGCATCAGTTCAGCGAGTCGATTGGCACATATGACTTCTCCGATCGCCTGCTTGGAGTCGAAGAACTTGTAGATATAAGCCTTGGAGTAACCAATGGCTTTGGCCAGATCGGACACGGTGGTTTTTTCATAACCATAGTGTCCGAAGTGTTCTGTGGCCGCCTCCACAATCTGATCGCGGATGCTGTGTTCCGAAGGCCCCCGCAGGGGTGGTTCGTGTCTGGATTCAGTCATTGCTACAACTTGGTTCGAATAATCTGGAACGTAATAGTGACCGGTTTAGAGCAATCCAGCTACATCCCGGTTTTTAATGCTTCCCAGTACTGGTTAAACAACGCATTGGCTGCTTCACCGACATCTTCCTGGAATTCACCATGGCTGATGATTTCCTGTGATGGGAAAATAATCGGGTTGCTACGGGTTTCTTCGTCGAGCAGCGCCAGCGCATCCTTGTTGGGGGTGGCGTAGCCGATGTAATCCACGGTACGGGCCGCAATGTCAGGGCGCAGCATAAAGTTGATGAACTTGAGGGCGGCGTCCTTATGTTCCGCGTTGGCGGGAATGGCGAAGCTGTCGACCCACAGAATCACGCCTTCGGACGGGTAGATGTAGTCCATTTCTGGCATGTCTTCCTGCGCCATGATCACTTCGCCGTTCCAGATCATACCGAGGCTGACGTCGCCTGCCAGATAAGGCTCGCGTGGGGCGTCAGAGTTGAATACCAGCACATTGGGCATCAGCTTCTTCAACAGTTCGTAAGCCTGTTTTATTTCAGCCGGATCGCGGGTGTTGGCGGAGTGGCCGTTGATGGCCAGTGCCATCTGGAATACTTCCCGCACGTCATCGGTCAGCAGCAGGCTGCCTTTCCATTTTGGATCCCAGAGGTCTTTCCAGCTGCTGATGCTGTTCTTGTCGATCGTTGCCGTGTCGATGCCAATACCGGTGCTGCCCCAAGTGTAAGGCACACTGTATTGGTTGCCGGGGTCGTAAGGCTTGTTCAGCAGGGTGGTGTCGAGGTGTTTGAAGTTGCTGAGTTGGCTTTTGTCGATGTCTGCCAGCAGGCCTTCTTTGGCCATGCGGGAAATGTAGTAGGCAGATGGCACGATGACGTCATAGCCAGTGGCATTCTGGATCTTGATTTTGGAATACATCACCTCGTTGCTTTCATAAGTGTTGTATTCCACCTCGATGCCGGTTGCTGCGGTGAACTCTTGCAGTACGCCTTCCGGGATGTACTCGGTCCAGTTATACACCACGACCTTGTCAGCTGCGCTGGCAGACATCGCCACCATCAATGCCGCCACGGTGGTGGACGCAAAACGAAATACAGAGGTCATTGTCATCAAGATTTCTGCCTTTTAATGAGAGAGGATATTACGGCAACCAGTACCAGCGACATCACCAGTAGCAGGGTAGCCAATGCATTGACTTCGGGCGATACGCCCACTTTTACCATCGAAAAAATACGGATTGGTAAGATTTCAAAGCCGGGGCCGGTAACAAATGAGCTGATAATTACGTCATCCAGCGACAAGGTAAAGCTCAACAGCCAGCCCGCCAAGATGGCCGGTGCCATGAGTGGCACAATGATCACTTTAAAAATACGTGCTTCGCTGGCACCGAGGTCTTGCGCGGCTTCGAGAATATTGGGATCGAGACTTTTCATCTGGGCGTAAACGGTGATCACCACAAACGGCAGACAGAAAGTGATATGGGCAATCAGCAACGACCAGAACCCGAGCTGGACTCCCAAGGCGATAAAAATAATCAGAAAGGTAATGGCCAGGACAATATCGGGCGACATCATCAACACAAATAACAGGCTGCTGGCGGAGGCTTTCAACGGGAACCGGTAGCGGTGGATGGCCAGCGCCATCAGGGTGCCAAGCAGAGTGGCGGCACTGGCGGCCAGCATGGCAATTAACAGCGAGTGGCCGAACGCCTGCATCATGGCGTCGTTGTGCCAGAGTTTTTCATACCACTTGAATGAAAAGCCGGACCAGGTGTAACCGTAGCGGGACTGGTTAAACGAGTTGCTCACCAGCACCGCCATCGGCAGGTACAAATACAGAAAGACCAATCCGATAAACAGCCATTTGCAGACGCCGGTGTTAGAGATTCTGGTCATCCATGCCTCCCTTGCGTTGGACGTACTGGTTGGCTTTGAAGTACAACCACAGCAACAAACCCATTAAGACAATCAGGAAGACGCTGAAGGCCGAACCAAAGGGCCAGTCACGTGCCACCAGAAACTGGTTTTTGATGACGTTGCCAAGCAGCAGGCTTTTGGCACCACCAAGCAGATCGGCGACATAAAACATGCCCATGGCAGGCAAGAAGACAATCAAACAGCCCGCAATGACGCCGGGCATGGTGAGTGGCAGAATAATTTGCACAAAACGCTGGCGGGCACCGGCTCCGAGATCACGTCCGGCTTCAATTAACGCGGGGTCGAGTTTGTCGAAGCTGGCCATCAGTGGCAACACCATAAAAGGCAGCAGAATATACACCAGCCCGAATATCACCGCGAAGTCGGTGTAAATCAGTTGCATGGGCTGGTCGATGATACCACTGCCCACCAGCAGGGTATTAAACAGACCTTTTTTACCCAGCAGCATTTTGATGGCGTAAATCCGGATCAGGCTGTTGGTCCAGAAGGGCACCACCATCATAAACAGTAACAAGGCCCGGACGGTGGTGGTCATGCGGGATAACAAAAACGCGAACGGGTAGCCGACAGCGAGGCAGATCAGCGTGGTGATACCCGACAACACCAGGCTGTCCAGGAATACTCCGGCGTAGATTGGATCCATCACCTGACGGTAATTGTCGAAGGTGATGGGCCAGACGGCAAAATGCTCGGAATCGGTGGTGAAAACGCTGGTCAGTATCACCATCAGGTGGGGTAGCAGGACAAACAGTCCCAGCCAACCAAGTGTCAGGCCAATAACAACCCGGCGGAAATTGATGTGCTTCAGCATTTTGTTCTCCCGCCGTTCAGAGGCCATCGGCCCTGATCACGTGTTCCCAGCCATGCACCCAGTTGACCCAGACTTTTTGCTGAATGTTGTAGTCAAAATCCGGGTCGTCTTCATCAAAAAATTCACTGGCGACCAAGGTATGGCCGTTGTCCAGCTTGATCACGGAGTCGAGGGTTTTGCCGGTGTAGTTACGTTCCACCACGCTGCCAAAAAAGCCGGGGCGTTCGTCGGCGTCTTCTATGTACTCAATACGCAGATCTTCCGGGCGCAGCAGTACGTGCACCGCTTCGTTGGCAACCAGTCGCTGGTTGGCAATGATTTTCCATTCCTTGCCGTGGATTTCGGCCATGTATTCGTAGTCGTCCAGGCATTGGGTGATACGGCCATCAAATACATTGATTTCACCGATAAAGCGCGCCACAAACAGGTTGACCGGCGATTCGTAAATTTCTCGTGGCGTGCCGACTTGTTGGGGTTGGCCATTATTCATGACTAACACCCGGTCGGACATCGACAAGGCTTCTTCCTGATCGTGGGTGACATAGATAAAAGTGATGCCCAGCTGACGCTGGATGCGCTTCAGTTCGATCTGCATTTGCTGGCGCAGCTTGTAATCCAGTGCCGACAGTGACTCGTCGAGCAGCAGTACTTTGGGGCGATTGACGATGGCACGGGCGATGGCGACCCGCTGTTTTTGACCGCCAGACAACTGGTGAGGTTTGCGTTGCTCAAAACCGGACAGCTGTACAACTGTGAGGGCGTCGCTCACCCGTGAGAGGATGTCTGCCTTGTCGGTGCCAGCCATTTTCAAGCCGAAGGCGACGTTGTCGAACACCGTCATATGGGGGAACAGGGCGTAGCTCTGGAATACGGTATTGGTCGGGCGCTTTTCTGCATCAAGCTGGCTGATGTCCTGACCATCAAGAATAACCTGACCTTCATCCGGTGTTTCAAAACCGGCAATCAGTCGCAGCACCGTGGTTTTGCCGCAACCGGAGGGGCCAAGGATGGTAAAGAACTCGCCATCCTCAATGGTGAGGTCAAACCCGGTCAGCACTTCCTGGGTCTGAAAGCGTTTGGTGACCTTGTTCAACGACAGAAACGAAGAAGCACTCACGCCAGCTCTCCCGAATGATAAACGATGAATTTTCAGCAACCATAATGCAGTTTCGTGATGAATACATCCGTGATTCCGAATTGGTTGGAAAGGCCGTTGCGGATAGCGTATTGATGGGACAAAGCGCTGCTTGGGTGGCGTCTACGGTCACGGAGACGGGACTATAGACAGCGGCAGACCGGTATGCAATACGGCGTTTTTTTAATAGAAAATTCATCGTTTTAGACCGGGTCGCTTCAGGCTGCGGCCAGCTGCGCTTTTTTCTTGCTCTGCTGAAACAGCAGTACCAACACCAGTCCGACAGCGGATGTGCCAGCACCGGCCAGTGCGACAGCAGGCAGGCCCAAACCCAGGTGAATCACGCCACCACCCAGCGCGGCACCGAAAGCATTACCCAGATTAAAAGCCCCAATGTTCATGGCCGAAGCCAGGTTGGGGGCATCATGAGCTTCGCGCACCACTAACGCCTGTAAGGGAGGTACAATGGCAAAGCTTGAAATCCCCCAGAGGAAAATCACCGGGGCGACGATCAGCGCAGATTGCATCGTCGCGGCAAACACAACCAGCAACAGAATGGTTGCGACCAGGCAGACAATCAGCGCACCACTGAGGTTACGGTCGGCAAACCGGCCAGACAGATAGTTACCCACGGCCAGCCCGACGCCATACAACACCAGCATACAGGTAACAAACAGGCTACTGGCGTGGGTTTCGTCCAGTAAAATCGGCGATATATAGCTGAACACCGTAAACATCGAGCTGGCCCCCACCACCGTTAGTAGTAGCGCAAATAACACCGATCCACGCTTCAACACCTTGATTTCATCCGCCATGCTGGTTTGGCCATCCAGAGCCAGCTTCGGTAATGAAACACGTAGGGCCACCAGAGTAATCAAGCCGAGTGCTGTCATACCCAAAAAGGCGCTACGCCAACCGATGGTTTCGCCCACCCAGGTGGCCAGTGGCACGCCGCCGATATTGGCAATGGTCAGGCCGGAGAATACCGCCGCTACAGCACTGGCTCGTTTGTCGGCGGGCACCAGCTGGGTTGCCACCACAGCACCGACACCAAAGAAGGCACCGTGATTAAACGAAGTAATAATGCGGCCAATCAGCAGCGTGGTGTAACTGTCGGAAAGAGCAGAAACCAGGTTACCCAGAGTGAATATGCTCATCGACAGCATTAACAGCCGCCGTCGTGACATGCTGGCGAACCCGAGGGTCATGATCGGAGCACCAATCACCACACCAAAGGCGTAGGCGCTGATCAGCATTCCGGCGCTGGGAATGCTGACATCCAGATCCCTGGCGATCACCGACAACATACCCATCGGGGAAAATTCGGTCACGCCAATGGCGAAGGCGCCAAGGGCCAGTGCCAGTAGTGGCGTATTCAGTTTCATTGCTAAAGCTCCCGTATTTATGCTTTCGGCAATATAGTGGCATGCTGTAGCCCTGAATAGATCGCTTGTCGGTCAGGCAGCTGTGCGTAAGAATCACAAGTTGGCTTAATATTCTGCTGCTGCTTCAGTACCACGAACACGCCAAAACACACAGATAAACACACACATTAACGACACAGGAGGCGCATCATGGAGTTGGGTAGAACCGATCGTACCGGAGATATGGCGATTTTCTTGGCGGTGGCCTGTGCCGGGTCGCTCAGTGGTGCGGCCCGAGAGTTGGGGCTGACGCCATCGGCGGTGAGCCGAGTGGTGTCGAGAATAGAAAAACGCTTGCGGGTGCAGTTGATGGTACGCACCACGCGCAGCTTGCGATTAACCCGTGAAGGCGAAGACTACGCCTTGGCGGCCCGGCGAATTTTGGCCGATCTGGATCATACCGAGTCGGCCATTGCCGACCGAGCCAGACCCACAGGCCGGGTCAGGGTCAGTTCGGCCATGGCGCATGGACGTATGGTGATTGTGCCCTTGTTGCAGGAGTTCAGCCGTCGCTACCCGGATATCTTGGTGGACATGCAGTTGAGTGATGAAATATCCGATGTGCTGGCGGGACAGGCCGATGTAGCGATTCGGTTTGGCGCGTTGGCCGACAGCCCACTGACGGCCCGCCGCTTGGGAGCAACTGGTCGTATGGTGGTGGCGTCACCGGAGTATCTTGAGCGTGAAGGAACACCACAAACGCCGACCGAGCTGGTGCATCACAATTGCCTTGATTTCAGCTTCCGGCGGATTGAACCGGGGTGGCCATTCCGCCAGAACAATGAGTACGCCATGTTACCGGTGAGTGGCAATATTCAGGCGAACAACGGTGAAACCTTGGTGCAATTGGCATTGCAAGGGGTGGGCATTACTCGGGTTGGTTTATTTCATATTCAACAAGAATTGGCGAAAGGGGAGCTGGTGCCGTTATTGGAAGCATTTAACCCCCGAGACTTTGAAGACATACATGCAGTGTTTGTTGGGGGAGCCAACATGCCCGCCCGAGTACGGGTGTTTGTCGACTTTCTGGTGGAAAAACTCTGCCCACCGCCATCCAAAGCCGAGACCGGTAGCAGGACACACCGGGGAGTACACGCCTTACGATGACAACCAGATTTCCATCGTCGTGACCAGTGGGTTAAAACCAATACTTTGGGCCTATATTCAGGGCGCTAAAGTAGCCTTTAAAGAATTCGGCGAGTGGAAGAAACTGGATCTATCATCATCAGTAACGGCAGTGCCAATCATTTTGGCGGCCTGAAGGCTGGTGGTGTTCACAACCGGGTTTCCCCATTCAATGGGTGTAAGACCTACGGTGTGTATCCATAGACCCAAGGTGTTCTGGTTCACTCACAGATGCTTTGGGAAGCTGTTCAGGGAGCAGGAATAAACCTGTTTCATAACAATAAGAGGAAACAACTATGTGGACTAAACCAGCCTACAACGATCTGCGTATTGGCTTCGAAGTCACCATGTACTTCAGCCACCGTTAAGCCTTGAGGGGATACAGGCATCGGTTCATCTCTCTGCCAATGCCTGAAACCCGAAAGGTGGAACCGTGTGTTCCTTTAAATGCCTGGGCGTAGTTGCTATTCCCGGGCATTTTTGCAACTGCTGACGGTCTTTTTGCAGCTGTAAGAGCAACCGAATCTCCAGCGATCAACAGCGGCTGTGCGTACCAGCAAAACAATAATTAGAACAACCGATAACAGGCCATTCTATGAAAATTCACGTACTCGGCTCCGCTGCCGGTGGCGGCTTCCCGCAGTGGAACTGTAACTGCGTTAACTGCAAGGGCTATCGAGACGGCACCATCAAGGCCACCGCCCGCACCCAGTCTTCTATTTGTGTTTCTGCCGATGGCGAACGCTGGTTGCTGTTTAATACCTCGCCGGATATTCGTGCCCAGCTGGCGTCCTTTACGCCGTTGCAGCCTGCGCGTCAGGATCGTGATACCGGTATCCACGCGATTGTGCTGATGGATGGTCAGATTGACCACAGCACCGGTCTGTTGATGTTGCGGGAAGGTCTGCCGCTGGATGTATACACCACCGCGCCGGTGCACGAAGACCTCAGCAGCGGGTTTCCATTGTTCAGCATGCTGACAAAGTGGAACGGCGGTCCGGCGCATCATGAGATTCCGCTGGATGGCCGTTCGTTCTCGATACCCGGTATGGAAGCATTAACAATCACCGCCATGCCGCTCGACAGCAATGCACCGCCGTACTCGCCACGCCGTGGCAACCCCATGCCGGGCGACAATATCGGTATTTTTATTGAAGACACGACCACCGGGGGCACGCTGTTTTATGCGCCGGGGCTGGGCGTTATTGAAGATCACCTGTTGCCCTGGATGGCAAAGGCCGATTGCCTGCTGGTGGACGGCACGCTGTGGACGGATGACGAAATGATCAATATGGGCTTGAGCCAGTCGACCGGCCAGATGATGGGTCACCTGGCCCAGTCGGGCGACGGCGGTATGCTGGAGGTGCTGGCAAATTACCCGGATGCTCGCAAAGTGTTGATTCACATTAACAACACCAATCCGATTTTGAACGAAGAGTCGGAGCAACGCGCCATCGTCGAGGCACAGGGGGTTGAGATTTCCTTCGATGGTATGGAAATCGATATCTAACGGGCGTTGGGCATTAAAAAATAACAAACAACCACCGGCTTCGTGATTCGAAACCATCCGCAAGCCCAGAGCGGGCACCGGATTAAATGGATGTCCCCCTTGAGGTGCCGGTGTGAGGGGAAGCGCAGAACAATAACAATATCCCCATCAGTAACCTCTTTGAGGTGGAGACACAGCATGACAGAACACCACCGTAACCCGCCCTGGTCACGCGAAGAATTTGAACAACGCCTGCGCGCCAAAGGGGCGCTGTACCATATTCACCACCCTTATCATCAGGCGATGCACAACGGCGAATGCAACGAAGCGCAAATTCGTGGCTGGGTCGCCAATCGTTTTTACTATCAGATTAATATTCCGGTAAAAGACGCCAATGTGCTGGCCAACTGCCGCGACCGGGATGAGCGCCGTCAGTGGGTGCAGCGTATTCTCGATCACGACGGTTACGACGGCGCCCATGGTGGTATTGAAGCCTGGTTGATGCTGGGCGAAGCGGTCGGAATCGATCGCGATACCATGCTGTCACAGGAGCTGGTGCTACCGGGGGTGCGGTTTGCTGTTGATGCCTATGTGAATTTTGCTCGTCGCTCAAGCTGGCAAGAAGCCGCCTGCTCCTCGTTAACCGAGATGTTTGCCCCGGAAATTCATCAGTCACGACTGGATACCTGGCCCCAAAATTACCCCTGGATCGATATGCAGGGTTTGCAGTATTTTCGTGGTCGCTTGAGTGAAGCACGGCGCGATGTGCAGCATGGCTTGCGGGTGACGCTGGATCATTTTGTGACCCGTCAGGAGCAGGAGCGGGCGCTGGATATTCTGCAGTTCAAGCTGGATATTCTCTGGACCATGCTGGATGCCATGACCATGGCTTATTATCAAAACCGGGCGCCGTACCACAATATCGAAGCCGACGGTATGGGCAACCCGGTGCGTTATCACCACGGGGCTTATCGATGATCACCGCCGAGCAGATACCGCTACTGAACCGCTTGTACCGGATGCAATGGGAAGAAAGCCAGCAGTCACACGTCCTGCTGTACCCGGAAGGCATGGTGCAACTGAATGGCAGTGCCGGAGAAATCATGGCGCTGGTGGATGGCACACGTTCCGGGGCCGATATTATTGCGCTGCTGGAACAGAAGTTCCCGGAAGCCGGTGACCTGAGTGCCGATATCATTGAATTTCTCGGAGTCGCCCATGAGCACAACTGGATCACCTTTGGCTAACCCGGTTATTCAGCCTTCGGCGGATAACCCTCACGGTGCCGGACGACCGTTCTGGCTGCTGGCTGAGTTGACGTACAAGTGTCCATTACAATGCAGTTACTGCTCCAATCCGCTTGATCTGACCGGCAGTGGCGCAGAGCTCACCACCGATCAGTGGCTCAGTGTGTTTGAGCAGGGCCGCAAGATGGGCGCGGCCCAGCTGGGATTTTCTGGCGGTGAACCCTTGCTACGTCGTGACCTGGAAGTGCTGATTCGTGAAGCGCGCAACATGGGTTATTACACCAACCTGATCACCTCCGGGCTGGGCATGGACGACCGCCGGGTGTCTGATTTCAAGGCGGCGGGGCTGGATCATATTCAGGTCAGTTTTCAGGCCAGCACCGAAGAGCTCAACAACCAGTTAGCCGGTAGTCAGAAGGCGTTCGCGCAGAAGCTGGCGATGGCCAAGGAAGTAAAAGCCCAAGGCTATCCGATGGTGCTTAACTTCGTGATTCACCGCGACAATATCGAGCAAATCGACAAGATCATCGAACTGTCGATCGAGTTGCAGGCTGACTTCGTTGAACTGGCCATTGCCCAGTACTACGGTTGGGCGTTTATCAATCGTGCTCACTTGCTGCCCACCAAAACACAGTTAATCAAAGCCGAAGCCATTACCAATCAGTACCGGGATCAATTAAATGGCAAAGGCCCGAAATTGATTTTTGTGACCCCGGATTATTATGAAGAACGGCCAAAAGGCTGCATGAACGGCTGGGGTAATATCTTCCTCACTATTGCCCCGGATGGCACCGCCTTGCCCTGTCACAGTGCTCGGGAATTGCCGATTCAGTTCCCCAACGTCAAAGACGAATCACTGGCCGACATCTGGTATCGCTCCACCGGTTTTAATCACTTTCGCGGTTACGAATGGATGAAGGAGCCGTGCCGCTCTTGCGATGAAAAAGAAAAGGACTTTGGTGGTTGCCGCTGTCAGGCATTCAAATTGACCGGTGATGCCGCCAATGCCGATCCGGTGTGCAGCAAGTCGGAGCACCACAGCAAAATTGTGGCGGCACGCAACGAGGCCGAGCAGCTGGCAGCAGGGGTTGCACCACAATCGCCATTGCTGGCCCGTAATACCCGTAATCAGCGGATGGCACTTGATATTATTGCTCGCAGCGAATGACCGCCATCAGCGCCCAGCAGGCTGCGGCTCAAGGGAAGCAATGGGCTGAACTGCGCAGTGCCGGTGGCTGGCTTGGCTGGCTGGAATTTGATCCGGTCACGGCTGTTAACCGGGTGCTGGTGGCGACAGCAACCACACAGCCGTTAGACCCCAGTGTTGTTACACCAACAGGATTTTCTGCCCGCAGCCGGGCACATGAATACGGCGGCGGTAGCTGGTGCCTGTTTGCGAATGGGCTGATTTTTGTTAATGAAGCCGATCAGGCGTTGTATCGAGTGGATCTCTCCAATGGTCTGGCGGCGGTGTCGGCTCCTGAACGCCTGTTTCATCGCCAGGGTTGCCGGTATGGCGACCTGGTGTGGGATGCTATTCACCAGCGGGTACTGGCGGTCGAAGAAGATCATTCCGGGCCTGCGCCGGAGCCGGTCAATCGGCTGGTGGCGCTGAGCCTGACCACGCAGCAAACGCAGCAAATACCGCTGCTCTCTCAACCACTCGCCGTACCGCAACGCCAGCTACTGGCAGAAGGGTGGGATTTTTATTCCAGTCCGGCGCTAGCAGAAGATGGTTGTGCGCTGGCCTGGTTATGCTGGAATCATCCTCATCAACCTTGGCGATCGACAACGTTGCAACTGGCGGAGCTGGATGCCGCAGGGCAGCTTCAGTCGCTGGTCACCGCCGCCACTCCGGGACAAACCGAGGTCTCGTTATGTCAGCCAGGCTTTTTGGCCAACGGTGAGTTATGGGTTGTCTCGGATCAATCAGCAGGCATGCTGTCACCTGGGCAGCAGGAGGCGGATTCTTATTGGAATTTATACCGTTATCTTTCTGAATCGTCGTTGGAGCCGGTGTTCCAGCTGGCGGCAGAGTTTGCGACGGCTCAGTGGCAATTGGGTTTGCGTCACTGGGTTGCCGGTGCCGCAGGCGTGGTGGCCAGTTTTTTCCAACAGGGCCAAGCGGGCATCGGCTGGCTGAATCCTCAATCCGGTATGTTTGAGCGTCTGTCACCCAATGACTCTGCGGCTGCCCGCTACCATGGCCTGTGTTGGAATGCACAGAGCGGGCGTTATTACGCCTTGCAGGAACGTTGGGACTCGGCATCGCAGTTGGTGAGCTGGGATCTGTCGCTTCAATCAGGGCGTGATTCAGCGTTATGTCATGCAAGGCTGGATGTCGGGGTTATGCCTGCTGTGATTACCCGTCCCCAGCCTTGTGTCATGACTTGTATGACAGCGTTTGAACCGGCAGAGCAAGCGCTGTTCGGTTGGTATTACCCGCCGACAGCAGAATATTCGGACGCTCATCAACCGGCACTGATTATTCAGTTGCATGGAGGGCCGACTTCGATGGCCGACAGCAGTTTTGATCCGCAAAAGCAGTTCTGGTGCGATCGAGGTTTTGGTCTGTTAACGCTGAACTATCGCGGTAGCAGTGGTTTTGGTCGGCGTTATCGCCAACGTCTGGCAGGGCAATGGGGGCTGCTGGATGTGGAGGATGTGCTGGTGGCTTGCCAGTACGCGCTGGCTCAGGGCTGGGCGCTACCGGGCAGAATACTGGTGCGTGGCAACAGTGCCGGTGGTTATACGGTATTGCGGGTGTTGTCAGACTCGCGGGCGGCAGCGGCCGGGATTGGCGGTGGCGCAAGCCTTTACGGGATCAGTGATCTGGCCTTGTTGAATGAGCATACCCACAAGTTCGAATCACATTATCTGTCTTGGCTGATCGGTGATCCTGAAACCGCTGCCGAGTATTATCGGCAGCGTTCGCCGATTTTCCAGCTGGATGATTTCCAGCTGCCGGTGATTTTCTTTCAGGGCCGCCGGGATCGGGTGGTGCCGCCACAACAAACCCGCCAGTTGTTTGATGCCTTGCAGGGGCGGGCGGTAACAACCGAGTACGTGTTGTTTGATGAGGAGGGCCATGGTTTCCGGCAAGCGCAAAACCGTACGGTTGTGTTGCAGCGGGAGTTCGCCTTTTATGATCAATTACTGGCGGCGGCTTCTGTTTAAAGCCGTCTGTTTGGATCGCTAACCGCCAGCGGGAGGGTTGTGCACGCTCCCGCTGGCTGTGGCTGTGGCTGTGGTTGTGGTTGTGACGGGACGTTGAGAGTCAGACCCGGAAGCGGTTTACCATCTTGTCGAGTTCGCTGGCCAGCTGGTTGAGGTTTTCACAGGAGGAACGGGTTTGTTCCGCACTGCTGACGGTCTGGTCGGCAGCATTACGCACGTTACTCAACCGCTCGTTGACTTCCCGCGCCATACTGGATTGCTCTTCTGTCGCACTGGCAATATTGAGGTTACGATCGTTGATCTGGCTGATGACCGTGGCAATCTGATCGAGGGCTTCGCCGGACTTGCGCGATATATCCAGCGCCTGTTTGACACTGAGATTGCTGCTGTTCATTGCGTTCATTGCCTTGTCACTGCCATTCTGCACTTCGCTGATAATGGTGGAGATTTCTCGTGTCGAGGCTTCGGTACGATGCGCTAATGAGCGAACTTCGTCAGCGACAACGGCGAATCCCCGGCCACTTTCTCCGGCCCGGGCTGACTCAATCGCGGCGTTCAGCGCCAGCAGATTGGTTTGTTCGGCAATGGCTCGAATAACATCCAGTACGGTGCCGATTTTGCCCAGCTGACCCGCCAGAGTGGTCATCATTTCGGCGGTGGCTTCGGTCTCGCTGGTCAGCCCGGTAATGGCACTGACAATACTGTTGACGCTGGCCTGTCCGGCTCGTGACTGTTCTGCTCCGTCGACCGAGGCATCTGCAGCCAAGGCGGCATTGCTGGCAACTTCCTGAAACGCACTGGCCATTTCTGACAGCGCAACCGCTGCCTGATCGAGATCGGTATGCTGTTTTTGCAAGGAGTTGCTGGAGGTATTGGCCTGACGAGTCAGTTCGGTGGCCGTACCTGTCAGTGCTTTGGAGGAAGTCATGATCTGGCTCACGGTATGACGCAAGTCGTTCTGCATCCGGCCCAGGGCACTGAGTAGTCGTCCTCCTTCATCGTTGCCACTGGCCTGGATGTCCTGGCTTAAATCTCCCTGAGCAATACGTTCTGCCGCTTGCATGGCAGTGGTCAAACGCTGTAACAGTGGCCGGGTGATCGCATAGACCAGCAATACCAGCACCAGTGCACCAACGACGGTACAGATGATTGCCGTCGTCATCATTTGTTGGCGTAAACTGATCAGCGGTGCGGTGTATTCCGACACTGGCAGGGCGGCAACCAGAATCAGTTTGCCATCGTTAAAAGCCTGGTGATTGGCAATATAATCAATCCCTTCAAGCTGGAAGTGGCCGGTGGCATTACGGCCGGATTGAATCTGACTGAAGTAGTCTTGCAGGTGAGCATCTTTGGAAAAGTCGAGTTTGAGAAAATGGTTTTTATTTTCAGATGACAGCACCAGTCCATGGCTATCCAGCAGGAAATTATTACTTTCACTGTCATCATTGATTAGCCGGGAAGCGATATTTTGCAGATCGATCGGAGTATTCA
Source organism: Candidatus Thalassolituus haligoni (assembly GCF_041222825.1). Taxonomy (NCBI): domain Bacteria; kingdom Pseudomonadati; phylum Pseudomonadota; class Gammaproteobacteria; order Oceanospirillales; family Oceanospirillaceae; genus Thalassolituus; species Candidatus Thalassolituus haligoni. Next base: position 1,688,442 of record NZ_CP139482.1, read on the forward strand.
GCGTGCCGACTACCTTGCCGGAACGGTTTTTGACCGGTGCTGTAATCATTAACACAGGACGGCCGGTCACCGGGGAAAGCAGGGTATGACCAATTGAGACGTCATCCGATAACAGGGTACGAGCATCGACATCTTCATTCGCTCTTGAAAAGCCTTCGGATTTACCGCCAATGCCATCAACACCAAGTGTGTAGTCGTTGAGCATGATAAAGACGTTTTCATAAACACCGGCGCCATCAGTCATAACCTTGCCAAGATAACGGCGTAATTGGTCATGCAGTTGCTGGTCTTGCTGACCGGTGTCAGCGAAACCTGCAGCGTAGTCGACGACTGCGGGTGCATTGGCGATGATCTGGCTGATTTGTAATTGTTTCTGCAGCACCACATCAATTTGTCCGGCTTTGTCCTTCACCGTGTGCTGAATGCTGGCATGCGCGCGTGCTTCCAGGACATTACTGGCCAGGCCGGTGGCTATAAAAATCAGTACCGCCATGGCAACGCCAAAGCAGATAACAGCAGCGATAACAATTTTGGTAAACAGCCGGTTTTTGCTGGTTTCAACTGGGGCGTTCATTACTACCTCGCACGATGGTCTGATGGCTCAACAACACAAGGTCGTTTGGTCAGTTATTTCGTATTTCAGTGTAGTCACGAATCGGACGTTGTGTATCCGCTGATGGTTAAGTTACCGTCGCGCCATGATTGGGTGGGTGTGAGCAGGTCTTGTAAAGGGAAGGAGAGGGCACAATGGAGGGTTGCCAGAAAGCCATGACTGGGAGGCCCAATATCCAGTCATGTTGCGGTGCCGGCAGCACCAGGGTGGCTATTTTGTCGAGCGCCAAGAGGCCATGCGCTTGAGCATGGCTTCGTCAGCATCATATAAAGTAAGGGCTTCGAACATAGACTGGCGTGTTATTCGATACGGCGTCCTTGAAGTACCTTGCGTTCCGTCGTCTTTTCTTTTAGCGAATCTGCATCAATCCACAGCCGGGGTTGCGAATAGACCTTGCCTTCGCATTCGCCAGCGGTGTTATCAATGGTGTAATACCATTCGCCATCGTAATACACCTGAAAGTGATCATCCTTGTTGCGGCCAAGTGGAGTGTAATCCCCCTGAGAAAGACCCTGTTCCACACCAAAAGTTAACGCCGTACCTTCTTCAAAACTGACCGCCAGAAAGTGCTCATCCACCTGGACAGCAACGCCCGGTGTCCATTGCGGCACGACGACTTCATTCACCAGTTGTCCCTGACGCCGAATCAATTTGCCGCTGGAGATGTTTTTTTCGACCATCCTGAACTGGCGTTCGGCCTTGAACGGCGGGCAGACATAATACTGTAGCTGTTGCAGATCGGCGTTGTTAAAGCCCTCGCTGAAACGCAGCTCCTGGGTAAACGGGATGTACGATTGATGGCTACAAGCAGTGAGCAATAAAAGACAGCCTGCTGAGACGATCGCTCTCATGAAAATCCTCATGTCGTAACGGTGACCTGTTTATTTTTAAACATCTGCCGCTGCCTTTCGCCAGCGTGTTGCCGGATCGGCATTAAATGCGTATGGCGGTTATTATGCCAGTCATTAGCGTGTTTTAGGCAACCGCCCCTTGTCATTATTGGTAAATCTGCCAAATCCGGGCGGCAATCAGCGCTCTTTGTGCTGCGAAACGCGGTTTGTTACAGAAAATGATAGCGCTGATCTCGTAAACTGGTTATGGCAAAACGGAATATAGAGTGATGGAAGAGAGGTGATTATGAAGGTTTGGGACGGTTTTATTCGTGGCTACCACTGGTTACAGGTCATGTTACTGGTTGCTTGCTGGTGGACAGCGGAAGAGGGAGAGATGGAATGGCATATGAGTCTGGCGGCATGCCTGGTTGCTCTCTGGGTGACCCGATTGGTATGGGGTGTGCTCGGATCATCGAACGCACGTTTCAGTCATTTTGTGCAGGGGCCACAAGCGGTCACCCACTTTGCCCGTTGCCTGTTAGTGGGTAAGGGCGTGCCGCGTCATGCCGGACATAATCCACTGGGTGCGCTGATGGTGGTGGCTTTACTGCTGCTGATTGCGCTGCAGTGGATCAGTGGACTGTTTGCCACCGATGAAATTTTTACCGAAGGGCCGCTGGCGAGCTGGGTCTCTGCGGATACCGCGACTTGGCTGACCCAGTGGCATCACCTGAATTTTAATCTGATCATCGGTCTGGTGGTGCTGCATATTGCGGCGGTGGTGTTGCATCAATGGCGGGGTGAGCCGCTGGTGCAGGCGATGGTAACGGGAAAGCGAGATGATTTGAGGGATGTTCAGGCCCCTGTTCTGGTACCTGCATGGCGCGCCTGGGGGGTGTTTCTGCTGTTGTGGGCGGTCAGCTACTATTTGATTGTGGCTGGCTGATGGCTGATGGCTGATGGCTGATGGCTGCTGCTGCGTGCAGGCAGTTGGGAATGGACGGGTGTGAATAGCGGGATCAGGAGGCAGGCCTGATGGCCTGCACCCTGAGCGATGGCATAACCGGTTTTAACGATTTTTAAAGTCGGTATGACAGCTTTTGCAGTTTTTGGCGGTTTCCATAAATACCGGTTTGATGGTGTCCATATTGCCGGATTGAGCGGCTTTGGCCAGCGCGCTTGAATCCTTCTGAAACTTGGTCAGCTTCTCGCGGAACAGCTCCGGTTTTTCCCATACGGCGGGCTTGGCCTTGGTTTCACCTTTGTCGGAGCCAGGTACGGTAAAGCCCTCCAGCGGCATTTTTGCCAGCGCGTCCAGGCTGTTGGCGCGATACTGGAATTCCACCGCGTCAAAATTTTTCTTGCCTTTCACCATGTCGCCCATATGGCCAAAATGGGTGCCGACCAGGTGGAACACCGACTGGCGGTATTCGATAGCATCTTCAACGTCGTCATTACCGTGTGCCAATGCGCTGAAAGCGCAGCTGGATGCCAGAGAGATTGCCACGAGTTGTTTGCTGATGTGATTCATCAAGAGTCCTTCTTTTGGTTGCCGGGGTTGATTTATTCGAGGGGCTTCGTTCAGGCCCCTGGGTGTAGCAGTATTGCCTGAAGGTACAGTGTACACAGGGCATTTTTACCCTGCATCAAACCGCACTGGCGTTATGTGACCGTGTTGGTGTTAAAAATGCTGCACTCTGGCGAGATTCTGGCAGGATTTTTGAGATGTTTTACCTTTATTGACCTTCACGGTGCTATCCGTGTGGGATATCAGCTGAACATCGCTTCCAGAGACTGACTGGCGCGCAGGGCAGCATGGGCCTTGTTGTCGAGCAGCTGCTGTGGCGGAGTATCAGCCGCTTGTTCCAGCATGTTGAGGTACGGCACATGACCCCAAAGGGGAATGTGTTGCTGCGCCAGGACGTCGGTCAGGTATTCCAGGTTGGCCTGTTCGACATCCATGGCTGGACTCAGGCTATTGGCGACCCAGCCTGCCAGTGTCAGCCCGCGAGAGCGTATGGCTTCGACGCTGAGCAAGGCATGATTGATACATCCCAAACGTAAGCCGACCACCAGAATCACTTCCAGTGGCTGTTGCGCATCGTCACCGTCGAGTTCAACGGCGAGGTCGGCCAGTGAATGGATGGTATTGATTGGTACCAGCCAGCCACCGGCACCTTCGATCAGTTCAAAGCTGGCATTCGCTGTTGCGAGAGAGTGGCGGCAGGCACGGGTCAGCTCATCCAACTTCAGCGGTCGTTGTTCTTGCCGGGCGGCGATATGGGGTGCGATCGCGGCCTCAAATGCAAACGGATTATGGATGGCATAGGGCTGCTCGACATTACTGAAGCGTTGCAACAGCAGTGCATCGTCGTTACGCAGTTGGCCGGGGTGCTGTGCGTTGCCATCTGTTATGCGCTCGCATCCGGCCGCGACTGGCTTTAACCCAAAGGTCTGATAGCCCGCCCGGCCAGCGGCTGCCAGCAGCGCGGCGGAGATCAGTGTCTTGCCAGCATCGGTATCGGTTCCGGTAATAAATACGCGGCGGTTGGGCAGAGCGGGGGCAGCAGGCGTCATGGGTCTTATCCGTGGTCGGGTTTGGTCGCTAATATCCAGCAGAGCTGGTAGCTCAACGGGCATTGGCCGTTGGCATCTTTGGGGTAGTGTTGATCAAACAGTCGGATCAGCTGGCGTCCGGCCAATCCTGGGCGGCGGCCACTGTTGACGTTCGTCGCACCAATCGCTTTTAACGCCTGTAACAGGCTGAGGCTATCCGGGTAGTGTTCCTGATAGCTGGCCTGTTGCTGCAGCTGAATATCAAAACCGGCCTGTTGCAGCGCAATGCTCAGCTCCACCGCACTGGCAAAGCGGTTGATATGGCGGAAGTGATCTATCTGCTGCCAGGTGGCGGCAATTTCGCGGTGGGTGCCGGGCAACAGCGTGGCAATGGCAAGGGTTGCGCCAGGAGCCAGTACCCGATACCACTCTGCCAGAGTCTGTTGCGGGGCTTCGCTCCATTGCAGCATCAGGCTGGAAATCGCCCCACAGGGGGACTGTTGGCTAACGTCGGGGGCAGCATCGATTGTGCTGTCGATCGTAGTATCGGAGCGACGGCCAGCCGCCAGCGGTAGCTGATCGGCATCCGCTAACAACAGGGTACGGGAACACTGTGGTTGAGAAGACGATCCTGGCGCTGACAGCGGACGTCGGGCTGCCACCTCCAGCATTCCGGCGGCCATATCAATCGCGGTGATGTGTTGCGCTCCCATGGCGGCCAGTGGTTCGAGGGCGGCACCGGTGCCGCAACCGATATCGAGCCAGTGGCCGTGCAGACCGTCTGGCAGATGCTGCTGCAAGCGCTGCAGTAATTGCTGTTGTGCCCATTGCTGTACTGTGGCGGCCTGATCATAACTGCGCGCCGCACGGCTGAACTGCTGTCCGACCTGGCGTTTGTCGCGCATCGGGAGTGGATTCATGGCTGCTTCCCGGCGCTGGCGTTTATCAGTTCGAGCAAGGCGCGTTGCAACAGGGGAATGGTGGCTTGCTCCAGCAACAGGGCGTGGCTGCTGCCGCAAGATGGTATCGTTGACAGCGCTGCGCTGGATGTCAGTCCGGCCGGATGCAACGCGTCATGTTGGCCGTACCAGGCCAGTCGTAAGATGTCAGCGTGTTGGTTGTTGAGCTGGTGGTCGTCGAGTTGATATTGAGTCAGCCAGTCCAGCGAGGTGGCCAGCAGCGGCGCATATTGATCAGTTAATTGCTGGCTGGACAAGGCCGCGATGCAAGCTCGTGGTTGTTCCGCTCCCTGGCAGCACAAGGCGAGGAAACGTTTCAGTGTTTTGGCGGGGAAGCGCTCAAAGCCGTTACGAAAAGCGCTGAATGTGGCTTCATCCATCCCTTGTTGCGACGTGTCTGACTGGCGGAGAAAACGGCTGCCAGTGGCGAGGGTGCACAGCGCCCGTGGCTGAATTCTGCTCGTGGTACCGGCCGCTGCCTGGCTCTGTATATCGTGAGAAAGCCGGTCATGAGAAAGCGTGGCATGGGCCAGCGCTCCTCCCAACGACCAGCCGACCCAGAGCGCATCAGCGCTGGCGGTCTGACGCAACAGTGTGACAGCATCGTTGAAAGTGGGGGTCTGCCCGGATTGAGTCAGGCACTGATAGAACGCCCGATAGTCGAGGCCCAGATGCCTGCCCGGCAGAGCGGCCAGCAAGGGTTCGAAGATAGTCGCCGTGAAGCTCCAGCCGGGCAGCCAGTACCACAGCGGCTCGGACCTTGAGGCGGTGTGGGCGTTCAGTGGCACCCAGAAATCGGCCTGGCTCACAGGGTGCTTCCCTGTGACGGCAGCGCGTTGTCAGTAGCGCTGCGCAACGACTCAGGGATCAGTTCATCCAGCGCAGAGAGTAGTGCGTCGATCTGCTCGGTGGCATGGGCGGCGGTCAGGGTGATACGTAAACGACTGCTGCCATCGGGCACAGTGGGAGGGCGAATCGCCGTGACCCATAAGCCACGCCGCTGCAATTCAGCGCTGATGGCCATGGCAGCGGCTTCGTCGCCGATCATCAAAGGCTGAATCGGTGATACCGATGGCATCAACTGTAGCCCGAGCTGGCTGGCCTGCTGGCGAAAATAGCGAATATGCTGATTGAGGGTTTGCCGCAGAGCATCATCTTGCAGACGTTCGAGATTCGACAGCATGGCCTCGGCAACGGCGGGAGGCAGGGCGGTGGTGTAAATGTAGGGGCGGGCAAACTGCACCAGATAGTCGATCAGGTTTTGATCTCCGGCGACGAAGGCACCAAAGCCGCCGAGGCCCTTGCCCAGCGTGCCGATATAAACCGGCAGTTGTGCGGCGCCGAGATCAAAGGCCGAACGGACACCTGCACCATGGGTACCGATAACGCCCAAGCCGTGGGCATCATCCACCATCAACAACGCTTGTTGCTGCTGACAGATCTGACTGAGCCTGGCGACATCCGCCAGATCGCCATCCATACTGAAAATACTGTCACTGACCACCAGTGTCAGTGCTTGAGTGTTTTGGGGCTGTTGTTGACGTTGTTGACGTTGTTGGAGTTGTTGTTGGCGATGTTCCAGCCGTTGTTGCAGCTGGGCGTAATCGAGATGGCGATAACGCAAGAAATCGGCTCGACTGAGCAAGGCACCGTCGATCAGGGAGGCATGGTTCAGCTTGTCTTGCAGGATCAGATCACCGCGCTGGGTCAAGGCATTGATACAGCCGACATTGGCCATATAACCGGTCGAAAACAACAAGGCTGCCGGATACCCGGTGTGTTTGGCTAACGCCTGTTCCAATTCCTCGTGGGCGCTTGAATGCCCGCAGACCAGGTGTGATGCACCGCTGCCCAGACCCCAGCGCTGGGCACTGTGGGCCAGTGCTGCTGCGCCACTGGCTGCCAGGCCGAGGTAATCATTGCTGCAAAAATTGATCAGTTGTTGGCCGTCCCGCTCAACCAGCGGCCCTTGCTGGCTGCTCAGGGTTGAGCGCTGACGCCATTGATTGAGATTGCGGCGCTGTTGGCTGGCGTCATTCAGGCGTTGTTGCCAGGGCGTAGAGCAGGAACTGGGCATGGTAACGGGGTCGACCTGTGGTTGTATTCGTATCAGTGAGTGGGCAGTACTTGGCTGCTTGACAATAAGACGGTGGCGGAACAGGTCAATACGGTCAGCAAGCTTTGGTTTACTAATGGTGAGGGTGGCTCCGGCTGTTTAGCAAAAAGGCTGAAATAGCGCCGCCAGGGCGGTTTGTCAGTGGGTTGTAGCGGAGTTGAAGACTGAAATCCGTTAACCTCTGTTTTGTTGATTTTTTTGAGAGCGAATGATGACAGGTCATGATCACCAAGCCGCCAAACCCTGGTCTGAATCGGCATTGACCGATACCGAGTTTGATCGCCACCATTTATGGCACCCCTATAGCTCGATGACCACACCGTCACCGGTGTGGCAAGTGGCGTCGGCCAGTGGGGTGCGCTTGCGCTTGCGTGACGGCCGCGAATTGATCGACGGCATGGCATCCTGGTGGTGTGCGGTACATGGCTACAATCATCCGCGCCTCAATCAGGCCGCGACCGAGCAGCTGGATAGCATGGCTCATGTGATGTTTGGTGGTTTGACCCATGGACCTGCGATTGCCTTGGGGCGACGGCTGGTGGCACTGACACCACCAGGGCTGGACAAGGTGTTTCTGGCCGATTCTGGTTCGGTGGCGGTCGAAGTTGCGATGAAAATGGCGATTCAGTACCAGCAGGCTCGGGGCAAGCCGGAGAAGCAGCGATTACTGGCACTGCAGCGCGGTTATCACGGCGACACCATGGGCGCGATGTCAGTCTGTGATCCACAGCGGGGTATGCATCATCTGTTTGCCGGTGTTTTGACGGCGCAGCATTTTGTTCGTGAACCTCAGGCGGTTTTCCCCCGAACGGGGCCACTTCAGCACGACCAACCCAGGGACGACTCGATTCTGGCTGCGGATATCGCCGCACTGCGTCAGGCGTTGGCGTTACACCACCAGCACCTGGCGGCGCTGATTCTTGAACCTGTGGTGCAGGGTGCTGGCGGTATGCGCTTTTACCATCCGGACTATCTGCGTGCTGCCCGGCGCTTGTGTGATGAGTTTGATGTGTTATTGATTGCCGATGAAATTGCCACCGGTTTTGGCCGTACCGGCAAGCTGTTTGCCTGTGAACACGCCGATATCACACCGGATATCCTGTGCCTTGGCAAGGCACTTACCGGTGGTTATATGACCTTGTCAGCGACGCTGGCGACGACCTTGGTGGCGGAAACCATCAGTCAGGGAGACGCCGGTTGTTTTATGCACGGGCCAACCTTTATGGGTAATCCGCTGGCGTGTCGAGTGGCGTGTGAAAGCATCGACCTGTTGCTGGAATCCGACTGGCAAACTCAGGTGCAGCGTATCGAACAGCAGCTGGAGCAAGGGCTGACGCCACTCAGGGGTCAGGCGGGCATCAAGGATGTGCGGGTATTGGGCGCGATTGGTGTGGTGCAACTGGAGCAGGCGGCTAATGTGGCCGAGCTGCAGCCGTTATGTGTGGCACAGGGAATCTGGGTACGCCCGTTTGCCGATTGCGTTTACGTGATGCCGCCCTTTGTGATGAACAACGACGATCTGGCCACCCTGACGACAGGTATACAAACTGCCTTGGGGCAGTATCTTGCCGCTGAATAATGGCCAAGTGTAAGCTGTGGTGCTTGTCATGTGGTGCCTGTCATGTGGTGCCCGTTATTTATTGTTCCAGTAAATAGGCCATCAACGCACGGAGCTTGGCCGGTTTTACCGGCTTGTTCAGTCGGGTTGCCCCCAGACGCGTGATTTCCTGGCGGATGTCGTCGCTGCGGTCGGCGGTGATCACGATCAGCGGAGTTGTTAAAACATCGGAATCCTCGGTCGCCAGCGCACGAATCACGGCAGTACCTGTTTCATTATGGTCGAGGTGGTAATCGGCCAGCACAATATCCGGGCGAAAGTGGTACCAGGCATCCTGGGCGACTTCACCATTACTGGCGGTAATCACGTTACAGCCCCAGGCTTGCAGCAGGCTTTTCATGCTGAGGCGGATGGTTTCTTCGTTATCAATCACCAGTACGCGCACGTGGTCAAGCCGAGCGCTGGTCGCCAGTCCTTCGGGCACCGTATCCGCCCGGTCGGCACAGGGACTGCTGACCTGATCATCCGGATGAGCCAGCGGCACGGTGACAGAGAAGCAGCTACCGACCCCGACACGGGAGTGGATCGCCACCGGGTGATCCATCATGCGGGCAATCCGCTCGACAATGGCGAGGCCAAGACCAACGCCCTTGCTGCGTCCCTGGTTGGCATTATCGAGCTGGCGAAACTCACGAAAAATCTCGCTACGCTGGTGTTCGGCAATACCGGGGCCGGAATCACAGACCATCAATTGCAGCTGTTCACCACGCCGACGACAGCCAATCAAGACTCTGCCAGCCGGGGTGTAGCGAATGGCGTTACTGACGAAGTTACGCAAAATGCGCATCAGCAGGCGGGAGTCACTGCGAATACGCAGGCGGCTTTGCACCATGTGTAATGCCAGGCTGGCTTGCTGGGCCTGGGGCTGAAATTCACTGTAGAGCGTGTTAAACAAATCGCTGACGGCAAATTCTTCATTGTCGGGAGTGACGGCATTGGCATCAAGCCGGGAAATATCGAGTAAATCGGCCAGCAGTTCTTCTGCGCCGGTCAGCGCGGTATGGATACGTTCAACCAGAATCTGATTGTCGCTATCGAGCGGGCGTTCTTGCAGTGTGGCTACCAGCAAGCGGGCGGCATTCATCGGCTGCAACAGATCGTGGCTGGCGGCGGCGAGGTATTTGTCCTTGCTGGCGTTGGCGGCTTCGGCTTCTTGTTTGGCGGCTTGCAACTCACGGGTACGGATTTCGACGCGCTGTTCCAGTTCGTTGTTAATGCGGGCCATGGCAGCCTGGGCGCGTTTACGTTCGGTGATGTCGTGAACAAACACTTCGATCAGCCCTTGTTCACGGTCTTTCAGCAGTACGTTGATGGACACCGGCAGTGGCTCCATCCCCAGTTTGCGTTTGAAGCGGGTTTCAAACGACTGTTGCGGGCCGAGCTGATTGACGCGCAGCATCAGCTGATCGAGATCGTCGGGATCGTAGAACAGGTCGTTACGCAACGAGGTGACGGAAAAGCGGAATTCGTTGGCGTCGCGGTAACCGCACATACGGGCGATGGCCGGGTTGGCACCACTGATGCCGCCGCTGGCTCTGGCCTGGAAGATGCCATGCAGGGCGTTTTCGAACAGCCATTGGTAGCGTTCTTTCTCGCTTTCCAGCTCGTCGATTTTTTGCAGCAGTTCCGGGTAGTAGCTTTTGCGCGCCGAGAAGGCACCAAGGCCGATCAGGTTCTGTATCAGCGCCTGGTCTTCGGCATTGTGTTCGTTATTGTGTTTGTTACTGCTGTTCAGGCTGTTGCTCAAGCCGTTGTTCTGGTTTGTGTCTGAGCCGGAGACGTGGGGATGGTCATAACGCTTCCTCATAGACCACCTCTACATCACGTTGATTGGATTTGCGCGGGTTGGTCAGAATGCAAGGGTCGGTCAGTGCCTTGCCAGACAGTTCTGGAATATCCGCCAGGCTGACGCCGGATTGACCCAGACTCTGGGTCAGACCCACCCGAGCCTTGAGCTGACTGATATTGTCGACCAGCTGACGACGCAACTGGGCATTGCTTCTGCCCTTGGTCTGGATGCCGAGGGTGTCTGCGACAACGCGGAAACGGTCTTCCGCATGACTGTAATTATAGTCGATCACCCGTTCGACCAGAATGGCATTGCAGAGACCGTGCGGCAGGTCGAGATAGCCTCCCAGGCTGTGCGACATGGCGTGTACGGCACCGAGAATGGCATTGGAAAACGCCAGTCCAGCCTTGAGTGAGGCCAGCATCAACTGTTCGCGCAGGGCAATATCGGCAGGATTATCGACCAGGGCTGGCAGGTTACCGGAGACCAACCGGATGGCTTCCAGCGCGTGCATATCGGTCAGTGGGCCGCTGGCGGTGGAGACAAAGGCCTCGATGGCATGCACCATGGCATCAATGCCGGTGCAGGCGGTCAGGAAAGGGGTCATCGTCAGGGTGGTTTCCGGGTCAATCAAGGAGACATCCGGCACCACCGCCTTGCTGATGATGGAGATTTTCATCCGACTGTCCTGATCGGAAATAATCGCGAACTGGGACACGTCTGCCGAGGTTCCGGCGGTGGTCGGGATAAAAATCAATGGCGGAATCGGCGAATGAATCCGGTCGACGCCTTCAAACGTGAGGATGTGCTGGCGATTGGCCGAGACAATCCCGATGCCTTTGGCGCAGTCCATCGGGCTGCCGCCGCCGACGGCAACGATCAGGTTACAGCCTTCTTCGTTGTAAAACGCAGCACCTGCCATGACTTCTTCGGCTCTCGGGTTGGGGCTGACGGCAGAAAAAATCCGGTAGTCGATGTCCATTTCCTGCAGGCTGTCCTGCACGTCGGCAACCCATCCAGCGGCAATCACGCCAGGGTCTGTGACGATCAACACCCGTTGTGCGCCAAAATTTCTGGCAAAATTACCCACGGTTTTGCGGGCACCGACACCAAAGATGATTTCCGGCGCGACAAATTTTCTCAGGTTGGAAATGGAGTCAGACATAGCTAAATGGTCCCGAAGCACACAACAGAGTGCGTCATTATTCTTGTAATAATAGAAAACAGTAAACCGGTTCCTTACCTGAGGTAAAGACTACGATAGCGTCGGGTATCTAGTGCCAAGGGGTTAGTCGGGCGGTAGATTCTTGCTGTTGCGCAGTGGCTATTGCCATTATTTTTCCAGAACGTCTGACAGTTAATTACCCGCCAAAGAGACAGACTGTGTCAACCGCGGCGGCCACCACTGTCCTCACGGGTACGATTGCCCAATATAGAATATTGTCGACTCCATCACAAAGAAGCTTTTTAACAGGCATGTCGGGGCAAACAGGTGTCAACCAATGTCGGTCGACTGCGTTGACAACAGAAATACCCTGATAAGGAGTCTGTTGTATGAAAGCACGTCTACAGTTTACTGCTGTTGTTTTTTCTTTGCTGCTCAGCGCTTGTGGCGGTTCTTCTGGCGCCGACAGTAATAGTGGCTCAAGCGGCGATGGTGGCGATGGTGGCGATTCTTCCGGCATCACCCCGCTGCTGGAGGATACCAACCCGACCTTGAGCAGCGCCAGTTACGATGGTGAGAATACGGAGCTTGCACATAATACCCTGGTACAAGCTTCGATCATTTATGATGAAGAAATTGACTACGATGAACCGAACCATCATTACTATCTTCATACCGCCCCGGCCAGCGGTTATATCAGTGTGATCCTGCATAGTGAGTTTCTACAAGGCAGTTCTGGCGATATTGCGCTTGAGGTGGTGGAATATAACGCTCAACCAGCAGGTGACTTGTCATTTGAGTGGAGTGGTAATCAAGTGATTATATTTCCGGTCAGTGCTGGATTGACATACCGTATTGCCATTTATCCCAATGTGACTTATGAGGATGAAGACGATGATAGCTATGACGAAGGCCAGGTCGACTATCAACTGACACTGTCCAGTGTCAGTCGTCACTTGTTGGATATGAGCAGTACCGAGCATCTGGCTCTGGTGTTCTCAGACATTATGATCACGGACTGTGATGACGACAGTCACCCGATGAGCCTCGGTTACGATTACGCACCTTTTGTCATTGATCTGGATGCTGGCCATTTTGTCGGTGACCACTGGGGTTACTGGCAAATGCCTGAACCTCAGCCTGTCAGCCAGTCTGGCGATCTAATCCAGTTCAGTGCCGACTATCGCGTGCTTATGAACGAACTCTTCAACTTAGACAATACTCTGACAGCGCAAATCAATCTGTCTGACAATCGTTTTACTGGCGTCAGCAACTCCACGGCCAATGTCAGTTACAACGGTAATGTCATCAGCAGCGAATGCCAGAGCTATCATTACGACGGTGAAGTGTCCTGGTTATTGTAACTGGCCTGGCCGTTCTTACGTGTGCTGTCCTTACGTGTGCGTAACCTGCTGCGATCATTCTGGTCGCACAGGTTGTGCTTGCTCATGTTGTTATTGTGCCGCATCGGTTGCCAGTAACCTGGCTTTGGCCTGCCGCCGCTCCTTTTTTCGCGCGCTGATGCTGTCAACACACTGCTCGTCGTCTCTCAGTATCACCACACATTCCAGGCACTGGATGCATTCGTCGTAATCGATGGCACCGTCGTTACGAATAGCATTGATCTCGCAACGGCGTTTGCACAGCTGGCAAGGGGAGCCGCAGAGATCGACCCGGTCGAGCATGTTCAGCCGCCGCAGCTTGCCAATAATGGCCAGACCGGCACCCAATGGGCACAGGTAGCGACAGTAGAACTTGTGAACAAACATCCCGGCGGCCAGCAAGGCGACGGCGTATAACACAAAGGGCCAAGAGCGGTAGAAATAGAGCGTAATGCTGGTTTTGAACGGCTCTACTTCGGCCAGTTGCTCTGCCAGCGTCAGTGAATAAAAAGCCGTTCCCAGCAGTCCGATCAGCAGCGGGTATTTGATCAGAATCAGCTTGCGATGCAGCGGCTCGGCAATCCGGCGTTGGCGGATGCCCAGTCGTTTGGCCAGCCAGGAAGCCATTTCCTGCAACGCGCCAAACGGGCAGAGCCAACCACAAAACAGCCCTCGGCCCCAAATGAACAGGCTGACAAAAGTGTACGTCCAGAGGATAAAAATCACCGGGTCGAGCAGAAAAATACCAATATTAAAGCCATCGTAAATGTTCAACAGCAGAGTGTAGATGTTGACCACCGACAACTGACCCTGGGCATAAAAGCCGAGATAGCCGACTGTAAACGCCAGAAAGCCCCAACGGAAACCGTGCACAGCACGTGGGAAACGGGTGAAAAAACGCTGCCAGGTAAACAGAATGGTCAGTAGTATCAGGCTGATACTGACCAGGGTGATGGACAGCCAGCGATCCTGCCAGAGGCCAACCCATAAGGGTGCGCGAGGAGTGGCGTCTTCCACCGTGAGCTGTTCAAACAGCTCGGCGGGCAGTGTCACCGGCACTTCAAAATGTGCCCGGTCGATCATCAGATGATTACGTGGCAGTTCCATATTCAGAATCAGGGCGGCGTCGGCACCGGGATTAAACCCGGCATTGCCTCCTACCTGGAACAGATTGGCTTGGTCGAACGCAGGTATGCCGTCGGCCACCAGTTGAATATGACGATCGAGTACATCCATATCGCGCATTTCAACGGCCAGCTGACTCTGTTGTAACGCCAGTCGTCCAGGCACCGTACCGGGTTTGAAGTCTTCAGGTACGTGAGGGAACAGCCCGTTGGACATCACTGCCAGTACTTGCTGGCCCGGTTTGAGCCGCTGTTGCAGGCGGGCAAAACCATCGTCGCCCAACAGGTTGCGGCCAATGGACGGCGCATTGATATAGGCGTACCAAAGTTCGGTAAAGGCTTCACCCGGTTTTGCCTCGCGCAGTGACGGGTAGCTGCCGAGGTCGGTTCCCAGCGAGCGTTCCGCATCTGCCAGCTCAAGCCGCCAATGGCCGACGTAGCCGCGATCGAGTAATTGCTGCCAGTTCAATGGTTCAAACTTGTCCATGATGGGTTGTGCGGCGGCGGCCTGGGCAAAACCTTCCAGCTTGTGGCGGGCGACCTTGAGCGCTGAAGACAACACCGTGTCGTTAATAATAATCACCGATACGGTGGCCTTGGATACCCCGTCAAAGTAGACCACTCCATCGGTGGCTGCGTCGCCCACCTTGTGACTGTCGATAACGATGTGTTCAGTGAGTGATCGGCCCTGATACTGGCCAATAAACTGATACAGCGGCTCCGGCCCCAGACCGTGTAAAAACACTGGCTCATGGTGCTCGAGAATATGAATACCGGTAAACCGGCCAGTGGCACTGAGACCGATCAACAGTCGGATAGGTCGGCCGGAAAACCCCGGCAAATCGCTGATGTCGCTGGATTCATAAGCGTAACCCAGTAGCTCGTTGAGCTGGTAAACCGGGTAGACCGGGTAGTCCTGTTGTTTTGGCTCAATACGGGTTGCTTTGGGAAACAGCTGCTGGATCATGCCACTGATGGTGTCAGACGGTGCAGCTTGGTCGTCTTGCCCGTTGGCCATGGTGGCTGACGGCAAACTGGCAAGGCTCAACAAACAGAACCAGAGCAGCACGTGCGCAGACCAGGATCGCATGGGAACTCCTTGATTATTATTTTTATGACTATGGCTCTCATCCTAGGCGGCGTGGCGTCATCCTCAATGCTTCTTTGGGATCTGGTAGCAACCTACTAAAGCGTCATATGACGCCCGCTGGCGGGGTGACAGGCAACCTTGTTGTCACCGGATTGGTACTTTTTTCCAATACCAAGGATGTAGGTGTCACGACTTTGGCGTCGTAATTTTTGTGCACCAATGATGTGCAACCAAAGGGGGCATGATTGCCGTTGAAGGGATGATAGCTGTGGATGCAAGGACAACGGATAGTGGAAAACGTTGTTCAGGGCGACAGTCCTGCACCGCTTCAGAGTGTTCCTGTTTCAGGTGGCTCGGGTCTGATCGGCCTGAGCCATCTTTTTTTCCTGACCCGTTGCGAAAGCGGTGGTCAGGGAGTGGAGCAGAGTCACTGACCCCTGTACGACAAAAACAACACAATCAGGGCAATACAAAATGAAAAATAATAACATCTTCAAGTTGCTGCCAATCGCGGCCGCTGTGGCTATCAGTGCGCAGGCATCTGCCGCTATCACTCTGTACGACCAGGATGCGACCACCTTTTCTGTGGATGGTTTGTTTAATACTTTCTACGTCAATAGCGACAGCAGTGCTGACGGTGCTAATGACGTGTCTCAATCCCGCGTGAAAATGGGCTTTCTGCCGAACTACATTGGTTTCAACTTCAGCAAAGAGATTGATGGCTTGACGGTGGGTGGCCGCTCTTCCTTGTGGATCAGCACCAGCGATACTGACCTGAACCGTGGCGCGGAAGACGCCGGTACGGAAACACTGATCGATGCACGTCAGGTGTATGCCACCGTGGACGGTGACTTTGGTCAGGTACTGGTGGGTAAAGACTTTGGTCTGTTTAACCGCTCCAATATTTTTGGTGACGAAATGCTGTTGGGGTTTGGTCAGACCATGACGGTGACCGACGATGGCGGCAACGTCTCGTTTGGTAATATCGGTACTGGTTATTTGTACCCGATGCCCAATTCCCAGATTACTTACCGTATGCCAGCGATGGGTGGTTTTAACCTGGCCGTGGGTTTGATGGATCCTAACAAGCGTTCTGCTGCATCTGAAGAAAGCCGTCCGCGTATCGAAGCCGAAGGCTCTTACGCACTGGATTTTGATGGTGGTTCTGCCAAAGGCTGGTTGGGTTACATGAATCAGGAATCCAAAGAAGCGGGAACGTCGCTGACCTCGAAAGGTGTCTCTTATGGTCTGAACGTGAAGTTTGCGGGTGTCGCATTGACGGCTTCCGGTTTCACTGCGGAAGGTGTGGGTGCCGCAGGTTTGGGTAATATTCTGACCGCTGACAGCGCTGAAGTGGATGGCAAGCTGTTGCAAGCTTCTTACACTCTGGGTGCGACGCGCTTGGTTGTGTCCAAAGGCGACAACGATGGCGGCTCTACAGACGGCGGCGCGGAGCTGGATCTGAAAAACAAAACCTTGGCGGTATTCCACTCGGTTAATAGCAACCTGATTCTGGTCGGCGAGTGGGACAAGGCCGAATCGGCAACGGCTGAAACCACCACTGTGGCGCTGGGTGCTGTTGTTACATTCTGATGGCGGCTGTCCGAGTATGCGGTCAGTTGTAACTCCGTCCAGCCATGACTTGGCTGGTCGTAATATCGCAGTAAAATAGCACCAGCAAGGGATGGCCTGGCCATCCTTTGCTGTTAATGCTACAGGGGACATATATAGACGCTCCCGCGGTGTCAAGGACGACTTCACCCTGGCACCTCCAAATGCCCTTCTTTTTTCCTGTTGACCCTTCGTCGTTCGTTGCGATGACAGTGGCAGTTCTGACATATATCCGGCTTCTGATCGGGATCAGCTCCCGCAGCCCTGATGAAATCCGAACCCTGGCACCTTTAACATCTATTCGATCTGGCCACGCCGATCGTGTCCCGCTCAGGCTCTACCAGGGACGGATTGCCCCGTTACATCATCAAACAACGACTACCCGATGGGTTCTTGCTTTCAGGCCGGATTAAAGACCGTTTGACGTGTCAAAACGCTCCAGATAATCCGCGCCAGTTTATGCGCAATGGCGACAACGCCCTTGTGCAATCCGCGACGCTGGACGATGTCTATCATCCAGCGCGCCAGATTTGTGTCTTCGTTTCGCTTGGCCCAGCGCAGTGTGTGACGTGCAGCCTGCACCAGTAATTTTCTCAAGTAGGCATCCCCACGCTTGGTAATCCCTGACATCACCGATTTATGACCACTGGCCTTTTGTCTCGGCGTTAACCCCGTCCACGCCGCAAAATCCCGGCTGTTATGAAAGACCTCCGCATTGCCCACCGTACTCTTGATGGCCGTCGCGATATGAGCCCCGATTCCAGGGATAGAGATCAGGTTCTGGCATTGCTGATCCTGTTCGCCATAACGCTTTAATTCTTCGTTAATGTGATCAATCCGACGCGATAACAGGTCATATTCAGTCAATGTCCAATTCAACTCCGACTGCATCATGCCAGACAGCTCACCTTGTTCCAGAATCTCGCGCAACCCTTTAAACACAGCATTGATCCCGATGGGAAAGATATAACCGTAGTCCGTCAACAAACCGCGCATCTGATTGCAAAGCGCAGTGCGATCCTTGACCAGCCGTTCTCGCATTCGATGCAGGCTCTGAACATCCTGTTGACCCAATGACTTGATCGGTACAAACCGGATATTGGGTCTCATGGATGCTTCATAAATGGCCAGAGCATCGTTCTGATCGTTCTTGTTGCCCCGCACAAATGGCGTGACATGCTGGGCCGGAATCAACAGTACCTGATGGCCTTGTTGCTGAAATAACCTGGCCCAATAATGCGAGGAATAACAGGCCTCCATGACGACTCTGGAGGGTGTTTGCTCCAGCATGAATTGCCTGAATTTCTCCCGGCTGAGGCGTAACTGCTTCGATACCTTGTTGTGCCCGGAGACGATGCAGATCTGAAAAACGGACTTTGCAAGATCGATGGCGATGGTACTAATATCATTCATGTGGACGCTCCTCATATTGACGTTTTGCTGGTAACAAAACCTTAGCGCATTTGACGCTGGATCCTATGGGGAGCGTCCATCTCATCATCTATTTAATCCGGTGCTCACTCTGGGCTACCGGATGGTGTCGAATCACGAAGCCGACTTGCAGGCCTGACGGGTCAAGTCAAACGTCGGCGACACAGAGTCGAGATCATCCGGCAGCCCCCAGAGGGCGCGGGTTGCCGCCGTCCAGAGCGGTGTTGGCGAACTTGAAAAGGACGCGTCATTTCGCGGCATTCGCCGCCTTGCCCTGATCACCGGCAACACTCGCGCAGAGTCGTGCAGGATTAAATAGATGTCCCCTACTGGGTTATGGCTGTTTTTTTGATCCGTGTTCTGGACTGTGGCAAGCAGTCTGATCCCTCTGCAATCGGTAGTAGTACGGGGTCGGAAGTAGCATATTCCTGCTCTTTGCGGTTAAGTAAACTCGTACTGTCCGCAGTTGATGATGGTTACGCCCGTTTTTAGCGGGTGCTGGTCTTCGGGGCTATATCCGGATCTGGTATCCGGCGACTACGGCGTCCAGCAGGGAGTGGAAACGATGTTGGCATTAAAACCAAAACAGTACGATGGTATTAAAACCGCCTGTTCCGTCAATCAGGATCCTGAGATCGCGGCCCAAGAGCTGTATCAGGCCTTGTCTGATGTCGAACTGAGCCAGGTGGTGTTTTTCTGTTCCAACGATTTTGACTTTGATGCGCTGGCGAAAGCACTCGGCGGCTGTTTTTCCGGCATTGATCTGGTCGGTTGTACCACGGCCGGTGAAATTTCACCGTTTGGTTATTGCAGTGGCAGCATTACCGCGATTGGTTTTCCGGCATCGTCGTTTGCCGTCCAGTCGGCGCTGATGTCGGATCTGTCCCGTTTCAGTTTTTCGGATGCCCAAGGGCTGATTCATCAGATGCTCGACAGCTGTCGTGAGCGTCAGGTCGCGCCGATCAAGGGCAATACCTTCGCTTTGACCTTGCTGGACGGTCTTTCGGTCGAAGAAGAACGGCTGTTGCGCCTGCTGAATGCCCATCTGGGCAGCATTCCTTTGCTCGGTGGTTCTGCCGCCGATGATATGTGTCACAGCAAGACCCATGTGTATTACGAAGGCCGTTTCCATACCAACGCCGCTATTCTGTTACTGGTGAATACCGCTTTTGATTTTGAAGCCTTCAGTATTCATCACCTGCTACCAACCGAAGACAAGCTGGTGGTCACCGATGCCGATCCACTGGAACGGCGGGTGTTTGAAATCAATGCCGAACCCGCAGCGCTGGAGTATGCACGGGTTCTGGATATACCGCTGGAGACGCTGAGTCCGCAAGTGTTTGCCCTTAATCCGCTGTCGGTAAAAATTGGCGAACGCTATTACCCGCGCGCGATCCAGAAAGTGAACCCGGATAACAGCCTGTCGTTTTATTGCGCTGTGGATACCGGCATTGTGCTGACTCGTTCGCGTTCCGCCGACATGCTGGCGCAGCTCGATGGGCTATTTGAAGACATCAGCCAGCGAATTGGCACACCGCAGCTGATTCTGGGCTACGATTGTATCTTCAGGCGGCTGGAGCTGGATCATCTCGATCTGATGGCATCCGCGTCAGCCATGTTTGCCCGCCATAAAGTGATTGGCTTTAATACCTATGGTGAGCAGTTTAACGGTATGCATTTAAACCAGACGTTCACTGGGGTGGCGCTGGGAGGGGCTGACTATTGAGCGCAGAGGTCGATGATCTCAAACGGCGACTGGCTGAATTTGAAGACAAGAATCGACGCCTGGAAAAAATCAACCGGGCGTTGATGCACCGGGTTGAAGCCGGGCCAGAGAATTCAGACGGCGCCTACGACAACTTCAAGCATTCCGTCTATCTGGCCGAACAGGTGAGAGAACGCACCGAAGCGCTGAATGAGGCGATGCACAGTCTCAAAAGCACCAATGTCGAACTGGTACGGGCCAGTGCCGCCGCAACCAATGCCCACGACCTGCTGCGCCAGGCGATTGAAAGCATCTCCGATGCCTTTGTACTATACGACGCCGACCGCAAGCTGGTATTGGCTAACTCCCGTTTCAGCCAGTTCTGGCAAAGCTCTGGAATCGAAATTTCTCCTGGCATGGATCAGCAACAGATCCACAAACTGTCGCAGCATCATCGTCTGATTGATCGTTATTATGGCGAAGCCGTCAGCACGGGTCACGGTGCCTTGCCAGGTGATGGCAAGGTGTTCCATATGCGCAGCGGCACCTGGGTGCATGTCAGCGAGCGTCCGACTCGGGATGGTGGCCTGGTGGTGCTGTACAAGGACATCAGTGCCCTGATTGAAAACGAGCGCGCATTACGAGAGCGGGCGCTGGCAACCAAATCCCGAACCTTGCAAAATACCCTCGATAACCTTTCCCAGGGGGTGGTGCTGGTCAATCAGGCCCAGAATCTGGAAACCTGGAATCACCGCTTTACCGAGTTGACCGGCTTAAGCAAAACCGCGCTGGTGAGCGGTTTCAGCTTCTCGCGCCTGATGCAGCTGACCGAAGTCGACGATCTGAACCCTTTGTCGCGGGATGATCAGGGCAGACCCTGTTTACAGCTGGAACAGGTATTGTCCAATGGCCGGGTGCTCGAAATCCGCACGCATCCGATGCCGGATGGCGAGTTTGTCAACACGTACACCGACATTACGGAACGCAGCCGGGCTGTCAAAGCACTGGCAGAAAGCGAACAGCGTGTCCGAGTGATCACCGACACCGTGCCGGCGCTGATTGGTTATGTCGACAAGGATCTCACCATGGTGTTCTCCAACCGTGCCTACGAAACCTGGTACGGTTACGAGCGCGAGGTCATTCTGGGCCGCCATATGGAAGATATTATCCAGCCCGAGCAGATGGTGCGCCTGCGCCCCTATATCGAACGGGCGCTCAGTGGGCGCAGCGTCAACTTTGAAATTACCGATCCGGCTCCCAACGGCGAAATCCGCCACGTCGTCAAAAATTATGTACCGGAAAAGGACGCCAACGGCGAAGTGCAGGGATTTTACGTTCTGATTCAGGATATTACTGAAATTCGCCGTACCTCCGAAGCGCTCACTCAGGCGTATCAGCATCTGGAGCAACGGGTGGAAGACCGCACCAAGGAACTGACTGAGCTGAACGGTCAGTTGCGTCAGGAAATCGAAGAGCGGGTGCAAATGGAGCAGCGGCTGCGCGATGCCAAGCAGGAAGCAGAAAAAGCCAACCACAGTAAAACCAAATTTCTCGCCGCCGCCAGCCACGACCTGTTGCAGCCGATGAATGCCGCCCGGCTGTTTTGTGCCTCGTTGATGGAACACAACCTCGACGAACGCACACGCCAGCTGGTGTTCTCGCTCAATTATTCACTGGAAGACGTTGAGAGCCTGCTGGCGGCGCTGGTGGATATTTCCAAACTGGATGCAGGCGTGGTCAAACCGGATATTACCGCGTTCCGTGCCGGTGACCTGCTGGGCAACCTGGCGAATGAATACCGTACCCTGGCTGCCGATTCCGGTCTGGCGTTTGAGTACATTGCCACCTCGGCGGTGATCCTGACAGACTCACAGTTGTTAGCGCGGATCCTGCGTAACTTCCTTACCAACTCGGTACGCTACACCCGGCAGGGCAAGATTACGCTGGGCTGCCGTCGGCGCAAAGAGGGGCTGGAAATCCAGGTATGGGACTCCGGCGACGGCATTGCCGAAGACAAGCTGGAAGAGATTTTTCTTGAATTCAATCGTGGCAGCCAGAAAGACACCGCCCGCGACAAGGGACTGGGATTGGGGCTGGCGATTGTCGACAAGATGTCCGGGATTCTGGGTCACCCCATCCGGGTGCAGTCTACCTTGGGATCCGGTTCCTGCTTCTCGGTACTGGTGCCTTATGGACGCCGCCAGCTGGCTCGCAAGGCAACAACGCCAGGGTTGGCGCTGTTGGGCAATCAACAGTTTCTGGGACGGCGAGCACTGGTACTGGATAACGAAGCCTCCATTTGTCACGCCATGGACGTCCTGCTCAGTGGCTGGGGGTTTGATGTCGTGGCGGTACGAAGCTACGAAGAATTGCAGCAAGAGCAGCCAGAGCTGGACGCCGGTATCGATCTCATTATTGCCGACTATCACCTCGACAACGGCGTCACCGGGCTGGACGTAGTAGCGCGGCTGCGCTCAGAGCAGGGGCTGGATGCCCCGGTACTGATGATTACCGCCAACTACACCAACGTACTCAAACAGGAAGTGCGGGAATTGGGCTATCGGTTGATGAACAAACCGGTGCGCCCGGCCAAACTCAAGGCCATGATTCATCATATGATTCACCACGCCATTGTTGCGTGAGCAACTTGCTGTATCGCCCATGTGCTCAGCGCGGTATCTAAACTCTTCATGTCAATAAAAATGCCAATATCCTCCGCCAGCGGCGGGGGACAGGCCTTATACTGACGCCCATCACTCGCCCTAGCAGGAACCCTATCGTGGCCGGAGCCAGCCTTCTTACCCTGATCGACGACATCGCCACGTTGCTTGACGACGTCGCTACCATGACCAAGGTCGCCGCACAAAAAACCGCCGGAGTACTCGGTGATGACCTGGCCCTCAATGCCCAGCAAGTCACCGGTGTTCGGGCCGACCGGGAATTACCCGTGGTTTGGGCCGTCGGCGTGGGATCGCTGCGCAACAAGACGATTCTGGTGCCTGCCGCGCTGCTGATCAGTGCCATTATCCCCTGGCTGATTACCCCATTACTGATGCTGGGCGGTGCGTTCCTGTGTTACGAAGGCGCAGAAAAACTGATTCATGCCTTGCTGCAGCACGGTAAAAAACACGCTGACGCAGGCCAGCTCAAAGCCCTGACCGATCCGGATTTTGATCTGGTGGCGTTTGAAAAAGACAAAATCCAAGGCGCCATTCGTACCGACTTTATCCTCTCCGCTGAAATCATCGTTATCACCCTTGGCACCGTGGCCGATGCGACCCTGATGGAACAGCTGATTGTATTGGCCGGAATCTCTGTCCTGATGACGGTATTTGTGTATGGATTGGTTGCCGGTATCGTCAAACTCGACGACCTCGGCCTTTATCTGACCCGGACGTCCACCTCCACCTGGCAAGCCATCGGTCGGGTGCTGGTCGCCGCTGCTCCCTGGCTGATGAAATTTCTCTCCGTCGTTGGCACCGCCGCCATGTTTATGGTGGGTGGTGCGATACTCGTACATGGCGTACCGCTGATTCATCACGCGATAGAACATTCTGCCGATGCCGCTGAACAGATTGCCAGCTTGCCTGCCGTCAGCAGCGTTTTAGGCGGATTGGTGAGCGTGCTGCTGAATGCCGTGACCGGACTGGCGGCGGGCAGTGTGCTGGTAGGGGTTCATATGGGGTTTGAGCAACTGCGCGGTAGCTGATCAGATTCAGTTGGCAGGTGATACTTTGCCCTATAGAGTTCACGTTACATTTCGGCTTCGTGTCGACCACTCTTCGTGATGACCAACCGCTCCGGCACCGCTTGATTGGCTCAATCGTAGCGACGCCTACAGGATTTTAATGCACACTCTTGCTCAACTGCGCAGCGGCGAACTGGCTGGTAGCCGCCACCTCAAATTAGCGGCAGGCCTCTGCGGGTTCCCGGAAGAAATTTACAGCCTTGCCGATACCCTCGAAGTACTCGATTTGTCCGGTAACCAGCTTACTGACCTGCCGGGTGATCTGCATCGTTTCAGTCAACTGAAAATCCTGTTCGCCTCGGATAATCAGTTCGAACATATCCCCGAAGGCGTTGGTCTCTGCCATTCCTTAACGATGGTCGGCTTTAAGCACAACAAGATTCGTGACGTTTCCGCAACCTGCCTGCCGCCTAATGTGCGCTGGCTGATTCTGACGGACAACTGCATTAGCCAATTACCTGGCAACTTCGGCAACCTGAGTGCACTGGAAAAACTCATGCTCGCGGGCAACCGGCTGACCGCACTGCCAAACAGCATCAGCAGGCTGAACAAACTGGGCTTACTGCGAATATCCGCCAACCAGTTTGACGTATTTCCCGATCAGTTGCTCGAACTGCCCAATCTGGCCTGGCTGGCGTTCTCCGGCAACCCCTTCTGCCCACGTCATGAATCTCATCACAACGTGTTGACCGTTGCCCGTGGCGACCTGGAAATGGGAGACGTATTGGGTCGTGGAGCCTCAGGTGTGATTTCCCGCGCTTATTGGCAATCAGCCCCGGCAGGCATCGACCCGGACGTTGCCGTGAAAGTCTTTCATGGCGGCGTCACCAGCGATGGCTACCCGCAAGACGAACTGGCCGCCTGTTTGTCGGTCGCACCGCATCCCAATCTGGTCACCGCATTGGCGCAGGTAACAGAACCCGCCTTTGATGCCCTGGTGATGAAGCTGATCCCACACGACTACAGCAATCTGGGTCAGCCACCCAGCCTCGACAGCTGCACCCGCGACACCTTCACCGCAGGCCAAGCCCTTAGCCGCGAATTGGCCGACTGCCTGATTAAGCAAATGACCAGCCTGGTGGAGCACCTTGAAGCCACTCAAATCTGCCACGGTGATGTGTACGCTCACAACACCCTGATCAATGCCGACGGGCATTTATTGTTTGGAGATTTCGGAGCTGCTTCGCGGTATCACAATCTGACGGACGCACAGCAAGCTGGAATCAGAAAGATAGAACGGCGGGCGCTGGGGTATTTTATTGAAGATATGGAGGGGCTGGTGAGTTTGGGTTGCGTCACAATCAGGCCTTGCTGAAGCATGACCTCTTTCGGTCACCACACATCCCGGAGTGAACTGGGCCACAAGCCGAGTTCATAACCCCGCTCCCCGCGACACTCCAGCTGAAAATCTGGATAATAGCGCCCAGCTTCCACAACGCGGGCGACGCTTTCTACCTGTCACCGCGCTGGCCACTCTTTCCAATGCGGTACTCTTCATGCAAATCAAGGTCAATTTTCTCGATAACCTTCGTCTCGAAGGCAAGTTTGATGATTTTACCGTCATCTCGGATCAGCCCATCCGCTATAAAGGCGATGGTTCTGCGCCGGGGCCGTTCGATTATTTTCTGGCGTCGTCGGCGATGTGTGCGGCGTATTTTGCCAAGGTGTACTGCATTGCACGGGATATTCCAACCGAGAATTTGCGGCTGGTACAGAACAATATTGTCGACCCTGAGAACCGCTACAAGCAGCTGTTGAAGATTCAGCTGGAGTTGCCTGAGGGTATTGCGGAGAAAGACCGGCTGGGTATTCTGCGTTCAATGGAGCGTTGTACGGTAAAGCGGGCGATTCAGACCGGTATCGAGTTTGATATTGAGGTGGTGGATAACCTCGATGACGACTCGCAGGCACTGCTGTTAGTGGGTACGGCGGCGGACGAGCAGGCCACGACGTATATCCCAGGTAAGGATTTACCGTTGGAGCAGACCATCGCCAATATGACCGGGCTGCTGGCGGATCTGGGGATGAAGATCGAGATCGCCTCCTGGCGTAATATTGTGCCCAATGTGTGGTCGCTGCATATTCGTGATGCGGCGTCGCCGATGTGTTTTACCAACGGCAAGGGTGCGACCAAAGAGAGTGCGTTGGCGTCGGCGCTGGGGGAGTTTCTGGAGCGGCTGAACTGCAATTTCTTCTACAATGACCAGTTTTTTGGTGAAGAAATTGCCAATGCCGAGTTTGTGCATTACCCCAATGAACAGTGGTTTCAGCCTGGACCGAACGATGAGTTGCCAGAAGCCATTCTGGATGACTATTGTCTGGCCATTTACAACGCCGACGGTGAGTTATGCGGCTCACACCTGTTCGACACCAACTCTGGCAATAGTGAGCGCGGTATTGTGTCGCTGCCATTTGTGCGCCAGTCCGATGGTGAAACGGTGTACTTTCCGTCCAATCTGATTGAAAACCTGTTTCTTAGTAACGGCATGAGTGCCGGTAATACGCTGGCGGAAGCTCAGGTGCAGTGTTTGTCGGAGATTTTTGAACGGGCGGTCAAGCGCCAGATTCTGGAAGATGAAATTGCGCTGCCGGATGTTCCCGATGAGGTGTTAGCCAAATATCCGGGTATCGTGGCGGGTATCCAGGGGCTGGAAGAGCAGGGCTTTCCGGTACTGGTAAAGGATGCCTCGTTGGGCGGTCAGTTCCCGGTGATGTGTGTGACGCTGATGAACCCCCGTACCGGCGGTGTATTTGCTTCATTTGGGGCGCATCCGAGTTTTGAGGTGGCGCTGGAGCGTTCGCTGACGGAGTTGTTGCAAGGTCGCAGTTTTGAAGGTCTGAACGATTTGCCGCAACCGACGTTTGAAAGCAATGCGGTGACGGAGCCGAATAACTTTGTTGAGCACTTTATCGACTCTACCGGTTTGGTGAGCTGGCGTTTTTTCAGTGCCAAGGCGGATGTTGATTTTGTGGAATGGGATTTCGCTGTGGCGCTACAGGCGGATGCCAGCCCGGACGAACGCAAGCATGCCAATCAGGAAGAAGCCGCGACCCTGTTTGGTATTCTGGAAACGATCGGTCTGGAATCGTATATGGCCACTTATAATGACCTGGGTGTCCCAGCGTGTCGGATTCTGGTGCCGGGTTATTCCGAAGTGTATCCGGTTGATGATCTGATCTACGACAACACCAATAAGGCGCTGTATTTCCGCGACGATATTCTTAACCTGCACCGTCTGGACGAGGAACAATTGGTCGATCTGGTGGAGCGTCTGGAAGCCAGCGAGCTGGATGACTACACCGATATCACGACCTTGATTGGCATTGAATTTGACGACAATAGTGCCTGGGGTCAGCTGACTCTACTGGAATTGAAATTGCTGGTCTATCTGGCGTTAGGTCAGCACGAGGAAGCCAAAGAGTTGGTCGAAACCTTCCTGCAATTTAACGACAACACCGTCGAGCGTGGGCTGTTTTATCAGGCACTGAATTGCGTATTGGAAGTGATGCTGGACGATGAACTGGCACTGGCCGACTTCACCCGTAACTTCGGTCGTATGTTTGGTGGTGAGCGTCTGGCGGCGGCGTTGGGGTCTGTGGATGGGTCGGTGCGGTTTTACGGGCTGGAAGAAACCAGCATGAATCTGGATGGGCTCGACAAGCATGTGCGCCTGATCGACAGCTATAAAAAATTGCATGCGGCGCGGGCAGCCAGTGTGATTATGGCCCAGGATCATGGCGGCTAGTTCGGTCAACACATAAAAAACCGGGCATCGCCCGGTTTTTTCTTTTAACAATAATAAGAGGGAAATCAGCGCCGCAGGTATTGGTTAAAGTCTACATTGCTGGCGGCCAGTACTGCCTGGATACGGTTGTGCACACTGAGCTTGCGTAAAATGGCCGAGACATGTGCCTTGACGGTGGTTTCAGCAATCGACAGGTTGTAGGCAATCTGTTTGTTGGATTCGCCGCTGGCCATGCGTTCCAGTACCAGTAACTGTCGGCGGGTCAGGCTGTTAAGCATTTCCGGGGGAATCAGGTTTTCATCCTGAATACGGCGCTGGCGTGAGCGGCCGTCATCAGTGGCACGAATAACATCGGATGGCAGGTACACCTGGCCTGCTAACACTTGTTCGAGTGCCTGGGTCATTTTTTCCCGTGGCAGGGACTTGATGATAAAACCCACGGCACCATAAGTCATGGCTTGCAGTACCACGCTTTTTTCTTCTTCAGCCGAGATGATGACGACGGGAATGGTAGGGGATTCGTTACGTAACTGGATCAAGCCGTTGAGGCCGTTCATGCCAGGCATATTGAGGTCGAGCAGGATCAGATCCAGATCATCCTGGGCACTCGCCAATACGGCGGCCGACTCGAGATTTTCGGCTTCGACAATGTCTGAATTAGGGTAGCGGTTGCGAATAACGTCGGCAATGGCTTCCCGGAACAACGGGTGATCATCGGCAATCAGCAGTTTGTAGACCGGGGTCTCGCTTTCCGTCAGCGGGCTGGACGGCAATTCTGCACTTGAAGTTGTATCAGTCATATCAGGCTGGGAGCTCTGGCTGGGGACAGCGTCACAAGCGCCGTCGGATGCACTGTGGCTGGTCTGGAGTGTCAACATGGTAGCTACTCCTGTTTCTTTATTTTTGTAATTTACCCATTACACCCCGTGCTGCTACTGTCAGCTATTCTACCTTGGCGTTTTGTATGGGGGTCTAAAGTAGTAAAGTTAGTCGAAAACCCCTGCCTTGGCACAATATTTTTGCTTTTTCCTTCATTATTACTATCTGCATCTTTATTTTCCTGACTTGAAGGAACCATTGAAAGAACAATCGGGAAGATTTCCCTATCCCGTTCACCTAGTGCCAAAGCAGTCGTTATCAGCAACGGTCGGGGAACAGCCAGCAGACATGCCGCCGTTCAGAATATCAGCATCTGATAATAACAATAAGGCTGAGGCTGATGGCATTTCTGAGTTTTCCCGCAAACGGTCATTCTTCAAGGAAGGTGTTAGGCAGCCTGGCCGGTTGGCTGCTGCCTCTGGCCGCCTGGTCGGACATGGGTAATCTGACAGAAGAAATTGTAGTGGTTGCGCCAACGCCGGTGGCTGGAGCCGGGGTACGGGAGGATCAGCTGGTCAGCCCGGTACAAGGTCTTGGCAGTGCCGACCTGGAGCGCACCCAGGCGCAAAGCATTACCGAACATATGCGTTATCAACTGGGCTCGGTAAGTATTAATGAAGCCGTCAGTAACCCGTATCAGCCGGATGTCCAGTATCGCGGTTTTACCGCGTCACCGCTGTTGGGTTTGCCTCAGGGGGTGTCTGTCTATCTCAATGGCGTGCGTTTTAATGAGCCTTTTGGGGATACGGTGAATTGGGATTTACTCCCGACCGATGCGGTCAACCACATGACTTTGTATTCCGGCTCTAATCCGCTGTTTGGTCAGAATACGCTGGGCGGCTCAATTGCGATGGCGGTGAAAAATGGTTTTAACAGCCAGGGTAATGAGCTGGAATTTGGGGCTGGTCAGTTTGGCTACCGGCAGGCTCAGTTCCAGAGCGGTGGCAATGGCCAGCTGGGTAATCAAGACGTTGGCTATTACGTATTACTCAATCGTGAAGAAGAAGATGGCTGGCGTGATGCCTCTGGCAGCGATATTCGCCAGGCCATGTCGGTACTGAGCTGGCGCTCGCTGAACAGCTCGTTGAATCTGACAGTCTTGCTGGATGACAACGAAATGATCGGTAATGGTGCTGTGCCCCAGGCATTGATGGATATCGAAGGCCGCAGCGCTATTTATACCAATCCGGATATCACTCGCAACCGACTGAATTATTTTGCCCTGGATGGTGATCACTGGTTCTCGGATACCTTGCAGCTGGCCGGTAATATTTATCTGCGCCGCAACCTCACCACCACGGTAAATGGTGACGACTCGGATTACGAAGAATGCTTGCTTAATGGTGCTGACACCCTGTGTGAAGAAGACGAAGCCGGTGGCGACGAAGAGCCAGTCACCTTTGTGGGTTACGATGACGATGACACGCTGGAAGCGATAGCCGCCGAGCTGGGGCTGGATATTGATGCCGACGACGTCGACGGTACTCTGAACACCTCCCGCACCGAACAAAGCAGTCAGGGCTTCAGTCTGCAGTTGGCGTCTTCTGTACCAGTCGCCGGGCGGGACAACCTGTTTACCACTGGTGTGACACTGGATCAGGCCGATATTCACTTTCGCTCACGTACCGGCTTTGCCATTCTCAATAACGATGAGCCGGGGGATGCCCGAGACGTCACAGCCATTGGCCTTTACGACAGTGAGTCTGAAGTCAGCCTGCAAACCGATACCCAGACCATGGGCGTGTTTTTTAGCAACACGTTGGCTGTGGATGATCAGCTCAGTGTGACGGTTGGCGCCCGATACAATCATGTCCATATCAAGATGCAGGATCAGTTGGAATCCGGGCCGGGATCGCTGGATGGCGACCACACCTTTGCCCGGCTTAATCCGATGCTGGGGCTGGCCTATGTGTTCGACAGTGGCCTGAATCTGTATGCCAGTTACAGTGAGGCGTCGCGAGCACCCAGTCCGGCAGAACTCAGCTGTGCAGACGAAAATGACCCTTGCAAGTTACCAAACGGTTTTGTGTCTGATCCTCCGCTTGAACAGGTGGTTACCCGTTCCGTGGAAGCGGGTCTGAAAGGCACAGCGACCGAACATATGCGTTGGACGGCGGGCCTGTTCCGCACTACCAGTCATGACGATATTCTGTTTCAGCAAGCCGGAGGCTTGCCGTCGGAAGGGTATTTTGCCAATGTGGGGAAAACCCGTCGCTTGGGGGCCGAGCTGGGCATGACAGGTCACTGGACAAGCGTTCGACTTGCTGTTTCTTATACCTGGATGCGGGCGACGTTTGAGACACCCTTTGTGTCATTCAGTCCCAATAATCCACGGGGTTCTGATCGTCAGGTGCAAGCCGGGGATCGTATTCCCGGCTTGCCGCAGCACAATCTCAAACTGGCTGCCGACTGGAACCTGTTGCCACAAGTGTCAGTGGGTGGCGATATTCAATATCGTAGCAGCCAGTACTTCCGTGGTGATGAGGCCAATGAAAATGAGCAATTGGCTGGTTATGCCCTGGTGAATGTCCGGGCCAGCTACGCGCCAACCGCCGCCATTGAAATCTATGGTCGCGTCGTTAATGTATTCGATCGCGAATACGAAACCTTTGGTGTTTATGGTGAAGCGGATGACGTGTTGGGTGAAGCCTACCCCGGCTTTGAAGAGGACAGCTTTGTTGGCCCCGGTGCACCACGAACCTTCAAGGCTGGCATCAAACTGGCGTTCTGATCGCAAGCCGACAGTGCAGGAATTGTGGTTACGGGAATTGTGGCTGCGGCGGCGATTGTGGCTGCGGCGAGTGCGGGGATGGTGTTGGCAACCAGGTAAGGATGCAATCGGAGTGGCTGTATGAATGTCATGACTCAAATCCTGCTGATGGTCAACAGCACCTTTGCATTGGCGTTGGTTGTCAGTCTGGCAACCTTGCTGGTGCAAGGGAGAGAGGATGTTCTACGCGAGCAACAGGCGATGAAACCGGTGGTTGAGGCATTGATCCAATCCGGCCAGGCACAGCAAATACTGGCGCTGGTGGGCAGTAGTCTGCGCCATGTGCAGGTTGCTGGAAATGCTGTCGAACGCCCGGCTGGAGATTCAGTCCCGGCCTGGTTTGAATCCTTGTTTGACCATCCCGGACGTGGCTATCAGCTAGCCCTGACCGACAGCAATGGCAAAAAAGTGGTGCTGATTTCCGATGATCGCGATGAAATTGAAGAGGTCTGGCATTCGTCCAGCTGGTTGTTCTGGTTGTTTTGTGGCTGTGCCCTGATTTCCAATCTGGCTATTTATCTGGGAGTGCGTGCAGGATTGCGGCCGTTGGCGGACGTTCTGGCAGCCTTTGATCAGGTACAGCAGGGGCATCTGCATGCCCGCTTGGGTCGTTACAGCCTGCGTGAAGCGAATGATCTGGCCTCGCATTTTAACGAAATGACCGAATCACTGGAGAGCGCCCGTAATGAAAACCGTTTTCTTACCCGCACGTTGATGGAAATTCAGGAGCAGGAACGTTCGGCGCTGGCGCGGGAATTACATGATGATCTTGGTCAGCAACTGACGGGTGTTCGGGTACATTCCTGTGTGCTGCCTTTTCAGCTGAATAAACCGGAACAGTTGCTGGAAACCAGTGAACGTATTCTGCTCGGGTGTGATGCCATTAATATGGGGTTTCGCCGCATCATCAATAATCTATATCCGGTGGTGCTGGAACGACTGGGCTTGCAAGCGGCGGTGGAAGAACTGTTGCGCAGTACCGGGCAAACTACCGGTCTTCAATGTGTCTTGTCTGGAGATCACTGGCCTGGCTGGAGCGAGGATGATGCGTCCCAGGTCTATCGGCTGGTGCAGGAAGCCGTGAATAATGCCGTTCGGCATGCGGAGGCTACAGAAGTCCGGATTTCTCTGACCACCGACGGTCAGCAACAAGTGACACTGCAGGTGCAAGATAATGGCAGTGCGTCGTCAGATGCCATTGCCGGGTTTGGCCTGCGTTCCATGGCTGAGCGAGCGCGGCTATTGGGCGGTACCTTGACGGTAGATTTTAGTCCGCAAGGGACACGGGTCACCGCCGAACTTCCTTACCCTGAAGGGGAAGAGTGATGGCACTGACGATTTTGCTGGCAGATGATCATGCCGTGGTACGACAGGGTTACGGTTCTCTGTTGGCGGCGATGATTGATGACGTGCAGCTGATTGAAGCCGGATCGGGAACGGATGCCGCCTTGCTGTTTTTCCAGCATGCTCCCGACATTCTGATACTTGATGTGAATATGGCTGATCTGTCGGGTATTGAAGTGTGTCGGCAGTTGATTGGTGTCAAGCCGGACGCCCGGATTCTGATGTTCAGCATGTACGAAGAAGCTACGGTTATTCGTGCGGCGCTGAACGCCGGGGCGTTGGGCTATTTGTCCAAATCGAGTCCACCGGCGGTAATGCTGAAGGCGGTGAATCGGGTCGTTGCTGGACAGTCGTTTCTAGAGTCGAGGTTTGAATCGTTGTTGGCCGTTGGCGACGTGCCCAAGGGCCGCCCGTTGACGGCAGCAGCCAGGTACGGCGCTACGGTCATCGATCCACTGGCGATTCTGGCAGCGCGAGAGCGCGAAATTGCCGAACGTCTGCTGGAAGGCAAAAGCAATCAGACCATCGCCGAGGAGCTGGGTATCCGTGCCAAAACCGTCGCCAATCGGGCCACGGTTATCCGGCAGAAATTTGGCGTCAGCAGTACAGCAGAACTGATGCGTAAGCTGTTGGGCTGACGGGCCGGACACTGGTTTGCCCGGATTTGTCTATCTGCCCGGTGTTATCTGCCCGGTGTTTCCCGGCGCTACTGGCCAGGCGCAGTCGTCATCATGAAGAGACGGATCCATCCTGATACAACATGGCCGCTGCCACATCATCCCGTATCGGCTTGCCGCATAACAATTCCACCAGCGTCAGCGCAAAAGGCAAGGCCGTTGCCGGGCCACGGCTGGTGATCAGATTGCCATCGACCACCACATCATCGGTGTTGTTGATGAGGGCACCAGATTGCACCAGCAAGGGGCCAAAGCCGGGGTAACCGGTCATGACTCGGCCTGCGGTTACACCGGCGGCACCCAATACCACTGCCGGAGCGGCACAGATGGCGGCGACCCATTTGCCGGCCCGGTCTTGCTGCTGTATTCGATGCAGTAGTCCCAGCGATGTCGCCAGGTTAGCGGCACCGGGCATACCACCAGGAACGGCGATCAGATCAAACGGGTGATTAATGGCCAGTTTGCCGAGCAGGCAGTCAGCCTCAATCACGGTCGAGCGAGCACAGCGGACGTTGCGCTCCGGGCCTGTGGAGGCCAGTGTGACGTTTATACCCGCCCGCCGCAGTACGTTAACCAGGGTGATGACTTCCAGTTCTTCGCTGCCATTGGCAATGGGAATCAGGGCATTCATGGCAGTGTTGTCCTCAACATTTGGGCGTAAAGCGCGCAGTGTGAGAGTTATGCCGCCAAATGTCATGGTTTGTTGTCGGAATTCGAGCGTTTTTTCTGCGCCGGGTTATTTTGCCACTTTGCGATAACGACGTTGATGCTTCTGCCTAGCATGGCTGTATTCACTGAATAATGAGGGATACATCATGAGCGAGACCTGTTGCGCATCCAATCCGACCACGGCATCTGCCACCATTACAACCCCGGTTCATCCACTGGATCCCCTGACATTGGAAGAACTGGCGCTGGCGGCGGCGATCCTGAAGGAAACGCAGCAGTTGGGTGATAGCTGTCGTTTTCCGTATCTGCAGTTGGAAGAACCGCCAAAAGCTGAAGTACTGGCTTTTAAAGCGGGTCAGCCATTTTCCCGCCGTGCCTTTGCCACCGTGCTGGATAAAAGTAACGGCGCTATGTTCGAAGCCATGATCGACCTGGTGGCGAAGGAGGTGACGGACTGGCAGCAGCTTGATCCTGACGTGACCGGACAAGCACCTATTATGGTGGAAGAGTTTTTTACCTGCGTCGATATCGTCCAGCATGACGCTGACTGGCGTGCTGCGGTCAAGCGTCGTGGATTGACCGATGCCGACATCGAAAACATCCAGATCGATCCCTGGTCGTTTGGCTACTTTGGTGATGATCCCAAGTACAAGGGCAAACGGCTGATGCGCGGCGTTGCTTTTTATCGCGATAAATTTACCGATAACGGCTATGCCCATCCGATTGAAGGGCTGGTGGCTATTATCGACCTGAACGAAGGCAAGGTTATCGAGCTGCTCGACGACGGTCGGGATACCCCAATTCCAAAAACCAAGCGTAACTACGATACCCCGTCGCTGGGGGAGCCACGTTCCGATGTTAAACCATTACACATTGTGCAGCCGGAAGGGGTGAGTTTCAGCGTCGACGGCTGGAAAGTCAGCTGGCAAAACTGGCAGTTCCGGGTTGGTTTTACACCGCGGGAAGGCTTGGTACTGAATCAGCTCGGCTACAACGACAAGGGCCAAGTCCGGCCAATTATCTATCGCGCCAGCGTCACCGATATGGCAGTGCCGTATTCGGATACGGCGCTGAACCATTACTGGAAATGCGCCTTTGATGGCGGTGAATATGGTCTCGGCCGTTTGGCTAATCAGCTGGAGTTAGGCTGCGATTGTCTCGGCGCGATTCATTATTTTGATATTCCGGCGGTGGATGACAAGGGCGAACCCTTCACCATGAAGAACGCCGTGTGTATGCACGAAGAAGATTACGGCACGCTGTGGAAGCACTACGAATTCCGTACGGACGTCTTTGAGGTACGCCGCTCCCGTCGTCTGGTGATCAGCTTTTTCTGTACCGTCGGCAACTATGATTATGGGTTTTACTGGTATCTGTATCAGGATGGCACCATTGAAATGGAGACCAAACTGACCGGTATTATCCAGACCGCCGGTATGGTGCCAGGTACCAAACCTGAGTGTGGTGGCGGTATTGTCACACCGGAAATATATGGCCCGTCGCACCAGCACTTCTTCAATGCCCGCTTGCATATGATGCTGGATGGCGAACAAAACTCGGTACTGGAAACCAACTTCAGTCCCAAACCAACCGGAGAAGGTAATCCCTGGGGGAATGCGTTTAATACCGAAGTCACCACGTTGGCCTCAGAGCAGCAAGCGGCTCGGGAAGCGAACGGCCAAAGCGGGCGTTTCTGGAAAGTCATCAACCCCAACAAAACCAACGCGGTTGGCAATCATCCCGGTTACAAGCTGATGGCAGAACACAATCCGGTGATGCTGGCGCAGGCCGATAGCTATATTGGCCAACGTGCCGGGTTTGCTGCCAATCATGTCTGGGTAACGCCTTATGATCCGGCTGAACGTTATGGCACGGGTAACTATCCGAATCAGAACAAGGGCGACGGTTTGCCGGTGTATACCCAGCAAGACCGGAATGTCGAAAATACCGATCTTGTGTTGTGGCACACCTATGGTCACACCCATATCTGCAAGCCGGAAGATTTCCCGGTGATGCCGGTGGAATACGTCGGCTTCAAACTCAAACCCAATAATTTCTTTGACGCCAATCCGGCCATGGATCTGCCCGCCGGTAAGGATCATCGCAGTGTGGGTGTGGGTGTGGGTGTGGGTGTGGGTGTGGGTGATGGTGTTAGTGATGAAAGCAGCGATTGCTGCGGTAGCTGAAAGAGTACGAGCACGTAGTGGATGTTGTTGACGTAGCACGTCGTTGAAAGCATCAGCTAACGGCCAGACGCCCGTTAGCTGATGCAGCAAGCCAAGTGGAGAAAGCCATGTTTGCACTGAACAGCCTGTTCTGGCTTGAAATCCTGTTGATTCTGCTGGTTGTCGCGTTTGTGGCTCGACGGTCTGGTAGCTGGAAACGGCCACTCTTCTGGTTGGCCGCATTGTTGTTTCTGGTGGCAATGAATCCCTGGCTGGATACGCTGGCGCGTCATTCAATCTGGCTGCACAGCTGGCAGAGTGTGGTTGTCCATCATCTGGTGCCGATACTCTGGTTGGCGGCTTTTATGGAGGCCAGTATCCCAGCGGGCAGCCATACCCGTGACAGTAACAGTCAGGAGGATGGGCAATGGCAGTCACTGCTGTTCTGGTTCGGATTGGGCATAGCCGGTGTCTTGGCCTGGGGCGGCATGCTGCCCGTTCTGCATCAACCCTTGATGGACAGCCCGTTGTTTTATGCCATGGGTAAATGGACGATGGCATTGGGTGGCTTGTGGCTGTGTTCAAGTCCACAGCGAGTGCAACAACATTCTCATACGGTCTGTCTGGTGATGCTGTTGCCGCTGGTAGGGCTGGGGCTGGCTATGTTGCTGAGTCCATTGCTGTACCGTATGACAACCGCAGTAACGGAATATCCGGGGGGAAGTCTTGTCGTGGAGCTGCTGCCGTTGTCGTTACCGAGCATCGTTGATCAGTGGTTGGGGGGTGTCATTTTGTTGAGCGGGGCGCTCAGTTACTGGTTGATGAACCGAATGCTGCAGCGTCCCAGCGTGCAGGCGTCGCCAGTTGAAGCTGCGGATGGGGTGCGTCAGAGCCTGCGTTGCCTGCGTCCTGATCGGGTATCACTCGGGGTTTCACCAAACAGACGACGATATTCCTGACCAAAATAACCGCCATGATAAAAACCGTAGTTGGCGGCGACTGAGCCAATCGGCAAGTCGCTGGACAACAGCTCCCGCCGGGCGGCGTTCAATTTGACGGCTCTCAGGTACTGTGCCGGAGAGCAACCTGCGACCCGTTCAAAACTGTAGTTAAGCGTTCGTCGAGGTACGTTCAGCGCTTTGCAGATATCCAGTACGCTGTCGTCTGCGCCCTGCTCCGACAACACATACTCATGACAGCTGCGTACCAGATAGTGGTGGTGGTTACCCAATGGCCGCATCGCGGGTTTGCTTTTTTGCGCTGGAGTAAACAGATCCAGCGTCATGTCGATCAACTGGTGCTGAATTGCTTGCTCCAGAGCCGCTCGCCGGATGGCTTTGCGCTCTTCAACCTGCATCAGTTCGGCGCTGTCTGGAAAAGCAAAATGGCAGTCGTCTGTGCCAGATTGCAGTTTGAGCAGCTGATTTAACAGCGTTTCTGCCTGGTTTTGTAATTCGGTCAGACGTTGGGTGTTGACCGGTACTTCGTAACTACGCTGGGCCGACAGCAGCTCGCTCATATCATCCTCGGTCAGCAACGTGCTCAGTTGCTGCTGATCGAGCGAGATGACGATGTAATCGGTATTGGCCGGGCCAACAAAAAAGAAATCATTCTGGTAGGGCAGCAAGGTAACGCCATGACTGGCGACGCAGCGTGCCTGATCCGAGGTTTTGTTACCATCGAGCGAGATTGGAATCAGCACGCTGATTTTCCCTTCCGGGGTACGAGTATGCTGGGCAACCGACAGGTTCATGGTCTCCCTGAACAGCCGTACAGACGGTAACTGAACATCTTGTAAACGACCGTGAAAATGCCCGGGTACAACCTGATCGTATTGTTGCGGCCAGGCTGAAAGCGAGTGGGCGAAGGAATTTACTTCGTCGCAGACGGTGTTTTCAATATGGAGCAGGGCGCTTGTCATGCAGAAGCCACACTGGTTGAGAGGTATCTGATCTGGGCAGCAAGAGCTGCGCCATAATTTACCATCACTTAATAACACCCGTCTGTCAGCAACAGAGGATGATTGCTGCCCTGAATCGGCGCTATCAGGCGAAGTAATCCGGGCTATGGGTCGCCTTTTCCGGCCTGTGGCGAAGATCGTCAGGGGAAACTGCGAGGCAGGGAGAGCGGAGTTCTCTCTGAGTCAGCATGCCAGTTGTCGTGGACAGGTATCTGGCGGCACTCTGCGGGCCTTCGTTTGCACTTTAATGTTACGGAAATATTATCTTGCACTGTCCGGGGGCGCTGTCAGGTTTACAGCTCGCAAGTGTGACGTTAGAGTACTCCGCCTGAATTTTGTGATTGCATGTGGCCTGTCGTAGGGGCCACCACTGACCAAGGAAATACTATGCCTGTTATTACCCTCCCCGATGGTTCTCAACGCTCGTTCGAGCAACCGGTAACCCTGATGCAAGTGGCCGAAGATATTGGCCCTGGCCTGGCAAAAGCTACCGTCTGTGGCCGTATCAACGGCACGTTGGTGGATGCCTGCGAACTGATTACCGACGATGCTGATATTACGTTGATTACCGGTCGGGATGCGGAAGGCCTGGAAGTGATCCGTCACTCCTTTGCCCACCTGGTTGGCCACGCGGTCAAGCAGTTGTACCCAACCGCCAAAATGGCTATCGGCCCGGTGATCGACAACGGTTTTTATTACGACATCGACTATGAGCGTCCATTTACACCGGAAGACGTTGCTGCCATCGAAAAGCGTATCAAGGAACTGGTCAAGCAAGATTATCCGGTGATCAAGGAAATAACGCCGATAGAACAGGCCCGTCAGGTGTTTGTGGATCGTGGCGAAGAGTACAAGGTTGAGCTTGTAGATGGCCTGATCGAAAAGGGCGAAACCGCTGTTGGTCTGTATCACCATGAAGAATATATCGACATGTGTATTGGCCCCCACGTGCCGAACACTCGTGTGATGCGTATTTTCAAGCTGCAGCGTGTTTCCGGTGCCTACTGGCGCGGTGACTCCAACAACAAGCAGTTACAGCGTATTTACGGCACCGCCTGGAACGACAAGAAAGAGATGAAAGAATATCTCACACGTCTGGAAGAAGCGGAAAAGCGTGATCACCGCAAACTGGCCAAGCAACTGGATTTGTTCCATCTGCAGGAAGAAGCGCCGGGCATGGTGTTCTGGCACCCGAATGGTTGGACCATTTACCAGGTACTGGAACAGTACATGCGCAAGGTGCAGAACGACGCTGGTTACCTTGAAATCAAGACGCCACAAGTGGTGGATCGTACCCTGTGGGAAAAATCCGGTCACTGGGAACATTACAAGGACGCCATGTTCACTACGGAGTCAGAGAAGCGCTCTTACGCCGTCAAGCCGATGAACTGCCCATGCCATATTCAGGTGTTTAACCAGGGTCTGAAGAGCTACCGCGACCTGCCACTGCGTCTGGCTGAGTTTGGTTCCTGTCACCGTAACGAACCTTCGGGTGCCTTGCACGGTATTATGCGTGTTCGCGGCTTTACTCAGGACGACGCACATATTTTTGTCACCGAAAGCCAGATTCGTCAGGAAGCGGCCGACTTCATCAAGTTGACACTGGATGTGTACAAGGACTTTGGTTTCGATGTTGTCGAAATGAAGCTGTCGACGCGCCCGGAAGGCCGTATCGGTGATGAAACCCTGTGGGATCAGGCTGAAGCCGCGCTGGAAGACGCACTGAACGAAGCCGGTCTGGATTGGGAACTGCAGCCAGGCGAAGGTGCCTTCTACGGCCCGAAAATCGAATTCTCGCTACGCGATTGCATTGGCCGGGTATGGCAGTGTGGCACCATTCAGCTCGACTTCATGTTGCCAGAGCGTCTGGGTGCACAATATGTGGACGAAGACAACGAGCGCAAAACCCCAGTGATGTTACACCGGGCCATTCTTGGCTCATTTGAACGTTTTGTCGGAATCCTGATTGAACATTACGCGGGCGCAATGCCGCCTTGGCTGGCACCGCAACAGGTGGCAGTCCTGAATATTACCGATAATCAGGGTGAATATTGTCAGAATTTGGCAAAAACACTCAAATCCAGGGGGTATCGGGCGAATGCGGACTTGAGAAACGAGAAGATCGGCTTTAAAATCCGTGAGCACACTTTGCACAAGGTACCTTACCTGCTTGTGGTAGGGGATAAAGAAGTTGAAGCAAACACCGTAGCTGTGCGCACTCGTAAGGGAGATGATCTAGGCGTAATGACTATTGACGCGTTCCAAGCCCTCCTCGATAGTGCTATTTCCCAGCGCGGGCGGTTTGGAATGGAGAACTGAATATCAGACGCGACAATAGAAGAGGCAGCCGCAACGACGATCGGGCTGCCGTTAACGATCAGATCCGTGCAACCGAAGTCCGGCTGATCGGCGCCGATGGAAATCAGGTCGGGGTAGTTAGCATCCAGGAAGCCCTGCAAATAGCGGAAGAATCCGAACTGGATCTGGTACAGATCTCAGACGGTGACCCGATTGTTTGTAAGGTTATGGACTTTGGCAAGAAGCTTTACGAAGAGAAAAAGCAGAAAGCCGAAGCCAAGAAAAAGCAGCACCAGGTTCAGATCAAGGAAATGAAATTCCGCCCTGGTACTGAAGAAGGGGATTACCAGATCAAACTGCGTAACCTCAAGCGCTTCCTGGAAGGCGGTGACAAGGCGAAAGTCTCCCTGCGCTTCCGTGGCCGTGAAATGGCCCACCAGAATATCGGTATGGAGCTGATGAGACGTGTCGAGGCTGATCTGGCTGAGATGGGTGTTGTTGAGCAACATCCCAAGATGGAAGGTCGCCAGATGGTGATGGTGATCGCACCAGGCAAGAAGAAGTAGTCCGGTTCTTCAAACGAAATCCAGAAACCCCGGCTAACGCAGGGGTTTCTGTTTTTCTGCCGACTACTGAACAGATCCCGTCCGTGCCTTGAGGCCAGAGCGGGTGTAACGGCAGGTGTAGTACAGGGTCTTAGTTTCTGTGCGCACCACTACTATTGGAGTACCCAAATGCCTAAAATCAAAACTAAGCGCGCAGCAGCCAAGCGTTTTAAAAAGACTGCCAACGGCTTCAAACACCGTAATGCGTTCCGCAGCCACATCCTGACCAAAAAAAGCACCAAGCGTAAGCGTCATCTGCGCGGCATGAACCAGGTTAATGCCTCAGATAAAAAGCTTGTTATCCGCATGTTGCCTAACCTTTAAGTCCAGGAGATAGAATATGGCTCGCGTAAAACGTGGTGTAGTCGCTCGTCGTCGTCACAAAAAAATTCTGAAGCTGGCTAAAGGTTATTATGGTGCACGTTCACGTGTATTCCGTGTTGCCAAGCAAGCC
Source organism: Candidatus Thalassolituus haligoni (assembly GCF_041222825.1). Lineage (NCBI taxonomy): Bacteria > Pseudomonadati > Pseudomonadota > Gammaproteobacteria > Oceanospirillales > Oceanospirillaceae > Thalassolituus > Candidatus Thalassolituus haligoni. The sequence goes on from NZ_CP139482.1 coordinate 1,729,749, forward strand.
GTGATCAAAGCCGGTCAGTATGCATACCGTGACCGTCGTCAAAGGAAGCGTCAGTTCCGTCAACTGTGGATTGCCCGTATCAATGCGGGTGCCCGTCAAAACGGATTGTCTTACAGCAAATTCATCAATGGCCTGAAAAAAGCTTCTGTTGAAATTGACCGTAAGGTACTGGCGGATCTGGCAGTAAATGAGAAAGCAGCATTTGCGGCTCTGGTTGAAAAAGCCAAAGTCAGCCTGTAATTTCTCTGGCTTGCCTTGCCAACCGGATTTATCTGGTTGGCAACTGCAACGCCAAAATCAGCTTCTTGCGGTGAGATCTATCACTGTCTGAAGCAACGGAAATAGGGGATGAGCCAAGGCGATTCCCCTATTTTTTTGTCCAAATTCAAGACAACGATGGAATCAGCGATGGAAAACCTTGAGGCCCTGACTCAGCAAGCCCTGGCCGCTGTATCCGACGCGCAGGATGTGGCCGCGCTGGATCAGGTTCGAGTTCAGTTTCTGGGTAAAAAAGGGGAAATCACTTCCCTGATGAAAAATCTGGGTAATGTATCCCCGGAAGATCGTCCCAAAATCGGTGCAGTGATTAACGAAGCCAAGAACCAGGTTCAGGACGCCATCAACTGCCGCAAACAGGCGCTGGAATCGGCTGCGCTGGATGCCAGACTGGCATCTGAAACTATCGATATTACGCTGCCGGGCCGTGGCCTGCAGGAAGGCAGTCTGCACCCGGTAACCCGCACCATTGAACGCATTGAATCATTCTTTGCCGGTGCCGGCTTTCAGGTGATGGAAGGGCCGGAAATTGAAGATGAATTTCATAATTTCGAGGCATTGAATATACCGTCGCATCATCCGGCGCGGGCCATGCACGACACCTTTTATTTTGATGCCGGTCGTTTGCTGCGTACTCATACCTCACCGGTTCAGGTTCGTACCATGGAAGCCCAGCAGCCACCGTTGCGCATTATCTGTCCCGGTCGTGTTTACCGCTGCGATTACGATCAGACCCATTCCCCTATGTTTCATCAGATGGAAGGTTTGCTGGTTGATAAAGGCGTCAGCTTTGCTGATCTGAAAGGCATTCTGCAGGAATTTATGGCCGCCTTTTTTGAGAAGGATATCAAGGTGCGTTTGCGGCCATCGTATTTCCCGTTTACTGAGCCATCGGCAGAAATTGATATCGAGTGGGTAGTCGAAACTCCTAATGGCACTAAGCGCGGCTGGCTGGAAATTGGCGGCTGCGGCATGGTGCATCCGGAAGTATTCCGCCATGTGGGAATTGATCCGGAAGAATACACCGGTTTTGCCTTTGGGATGGGAATGGAACGCATGGCAATGTTGCGTTATGGCGTTAACGACCTGCGTTTATTCTTTGAAAACGACCTGCGCTTTTTACAGCAGTTCCGTTAATCGCTCATTACAGGATTTAGCTAAACATGAAATTCAGCGAACAATGGTTACGCGAATGGGTGCAGCCTGAGGTGAGCACCGAAGAACTGGCACATCAGGTAACGATGGCTGGTTTGGAAGTTGATGGTATTGAGGCCGTTGCGGGTGAATTTTCCGGCGTCGTGGTTGGAGAAGTCGTTAAGTGTGAACAGCATCCGGATGCCGATAAACTGAGTCTGTGCCAGGTGTCTGATGGTACGGATATTTTTCAGGTTGTGTGTGGCGCGGCTAATGTACGGGAAGGACTGAAGATTCCTTTCGCTAAAATTGGTGCTGTGCTTCCGGGAAATTTCAAAATCAAAAAAGCTAAGCTGCGCGGTGTTGAATCACTCGGTATGTTGTGTGCCGAAGCAGAATTGGGCATGGCAGAAAGCTCCGACGGATTGATGGAACTGGCTGCGGATGCGCCGGTTGGTGAAGATTTCCGTCAATATATGAACCTTGATGACAGCATCATTGAGGTTGACCTGACACCAAATCGTGCCGATTGTCTGAGTATGGCAGGTCTGGCCCGTGAAGTTGGCGTACTGAACAAAGCAGCAGTCACCAATCCTGTCGTTGAGCCTGTGGCTCCGGTGATTGATGATAAAGCCAGTATTGATGTTCAGGCTTCTGCTGCCTGTCCGCGCTATCTCGGCCGTATTGTTAAAGGTGTGAACCTGACGGCGGCAACCCCGTTATGGATGGTGGAAAAATTACGCCGTGGCGGTATCCGCTCTATTGACCCTGTGGTTGATGTGACGAATTTTGTACTGCTTGAACTGGGTCAGCCAATGCATGCATTTGATCTGGCCAAGATTGACGGTGGCATCCGTGTGCGGATGGCAGAGCAGGGTGAAAAGCTGACGTTGCTGGATGGTCAGGAAGTTGAACTGAAAGACGATACTCTGCTGATCGCAGACCACTCAAAACCACTGGCTATCGCCGGTATTATGGGAGGCGAGCATTCCGGGGTGTCGGAGACGACGCAGGATCTGTTACTGGAAGCAGCCTTTTTCAGCCCGCTGTCGATTGCCGGACGTGCCCGTCATTACGGCTTGCATACGGATTCCTCACACCGCTTTGAGCGTGGAGTGGATTACAATCTGGCAGCTAAGGCTATGGAACGTGCCAGTGGACTGTTAGTGAATATCTGTGGCGGTCAGGTTGGCCCGATAGTGGAAGTTGTCAGTGAGCAGAATCTTCCGGATATTGCTCATATTCATCTGCGCCGGAAGCGTATTGAGCTTGTTCTTGGTATCGCACTGGCGGACGACGAAGTTGAAGATATTCTGACCCGTTTAGGCATGGTTCTTACCTCTGTGGAAGATGGCTGGCAGGTCACCGCACCGGGTTATCGTTTTGATATCGCCATTGAACCGGATCTGATTGAAGAGCTGGCGCGCATTTATGGCTATGAAAACTTGCCTGTGAGCTTGCCAAAGGCTGCTTCGCCGCTGGCCCGTGTTCCTGAAAATCGCCTGGCGATCGGGGATCTGCGTCGCCATCTGGTGGCCCGTGGCTATCAGGAAGCGATCACCTACAGCTTTGTTGAGCCTCAGTTACAAAAAACCATGGACCCGGATCATACGCCGATTGCGCTGCTGAATCCGATCTCCAGCGACATGTCGGTGATGCGTACTGATCTTCTGGCCGGACTGGTTCAGGCGGTGAGTTACAACCTCAAACGTCAGCAGTCACGGGTGCGTTTATTTGAAACCGGGTTACGCTTTGTGCCGCAAGGTGACAGGCTGGAGCAGATTCCGACCTTAGCCTTTGCTGCGACAGGTACACGCTTATCTCAGTCCTGGGGTGATGCTGATGCTGAGATTGATTTCTTTGATGTCAAAGGAGATGTGGAATCTCTGTTAGCCCGTACCGGCCAACGTGATTCCTACCGCTTTGTTACGGTTAAGCATCCGGCATTGCATCCGGGCCAGAGCGCAGCCATCGAAAAATGCAGCGAAAACGGCCAATGGCAAGCGGTAGGTATTATGGGTGCACTGCATCCAAGCCTGCAGAAACCGCTGGGTATCCGGCAGCCTTTGTATCTGGTTCAACTGGATCTGAATACTGTGCGTGAAACCGCTATTCCAGGCTTTGCCGAGCTGTCAAAATTTCCGGAGATGCGTCGGGATCTGGCGCTGGTTGTGGCTAAGGATGTGGCGGTTGATGACGTACTGGAACAGATATGCAGTCATGCCGGGAAATACCTCACAAAGTTCAACCTGTTTGACGTTTATGAGGGCAAAGGCATTGATCCAGATAGAAAAAGTCTTGCCCTGGGCTTGACCTGGCAACATCCTTCGCGCACTCTTACTGACCAAGAAGTGAACGATTCGGTTGATGCCGTCTTGTCACAATTGGAGCAAACACTTGGAGCAACGCTGAGGGGTTAGCATGGCTGCCTTGACCAAAGCCGAACTGGCAGAAAAACTGTTCGAGGAACTTGGTCTTAACAAGCGTGAGGCGAAGGACATGGTTGATCTGTTTTTTGATGAGATCCGTGACAGCCTGCGCCGAAACGAGCAGGTCAAGTTATCCGGTTTCGGTAACTTCGACCTGCGCGACAAGAGCCAGCGCCCTGGGCGTAATCCAAAAACCGGCGAGGAGATTCCCATCTCTGCTCGCCGCGTTGTTACCTTCAAACCCGGCCAGAAACTGAAGGTTCGAGTAGAAGCTTATGCTGGAACCCAGCCACAATAATGAACTGCCGCCAATCCCTGCAAAGCGTTACTTTGCGATTGGAGAAGTCAGTGATCTTTGCGATGTCAAACCCCATGTGTTGCGCTACTGGGAACAGGAGTTCCCACAGCTCAGCCCGGTAAAACGTCGTGGCAATCGCCGTTATTATCAACGCCAGGACGTGATTCTGGTGCGCGAGATTCGTGCATTGCTATATGGCGAAGGTTACACCATTCAGGGCGCTCGCCAGCGGCTGGAAGATGGTGATAACCAGAATGCGGCGGCGATGGATCAGGCACTGATCAAATCCATGATTGCCGATCTTAAAGAAGTAGAGTCCTTGCTGGCCGAACGGTAAAAAAACTTCCATCTATCAACTACTTGAGTATAATGCGTGACTTCTGGAACAGCCTCTGTTTCAGAGTGTCGGGGCGTAGCGCAGCCTGGTAGCGCACTTGCATGGGGTGCAAGGGGTCGAGTGTTCGAATCACTCCGTCCCGACCAAATTTCTCCTTACTTCTCAATAAGTTATAAAATCGGCCCCATCCGGTTTTAGCCCTCGCCTAATTTAAACCTAATATCTCGCCTAATATACAGTTGTACATCCGTACAGTTTTCTATCGTGTGGCCTTCGTTTGAGCTGGCTTGTGATCATAGATGGCCTGCATTTTTTGGTCTTATGGCGACTGGTTTTGTGTTCGTGATCTGTCACCTAACATCCGCCATTGCGGCGAACCGTCAGGTTTGGTCTGGGTAAATCAATCCGCTATCGGTCATGTCATTCCTGCCACAGATGCCTATTTTTAGGTCTTGCACCTGACAACCCGCCGGTCAGAACTATCCTTGTAAGAAGCTTTTTACATAACTGGCAGGAATTATAATATGTGGTTTTCGCGCTCATCTATTGCCCGGTCGGCGGTTACTGATCCTGCCTTGCATCACAACGAAGCGATCGTGGCAGCCATGAATAACTCCATGGCAGTGATCGAATTCAATATGGATGGTGCCATCATTGATGCCAACAGCAATTTCCTGGAAGTTACCGGTTACCAATTGGATGAAATTATCGGTAAGCACCATCGGATTTTTTGTGAGGACAGCTTTGCCAATTCCACTGAGTACCGTCAATTCTGGAGTGACCTGGCAGGTGGAGAATTCAAGCGGGGTTCTTTTCGGCGCAAGGATCGTGATGGCAACAAAATCTGGCTGCAAGCCAGCTACAATCCGGTGCGGGACGCAATGGGTAAGGTCACCAGTGTTATCAAAATCGCGTCGGATATTACCGATAAAATAAATGACTACAACGACATGGAAAGCCGACTTACCGCATTAAGTCGCTCGGCTGCGGTCATTGAGTTCAACCCGGATGGTACGATTATAAAGGCTAATGATAATTTCCTGAAAACCATGGGTTATCGGTTGGAGGATATTAAGGGTAAGCATCATCGTATGTTTTGCAGTAATGACTACGCCAACAGTCACGAATATCAGAGCATGTGGCGCGATCTTAATGGCGGAAAATATCTGCGCGGTCAGTTTTTGCGGCGTAATAGTAACGGGGATAACGTTTGGCTGGAGGCGTCTTACAATCCCGTATTTGATCTTGATAAAAAACTCTACAAGATCATTAAGATTGCTACGGATATTACTTCCAATGTGGAACAAAATCGTGAGGAAGCGAACAGCGCTTTACGCGCCTATGACATCGCTGCGGAAACAGAACAAACCGCTATTTCCGGTACCGAAATCATCCAGAATGCCGCTACAGAAATGCAACGTATTGCTGAAACCGTCAGCAGCTCTGCCGACACCATTTCAAAGCTGGGTCGTCAGTCTGAACAGATTACCACCATCGTCAACACCATTCGCGGCATCGCCGACCAGACCAACTTGCTGGCATTAAATGCCGCCATTGAAGCGGCACGGGCTGGAGATCAGGGTCGGGGATTTGCGGTTGTTGCCGATGAAGTCCGTTCGCTGGCAGGGCGCACTGCCCAGTCTACTCAGGAGATTTCCGCCATGATCGAAAAAATACAAAGTGGTACGGATGATTCCATTCAGCGTATGAGCCTCTGTCAGGAGCAGGCGCAGCGCGGGGTTGATCTGGCTCTGCAAGCCGGGAACGTGATTGTGCGCATTCGTGATGGTTCACGTGAAGCGGTCAAGGCGGTCAGCGTGTTTGCGGATGCCTTGCGTGGCAAGGGCTGATGACTCGTTGTATTTTATCCTCGTCACTATCTTGATCTAATCGCCGATCACCTGGCTCGGCCTGTTGATGACCGAGCACCGCTTTCAAGCGTACTTTTATGTATTCATTTCCTGGCGGGATTTCTGCTCCCCGCTGGTTGCCCCCCTCGATGGACTCTCCGCCAACAACCTCCGATTTCCAGCACAGGCGTGATTCGATAAAGCATATAAGCGTTTTTACGAAGCGTGCTGTAGTGGGTGTTTGAGCGGCTCATGTTTATGCCAAATAAAGAATAAACAAGCAATCGTAATAGCTATTATTGATAGGAATATAAATTTTAACCTGAGTGAAATGTAAATAACACGAATCTTTCATCTTGCACCTTCACAGTGCACCTCCCGGTCAATTTCTGGAAACTTGTGTGGTGCTTTGTCACGCAACGTCAAAATATTCGTCTGTTGACGACCGGTGGGCAACGGGCGCAGCAGGGCTTTTATTGTGGTAAACAAGGTGTTGGGTACATGGCAGCAACAACTGCAGCGTCTGCTATGGGGTGCGCTGGCGGCTGGGTCTTGGTCGGCCCATGCCGAGACCATGTATAACCACGAAGCCGTTATCCCGCCGCAGTGCTATACCCAAACGGCTGGCAAATATAATCCCTGCTACATCTGTCACCAGAGCCATCCGCAAGGAACGCGCATCAACTATATGGATGATGCCGATATTCAGGGTGATTACAGCTTTTCTGTCATTGGTGCAACCAACCACTGGGAAAACCTGTTCCAGCCCCGGCTGGCAGAAATAGCCAGCGTTACGGATGACAGCATTCTTGAATATGTGCGTCAGGACAATTACAGCGCGCTGATGAACACCGCTGTTGCGGGCTATACGCCGGATCTTACGGGTCTTGCTGATCCCGGTGTCGCCTTCGATGATCAGGGCTTTGCCCGCGATGGTTCAGGTTGGGTGGCGTTCAACTATAAACCCTTGCCCAGTACCTTCTGGCCGACCAACGGCAATTTTGATGATGTGATTATTCGTCTGCCACTGGCGTTCCGGCAGGACACCGGGGGAAATGAAAATCGTGCACTTTATCTGCTGAATTTGTCCTTGGTGGAAATGGCGATCAAGGATCTTGATAGCATCTCCATTCCGGTCACGAATGAATCCCTGATTGGCCTTGATCTTGATGGTGACAACTTATTGGGCACTGCAGTGCGGATGCTCCGACGTGATCAGTATCTGGGAGCTGCTGCCGATAAGATCGTCGAACGTCAGCAGTACCCTGTTGGTACCGAGTTTATCCATACCGTTCGTTATCTCGATGTCAGCGGCGACGGTTCGATAGCGCCATCACGTCGCTTGAAAGAACTGCGCTATAGCCGCAAATATCGCACGCTTTCGGAAGTGGCCTTGCGTTATGTCTTCAACCAGGAGCAGCGCGAAAAGGCGGAAGAAAAACTGCCGCATTATTCCTGGGCAAAACCTGCTCCCCAGGCGGGTATGAATAACAAGCTGGGGTGGCAGATTCAGGGCTGGATCGAAGACGAGTCGGGTGATCTCAGACTGCAGAACTACGAAGAAAACTTTTTCTGTATGGGCTGCCATACCACGATTGGCACCCATATCGACAGCACGCTGGCCTTTCCACGCAAAGTCACCGGTGCCGCAGGTTGGGGTTATATCAACCTCAAGGGCATGGAAGACGCCCCCAACTATGGTGAGAAAATCGGTGAAATTGCGACCTACCTGGAACGTGTGGGCGGGGGCGACGAGTTTCGCCAGAACGGTGAGATGACCCAACGCTGGTTTAACGGCGATGGCTCCGTTAACTCAAGGGCGGTTGGCCAGGCCGACGTCTATACGCTGTTAATCCCTTCTACCGAACGTGCGCTGGCCCTCAACAAGGCTTATCAGCGCACCGTATCAGAACAATCCTTTTATCTGGGCAGAGACGCTGTGTTGGGAGAGCCGGTCAACGTCTTTGCGACGGTTGATCAGGATCGTGTACCCGTGCTGCCAGCCAATCGCCAGTACCACTACGACCTGAGGTTGCAATGGCCTGACCTCAGTCCGGTTATTTCAGACCCGGACTCCGCCGTCGTAGAGGAACCCGTGATTACGCCACCAGGTACCTGGCAACCCACACCCGACAGTGAAGAAAACGAAAACGCAGCAAATGTCAGCGAGACCTCCGGGGATCGCAAGGGCGGGGCGTTTTCTTTTGCTGTCTTGCTGGTGTTTCTGGCTCTGGCTGCAACGCTCAAGCGTCGTGTCAGCCAAGTTGCCCGCAGTTGAGCCGCGGGTCAGGACTTTCGAATCCCAAACACTCTAAAGGAACGAGGAAACCCCGATGACTAAAGCAACCGAAAACGGTTTGCTGTTGTCTGAGGCACCGACACTACCGAAGCGGCTGTTGCCGCTTTCTGTGTTGGTCGCCTCTTTGGCACTGGCAAGTTGTGGTTCTGATGACAACAATGACAATAACGCAGCCATTGAGAATACAGCGCCTGAGCTGACCCTGACCGCTGGCAGTACGCTGACAGAAGACAGTGTCTCTGCCGGTGCCGTGATTGCGACCATGGCCGCAAGCGACGCAGAAGGTGATGAACTCACTTTCACGCTCAGCAACAATACCTACTTCACGGTTTCCGGTGATTCAGTACTGTTGACCTCTCAGGGGGTTAACGCCGTCAATGACGACAGCCTGGATCTCACCGCGTTATCAGTGACCGTGACCGTGTCGGATGGCACGCTTTCCACCGCTGACACGGTGACTGTGGCGGTGACCCGTATCGATGATACCGTGGCAGAAAATACCGCGCCTGAATTGACCGCCGCTGCGAATGGCGTCACTGAAGACAGTGTTAGCGCAACTACTGTCGTGGTGACCTTCAGTGCAACGGATGCCGAAGGTGACGAGCTGTTCTACCGCCTGGATGGCGATAACGAAGGTTATTTTGCGATCGCTGGCTCAACTGTTGTGCTGACCGATGCCGGTGTTGCTGCTATCAACGACGACAGCCTGAACCTGACCGAACTGACGGTGACCCTGGTGGTCAGCGACAATCAACTGTCTGATCAGCAGGCCCTGACCGTCAGTGTGACCCGTATCGACGACAGTGAACCCGCCCGCGAAATCAAGCTGTTTGAAGACGACTTCGAGTCTGATTCCATGGCCAAGTGGACTCAGGTGAACGGCATTGCAGGCAGCAATGAATGGCACACCGAAAGCTATGCCGGTGATCTGTTCGCCGTCGCTAACTGCTACGCCAGTGCCGGTGCCTGTGACGCCTGGATGATTACTCCGGCATTGGATGTCACCAATTTCGAAGATCTGCAACTGACCTTTAACAGTGCTTGGAACTACGGTACCGGTACTGATCAGCTGTCGTTGGTGGTGTCTGGCGACTACGCTGGAGATGTGGGGGCGGCGACCTGGACTGATATATCGGATCGCGCTACCTGGTCTCCTGGCAGCTTTGAATTTGCCGATTCCGGTACGGTTGACCTGTCGGACTTTGTCGGCCAGCCAATTTACATCGCTTTTCACTATGCTTACCCGGTTGCCAATGCCACCAAGTGGGAAGTGGATGATGTTCTGATCAAGGGTAACGGTACCGGTGATTTCCCGCTGGCGGCAGAAATTACCGTTGCCGGTGACAGCTTCTACACCGAACGTGACTACAAGTTCACCGGTGCTGCAGTCAATGGTGCGGGTGCTCCCTACAGCTACTCCTGGGATTTCGGTGATGGCTCCACCGCGACCGCTGCGGTGGCCAGCCACGCCTTTACTGATGCCGGTCGTTATGAGGTTACCCTGACGGTCACTGATAGCGACAGCAATAGCGAAACCGCCAGCCTGTTTGTCGATGTGGCCCCCGGTTCTGTCTATGCGATGCCTGCCAAAGCCGGTGACTTCCGTATTGCCACCTTTAATGCTGGCTTCGACCTGCAAGCAGCGGTTGGTGAGCAGAACACGGCTTTTGCTGGCGGTGAATACCGCAAGGCACAAAAAATCGCTGAAATCATCCAGCGCGCCAACCCGGATATCCTGTTGCTGAATGAAATTGACGGTAACGACGACGGTGCCACGGTGACCACCTTCAACTCAGACTACCTGGCAGTGGCTCAGGCGGATGACATCGATGCGGTCACTTATCCATACGTGTATTACGGTGATAACGGCAACACCAACTACTGCAACACCGGTGCGCCGATTGAAGAAGCTGTGGCGGTCGATTTCAACAAGGACGGTGACAGCCTGGATCCAGAAGATCGCTACGGTTTTGGTAACTACAATGGCCAGTACTGCATGGCGATTTTCTCCAAATACCCGATTGATGAAGCCAATATTCGCACCTTCCAGGAATTCAAATGGGCTGATATGCCGGACCACCTGGTGCCACCAGCCGTGGATAGCGAAGGGAATGTGACCGATGGCAACTGGTACACCGATGAAGAAATGACGGTGTTCCGTCTGTCTTCCAAGACTCACATTGACCTGCCAGTCAACGTTAACGGTACCTTTGTTCACGTTTTGGCGTCACACCCGACACCTCCGACCTTTGATGGCAACGAAGACCGTAACGGCATCCGTAATTTCGACGAAATTCGCTTGTGGGCGGACTACATCGACCCAACCAGTCACTACCTCTACGCCGACCAGACCGGTTCAGCAACCGAGGTAACACTGGAAGAAAACACCCGCTTTGTCATTCTGGGTGACGAAAATGCTTCAGGCAAAGAAGGCGATGCCTATACCAAAGACGGTGTCCGGGCGATTGAACAGCTGACCCTGTCGCCGCTGGTGAACCCGAACCTGCATGAAGACAGCACCACCTTCCAGGTACCTACCTCGGTTGCCGGTACTGATAACACGCCATCCAGCATCTATTCTTCGACCCATACTGCTGGTTGGGCGATGCGTGCGGACTACGTATTGCCATCGGCCTACGGCCTGAACGTTGCCCAGAGTGGGGTGTTTTGGCCACGTGAAACCGATGATCTTTACTACCTGGTCACCGCTGTGGATGCAGCTGATATTGAAAGCTCCGATCACCGTATGGTGTGGGTGGATCTGGAGATTTTTGCAGGGACTACCGCTGTACCAACAACGAATGCCGGTACCGAAGACGAAGTGGTGTTGAGTGACGACTTCAAAACCTCGCTGGACAACTACGATGTGGTTGATCAGGGTGAAGCCACCATCAGCTGGGCAGTTGACAGCAGCTATGGTGCCAAGATCAGCTGCTACAAAGGTACCGAAGCCTGTGATGACTGGCTGATTGTGCCAGCAACGCTGGATGCCGGTGCAGAATATGTGCTGAACTTCGAGTCTGCTTACAACTACGGTACCGACCCGCTGAGCCAGATTCAGCTGCTGGTTGCTACCGACTATACCGGTGACGTAACGTCTGCAAACTGGGACGATCTGACTGCCCAGGCCACCTGGTCAGCAGGCGGCTGGGCGTTTGCTGCGTCTGGTGATATTGATCTGTCCGCCTATGCGGGTCAGACGCTGTCTGTTGCATTCCGTTACACCGGTGCGTTTGGCGGCGATGCCGCGACCTGGGAATTGACCAACTTTTCCATTACCAAGCTGGGTCAGGCAGTTGCGACTGAAGACGAAGTGGTGTTGAGTGACGACTTCAAAACCTCGCTGGACAACTACGATGTGGTTGATCAGGGTGAAGCCACCATCAGCTGGGCAGTTGACAGCAGCTATGGTGCCAAGATCAGCTGCTACAAAGGTACCGAAGCCTGTGATGACTGGCTGATTGTGCCAGCAACGCTGGATGCCGGTGCAGAATATGTGCTGAACTTCGAGTCTGCTTACAACTACGGTACCGACCCGCTGAGCCAGATTCAGCTGCTGGTTGCTACCGACTATACCGGTGACGTAACGTCTGCAAACTGGGACGATCTGACTGCCCAGGCCACCTGGTCAGCAGGCGGCTGGGCGTTTGCTGCGTCTGGTGATATTGATCTGTCCGCCTATGCGGGTCAGACGCTGTCTGTTGCATTCCGTTACACCGGTGCGTTTGGCGGCGATGCCGCGACCTGGGAGATTACCAACTTCGCCATTACCAAACTGGGTTCCGGCAGCGGTGAAGCCACAGATACCAAAGGCGGCACCGAACTGGCCGATACGGCACCGGCTTACACCGCACTGAATACGGTTAACCAGCGTACCGAAGGTACTCTGGCCTTTGATGAAGTGGCGGTACCGGTTGAAGGTTCAGCCGCATCGTTTGAAGTCATAGGCTCAACCGGTCTGAGCATCGACGGGGTTGCCGTTGCAAACTCCGGCTATAAAACACTGGTGAAATCTGGTCAGCTGGTGGACGGTAACGTCTACGCTCAGGTAAAAGACAGCGCCGGTTCCAACCTGTTTGTGTCCAACTACAACGAGTTTATGTCGATCCTGCCGATTGGCGATCGCATCTTTGCCGTCAGCCAGTTTGAAAATATTCCAGGTGGCATGAATCTGCTGGAACTGCAGCAAGACAGCACGACGGGTGATCTGACGCCGGTTTCCACTCAGACATTGGATTTTTCCGGTGTGCATGGCGGCTACAATCATTGTGCGGCGGTTGTTACCCCGTGGAACACCCACCTGGCAGCCGAAGAGTACGAACCCAATGCCCGTGCCCGTTCAGCGGCTACCGGTTCTATCGACAGCTACTATGATCCTATTGCGGATTACCACGCGGATCTGAGCTTGCTGCAGGTTAACCCATACTGGTACGGCTATCCGGTTGAAGTGACCGTAAACGTTGACGGTTCCAGCGTCACTACCGACGTTATCAAACACTACTCGGTTGCCCGCATGTCGATCGAAGTGCCTTACGTGATGCCAGACCGCAGGACTATGTACCTGACCGATGACCAGTCCACCGGTGGCGGTTTGTTTATGTACATTGCAGACGAGGCCGAGAACCTGACGGCCGGTACCCTGTATGCCATGAAGTGGAACCAGACCGATGCCGGTGCCGCCGACAATGCCTATATGGGCGCTGCTGATATTGAATGGATCAGCCTGGGCCACGCCACCGATGCCGACGTATCTGAGCTGGTCAATGGCGACAGCCCGCTGGCATTTGCCGACATCTTTGATGCGGTTGAACCAACCGGTGGTGCCTGTGCACTGGGTTACAAGAGCATCAATTACCTGGGTAGCCAGGAATGTCTGAAGCTCAAGTCTGGCATGGAGCTGGCCGCTTCGCGTCTGGAAACCCGTCGTTATGCCGCTTATCTGGGTGCCACGGTGGAAATGGCCAAGGAAGAGGGTTTCACCTACAACCCCCATAACCACAAAGCCTACCTGGCAACCACCAATATCGTCAAAGGCATGCTGAACGGTTCCAACGAGACCGGTGGCCCTAACCATATACAGCTGACTGCCAACCAGTGTGGCGGTATTTACGAGTTGTCGCTGGGCAGCAACGCAGACATCGGTTCTGAGTTTGTGATCGGTGCTGTCAAGGGTGAAGTAGCGGGCATTGCCGAGGGTTCCGCCTGTTCAACCGACGGTTTGTCTGGCCCGGATAACGTCGCCTATGTCGGCTATAACACCTTGATCATTACCGAAGATACCGGCTTGCACGCCAACAACTTCGTCTGGTCTTATAATCTGGACAGCAAGCAACTGACCCGTATCTTCTCTGCTCCTAATGGCGCAGAAAACACCGGGCCTTATCTGTTTAACCAGATCAACGGTTTTGCCTACATCACCAACGTTGTGCAGCACCCTGGTGATATTTCGGTAGATCCTTCTGCTGGCTATGAAGCGGAAATCGGTTACTTCGGTCCGATTCCGGTGGTCGCTGCTGGCTCTTCCGCCATGAGTGTGACAGAAGCCCGTGCACTGGCTGCAGATACGGATGGTGTTGAAGTGATTGGCGTTATCACCAGTACTGTAGTGAACGGTGACTATGCAATAGAGGTTGCTGATGTCGACGATGCCAGCCAAGTGATTGCTGTCAAACTGGGCGGTGATGACCGGACTCTTTGGGGCCCGGTTTCCAACCCTTCCGCAGCTGGTACCACTGTGATCGTTAACGGTGATTTTGACTTCGAAGGCTACAGCTCTTACGACAAGAGCATCGAAGGCACGACTCAAATCACGGCGAACTAAGCACGAACTGATTTGATCTTTATAAGCCGCTGCCTTCGGGTAGCGGCTTTTTTGTTCCTGTCCGGCTTTTGCTGCTGCCTCTGTGTCACCCTGACCGATGCCTCCGGTATGTCTTTGCTCCGTTGCCGCCTTTCGCCTCGGCTTGCCTCCGAAGCGGCAAAGCCTCTGTCTGTTACCGTCTTGTTTTGCTGGAATTAATATTAACTTATTGAAAAATAAAGGTTTTTATTTTTGGCACGTCGGTTGCTTTATTACACCCAGAGCAACTATTTTGGGCAGAAGCGGCAATGGCAGCAATCAGTTTCAACAACGCACTGGGTCTTCACGACGAAGCGCTGCAGCTGCGCGCTAAACGGGCAGAAGTCTTGGCCAATAACCTCGCCAATGCCGATACGCCGGGATTCAAGTCCCGCGATTTTAATTTTCAGTCGGCGCTGGAACAGGCGGTAGCCAGTAACAAGGTGGATACCCGCCATTCAACCGGGCTGGTTTTGGAACAGACGTCGGCCGGTCATATTGCCGGACGCAGACGAATGGATGAATCCCTGTTGTATCGTAATCCGAGCCAGCCATCGATTGACGGCAATACCGTCGATTCGCAAATCGAACAGGCGTTATATGCTCGCAACAGTCTTGATTACGACGCCAGCTTCGAGTTTCTCAACAGCAAATTCAAGGGCCTGAAAGGGGCCATTCGGGGAGATTGATCATGTCATTAACCAACGTCTTTGATATCGCCGGTTCTGGCATGAACGCCCAGTCCATCCGGATGAACACCACCGCATCGAACCTGGCCAACGCCGACAGTGCATCCAGTTCGGTCGACGAAACCTATCGTGCACGCAAACCCTGGTTTGCGGTGATGCAACAGCAAGCCCTGCAGCTGAACAAAGACAGTCAGTTCAGTGAGCTGGAAGGCGATGTCGGGGCCGGGGTGCAGGTGCTGGGTATTGTTGAAAAGGACTCGCCGCTGCAGGCCCGTTTCCAGCCGGATCATCCGATGGCCAATGAAGATGGCTATGTTTTTTACCCGAACGTCAATGTGGTGGAAGAGATGACCGACATGATGTCTTCCTCGCGCAGCTATCAGATGAATGTTGAGGTAATGAAAACCGCCAAACAAATGTTGCAGCGCACGCTGACACTGGGTCAATAAGGGGAAGGTTTATGGCAATCGGTGATGTAAGTTCAGCCGCCTCGATCCTCGATCAGTACCGCTCGGAAAGCAGCAGCTCGGTACAGAATCAGAGTAAACAAAATGAGCTGGGTCAGGATGCCTTTCTGGAACTGATGGTGGCGCAGCTGAACAACCAGAACCCGCTTGATCCAATGGACAACCAGGCCTTTGTCGCCCAGCTGGCGCAGTTTTCGGCAGTAGAAGGCATCGACAAACTGAACACCACCAGCGAAAGCATGATGTCGGAGTTCTCCTCCTATTCTGCCTTGCAGGCGTCCAGTCTGGTGGGTCAGTCGGTGATCGTGGATGGCAACCAGAATGGCCTGCTGCTGAGTGGCGGGGTGGTGAGCGGTTATACCGAGATTCCCGACAGTGCCAGCAACCTGACGTTGTCGATTCGCGACAGCAGTGGCCAGTTGCTGGAGCAATACCCGTTGGGTAACCACAGTGATGGCCCGGTATCGGTACGTTGGGATGGTCTCAACCTGATGATGGATGGCGAGATCGTACCGCTGACAACCGCTGATCTGAATCGGCAGGAATATTATCTGGATGACAATGGCGAGCAGGTACTCGACAGCGAGGGCAATGCGGTGCTGAAACCGTACGACCCTGGCGAGTACCAGTTCACCCTGACCGGCACGCTTGCCGGTACAACGGAAGATATCAGTATGCAGATGAGTTCGCGGGTCGACAGCGTGACGTTGAACTCCAGTGGCCAGGTCACGTTGAATCTGACCGGTGGCCAAAAGGCCGGGCTGGCTGATGTCTCCCAGATTCTGGATGAATAATGAGTCCTGGCTATCCGACGTTGCCCGAGGCGGGCAAGACAACCACCGAATGGTGTACGACAGGCAGTGAGAAGAGGAATGTTTAATGGCTTTTAATATTGGTTTGAGCGGTATCAGCGCAGCTTCCACCGACCTGTCGGTAGCGGGTAATAATATTGCCAATGCCAGCACCACCGGCTTTAAGGAATCGCGTACCGAATTTGGTGATCTTTACACCACCTCATTACTGGGTAGCGGCAGTGCGCCGGTCGGCAGCGGTGTGCAGGTGGCTAACGTGCGTCAGGAATTCAGTCAGGGCAGTATTAGCGCGACCGATAACGCGCTTGATCTGGCGATCGATGGCAATGTTTTTTTTGTCTTGGCTGATAATGGTTCGCAGTCGTTTACCCGAGCGGGGATTTTCTCGCTCGACAAGGACGGCTATGTGGTATCGAACAACGGTTCACGGCTGCAAGGCTTTATGGCCAGTGCCGCCGGTGATCTTAATGGCGTTATTGAAGACCTCAGTATCGATGCCTCCAACCAGGCACCACGGCTGACCAGCCTGGTGGAGGCGCAACTGAACCTCGATGCTGGTGAGGGCATTCTGCAACAGCAGGGCACGACGATTTCGACCACCGGTCTGGCCATCGGCATGGTGGACTCGGGTATTCTGGAATCCACCGCTTCAACACTGGTTGCGGCAGGGCAGCCGACCACGGCAGGCACGCCGTCGCAGTTGGCTTTTGCAACCGATCTGACGACGGTTGCAACCACGGGTTACACCAGTATCACAATGGATATTGATGCCGGTGATGGCGCTGGTGCCCAAACGGTGACCCTGACCGGGGTTGCCGCTGGCTCGACGGTGAACGATATTCTGGCGGATGTTCAGACTGCACTGGATAGCGCATTTGGTTCGCAGCAATTTACTGCTACCCAGGGCAGTACTGGCGAACTGGTCATTCAACGCTCGGGCTATGCCGCGACCGATGGCAGTGCCTTTGTGGTTGCCAATACCACCGACTGGGATACTGCGTTTGGTGCCAGTAGCCCGGTCAGCGCCGGTACGGCAGGCTCCTTGCTGTTTGTCGGCAGTACCCCGTTGAACGTCGATTTCACCAGTATTGCGGGTACTTCCACTACCACTCGGACAACGGCCAAACCACCGCTGACCATGGTCGGCAGCTCGGGGGGAGAATTTGCTACGCTGACGGCAGGCAGTATTTATGGTGCCCAGGATTTCAGCACCGCCTCGGGTAATGTCATGGCCTTTACGTTGGCCAGTGGCAACGGCTCGACTTATCCGATGGTATTGTCGGAAGCCAGCTGGGTCAGCGCGGCACCAGGCGATTTTGCCAATGTCACCACGGCGGAAGTGGTGACGGAAATCAACGCCCAGATAGCGACCTATACCACGACACCAGAAGTAGCGGTGGTGAATAGCAGTGGTCGTCTCGAATTTCAGGTTCAGACCCCGGCAGCGCGGGGCGATTATGTGCAAATTGCCAACAACGCCACGACGTCTTCAGGTTTGAGTCTTGATGATCTCGGCTTTGCCAGCGCCAACCGCTACGACGCCGGGGTC
The DNA here is from genome assembly GCF_041222825.1 of Candidatus Thalassolituus haligoni. Taxonomy (NCBI): domain Bacteria; kingdom Pseudomonadati; phylum Pseudomonadota; class Gammaproteobacteria; order Oceanospirillales; family Oceanospirillaceae; genus Thalassolituus; species Candidatus Thalassolituus haligoni. The sequence continues at coordinate 1,747,728 of NZ_CP139482.1, forward strand.
GCACCGGTACTCGCCAATAACGAATTCCAGCTCGAAGTCACCAGCACATCGGCTCAGGGTGCCGGGCCATTTACCATCACCATTCCACCGGGTTCGTACAGCAGCATGGGTGATCTGGCGAGCGAGATTCAGCAGCAGATCGATGTGTTTATCGGCGCTGGTGGGCTGGCCGACAAGGTCAGCGTCGATGCCGTCGGTGGCCAGCTGGTATTTACCAACCTCAATACCGGTGCGGGTGAAGGGATTGGTATTAGCGCCTCTGCCACCGAGCCACAGGCGCTGACAGCACTGGGCTTTGACAGCCTGTTTGCCGTTAACGGCAGCGATGCCGTGGATCGCACCAACAGCTTCCGTATTAACCTGAGCGTGCCCGCCCCGGATCCTGAAAGCCGCAGTGGTTCGGTACTGATTTCGCTGGATCAGGAATTTTCATCGGTACAGGAAATGGCCTCCGCGATTAATGCCCAGCTCAACAGCCAGGATGCCGATGCCTATATTGGCGTACGCGCTGTTGCAGCAGAAATTATCCCCAACACCACGCCTCCACAATATCAACTGGAATTCCGCGCTACCGAAGCCGGAGAAGCATCACAGATATCGGTCACCAACGTCACCGCCAGCGGTGCAGATATTACCGATGACGAGCTGTTCGCGGCGCTGCAAATCAATCCGACAGACAGTAACTTGCTGACCCTCGGGATTGAAGGTGTGAACAATGGTTACCCGGAAACCAGCGTTACGCTGGTGGATCCTGACGGCAATGAATACGACGTTTTGTTGCCAGAAAACAGCGAAGCCAACGAAATTGTTGCCTTGCTGAATCAGCAACCTGGCGTCACCGCGTCGTCCAATACGGTGGCGACGCTGACGGCAGCAGGCTACAACAGCCCTGGCGGTGATATGACGCTGAACCTGAACGGCCAGCTATTGACCGCCACCAGCCTGGCCGATCTGGCCGATGAAATTAATTCCTACAGCACCACCACCTTGCCAGGCTTCAGTGCTGAACTGAACGCCAGCGGTGATCTGGAAATCAGTAACGCCATCGGCCGTGACATCACCGTTGAAATGAGCAGTGGGGTCGCCAGCGATTCGTTGATTGTATCGGGTGCCACCACCACCAGCACGGCGGTATTGGGTGGCAGCGCCAGTGGCGCGACCGCCGCTTCCATTGGCGGTAGCGTCGATATCGTAATGAATGAAGGCTACACCCTGACCAATCCGGATCCGGCCTTGTCGGGTATTTTCAGCTCACTGAATGAGAGTGAATTTTCACCGTACGTATTAAACGTATTTGATCCGGCCGACCCGGAAACCTACAGCCATGCCACCTCGCAGACGATTTACGACAGCCAGGGTAATTCCCATGTCATGACTCAGTACTTTGTGCGTGAGCCTTCTGCCAGTGCCACCGCGACCGATGCCGAATGGGCCATGTACGTTCAGGTGGATGGTCAGGATGTCGGGGATCCCGACCCGACGCTGGACTTCCCGGACAATCTGGAAGCTACTCGGGCGCGTTACACCATTTACTTTAACCAGGATGGCACCATCGATAGCGATGCCACCGGCTCCTTGTTTGTAACCAACTGGGATCCACTGGATGACACCGATAGCCGTAATGGTGCACTCGGTTCTCTGAATGTACTGGAAGGGGGGTTGCCGTTAACGGAACCTGCCACCAGCTCCAACTTCGAGATCGATCTGGGCGGCAGCACCCAATATGGCAGCTCGTTTTCGGTCAACCAGGTCAGTCAGGATGGCTACACCACTGGCCGTTTGACCGGTCTGGAAATTGACAACGACGGGATTATCTTTGCCCAGTTCAGCAATGGCCAGTCCCAGACACTGGGCCAGGTGGCGTTGGCCAACTTCACCAACCCGGAAGGGCTGACACCGGTTGGCAGCACTGGCTGGACGGAATCTTACGCATCGGGTGTCCCTACCATTGGTGAACCAAGAACCGCCTCGCTCGGGCAGATCCAATCGGCAGCACTGGAAGAGTCCAATGTTGACCTGTCGGAGCAATTGGTGCGGCTGATTGTGGCCCAGCGTAACTTCCAGGCCAGCGCCAAAACCATTGAAACATCCGATCAGGTAACCCAGTCGATCCTGAATATCTGATCCGCCAGTGTGACAAGACATTAAGGTAGAGGGGACATATATAATCCTGCACGACTCTGCGCGAGTGTTGCCGGTGATCAGGGCAAGGCGGCGAATGCCGCGAAATGACGCGTCCTTTTCACATTCGCCAACACCGCTCTGAACGGCGGCAACCCGCGCCTTGCTGGGGCTGCCGGATGATCTCGACTCTGTGTCGCCGACGTTTGACTTGACCCGTCAGGCCTGCAAGTTGGCTTCGTGATTCGACACCATCCGCTAGCCCAGAGTGAGCACCGGATTAAATAGATGTCCCCTAACAGGCTGTTGATTTTATTCCTGATGTCTACTGGCTTCGGTAAAATGCTCTTTTTCAATGGATTCCCGGACTCCCATGCGTGGTGCTGACATTACTCAGGAGCCTCTGTTCACCACCATCAAACTGGATGAACGGGTTCCACACGATCACCCTTTACGATCCATCAAAATCCTGTTCGATCAGGCGCTCACCCACATCGATTGGAAGCTCAGCCTGATCTATTCCGAGCGTGGGCGGGAATCCATTCCTCCGGAGCGTTTATTGAGAGCCTTGCTGCTGCAAATCCTCTTCAGTATTCGCAGCGAACGGCAACTGGTCGAGCAGATTCAGTACAACATGCTCTATCGCTGGTTTGTCGGCCTGAGCATTGATGATCCGGTCCGGGATCACTCAACTTTCAGCGTCAATCGGGATCGCTTGATCCACCATAACGTCAGCACCGAATTATTTGCCGAAGTGGTTGCCTCGGCCCAAAAACAACAGCTCCTGTCGAACGATCATTTCAGTGTCGATGGCACTTTGATGCAGGCCTGGGCTTCCCAAAAGAGTTTTCGGCCGAAGAACCCTTCGGCTGGGGCAAGACCATCGGCCCCTTACGACAGTTAAAAGTGAAAGGACTGGCGAAGGTCAACAGCGCTCTTGAGATGACCATGATGGCTTACAACCTGGTGAGAATGGCAAAGTTACAGGGTCAATCCGTCTGAAGACCGGAAACAGGGTGGAGAATCCTGCTTCCAGCGGAAAGATCACTCAGAAAACAACCAGATAAGCGTGATTTCTCGGGTTAAAAAGCTTCTGTCGGCGAAGCGAATAAGAATTTCAACATCCTGATGCAGATGATGCCGACAGGTCACTCCGGTATCCGGGTGCAAACTCAACCGCTGGAAGGAAACAAGAACATCCAGGCCGGTTGACGGAAGGCATTCGGATACTTTCTCCCCAGGGCATCTGGCAACGAGGGGCCAACACCCTGAGTATTATCAATTTTCTGAATGTCTATGGCACTGGCCATCGCTGCTTCATTTTCAGTCTGAAGCGATAAGGAGAGAATTGTCACCCGGTCCTTGTTTCCTTTGCCGCTGTGGGTCAGTGCTCGCCGAGAAAAATCGAAATCCTTGATTCTCAGCCGTAAACATTCAGAAATGCGCAAACCGGAGCCAAATAGCAGCGAAAATATCAGCCGATCCCGATTATTCATCTCGGCAAGAATGCGTCCGACCTCCTGCGATGAGATCACCACAGGCAATTTGGCAGGTTTGTTGGCATGTTGAAAGCCCAGGTCGCCCAGAGGCAATTCCAGATACGCGTTATAGAGAAACGCCAACGCATTCAAGGCCAGCTTCTGAGTATTGACCGAGACATGACGATCATTCGCCAGAAACCCCAGAAACTGCACCACCTCAGCAGCCCCCATCTCTTTGGGATGTCTCCGCTTTTGGTAACGAATAAAGAACCGAATCCAGTAAACATAGGTTTTCTCGGTTCGCAGGCTGTAGCCGCGGGTGCGCATAAAGCGGCGAATGTCATTGAGAAAGGGGCTGGAAGTCATTGATCACTCCTTGATCTGATGTGTATGCATATCCAGTATAATTGAAAGTTTGCCCAAATCAATGCGCGCTTTTTCAGAAGCCTTGCGCGCTTTCCCGGACGTTGTTATCGTTAAGGCATTGATACACGGAAATTTGTTGCGCAGGTTTACAGATTAATGCGCAAGGCACAAAGGAGTTAATGCGCATGCTCGCTTTCACAGAATGGACTGATCTGGAAATGGATTTTACTTCCTATTATTCAAGTAGTTACGGTGATTTCCCAGGAACTGACTTGCCCAGAAACCGCGCATGCGCACTAATAAACTGTTAAACATAAATTAATCTGAGCAAACAGGAAGTGAAAATGCCGCATGTTGAAGAATGTAGAAAAATAGCTGAGATTATAGATGGCTATAGAGATGGAGAGTTTGGAACCTACGATTCTTCGCATGTGGAAAGGTGGATAGCTCAATTTGATGAAGATGAGCAAGAAATTGTCCTATTGGAAACACTAAAAATTCTTAAAAGGAACTACATCACCGCCGATGACTTCACCCAATTTGTTAATTCTTTGATTGACAATGACCATGTCTATAGTGAAGAAAAGGATAACTATTGGAGGTCTGTATCTCTACTTGACATACAGAAAAATGGGAGCAGCCAAGATGAGCTAAACGATGTTTTAGTTAAGGCTATCAATCAGCGGTATAGCGTGGGCGAGCTTATAGGGAAAGAATCTGATGAATTTATATATTTAGACGATTTCATTTTTTCGGGAAATAGGCTTCGCTCAGACATGCAAGACTGGATTATTGATATTGCTCCAGATGAATGTCGCGTATGTGTAATTACAATAGGTTGGTATACATATGGGCAGTGGGCTACTAAGAGAATGCTGAAAAAGATCGCTGAGGAATCAGGAAAAAATATCAAATTCGTCTTTTTATCTTATGAAGAATATCGTCTTGAGAACAGATTGTATAGAAAAGACTATTCTGAGGTTTTTTGGCCCACAGATTCAATAGCCAATCTTGATGGCTATGACAATTGGTTTAGAAATGAAAGTTTTGACCCAAAATATAGACAAAAAAATGGAGTGAAAAATAAAATATTTTCGAGCCCACGGAGAGAGGCTTATGAGCGAATTATGTTTAAATATGGGCTAAAAATTATGGGGGTTTCTTCTCAAAATAGTGGTGTTGTAAAGCCATTAGGATACTCAACATTCCGAGGGTTCGGGTTTGGTTCTACTGTCTTTAGCTTTAGAAATTGCCCAAATAACAACCCATTAGCGTTCTGGTGGGGTGATCCCACTGCTAGCCCATCGCATCCTTTTAGTAAATGGTATCCATTGTTGCAAAGGAAAACGTATGGATCCTGATTTCTTGAAGGATAACTTTCGGACCTACACACGAGACAAGTCTGCCATATTTAAAAAGACATCAGAAAAGTGGGGTGGGTTTTCAAATATGGCTCCCGGATACCCACTGTGTGTTAATGGCGTTTACATACGTAGTACAGAAGCACTGTATCAGGCCTGTCGCTATCCGAATAATCCAGAAATTCAGAAGAAGATTATTCATCAAAGTAGCCCTATGACAGCAAAAATGGTTGGAAAACCACATAGGGCTGATACAAGGGAAGACTGGCAGAAAACCCGTATAGTCATTATGAAATGGAGTCTAAGGGTAAAACTTGCTCAAAATTATGAAAAATTTTCCGCCCTGTTGAAAGAATCGGGAGAGAATCCGATTGTAGAGAGTTCAAATAAAGATGATTTTTGGGGCGCTAAGCCGGTTGACCAACAAACTCTTGTTGGCGTTAATGCTCTCGGTCGATTGCTTATGGAATTAAGGGCGCTAGTTGAAAATTCGTCACAAGATCAGCTTTCAATTGTACCGGTTCCAAATATCAGTAATTTTCTACTATTAGGTGATGATATAAGGGAAGTTCACGCTAGTGATGTGCGGCCTTATAGTAACCCGCAGGGCCAGTTCGATGTTTAACAAGCGGTTGCAGCGGATTCGCTGCGCTCACCGCTGAACCGAGCGTTAGTTTGCAATCAGAATATGGATTTTTAATTGAACGCTAAAGAGACATTAAAAAAACTGCATGAAAACGAGAAAAGTCTTTTTATTGTTCATTACTCGTGTCAGAACTTGAATGATAATAATGAGAATTATTCTCCACGTATAACCTCTATCGCCGTGCTTCATGTCGGTAGCTCTACCATGCACAGCTTTTCTATCCACTTGATTGCTGAAGTGAATAAGATCCCACGCGAGGATATCCACGAGCATTACGATGATTTAGAAAAGGAGATGCTAGCTCAGTTTTTCTCCTTTCTTTCAGAAAACGATGGTGGGTTTTGGCTGCACTGGAATATGTCCAATATTAACTATGGATTTGAAGCTTTAATCCATCGCTACAAAGTTCTTTCTGGTGAGGACGGCAAAAGAATTCCAGACTCTAAGAAATTTAATTTATCTTCACTTATATTGTCCATTTATGGGAAGAACTGTGTAGAGCATCCTCGAATGGCTAGTTTCATGAAGCTAAATGATGGCGAGCACCGTGATGGTTTATCTGGTAAAGAAGAAGTTGATGCTTTTGCAGCTAAAGAGTATGTGAAGCTTCACAAATCAACCATGTGCAAAGCCTACTGGTTTCAACATATGTACTACCTTCTTCAACGAAATAAGGTGATAGTTCACAACAAGAACTGGGGAAATAAAGTTAACACTTTTCTTGAGCGGCCCACTGTAAAAGCGCTTGGTTTCGTTGCTGTATTGTTCTCACTATTTCAAGCTGCGCAATATGGTTATTCCTCAATAGAACTTGATGAAAAAGATAGTCCTACAGCGCAAGAGCAAACTAACAAGTCAAGCAACTCGGATGGCGAAAACGCCACCGGTTCTTGAGGCGTTAGGGCAACAAGGAAGCACAGATGGAAGAAAAGCTCCACACAGAATTAATTGAGAAAATCGAAGAGCTAAAGGGCTTAGTTAAGAGATTTTCGACCTCTTCTCTTCTTAATACTGTTGCAATGGAGTTACGCAAACATTCCTTTCCTGACCAAGAAAACTCAAGGCTTGTATCCCCAGCTAAGCAGTGCTTCTATCTGATGGGAATAATGCAGCAGACAGAAGAACCGTGCGAACCACAAACACTCGATGAAAAGTCCACCTCCAAATTAATAGACAGTTTGAACGAAGTATTTCAACTATATGCTTTAATCTTCTGGCCTTCTGAAGAAGAAAAGGACGACCTCTCGGAGGAGTGGCACAGGTGTAGAGAGGTTGCTATGCCAGCATTCCTACACTATTTCAATACATCTCTGATGGCGTCAGTTGAGCAAGTTGCAAATCGCATCAATGAAGGTTTATTACGTTTTGATCAGGATATAACTGATCATATTGGCTTATCGATATCCAGTTGTCTTGATATTTGCAACTTAATAGCCAAACTCCAACAAAATAAACTGGATCAATTATACCTGGACGCTGAAAAGGAAAAGGAGCTTAGGTTGGGGCTTCTTGATGCAGCAGCTAGTGAAGGCTGGAGTGAGCAACGTCTAAAAGAAGAAACAGCCAAGTCAGAATATTCTAGCTTTATACCTAGATTCTTAGAGCACATGAATAATCTGTTTTCATTTAAAACTGACGAACTAGATCACAGCCAAGAGGAAATAGAAAAGTTTTTAACTTATTTCTCTTTAAAACGAGGCGCGGGAATTGAATTTACCTATATAACAGAGGAAAACCCTGCTGAATCAAGACCGATTATAGAATCAAATGATAGCAACTACTTTTGTCCATCTATAAATGCTCTATTCACTTCGCTTTTAAATCAGCTTGAAACGATTGTCCTAAATAGCGAAAAGCGAGATAGATTTCTGCATCACAGAGATATGCTTTTGGAGAAAAGTGGTGAGGGTCTTTTTCTCGACTTATTAAAAGAAGAGGCTATAGCTTACAGCGGATTATACGAAACAGCGAATTTACATCACGAACATGACTCCATAATCGTGAGTGGTAGAAACCTTTTTTTAGTAGAAGCTAAGGCATCTCCACCAATAGAGCCCTTTAGAGATCCTGAGAAGTCGTACACGAGGATAAAACGGCACTTCCGCAGCAATAGAGGCATCCAGAAAGGGTTTGAGCAAGCAGAGAGAATAAGGGGACAATTAGCGAAAGGGAGCGAGGTCAGCCTCTATGATGGTGACTCGAATCTTGTGTTAACTCTCAACCCTGATGATTTTGACAATGTTTTTTCCATCTGTTTAACAAGGGACGATTACGGCCCGTTAGCAACAAACCTAAACTTATTATTGGAAAAAAGCGCTGAGGCTCCTTATCCATGGGTGATAAATCAGTTTGATCTGGAGTCATTAGTTCAAGGATATAAGCATCTAGAGTTAAAAGAAGAGCACTTGGTTACATATTTGAACGAAAGGATTCAGCTTCATGGCAAGCTTTTTGGCACAGATGAATTGGAATATGTTGGATTTGGACTAAAACATGGTGGGCTTAAAGATGTTATTGAAAAAGATGCGGATCTAATCTTTCTTTCTCCAGATTACTCAGACATTTTTGACGAAATATATCTATCAGAGAAATCCGGTGAAAAGGTAAAAATAGATGTAACAAGGCCGATCCTAATGGATGCTAGAGAGGGGATATTTGGCCGAAAGAATAACTCTAAAAAAAATATCAGTACTAAAAGCAAGAACAGCAAAAGAAAGAATAAGAATAAAATTGCAAAACAATCCCGTAAGAAAAACAGGAGAAAGAAGTGATATCCCTAACATATCATTTCGGCAGCCCTAACAAGGCGCTGCTGTCGGACAAATTTTCCGCTGCGCTCCAAATTTGCCGCAGAGCGCGGCGTTAGCAGTCATCCGCATAGTCAGCAACGAGGAAGAGAGTTTGAATGAAAAGCTGGAAGCTATCACCGAAAATGGAGGATGTAGCGAAATATGTTGAGTGCTACTGGTTTTTAGAAAAAGAATTACATGATCAGAGCTTTAGCTATCCCAAACTGAATCCAGATCCTTCTTCTCATTTAATTGTTTCGAATTTGAATAGTAAATATGAGTATACGCATAGCGCTAAAGCTCAAAATGTTAGTGGAAGTCATTGGATATTCCCTCACCTAAAAACATTTACGATGGATCACTCGGCTCCTTTCAAGATTGTTGGAGTCAAATTTAAAATTGGGGCGCTCTATTCTTTAAAAATCAATAACTTTAGTTCAAAGTTGGATAAGGTTGAGATGATTGATGTGAATCATCTCATTGGCTCTAGGACATTTAATCTAGATCAGCTTTTAATTAATGCTGCGGAACAAAAGAAACAAGTATGCAATATTCTGGACGAAGTGCTCTTGCCCTGGTTATCGGACTCTCACGAAGACAAGCACAGTCATTTAGTTCGTCAGATTATGTTATTAGTTGGCGATACAGCTATATCTGAAATCGGAGGAAAGTTACATCGTTCACAGCGTACTATTGAGCGAAGCTTTGCAAGAGTAACAGGCCTATCCATGAAGCAAATTCAATCCATGATTCACCTAGAAGAAATACTTAACGATTTGTATCAGCTTAATAAAGAAGACATCAATTGGACTGATGTTGCTAACAAATTCGGTTTTTCAGACCAGTCCCATTTTATTCGCCACCTTAAAAGTTCTATTGGCAAAACACCTGCTAATTACGCACTGGACCGAGATCTCACCATAGACATCTATGGTAATTTCGAATTTGATTGAAAATTGTCGTTTTTATTCAATCTGCATTGATCGCTACTCATTAGAATAGCCGTTATCAATTCATACACAGAGAGTTAAACGATGAAATCACACATTCGTCAGTATAAGGTTTCAGATTTAGAGGGCGTACTTAATTCATGGGAGGTGGCAACACGATTAGCTCATCCATTCATGACCGATGAGTTTATTGCTCAAGAGCGGACAAACGTAGCTGAAATATATATGCCTAATACAGATACATGGGTCGCCGAACTTGGAGGTGAGATTAAAGGCTTTATTGCACTTATGGGCAACGAAGTTGGGGCAATTTTTCTTCAACCCAATTGTCATGGTCAAGGTATTGGCAAGGCCTTAATGGATAAAGCCCAAGAAATCCATGGTAATCTTGAAGTTGAGGTATTTAAAGTAAATAGTATAGGTCGTAACTTCTATTCAAAATATGGCTTTGAGCAATTAGAAGAAAAGCTCCATGAGCCAACAGGGCAGCAAGTATTGCGCCTGAAATTTACTGCTAACAAGGCCAAGCACTAGGATGCTCGCAAGCTCGAATCTGTGTTGGCGGCGTTAAGTGGTAAGCGGATTGAAAGTGATATTAAGAAGACTGGAGATTAATAAATGAAAAAAAATACATGGTTTGTTGCTTTTATTTTAGTGAATAGTGTAGCTAACGCATATGAAGATAGAGCATCTTCAGTAGTGAAAAGGAGTATGTTGGTGGAGCTGTATAGGCAGATAGATATTCACCAAATTATTGCCAGTACAGAGGGGCGCGCCTTGATGCCTACCATAAAAAAGAAGACAGAATGGGGGCATTCTGAACGCGAATGTATAATGCGGAATGTTCATTCCGCGTTAGAAAAACCTATTTTCGAGGCATTACTAAAACAGGTGCCAAGTGAGTTGATTGCCGAGAACGTGATGTTTTATCAAACTGAGTTTGGACAGAGGGTGAATACGGTAGTGATACACGGCGGCGGCTTATCGGGATTAGATATAGGTGAGCAGACGGAGTTAAAGAAAAATGCAGCAGTTTTGGATTTTCTAGGTCAATTGATAGAAATAAGTCAGCAAACCATTTTGGATAATATGAACTCAGCTGTGAAGCCAGCTATGTTGGCCTGTACTTCAGAATCATAAAAAACGTAAGGACAAGCTACCCGGAACGTGTCAACGTCATTTGAGCCAGTTTTTTAAACATTACATTGCTTTTGTAATCGCCCGTGGCAACGTTGGGAAGTTCACGCCTTTTTCGATTGTCTCCTGATCAGCATCCTCTGGCACCGGATTGATGCAGACTTCGGCCGGTGGTAGCGGTACGTTTGGACGACCTTTACTGAAGCGCTCCGGGTGCTGAGCGTACATCTCGTCCAGTGCCGCTTGCCGGAGGTGAGCGATTTCAAGGTATTCCCCGCTAAACACCTGATGGGGCGTAAAACCGGCCAGGCTGCTATGGTGGTGATCATGGTTGTACCAGCGGACATAGTCCTCATTCCAATGTACCGCATGGTCGTAGCTGTCGAAGCGGCCCGGGTAGTCCGGCTGATATTTCAGGGTCTTGAACTGTGCTTCACTCATCGCGTTGTCGTTGCTCACTCGGGGGCGGCTATGACTGGCCGTCATCGTCAACTCACCCAGCAAATCCAGATAGCAGTGGGCGGTCATGGGGGTGCCACGATCCTGATGCAGCGTGAGCGTACCGGGTTGTATGTCATAACGTTCATGCGCTTCCATGATCAGCTGGCTGGACAGCGCACTGTTTTCCTTGCGTGACAGCATCCAGGCCACAATGTAACGGCTGAACAGATCCATGACCACGTACAAGGACAGGTATTCACCGCGCTTCCTGGTCGGCAGCTTGGCAATGTCCCAGGTCCAGACTTGATTGGGCGCGGTCGCCTTCAGCCGTGGAATGGCATGCGACTGGCGCGGACGCTGAAGACGGCGTTCGCCGTTGAGTCCATCGACTCGCAGCAGTCGGTGCATCGTGCTGATGGAGCACAGGTAGGTGCCTTGTTGCAGCAGGCTGTAATACACCTGCGCCGGTGGTTGATCCTGATACTCAGTGCTGCTCAATACCGCTTTTGCCTGAGTACGCTCTTCGACACTCAGGGCCCGTGGCTGTTGGGTATCCTTGCGCTTTCGTCGGTGTGGGTTCACCGGCCCGCAAAAATGATAACGGGCGCGTATGGCACGAAAGGTATTACGACAAATATCCAGCACGTGACAAGCAAGGCGTTCAGAAATACCGGAGGGTAATGGTGCCTGCAGCAACTGATTCATGACGCGTCCTCGTCGAGCATGTCCAGCAGATCCAAGGCTTTTTTTTGGAGCGTCAGGCAGCCATTCTGAATCTCGATCTGCTTGCGTAGCCGCTCGTTCTCTTTTTCGAGCTGTTCGATACGTTTTTGCTCAGCGGTCTTCTTCGGCGCGGGACCTGGGGCGGATTTTTTCAGACCCTCCAGCCCTTGTTCAGCCCGTTCCCGACGCCATTGAGACAGTTGATTGGAATACAATTTTTCACGGCGCAGCAGTTCCCCTAACTCACCATGCTGGCAGGCCTCGGCTTGCTGGATGATGGATAACTTGTATTCGGTACTGAAGGCTCTGCGCACCCGCTTTTCCAGTGCGGGACTGGGTTCAACTTTGGGATTAGCAGTGGTAGCAGGTTTTGGCATGGTGATTCTCCTGAGCGCCCTGATTTAGATGTTATCTTAAAATCCACTGGCTCAGGCTTAGGTTGACATACAGGGTACCCCTTAGACATTTGTCACGAGTTATCGGCCAAACAAAATCTATGGTTATTATTATTGGGTATTCAGTTATATTTATTATTGGCACTTAACAAGCGGCTCCACCGGACAAATTTTACTGTCACCTTTTGTGCAAAAAAACGCACAAAAGCCGCCATCAAAATTTGCTCGGTGAGCCGGGCGTTATGCCTCAAAAGAGAAAGTTCGATGGAAAAAATAGACTACAAAAAAGAATTCAAGCACCTCTATAAGCCATCAGCTAAGAAGGTTGAGATGGTGGACGTGCCAACATGGAACTATCTCATGGTCGATGGAGAAGGAGACCCAAACACTGCACAATCATTTCAAGATGCAATTGAGGTCTTGTATCCACTTTCATATACATTGAAATTCATGATTAAGAAGGGCGAACTAGGCATTGATTATGGCGTGCTGCCACTAGAAGGACTCTGGTGGGCTGATGATATGTCATCTTTCAGTGTCGATAATAAAGATGGCTGGAAATGGACGCTTATGATCATGCAGCCAGAACTTGTTACAGAAGAGTTGGTTGAAAAGGCAATAGAGCAAGTGAAAACCAAGAAAAACCCGGTATCTCTACCGTTGGTAAGGTTTGAATCTTTTGAGGAAGGTAAGGCTGCACAAATAATGCATATAGGCCCTTTCTCAGAGGAAGGGCCAACGATAGAAAAAGTTCACTCATTTATTGAGGAGAATAAAAGCCAGAGAAGAGGCAAACATCACGAGATATATTTGAGTGATATTAGGCGAGCTGCGCCAGAGAAATGGAAAACCATCATTAGGCAGCCAATGTCATGAAAAGGCATAACAAAGCCATAAACTCGGACGCCAAAAAGCTACGCTGCGCTCCACTTTTTGTCTCCGGTTATGGCAGGCGTTATGTGAGATTAGGTAGATCGCAATTATGATATTTGAAGTTTTGAAGCAAAAAGCTAATGAGCTAAAAAAGCAGACGCTTACCGTATATTTTGCATCTCGTGATCCTAAACTTTCAATGCATATTAAAATAATCGCTATTCTTGTTGTTGCTTATGCATTAAGTCCAATTGATTTAATTCCCGATTTCATACCAATATTTGGTTTGCTCGATGACATTATTATTGTCCCACTTGGTTTAGCGCTCATAATTCATTTAACACCACCTGAAATAATTGAGGCGGCCCAAATAAAAGCTCTACAATCTACAGAAAGACCAACAAGTTATATTGCAGCTATCATTTTTATTTTTATTTGGCTTACAATCTTATTGTTATCTGATCAGTGGTTTTATCATGAATTTATCACATAACAAACGGCTAAAACGGACAAATATTCGCTGTCACCTTTTTTGCAAAGAAACGCAAAAAAGCCGCCATTTAACATTTGCGCGGTTAGCCGGGCGTTAGCACTCAAAACCCACGCATTGACGAGGTGTGATCCAATGGATTACACTTGTATCCATCCAGACAATTGTTGAACTCCCAGAATTCCAGAAACGAGCCGATGGCTTGCTCAAACCTGATGAAAAGGTAAGTATTATCAACTACTTAGCTTCTCACCCTCAATCCGGTGATCTTATGCAGGGAACAGGCGGAATCAGGAAGCTTCGCTGGTCTGCTCAGGGAAGAGGGAAAAGCGGTGGAGTCAGGGTGATTTATTATTATCACAATGGAGCGGTTCCTCTCTTTCTATTATCGGTTTTTGGTAAGGGCGAAAAGGCTAATATCAGCAAAGCCGAACGCAATGGGCTTGCTAAATTAACTCAACTATTACTCAAACATTATGGTGGTTCAAATGACTAGTGCTTTCTCAAGTATTAAACAGGGCCTATCCGAAGCAATTGAATTTTCTGAGGGTAAAGTTAAAAAGGCAATCGTTCACGAGTTCGGCCCAGTGGATGTAAAAAAAATTAGGGCAAAGGTAGGTATGTCTCAAAATGAATTCGCATCTGCGTTTGGCATCAGTGTGAGTACGCTCCGTCACTGGGAGCGAGGTGATCGTACTCCTCACGGGCCTGCATTGGTTTTGCTAAATGTTGTCGCCAAAGAGCCTGGTGTTGTTCTTCGTGCTTTGGCATCGTAAAAAGTGCTAACAAGTAAAGCAAGCCGACGCATAAATGCGCGGCTTTTTTAGGCGTTAGGTTTCAATCATGATTACGAGCAAAGAGCCAGATTCATGGCAGGATCTCCAAAATCAGGTCGCACTAGTGCTGAGCAGTGTGGCTTTAATGTAGAATTAGAAAAAAAGATTGAAACCGTACGTGGTGACGTAGAACTAGATGTCTATGCAGAAGAGGTAATAAAAGGAAGAAAATATTCTATCGCCGTAGAGTGTAAAAACTGGAGAATAATATTCCGCAGCATGTAGTCCACAGCTTCAGAACAGTAGTTTCTGATCTAGGGGTTAATGCTGGCTATATCGTTGCCAAAACTGGCTTTCAGTCTGGGGCCTTTTCTTCAGCAGATTTAACAAATATTGAATTGTTAACTTGGCCCGATTTTCAATCACAGTTTTTTGAGTCATGGTATGAAACTCATTTTACTCACACCGTAGCTGAGAAACTTGATGGCCTAATGACTTACTCTGAACCATTCATGCCAGCATGGTTTGAAGTTATGGAAGAAGGCGATAAAGATCTGTACCTTGGCTACAAGCAGCAATTTGATGTCTTCGGCATGGTTATGCAGTCTATGGGGCCTTGGGTTCGTATGTTAAGACCAAATAAAATAGCACAATTACCGCTGATGGGTAGGCTTACTCCGAATAAAGAGCGCGATACCATTTCAGAAAATATTCTAAACGAACAGTATTATCGAGAGTTTCTAGATATGGCTATCGAACATGGAGAACACGCCCTTGGCTTGTTCAGAAAATTGCGTGACATTTAGAGGTGCTGATCCACATCCATACTGTTGTGGAGGATTCGAATCACAACGATCTTGGATTCCATGCCAGCTCGGTAAAAGATGATATGGCTGCCCTGACTGAACTTTTTGTACCCGGCCTTTATGTCATCCGCATCGCGGCCTATTTCAGGTTGGCGAGCAAGCAGCTTGAAGGCATCATCAAGCTGCTTGAGGTATTTGTCGCGTTGCCGCTTTCCCCATTTTTCAGCGGTAAAGCGGCCAATATCAATAAGGTCTTTTCGAGCGGCGGCGGTGAGTAGGTATGAGCGCATTAGTGGGCTTCGTTATCTAGCTCAGCAATAACGTTTTCAAGGGAGTAGTCCGCTATACCGCTTTGCTCGCCTTCATCCAACAGGCGCCGGAGCCTTTCAAGCTTGCTTTCCGTTTCTTCAAGCAGGCGCAGCCCGGCACGCACCACCTCGCTCGCCGAGCCGTAGCGGCCATTTTCAACCTGTGTGGCTATAAACTCGTCAAAGTGGGGGCCAAGTGTAATACTGGTGTTTCTAGCCATGGGGTGCCTCCTGTACCAAATATTGGTATATTCTGCCAAAACACCCATAACAAGGCAAGGCAGGCCGACGCGATAAAGCCGCGCGGTTTATGGCGGCGTTATATTTCCGAGTATGAAACTACTAACGAATAAAGGAATAGATGAGATTGAGGGTGCTCTAGCAGGCTGTTGATTTTATTCCTGAAGTTGCCCTAACGCTTCTGAAAGCACTGCCGGGGGCTCATCGTAAAACCGTAGGCGCGGATAAAAACTACGACACCAGGGGGTTTGTGAAGGGGCTGGCGAAGGTCAACAGCGTTCTTGAGATGACCATGATGGCTTACAACCTGGTGCGAATGGCAAAGTTACAGGGTCAATCCGTCTGATGAACGGAAACGGGGTGGAGAATCCTGTTTCCGGCGGAAAAATCACTCAGAAAACAACCAGATAAGCGTGAATTATCGGGTTGAAAAGCTTCTGTCGGCGAAGTGAATAAGAATTTCAACGGCCTGCTAGAGATACGAGGTATGGCACACCCTATCTCGTCGCGAAAGCGCTGTGTTAGGCTATGCGGCTTGTTTACAGGAGCCGGATAATGACCGAGGTACACGCTGCAATCGATATCGTTGCTGTCGACTTTCTGAACCCCCGCCACGCGGCTGATCTGGTCGCGTTACTCAATGCGTATGCAACGGATCCAATGGGCGGCGGCGAACCTTTGCCGCTGGCATGCCGTGCCTCTCTGGTGGCACGCCTGGCCACGCTGCCTTATGCCCACAGCTGGATAGCCTATGTCAATGATCAGCCCGCCGGGCTGCTCAACGCTTTTGAAGGCTTTTCGACCTTCAAGGCGCAACCCTTGCTGAACATTCACGACCTGGCTGTTAATGCGGATTTTCGCGGCTTGGGGCTGAGCCAGCAATTACTGGCAGCGGCAGAGCACAAGGCCCGTTTACTGGGCTGCTGCAAGGTGACGCTGGAAGTACTTTCCAACAATCATGTAGCGCAACAGGCGTATCTGAAATACGGCTTTGCTGGCTACGAACTCGATCCGGAAGCCGGTCATGCCTTGTTCTGGCAAAAAATGCTGGATAACTGATCTTGCCCTGACACCGCATGGCGTATTGATAAACGCCGCAGGTATGAATGCGGCGGGCACCATGGCACGTCTTTCCTGATCATCTGCAAACCCTTCCCTGATTATCTTTAAACCCTTCGCCGACGGGCGGCAAACAGCTGCCGTTTTTTTGACTGTGTCAGATAACTACTGCCGATATTTTTTTTAACCAATTGATATTAAAGTAATTTTTTTTATTGGCACAAGCCGTGCTTTGTTCTTGTTATTACGCCGTCCTGAACACAGCGGCACACATGAACAAGGTCTCCGCTGATCGGAGCACCGGGAGGACATTATGGATCGGGCACTTTATATCGCTATGTCCGGCGCCCGCCAGAATACGCTGGGTCAGTCGGCCCATGCCAACAACCTGGCCAACGCCAGCACCACCGGGTTTCGTTCCGACTTTACTCAAAGCCGCGCCATGGGCGTGTTTGGTGAGCATTTTCCATCACGGGCGTATGCCCTGACAGAACGGCCAGCCAGTGACTTTCGTCAGGGACCGTTACAACAAACCGGTCGCAGCATGGACGTGTCTATCGAGGGCGAGGGCTGGTTTGCCGTGGTTGGCCCGGATGGTCAGGAAGCCTATACCCGCTCTGGCGATCTCAGTGTTGATTCCGACGGTCGTCTGATGACCGGCACCGGCCTGCAACTGCTCGGTGATGGCGGCCCGGTGACCTTGCCGGAATTCACCAGCATCGAAGTCAGTCGTGCCGGTATCGTCAGTATCCAGCCCGCTGGAGAACAGCCGGTCGGTATTGCCGAGCCGGTGCAACTGAAGCTGGTGAACCCCGATGCCCAATTGCTGGAAAAAGGCGAGGACGGCTTATTCCGCTTCCGCGACCCCAATACTCCCCCAGCACAGGGTGATGCCAATATCACTCTGGTCAATGGCTTTCTCGAAGGCAGCAACGTCAATGCCGTCAGCGAACTGACCAGTCTGATTGCGCTGAATCGGCAGTACGAAATGCAGGTGAAACTGATGAAGCGGGTGGATGAAAATTCGGCCAGTACAACACAGTTGCTGGGCAACCAGTAAGCGCGGCAGACAATAAGGGTTAACCACTATGATGAATGCACTTTGGGTCAGCAAGACTGGTCTGGAAGCACAGGACTTGGCACTGACCACCGTTTCCAACAACCTGGCCAACGTCGCGACCACCGGCTTCAAGAAAGATCGGCCAGTGTTCGAAGATTTGCTGTATCAGATCGAACGTCAGCCTGGTGCCAACTCCTCAGCCGACAGCCGTTTGCCGTCAGGCTTGCAGTTGGGCACCGGGGTACGTACCGCCGGGACACAGAAAATTTTCACCACCGGGTCATTACAGCTGACCGATCAGCCGCTGGATATGGCCATTAACGGTCGTGGCTTTTTCCAGATCGCGATGCCGGATGGCAGCATCGGCTATACCCGCGATGGCACGTTTCATATCAATGATGAAGGCACCGTGGTGAATGTGAACGGCTACGCGCTGGAGCCACAGATATCGATTCCCGATCAGGCCAGCACCGTCACCGTGAGTACCGACGGCATTGTGCAAGCCACCCTGACGGGGGATCCAACGCCGATTGATCTCGGCCAGATTGAAACCATGGACTTTATCAACCCGGCGGGCTTGCAGGCGATGGGCGGCAACTTGTTCCAGGAAACCGCCGCCAGCGGTGCACCGCAAGGCGGTATTCCCAATGAAGCGGGGTTTGGTGCGATTCAGCAAGGTGCGCTGGAAAATTCCAACGTCGAAGTTGTGGAGGAGCTGGTGAAAATGATTACCGTCCAACG
The DNA here is from genome assembly GCF_041222825.1 of Candidatus Thalassolituus haligoni. Taxonomy (NCBI): domain Bacteria; kingdom Pseudomonadati; phylum Pseudomonadota; class Gammaproteobacteria; order Oceanospirillales; family Oceanospirillaceae; genus Thalassolituus; species Candidatus Thalassolituus haligoni. The sequence continues at coordinate 1,766,491 of NZ_CP139482.1, forward strand.
CTCCTACGAAATGAACTCCAAAGTGGTCTCGGCAGCGGATCAGATGCTGCAGTTCCTGACCCAGAACGTCTAGGTGAGGGGTATAAAAGTGATGACTCACAAGCTCCCTCTTGAATACACCCGAGTGTTCGGACTGCGAGTATCTGGCCTGTTTCTCTCGTTATCGCTATCGCTTGCCATGTTTGCCAGTGGTTGTACGTCGGTACCGATGGAACGTGATGTCTTCCCCGGCGACCCGGATTTTGCCCCGGTATCTGCCCAGAGTTTGCAACCACCGCTACAGGCTACCGGCTCGTTGTACCAGCCTCGCTACAGCATGGGGCTGTACAGCGACCAGCAGGCGCGGCGGGTCGGCGACATCATCACGGTGATTTTTGACGAGCAGTACCAGTCGAGCAAGTCCGCAGAAACCAAGGCCGACAAATCGTCGGCTAACAGCGTTGGTGCCGGCACGATTCTGGGCACCACGCCGGGATTGCAGAACCTCAACCTCGGGGTAGAAACCAACAGCGACAAACAATTTAAAGGCAAAGGGGAGGCCGACCGCTCCAATAGCCTGAGCGGCGAAATCAGCGTCTCGGTGGCCGAAGTACTGCCGAACGGCATTCTCAGGATACGCGGAGAAAAGTGGCTGACCCTGAGTGAGGGGGACGAGTACATCCGCATTATTGGCCTGATTCGTCCGCAAGACATAACCCCGAACAACACCGTCGCCAGCAGCAAGGTCGCCGATGCGCGTATCTCGTTTGGCGGGCGTGGCAACCTCAATAACAGCACCAAACAAGGATTGGTCGATCGTATTCTGACCTCGCCCTGGTGGCCCTTGTGACATCTATCCGGGCGACCAGGGAAGGTCGGCCTGAACCTGAAAACCGCAACGCTCGCTGTTTTGACAGCCCAATAGCTCGTCGTGCCCGAAGCAGAATCAGGGCAAATGATAAAAACACGGCTAAGGTTATGAAGGTTATTAAGGTAATTACATGCTGCGATAAAAACGTTCCGCAGACAGATCATCAAGGGGTGGGGATATGATAAGCAAGTTGACCGGGTTCCGTCAGAGCCTGATTGTCGTCGGTCTGATCATGGCTATCGGCTTTGGGTTACTGATATCTGCCGCATTGTCGGCGTTCAGTGGCCAGGCGCGTGCGTTTGAACAGGTCACCCGGTTAAATGGCCAGTTGTTACAACTGAGCCAACTGTACGCCGGTATTGCCGAATCCAGCCAGATGAGCAACGACCAGGTGCTGGCGGCCGGGCTGCATCGTCAGGAACAACAGCTATTGAGTGAATTACGGCAGGCAAATCTATCGTTATCCCAACCCATCACCGACAGCTTCAGCAGCTGGAGTCGGGCTTTTAAACAAGAACACCAAAATAGCCAACAGATGGGTTCAGACGTCAACTCCGGCCAGCGGGGTGAATTGACACAGGCACTGGAAGCATTAAACAAAGCCCAGTTTTACAACATGCGCAAGGCTTACCGGCTGATGGTCGACAGCATCAACGATATGGTGGAACAGCGCACGCCAGCGGCCATTGAGGCGGCGACAACCGCGCTGGCAGATTATGTTGCTTTTGTCGCAGAAATGAATCTCACCGAAGTCTTTGAACAGCACCTCAATACGATCCAGACCGAGCTGGACACCCTGGTCAGCCTGATCGACAGCTACAACCAGAACCGCGCTACCGAATCCGCTTCACTCAGCGAGCTACAGCAATTACTGCAGCAACAGCAACAACAATTGATGGCCACTCTGGATACCGCCCGCGCAGAGGCCGCTACCACCGTCGACAGCGCCCGGATCACCATTCTGGTTACCGGACTGGCCGTTGCCGCGATCAGCATCCTGATATTGCTACTGACCTCCAGAAAAGCCATCGGCACGTTAAGCCGTACTGCGCAGACACTGGAACGGATAGCGGCTGGCGACCTGACCCGCAAAATGCCAGAAAATACCGGCAGCAACGACGATTTCGATCGCCTCGGACGCTCCGTCAATCAGTTGACCGAACGGCTGGGGCACGTGCTCTCCCAGGTCAAGGTCAGCAGCAAGACATTACAAAAACAAGCAGCCGAGCTGAACAAGACCCTGTCGGTCCAGACAGACGACAGCGCCAACACCGAACAGCAAACCTTGCGGGTATCCAGTGCTATTCAGGAAGTCAGCAAAACCGTGATCGAGATGGCCCAGGCCCTGGACGAAACCAACCACCTGTCATCCGATGCCCAGCAAGCCAGTCGCCAGGGAGGCACCGTGATCAACAACGCCCTCAGTTCCATGGAACAGCTGTCACATATGTTTGATGATTTGCAATCCCAGCTCGATGGCCTCAGTACCTCGTCGAACCGGGTTGATGGCGTTACCGCAATGATTGGTGGCCTGGCAGAACAAACCAACCTGCTGGCGCTGAATGCCGCGATTGAATCGGCGCGAGCCGGTGAAGCCGGGCGTGGTTTTTCAGTAGTGGCCGACGAAGTGCGGGCGCTGGCAGAAAAAACCGTCAATGCGACGGGCTCCATCAACCAGATTATTCAAGAAATGCAGGTGCAACTGAAACAGCTACTGACCTCCATGTCGCAGGGGCAAACCCAGGTGACCCAGTCACGAGCGCTGGGCGATGAAGCTGCCGCAGCAATGACCCGCATCAGTCAGCTGTTCGACCAGGTCAACGAGCGTAATCAGCAGCAAGCCGTCAGCATCGAAGAAATTGCCAATACCACCCGCGAAAACGTCAGCAGCCTGGAACGGGTCGTGACCCAGGTCTCCCGAGGCAGCGAAGGATTAAGAGACATTCGCCACTTCTCCGAAGACGTAGTCGGTCATGCCAATGGCCTGCTGCAACAAACCGAACAGTTCCGCTGTGGCTGACCGACGCCAGCGGCGTGGGCATCCGGCAGCAAGGAGTCAGCATGAATACACGAACAATCCGGCCGCATAAACGTTGCCGCTGGCCATGGCTGGCGCTGGCGACTATAGCCCTGCTGCTGAGTACGACGGTTCAGGCCGAGCGGATCAAAGACATCACCAGTATTGCCGGTATCCGCAGCAACCAACTGGTGGGATACGGTCTGGTGGTAGGACTGGATGGCAGCGGCGACAAAGCCCCTTTTACCACCCAGACCTTTCGCAACATGATGGCGGAATTCGGCATCACCCTGCCGGGCGGCACCGACCCGAAACTCAAGAACGTCGCAGCAGTATCGGTAACCGCCGATCTGCCCGCTTTCTCCAAACCGGGCCAGCGGGTAGACGTCACCGTCGCATCCTTGGGTAATGCCAAAAGCCTGCGGGGTGGCCAGTTACTGTTTACGCCGCTGAAAGGCGCGGACGGCAATGTCTATGCCATCGCTCAGGGTAACCTGGTGGTAGGCGGACTGGGTGTAGACGGCAATGACGGTTCGCGCATTACCATTAACGTACCCAGCGTTGGCCGTATTCCCAATGGCGCATCGGTAGAGCAAGCGGTTCCCACCAATTTTGCCCGTGGCGACAGCCTGGTGTTTAACCTCGACCAACCGGATTTTACCACCGCCCGCTATATGGTCGACAAAATCAACGACCTGCTGGGGCCAGGCACTGCCGAAGCGCTTGATGCCACCTCCATCCGGGTCAGCGCCCCCCGCGACACCAGTCAGCGCGTAGCCTACCTGTCGATTATCGAAAACCTTGAAATCGAAACCGGCGATGAGCGCGCCAAAGTGATCATCAACTCCCGCACCGGCACCATAGTGATGGGGCAGCACGTCCGCATAGAACCCGTCGCCGTGACCCATGGCAGCATGACCGTCACAATTCAGGAAGACTACAACGTCACACAACCCAACGCACTGGCCGATGGTGATACCGTGGTCGTACCGCAAACCAACATCAATATTGAACAGGGTGGCGACAACCGGATGTTCCGTTTCGGCCCAGGCGTCACGCTCGACGACATCATCAAGGCCGTGAACGAAATCGGCGCAGCACCAGGGGATTTGATGGCCATTCTCGAAGCCATGAAACAGGCCGGGGCACTCAAGGCAGAGTTGATTGTGATATGACAATGCCCGCGCAGCCAGCAAACAAGCGGCCAAAACAGCCGCAACCGCGAGAACTCACCCTCGAACAGCAGTTCGAACAGATCAAGGGGCTGTCACTGGAAATCCAGTCACTGATTCGACAAGGTGTGCGCGACGGTGTACAGCCACGCCTGGAAACACGAGACCGCCTGCTGCGAGACTGGTTTACCCAGATCAATTCGCTGATCCGTATCACCGGAGAGCAGGAAGCCTTTTTGCAGCAACTGCTGCAAACAGAAAAAACCCTGCTGGCCGATATACAACAACAGCAACAGTCACTTGGCCGTGCTCGTCAGGGGCAAAAACAGGCATCTCATTACCACCGTGTGAGCAAGCACTAGGAACCTGTCGGGCTTAGACGTTCGTCGCGAGGGAAAGACTGGTGTGAGCGATTTTTGCGCAAAATTGAGGCGAATAGTGGTTTTATCTCCAGACGCTTGTACCAGAGCACAAAGCCATTGCGCTCCCAATACAGCAGCTTGATCTTGTCACGTTGGCGATTACAGAACACAAACAGATCACCGTCGAATGGTCGTTGCTCCAGCTGCTGTTCCACGATCAGAGCCAGCCCGTCGATGGACTTGCGCATATCCATGGGCTGGTTGTACAAAAATACGCGCACAGAGGACGAAGGTTTCAGCATGAGGGAGCGCTCAAACCGAGCATGTGCAGTACGGCGGCAGATGCGGCAAAGGGACGTCGAGCATCGCGGAGCCAAACCGCACCACAATGATCACCTAGGAAGAATAGCGGGCGTCACTGGCTGCGGGGTAAAAAGAAGGTACAGGCTCAAGGGTAATTATTTGCTTCGGTACACAATATTGAAAAATTGATACCTCTGATCAGGTAATCAAGGAAAACAACAGGAAATAGAGGTCGAATATGCGTTATATCGTGCTTTATTTATTTCTGGCTGTTTTGAATTTTTCAGGTTGGCTGTGACTACTGAATATCGATGGCTTTTGAATGTGAAAGAAATATCGCTCTCGAAAATAGTTTTTCTACAGCCCCGTTAGCATCCCGATCTCCATGACGATTAATCCATTAATTAAATATAATCCAATTTAGGTCTTATGTGTCTTGATTAAATTAAGTGTGCTAATGAGTGACATTGAATACGGCTTTTATTCCCTCTTTTAGTTGGGTAGGTTTTCTTTCTAATATTCTTTCGAGTGAAGTGCTTGTGCCTTCAAGCATGCCTTGCTTGATTTCTCCTTGAAAATCAGCATAACGGTTGGCTAATAGTTCCGGTAGCCCTAGGTTTAACATTCGTGATACAAATTCTGAGCGTTCAATAGGAGTATAGGTAACGAATTTACCTGAGATCTCTGTGAGTGCCTTGGCAACGTCGTAAAGCGACCAAGATACGTTGGCCGTCAATGATATTATCTCTCTGTTAAACTCTCTACTAACGAGTACCTTTGCTATTGCTTCTCCTAATTCTGCTCTGAGTACAAAAGACACCTTACCATTTCCTGCGGGCACGCTGATATTACCTACTTTAAATACTTGATCCCCACCTACAAAAGTCGGGATGGTATCGAAATACAGTCCATTTCGGAAAATAAGATAGTCAAGACCAGAGTCAATGATAAGGGCTTCGGTTTTAAAGTGCCCATCCATTAATTGATTCTGAGATGTGTTGTTATCTTTAACAAGGCGGCTGGTATAAGCGATAAAGCTAACACCAGCATTTTTAGCTGCATTAATTACGTTTAAATGTTGGATTACACGATTGTCTTCGTCTGTTCCTGAGATCAATAATACTTTTTCAATCCCGTCCATGGCAAGATTGAGTGATTCAATATTGTCATAGTCACCAACCCGCACTTGTATTCCCAAAGGAATTAACTCAGCCATCTTGCTTTCATGTCTTGCAAGTGCGCAAATCATGCTCGCCGGATAAAGGTTAGTTAAGTTGCGAATTATCGCTTTGCCTAGGTGACCAGAGGCGCCTGTTACTAAAATCATTTTATCTTACTCCAAGTAATTTGAGCGATAATTCTAGATAATAGTTGCTTCAAAGAGTATATCTGATCGTCTATAGTTATTGCCTAATAATCCAAATTTAAAGGGTAGGCTAAATTGCATCAGGAGGTGCTAATGTCCAGTCGATTTTCGAATTTAGCGCAAATCATTCAGTCCCATGCTATGAGAGATGGAATTAGCGAGACGTTGATGCCAGGTGTTGATCTAATAAAGCATTCTTCAGTCAATAATATGATCAAACATAATTGGCAAGCGTCTTATGCAATTATTATTCAAGGCGCGAAGAACATTGAGCTTGGTAATGATACTTTGATTGCAAGTCAAGGCCACTGTTTAGTCAGTGCTCTTGAACTTCCCGTAATGAGTTGTATAGAGATGGCCTCTGGAGATAAGCCATTTCTTGCTTTAAGGCTGAGTCTTGATTTTGTATCTATACGTGAAATTTCCTCAAAATTACAAATGCATCGAACTCATTTTACTAAGTCAAATTTGCGTTCTATTTTTGTACACCAGGCTAGTGACAGCATGTTAGATGCAGCAACACGCTTAGTAAAATTACTTAATAATCCAATAGAAGCTCAAATACTCGGGCCAATGCTAATAAAAGAACTGGTTTACCATTTGCTTCGAAGCTCTGATGGAGAATTGCTTTATCAGTTCTTTAAATCCGGTAATAAACTACAAAAAATTATGGAGGTGGCTTCATATATAAAAGATAATCTGACCGAAAAAATTGATATTCAAATGTTATCTGAAAAAACAAACATGAGTCGTTCTGCTTTTTTTGCCTGCTTCAAAGAAGTGACATCATTGACGCCTATAGGTTATCAAAAGCGTTTTCGTTTATTGGAAGCCAGACGATTGTTGATTGAAGAACGTTATACCTCTGAACAGGCTGGTTGGAGTGTCGGATATAAAAGTGCAGCGCAATTTAGTCGTGAGTATATGCGAATGTTCGGTGACTCCCCAGCTAGGGATGCTAAAAAATCAAAAAGTCACAGCATGTCATATAAAATTGATAATGCTAACAAATAGATGCAACGGACTCCGTATATTTGGCGCTATTTTTGCGTTGAACCGCAAAAATAGCGCCAAATATATTACTCCGTTAATCAAGGCGTTAGGCAGCAAACTCAAGGAACGCATTATGTCTCAAATGGAATCATTATTTGAAGAGTGGAAGCGATTGGTAGCTGAAGACACTACTGTCTGGTTAACCAAATCCCAGCCCCAACTGCCCTGTATCATCCGGCAAATCCGGTGGTTTTCTGAACACCTCCAGCAGCGGCATTCGCTGCATAAGTACCGATCCCAGTCGGATTGACACATTCCCCAAACGCCTTTCAGGGGCCACGCCTTGCTGGATCAGACGCAACAGCACATAGCTGATCATCGCCACTAAAACCTGCAATTTGACGGCGTTTTCTGACGTACCATAGAACTGTTTGATCTTAAGATTCTGCTTGATCCACTTGAAAAACAATTCAATCTGCCAGCGCTGTTTGTACACTCGCAGAGAGGAAGCACCACTCAGCTGACCCACCAGCAAGGCCACCAATTGCCCCCAGCATGACAAGGTTCGTGTGCGTTTGTCGGCCTGGTATTGATCGACGGTTTTCTGAAATTGATGACGAGGGATGACGTTGAGTCGCTGTGCCAGTACGGTGTTAGAATGTGCCAAGCCCGGTTCTTCTGAATGATGTCTGTGGTAAGCGTCATTTTACCGGAAACGGCATGGGAACCGGGCTTCTTTCTTTTGGCGGGTCAGTTAACCGGACAGTAGTGATCCCATCACCGTTTTATGACTGGCAGGAGAATGTTTATGTCGGAGCAGAGCAAGGCCAATGGTCTCAAGGTACGTACCGAAGTCATGGGTGCCGATTTTGTCCAGCGGGCGCAGGAGAATACCACCGCGCTGACGGAGCCTTTGCAGGACTGGATTAACGAGCATGCCTGGGGGTCGACCTGGCAGCGTGACGGTTTGCCGCGCAATGTACGTTCGCTGGTCACGATTGCCATGCTGACGGCGTTAAAGTCGCCGACTGAGTTAAAAGGCCATATTCGTGGGGCGTTGAATAACGGCTGTACGCCGCAGGAGATTCGTGAGGTGTTGCTGCACAGTTTGCCGTATTGCGGTGCACCGGCAACTCAGGAAGCGTTTCGGGCGGCGGCAGAGGTACTCGACTTGTCGGCCTTTGAGAACGACTGAATAACGTGTGTTGATCGCGTTGGCAAACATCTTGCTGTACTCCTGATAACGTCATTTTCCGGAGTCGGCCATGCAGGTCAGCCCAGCCTTGTCTTCAGCATCTGTGGTAACCAATCCGCAGGATGTATACACCGATCTCAACAGTCTGCAGGGCATTCGTACGCTCGGTAAAGAGGACAAGAGCGCGGCGTTGATGGAAGTAGCGCGGCAGTTTGAGTCGATGTTTATGAACATGATGCTCAGCTCGATGCGGCAGGCTAATGCGGTTTTTTCTGAAGATTCGCTGATGGGTTCTTCCGAGGGGGACTTCTATCAGGGTATGTACGATAACCAGCTGGCCTTGCAGATGTCGGGCCAGCAAGCCAGTGGTAGCGGGGCTTCTGGCCGTGGGCTGGCAGATATTATCCATCAACAGCTGATGAGTAACTTTGGTGATGCCGGAGACGCTCCAGAGCTGGATCAGGCGAAGCTGTTTGATCGTCGGGTCGCCAGTGTGCCGCTGCGCGAGGCGCTTGCCGAAGTCGACCGGGTGTTGCAGCAGGGCGATGCTGCTGCTGCGGTAATCAGGCGGGAGCCAGTGTCGCAAGCCTCCGTATTATCGCCGGAATCTTTATCCAAAACGCTGGCCAGCGTTGCCTCTGGCAGCGGCAGCAAGGGGCAGCAGTTTGCCTCTGCCGATGAATTTGTTGCCGCTCTGTATCCTCATGCCGCAGTGATTGGTGCTGAGCTGGGGGTTGATCCTCGTGCGATTGTTGCCCAGGCGGCGCTGGAAACCGGCTGGGGTAAACATATGATTGCCGACGCCAAGGGCAATAACAGTTTTAATTTCTTTGGTATCAAGGCTGATCAGCGCTGGCAGGGTGAAGCGGTGGACGTAACGACTCATGAATACCGTTATGGCACTCGAGTGAAAGAAACCGCCAGTTTCCGTTCCTATGCTTCGCTGGAAGCTGGCTTGCGCGATTACGCTGATTTTCTGGCCGGGAGTGAGCGTTATCAGCAGGCGCTGGGCAAGGGGTTGGACGGCGATGAGTATGGTTATGCCTTGCAACAGGCCGGTTATGCTACGGATCCTGAGTATGGCGCAAAAATCCGCCGTATTGCTCGCAGCGAAACGTTACAAGGGCAGGGCGAGGTACAGCAACCGTCGCCGGATATTGGCCCGGATTCCAGCAAGGCTGCTGAGGTTGATAAGAATAAAGACCGTCCGTCGGTCAGCGGAGGCGAGTAATGACCGATATTCTCAATATTGCCATCTCGGGACTGAAGGCGCAGCAAACGGCGCTGGCGGTCACTGGTAACAATATCACCAATGCCACGACCGAAGGTTACAGCCGCCAGGTGGTCAGTTTTGCTGAGGGTAACAGTCAGTTTCGTGGCGGCAACTGGCTAGGGTCGGGGGTCAGTGTTGATTCTGTCAGCCGCATCTATAATGAATTTTTATCCGATCAGGTCTGGTCGGATACCGCCTCCTTTCATCAGTATGACACCATGGCCGACTACGCCGCTCAGGTAGACAGTTTGCTGGCAGACAGTGGGACGGGCGTTCAGCCTGGTCTCGAAGCGATGTTTGATGCGATGCAGACGGTGGTAGATGATCCGTCGTCACTGGCGGCGCGGGAGGTGTTGTTGACTCAGTCAGCGGCGTTGACCGATCGCTTTGATGTGCTCAGTGATCAGCTGAATCAGCAGAATCTGGTATTGAATGGTCAGATGGGGGTGATGGCGCAGGAAATCACCGCGATCGCAGAATCCATTGCCACGCTTAACCAGGATATTCAGTTTGCAGTCGGGATGGCCCAGGGCGAAGAACCCAACGCGCTGATGGATCAGCGTGATCGGTTGATTACTGAACTGTCGGCGCTGGTGGAGGTGTCGGTGGTGGATCAGGGCGACTCGCGCCTGAATGTGTTTATCGGTAAGGGCCAGGCGTTGGTGGTCGGCAACGATTATAACCGGCTGGTGGCGGATACGGGCCAGAGTGATCCGTCCCGCAACGATCTTTATCTGCTCAGTGATGATGAAGCCATTCCCGTGACGAATGAGATTACCGGTGGTTCGCTGGGCGGTACGCTGGCGTTCCGCAACGAGGTACTGGATCCGGTGGTCAATAGTCTCGGCAAGGTGGCGCTGGTGATTGCTGAAACCATAAATGCGCAGCACAAGCTGGGGCTGGATTACGAAGGTTTGGTCGGTGAAGACTTCTTCCAGGATATCAATGAACCGGCGCTGACTTATCGCCGTGCACTGGGAGATGATGGCAATGCCAACCCAGATGATCGGTTGGTATCCGTGCATATCACCGATGCGGGCAGTGTCAGTAGCAGTGATTATCAGTTGGAATTTATCGGCCCGGACAATTTTAACTACCGTATCCGCCAGATCGACAGTAACGAGATTGTGCAGAAGGGGGCGATCTCCGGTGCATTTCCAGACGTGCTGGCAGTGGATGGTTTTGAGATTCATCTTGAAAGCGGCAGTTTTCAAGCCGGGGATGAGTTTCGCATCATGCCTACCCGTAACGAAGCCAGCAATATGGAACTGGTGATTACCCGCGCAGAACAAATCGCTCTGGCCTCACCAATTATGACGGATGCCGCGATTGGCAATCAGGGCAGCGCAGCCATTAGCGCTGGCAGTGTGACCAGCCTGGATACTGCCGCCTTTGATGAACTCGGCCAAATGACACCGCCGTTGCTGGTGAGGTTTACCTCGGCTTACCGCTACGACGTGCTGGACAACAGTGATCCGGGCAAACCCGTGCCGCTGTTTCCGCCGATCAGTAACCAGACCTATATTCCCGGTATTACCAACAGTATTAATCTGGGCGAGCAGGGCCAGCTGGCGATGACCAGTTTCAGTGGTCAGTTGCCGGTGCGTGCCACTTATCAGCCGCCAGAGCCAGCGGCAACGGTCAGTGCTGGTAACGGCCTGGCGGCTCAACGGTTTTCAATTTCTTATAACGATCCGACCAGTGGCCAGGCTGAATCCTTGCCGGGGCTGAATACGGCTGCCAATAGTTCGGCTCGAGCCATTGCCGAGCAGCTGAGCGAATACGATGGCATCGAGGCGTCTGCCCGTACTACGGTGCAGTTGAGTCATTTTAGCGAAGACGACAACGGCTTTCTTGATATGGGTTTCACGCTGAACGGTGTGGTGCTGACAGAAGCGCTGGGGCCAAGCCAACGCAAGTACGACGATAGCTGGCCGCAGACGGTACCGGATCCGGTTACCCCGGATTTTCTCGCCGGGCGCATTAATGCCAATTACGCTTTTCAGGAATTGGGTATTGTTGCCAGCAGCGATGGCGAGACATTGACCATCACGGCACTCAACGGCGATGACCTCAGTCTCGATATCAGTGGTGATCATGGCGATGGCTTCGACGTCAGCAATGGCCAGGCGATTGGCCTGACCCAGGTGGGGGAATCCCCCTACGATATTCTTAATGAATACGAAGGTTACGACTTCAGCCAGGGCGGGCCATATCGCTATGCTTTCGAGATTGAAAACCAGGGCAGCTTTGAGATTGAACTAAGCGCCAATTACGGCTCTGGCGAAGCATTGTTGAGCGGTGTTCGTCAGGCATTGGAAACCGCCGGATTTGCCTTTAACGGCGAGCTGGATGTGGCGATTGATGAACGTGGCAATCTCTCGTTTCAGCCCCGCATGGCCCTGAATGGCACTGGCGTTTATGGCTCCAGCAAGCTGACCATGGGAGGACAGCTCAAGGTGGTGCTGGATGAAGGCATGACGCTGGCCACCAATACGCCGGGGAATAACCTGTTTGCCGCCGAGCCGGTGTTTGAATCCACCTATCGGGGGATAGACGTCAGCATTGCTGGGGCTGTGGTGGTGGGCGATGAATTTACCGTCGGCTTCAATGAAAACGGTATTTCCGACAGCCGTAATGGCGTGGCTCTGGCGGGTTTGCAAAACAGCGATACCGTTAATGGTTCCAGTACCTATTCCGAAGCCTATGCCATCGTGGTCGAGCGGGTTGGGGCAACCACCAGCCGAGCACAGACCAGCCGCGATTCCAGTGACGTGCTGCTGACCACGTCGCAAGCAGCCTACAGCAGCGCTTCTGGCGTCAACCTTGATGAAGAGGCCGCTGCGCTGATGAAATACGAACTGGCTTACAACGCCAATGCCCAGGTGATTCAGGTGGCACGCGATATGTTTGACACTCTGATTTCAACCTTTTGATAACACACAGTGAGTCCCCGGCGGGGCCAATGGCGAGGTATCTGGTATGAGAATAACCACACTGCAAATGCATAAAACCGGCCTGGCCAATATGCTGGATAACCAGCAACAGTTGAATAAAACCCAGCAGCAGGTGGCCAGTGGCCGCCGGGTATTGACGCCATCGGATGACCCGGTTGCGGCTACCAGAATTCTGCAACTGGAGCAGGATCTGGCGCTGCGTGAGCAGTTTGAAACCAATATGACGGCCGCAGACAATCGCCTGCAATTGGAAGAAGTAACGCTGGGCAGCATCAGCGACAGTTACGCACGGCTGAAAGAGCTGACGGTAGAAGCCGGTGGCGGTACGCTGACCAAAAGCGATCGGCAGGCCATTGCCGCTGAAGTTGAGCAAATACAGCAAAGTCTGGTCGGGTTGTTTAATAGCCGCGATGCCAATGGTGAATACATGTTTGCCGGTTTTCAGGGGGGGGAAGCGCCGTTTCAACAGATGCCTAACGGTCGTTATGAATATCAGGGCGATGGAGGCCAGCGTTTCCTTGCGATTGGCACCACCACCACCGTTGCAACAGGGGATTCTGGTAAAGACCTGTTTGTTGATGTAACAGCGGTCAAGAACAGCTTTACCACGGCAGTGAACCCGCTGAATCAGGGCACGACCCAGATCAATCCCGGCTTTGTGATCGACGAGGAAGCCTATGGTGATTTTTATCCCGACGACCTGGTGATTACTTTTAATCCAGAGTCGGCGCTGTTGCCGGAACAGGCAAACTTTACCGTGCGTCGAGCTTCCGACGGAAGGCCAGTGGAGGGATTGATCAACCAGCCTTATGCTCAAGGCCGGGAGCTGGAGGTGGCGGGCATGGCGTTGACGCTGAGCGGGTCGCCGGAATCCGGTGATCAGGTGATGGTACGTTCGACCCCGAAACAAAGTGTCACAGATACACTTTACCGGCTCGCCTATGGCCTCAATAACCTCGAAGACACACCCGACGACGCCAACACCTTGACCACGTTGATTGCCGATAGCCTGACCAATCTTGACTACGCACTGGCCACTGTTTCCCGAACCCAAAGCCAGATTGGTGCGCGCCTGAATGTGGTGGATAACACCCGCTCGCTGTCGGCGGATATTACTCTGGTGAATCAGCAAGTATTGTCGGAATTACAGGATGTGGACTTGGCCGAAGCGGTCAGTCGTATGTCGATGCAAACTACCTTGCTGGAAGCCGCACAAAAAAGTTACACCACCATCAGCCAGTTGAGTCTGTTTAACAGCATGTGAATACGGGATATGGGCACAGAACAGGCACAGCAGTGTATCGGTGGGGCCGGTTTGCTGCTTGTGGGGTGGCGGTCGATTTTCTTGTCCTTACTTCTTTTTCTTTTCGTTTTGTTCATGCTTTCCATGCTTTCCATGCTTTCCATTAATGTTTTCCGTCACATCGGGTTGTCTCTGCTTTTAATTAATCATCGTGAACATTGCGGTAGTGTCAGTTTTCTGCCGCTATTGGTAGATTGGTCGCCTGACGGTTATCAATGATTGACTGCTGAATGATTGGAGAAAACATGAACCACCTGGATCAGCTGGCCAACTACCTGGCTGAATTTAATTTGCCAGCCTGGAGTATCGCCCTGGGTATCACGCTGGTATCTCTGTTGTTGATGCTGGCGCTGAAGGGAATTGTTATTTCGCGGTTGCGGCGGATAACGCAGCGTACTCCCTGGTTTTTCGATACCTTGCTGCTCAAGGCACTCAGTGCACCGATCACGATTGTGTTGGTGGGGTTTCATCTGCTGATTCTAGAACGGCTGTTCGAACACTTCGATATTAGTAGTCCGACTTTTACCACGGTGACCGGTGACTCGGCCCGTGTGTTTCTGATTGTGGCGTTGATTGTGTTTTTTGATCGTATCTCACGCGGCACCCTGGAGCATTACGCGAGCAGCTCGTCGTTGTTGTACAACAGTCAGGGTATCGCCCGTGGACTGCTGCGCGGGCTGGTCTTTGGCTTGGGGTTGCTGGTGTTGCTGGGCACTCTGGGGGTGTCGGTTACGCCGATTATTGCTTCACTGGGGATTACCTCTCTGGCGGTGGCGCTGGCCTTGCAGCCGACATTGGAGAACTTTTTTTCCGGTGTGCAGTTGCTGGTCGACAAGCCGTTTCAGGTGGGTGACTTTATTGAACTGGATTCCGGTGAGCAGGGCTACGTTCAGAAAATCGGCTGGCGCTCGACCTGGATCAAGATGCTGCAAAACAACACGGTGATCTTGCCTAACAGTCAGATTTCCCAGTCCCGTATCGTCAATTATGACTACCCGGTCAAGGAATTGTCGGTGCTGGTCGAAGTCGGGGTGCACTACAGTTCCGACTTGGAACAGGTTGAAGTGATCACCAAGGAGGTCGCCAGCGAGGTCTTGCAGCGGGTAGAAGGGGCCGAACCGTCTTTCACTCCTCGGGTGATGTTTCATTCCTTTGCCGATTCCAGCATTAACTTTACCGTGGTACTAAGAGCGCGGGAGTATGTCGATAATTTTGCCGTAAAATCCGCTTTTATCAAGGCTCTGCACAAACGCTATGGTGAAGAAGGCATCACGATTCCGTATCCGATTCGGGCGATTAATACCGAGCAAGAAGGGGCCGTCTTTACATTGATGCAGCCGCCGGAGACAGCGTCAGAAGCAAAAGTTTGACCTTGGTCTCATACTGCTACGCTAGTCAGGGTATGTCGTACCCAACGCAGTAGAATAAAGATCGTTCAGGTGTATCCCCGGCACCTGGCCGACATGGAAACGGGGCAAAGGAGCGCAACTATGGAAAGTGTTATCACTGCATTCAAGCGGTCACTGGATTTTCAGGGACGTTCGGGCCGGAAGGAATACTGGCTGTTCTATCTATTTACCCTGGTTATTTACGTCGTCTTGGCCGTACTGGCTGCGGCGACAGAAGCCATGCTGGTCGGCGTGTTGTTGGGTTTTTACGGCGTGGCAATTATTGTTCCCTCGCTGGCTGTCAGTATTCGCCGTATGCACGACTGTAATCGCAGTGGCTGGTGGGTACTGATTAACCTGGTACCGCTGGTGGGTGTTTTTATCTATCTCTACTTTGCGGTCAGCAAAGGTACAGAAGGAGAAAACCGTTTTGGTGCCGATCCATTACAACCCGGTCAGAGTCAGGATATTGTGATGGCGTAATAAAGTGTGTTTGCCGACCAATAAAAAAGAGCGCCTGGCGCTCTTTTTTATTGGTTTTAGCCGGTGCTCAGTGGCGACCAAGCAGACCGCGTAGCTCTTTCACCACAACCGGCCAGAAAGCACGCAGATCATCGTACTCATGATCCACTTCCTGCAGATACTGATCGAGATGATCAATGGCTTCATGCTGCTCGTCGGATTCAACACTGGCAAGGCGGGTCTTCAATTCCGCCAGACGAACTTCCAGGCTTTCGATCTTGCGCTGTAATTCCTGCTTGTTTTCGCTCATGTCACGAGTTCCCTTAAATACCCAGCAATTGGCTTCCGCCAATCAACACCAGTGGGGCGACAAAAAACACGCCCAGAATATACGCGCCTGCATACAACTTGTTGGCCACTGCGGCATTGGCGAGCTTCTCAGCCGCCCACAGCGGAATGTTACGCAAGAACGGGATGCTGTAGATCAGTATCACGCCCATCATGTTGTAAATCAGGTGAATCAGTGCAATCTGCAGGGCAAATACCGCATTGGGGCCGGTAATGGCCGTTGCTGCTAACAGGGCGGTCACACAGGTGCCGATATTGGCCCCGAGTGTAAACGGATAGATCTGCCGCAAGCTGAAGACACCGCTACCGGCCAGTGGCACGATCAGGCTGGTGGTGGTGGAGCTGGACTGAACCAGCACGGTAATCAGGGTGCCGGAAGCAATGCCGGATACCGGCCCACGGCCTACGGCGGCATGAAGAATGTCTTTGGCCTTGCCAACCAGCAAGGACTTCAACAGTTTGCCGATCAGGGTGATGACGACAAAAATGGTCGCGATACCCAGTACCACCATAATGATGCCAGCGGCGGTATCTGGCGTCAGGCTTTCCAGCTGGTGCTGGATAAATTTTACCGGTGGCTTGATCAACGGCTTGATGAAGTTGACACCTTTCATCGACAGCGAGTCAGCACCGACCAGCAAGGAAGCCATGTAGCCGCCGATCTTCTGCAACATGCCAAACATGATTTCCAGTGGCAGGAAGATCACCACGCACACCAGATTAAAAAAGTCGTGTACGGTCGCGGCGGCAAAGGCCCGGCGAAACTCTTCACCCTGGCGAACATGGCCAAGGCTGACGATGGTGTTGGTGATGGTGGTACCAATATTGGCACCCATCACCATCGGAATGGCAATCTCAACAGGCAAGCCACCGGCGACCAAACCAACAATAATAGACGTGACCGTGCTGGATGACTGGATCAGGGCGGTGGCGACTGTACCCACAATCAATCCTGTCAGCGGGTTACTGGCAAAGTCGAACAGCTCCTTGGCATGTTCTCCGGCAGATAATTTGAAGCCACTGCCAATAATGGATACAGCGACTAGCAAAAAGTAAACGAGACCGGCAATTTTCAGCCAGTTCAGCCAATGGGCGTTCGGGGAGAGCTGGCTGTTGCTCTGCTCAGTTGATGGAGCGTTTGCAGTGGTATCGTTCATACAGGGCGATGGCTCATCCGGTTGGTTTTATCCTGGTTCAGGAAAATCGGGCATAGTCTCCGATAATTGTGACATTTATATGACAAAGTGGATCTTCGACATTCGACATAGTTGCTGAGACTGGCTGGGCAGGCCGTTTGTCACATATAAAAGAGTCGCCGCTGGGTGCGACGTTTTAAAATCGTAAAGATGTCCGCTGTCCTGACGGACGTCAGCGTGGCGTTGGCAGACACGGGCGTTGGCAGACACCCAAAAGCGTGATGACAGAATGGTGTTCATTTGATGTTTTCCATTTGGTTGATAGACCCTTTCCAATAGCAGCCGGTATTTTTATACTGCGGAGTCTGAAAACCCCGGAGAGTTTGCATGACTGATCCCCGCTCTAGTTCTACGCGTACCCGTTTTGAGGGTACAAGCGACTACATCGCCACCCCGCAACTGCAAATGGCGGTCAATGCGGCGATTACCCTGCAAAAACCCCTGCTGTTAAAAGGCGAGCCGGGCACCGGCAAAACCATGCTGGCGGAACAAATGGCCGATGCACTGGGCACTGACCTGATTCAATGGCACATCAAAAGTACCACTCGGGCGCATCAGGGCCTGTATGAGTACGACGCCGTGTCGCGGCTACGCGATTCCCAGCTGGGTTCCGACCAGGTACACGATATTCGTAATTACATTGTGAAGGGCAAACTCTGGGAAGCCTTTGACGCTGATAAGCCCGTGGTGTTGCTGATTGATGAAATCGACAAGGCCGACATTGAATTCCCCAACGACTTGTTGCTCGAACTCGATAAAATGGAGTTTTTTGTCTACGAGACTCAGGAAAAGGTGGTGGCCAGGCATCGCCCGATTATTTTGATCACCAGCAATAACGAAAAAGAACTGCCCGACGCCTTCCTGCGGCGCTGCTTTTTCCACTACATCGACTTCCCTGATCGCGACACCATGCAACGCATTGTTGATGTGCACTTCGACAACATCAAGCAAGCGTTGGTCAGCACGGCACTGGATGTGTTCTTTGATCTGCGTAAGGTGCCAGGTCTGAAGAAAAAACCGTCCACCTCGGAAATGATCGACTGGCTCAAATTGCTGCTGGCCGACGACATTGGCCTCGATGCCCTGCAAAACAAGCAAGGTACCCAGGCGATTCCGCCATTACACGGTGCGCTGGTGAAAAACGAGCAAGACGTACAGCTGTTAGAAAAACTTGCCTTTATGAGCCGCCGCCGGAGCTGATTGTGCTGATTGATTTCTTCCAGGTTGTCAGGGCCTCCGGTGTTCCGGCGTCAGTACGAGAATACCTCGATCTGCTGCGGGCGTTGCAACACGGCCTGGTGTTCGCCGACGCCGATGAGTTCTACGCGCTGGCACGGCTCTGTCTGGTGAAAGACGAAAAGTACTACGATCGTTTTGACCGCGCCTTTGCCACCTACTTCAGTGGACTGGAGTCCTTTTCGGGTGCTCTCGACGAATTGAACCTGCCCGAAGACTGGTTGCGCAAGGAAATGGAACGGGTGATGACCGAAGCCCAGAAAGCCGAAGTGCAAGGGCTGGGCAGCCTTGATAAAATACTCGAAGCCTTGCGGGAGCGACTGGAAAACCAGACCAAGCGTCATCAGGGCGGCAGCAAGAACATCGGCACTGGCGGTACTTCAGCCTTTGGCGCGTTCGGCTACAACCCTGAAGGCATACGCATAGAGCAGGGCGAAAGCCGCCATCGCAAAGCCGTTAAAGTGTGGGAAGAACGCAACTACCGCAACCTCGACGACAGCATCGAGTTGGGCATTCGTAACGTCAAGGTGGCGCTGCGCCGACTGCGTAAATTCGCCCGCCAGGGTGCGGCTGACCAGCTCGACCTTGACGACACCATCCGCGCCACCGCCCAGAACGCTGGTTACCTTGATCTCAAGCTGGTGCCCGAACGCCATAACGCCATCAAAGTCCTGCTCTTCTTTGACGTCGGCGGCTCCATGGATGAACATATCCGCGCTTGTGAAGAACTCTTTTCCGCCGCCCGTGCCGAGTTCAAACACATGGAAAGCTTCTACTTCCATAACTGTCTGTATGAATCGGTGTGGCGCAACAATAACCGCCGCCACCAGGAACGTATCAGCACCTGGGACGTCTTGCACAAATACGGCAGCGACTACAAAATCATTTTCGTCGGCGACGCCAGCATGGCCCCCTACGAAGTGACTCATGTGGGCGGCAGCGTTGAACATTACAACGACGAAGCCGGAGCGGTCTGGCTACAACGCATTACCCGGCAGTTCCCTCACGTCGCCTGGCTTAACCCCACCCCGCAACAATGGTGGGGGCCTTATGGCTCACTCGGTATGATTCAGCAATTGATGGAAAACCGTATGTATCCACTCAGTGTAGAAGGCATCACCGCAGCGATTAAAGAGCTGACTTGAAAGGAGCCGGGTGTTTTTGCGTGTGTGGTACTGTCAAATCTCTGGCCCATGCTCTCGGCGCACGTCTTAATCTTGTTGCCGCTGCTGTTCCTTGAAAGCCAGTTTTTCCTGACGGCGCCGTTCGATGATGTCTTGCAGGTCGTTCCCCAGGTGTTCTTCGCCGCGTTGTTTGGCCAGTTGCATCTGATGTTCGCGCTGGCGGAAACGGTCGCGTTGCTGGTCTGAATATTCATCAATACAGAAGTGGCAACTAACGCCCTGCAGGTAATGTTCCGACTGTTTGTCGGCTTCGGTGATTGGGCGGCGACAGGCATGACACTGGTCGAATTCGCCTTTTTCCAGTTTATGGTTAACCGTCACGCGATTGTCGAAGACAAAGCATTCGCCTTCCCACAGGGTGTCTTCTTCAGGCACTTCTTCCAAGTATTTCAGAATACCGCCTTCGAGGTGATAGACCTCGTCAAAACCCTGTTCTTTCAGGTAGGCGGTGGACTTTTCACAGCGTATGCCGCCGGTACAGAACATGGCGATTTTCTTGTGTTTTTCCGGGTCGAGGTTTTCCTTCACATATTGGGGGAATTCGCGGAAGGTTTTGGTGTTTGGGTCTAATGCACCCTTGAAGGTACCGATGCCGACTTCGTAGTCGTTGCGGGTATCAACCAGCAAGACTTCCGGGTCGGCAATCAGCGCGTTCCATTCTTGCGGTTTGACGTAGGTGCCGACGACACGTTTGGGGTCGATGCCTTCGACACCCATCGTCACAATCTCTTTTTTGAGTTTGACCTTGGTACGGTAGAAGGGTTGTTCATCGTCGTAGGATTCCTTGTAGCCAATATTGGTCAGGCGTTGATCCTGACGCAGATAAGCCAGCAGGCCGTTGATGGCTTCACGGCTACCCGCCACGGTGCCGTTGATGCCTTCGTTAGCCAGCAGCAGTGTGCCTTTGACGTTCAGCTTGAGCATGGCGTCGAGTAGCGGCTGACGCAGTGCTTCGACGTTGTCGAGGGTTACAAACTTGTACATGGCGCAGACTACAAAGGGGCCGTTTGCCGGAGTCTCACTGGAGACAGGGGAAAGTGTCATGGTGTCCTCGCTGCCCGGAACGTAAAACCGGAGCGTGATGATTTTCGGGGCGCGGAGTATACAAAAAAATCAGCGCTATTTCAGTCGCGTTGGTACGAGCTGTCACTAAAAACCGGTGGCTTAAAAATCACCTGTGGCCGTGTTAATGCGTCCTGTGGTTGGCTGATTCTGCTAGAATTGTACAATTCCGGCAGGCTGTAATGACTCCGCCGCTTCTGACACAACAGGATTTACTTTGACCAATAACGATGTCTTTCGCCGTATTCGATATACTTTCGACCTTAAAGATTCTCTGATGGTGGACATATTTGCCGCTGCAGATTACACCGTTACCAAAGAGCAGGTCTCTGGCTGGTTAAAAAAGGAAGGTGATGAATCCTATAGGGAAGCCACGGATACCGATCTGGCAGCTTTTTTAAACGGTTTTATCAATACCCGACGCGGTAAGCTGGATGGCATTCAGCCTGAGCTGGAAGTGCGTTTGAATAATAATATGATCTTGCGAAAATTACGTATTGCGCTGGATATGAAGGCAGAAGATATTCTCGAAACCTTGCAGGTGGTTGGTTTTCGTTTAAGCAAGCCTGAGTTGAGTGCTTTTTTCCGCAAACCGGGTCATAGGCATTACCGCGAATGCAAGGACCAGATATTACGCAACTTCCTGATGGGCATGCAGCGTCAGTTACGGCCTGGTGATACCAGTGAGTATCAGCAGGATACCGATGAAAATACCGATACCGCCAGCGACAATATCTGAATAGCCAATGTTGCTGTTTTTTGAGAATCTCAGTGATATTAGCGTGATGTTATCAGGCGTGGGCCAAGCGCAAGAATAATAATCTGTTTGTAGCGGCACAGGCACCATAGTGTGCTGCTACAAACAAGACGCAAAAAATCAGAATTCGCAGTTGCCGTTTTCCAATACGTATTTGGGCAGGTCTTTTTCATCCGGAATAGGCGTTGGTGCGCCGTCGTCGTCAATAGAGACAAATTTAAACGTCGCTTCGGTGACTTTTTCTCGTTGTCCTATGCGCCCACGGCGTACCCAGGCTTCGACGTGTATTTTCATGGAAGTACGGCCGCTGTGGGCCACTTCGGTGTAGACGCCGAGTATATCGCCGACCTTGACGGGACGAATAAAACTCATGCTGTCAACGGCGACGGTCACCACGCGCCCTTGTGCGCGCTGACCGGCACAAATACCGGCTGCGATGTCCATTTGGGAGAGTACCCAGCCTCCGAAGATATCTCCGGCAGGATTGGTGTCGCTTGGCATGGCGATGGTGCGAGTGGTCAGCCGACCACGGGTAACCTCTGTCATGGTGTTATATTTCCCCGTTCTGAATGGTTCTGGGCACATCTATAAATGATTGCGCTCGACATGACGGCGTTAAACATCGACTCAAAATACTCATGCATCACTCATACACTCGGCTTTGGCTTCCTGCGTCGCTCTAACGCAAGCGTGCGCTTTTTCGTCGATTTTTGCCTTGTCCTTTTATCGCGCGCTATATTTTCAGATGCACCCTTCTGTTGTCACCCTGTGATTGGGTGAGGGTGACTGCGGTCATGCTGTTTACAGCTTGAGAGCGAATATACACCGTATGTCGCATTGAATTATCAGATTTTTTGCATGGCACTGATAGCCTGATGAGTATCAGCAAGACCAGTCTTCACGGCGAAAAAAACGAAACCCTCGGGCATCACAGTGAAAACGCACCAGTTCAACACCGCAGGGTGAAACGGGCGTCCAGGGTAGGGGTGGCAAACCCCGAACGGTTGCCCGAATACTATCAGCCGATTGTTGTTCGGCGAGAAAACGGGAGACGGTAATATGGCTGCCCCAGGGCATGCTCAGTGCGATATCAGCCCGATTGGCGCTGTCGACCAGTTGCTCGGCCAGTTGCCAGAATCCGGCATTGGCTTTGCTGGCGGCAATCAGGGTGTTGCTGTTGAAAAGCCAGTCGGTGAAGGTGATAGAGATGTGATCGAGTCTGGTTTGTGCCAGCGGCAGAGCGTGGTTCATAAACCAGTTATTGACCTGAATCTCCAGGGCATTGGCTTCGTTTTCCGTGCTTTGGGTCAGTTTGCTGCCGGTTGCCAGGGTGGTATGCAGGTTGTCGGCGGCATAGGGAATGGCAGGAATAACATCGCCGATGGCGGTGCTGGCCTGGGTCAGCAACCGGGTCAGGGCGTCGGGGTAGCGTAATATCAGCAACAGGCCACTGTCTGCTGGTGGATTGGCCCCGGTTAGTTGTAGTTCAGGTTGTGCCATTGGCTGGCGGAAGGCGTTGTAATAGATCCCACGCTGTTTTTCGGTATAGGCATCCATTCTGCTCGGCATGGCGTATCCCTGAAGAGAGGTTGGTTATTAAAATGCGACAGGGAAGATAATGGCCAATCAGGTTGCTGTCGAGTCGTCCAACAAACTGACTGCACCGTCCGTCAGGTGGCAGGCAATTTGCCCGACGGTGAATCTGGCTGTCCCTGTTAGAATGACACTTTTGTTGGTCATCAGGTAACGGATTGCATGCTCAAACTCTACCACTCCAATGATCTCGATGTTCTGAAAGGTATTTTGCTGTCGTTGATGCAGCAAAACCCGCCGTCGCCCTTCGAGCGGGAGGCGATTCTGGTGCAAAGTCAGGGTATGGCACATTGGCTCAAATTGAACATCGCCGAAGGTCTGGGGGTGTCAGCGCAGCTGGAGTTTCCGTTGCCGTTCAGTTTTATCTGGCAAGTGTTTAATCGGCTGCGGCCGGATCTGCCGGAACGCTCCCATTTTGACAAGCAATTGATGGTCTGGAAACTGATGCGCTTGCTGCCGGGCCTGGTTGCTGGCGCAGATGATGACCATCCGTGCAAGGCGATTGCCCATTATCTCGATAACGATGAGCAGGGCATCAAGTGTTATCAGCTGGCACAGACGATTGCCGATGTGTTTGACCAGTATCTGGTCTATCGGCCGGATTGGTTACTGGCTTGGGAGGCCGGTGAGAATCAGATCGAAGGTGCCGATGTCAGTCGCCATCCGTGGCAACCGGTGGTTTGGCGGGCACTGGTGGCTGATAGTGAGCAACAGGGTCACAGCCTGGCTCACCGGGCGCGGTTGATGGAGCAGTTGGCTGAGCTGGTCCGCCGTTATCCCGAACGGCTGGCCGATTTGCCAAAACGGCTGTTTGTATTCGGCATTGCGGCGTTGCCAGGCAGTTACTGGCAGGTGCTGGATGCTATTTCCAGTGTGGTGGAAGTGCACTTTTTTCTGCTTAATCCGTGCCGTAACTTCTGGGGCGATATTGTTGATGATCGACGTCGCTTACGAATTTTACAGCGCCAACCGGAAGCAGCGGCCTATCTCGATCGGGGCAATCCGCTACTGGCCAGCTGGGGTCAGTTGGGACGTGACTTTCTGACACTGGTGCATGATACCGAGCTGGCGTTGGATGTCGAAGCCTGGGTTGATACTGATCAGTCGTTAGATGAAATGAATCTGCTGCAATCCGTACAGCACGATATTCTCGAATTGCAGGATCGCCAACAGGCAGCATTTACTGCCGAGGCATTGCAGCACAGTCGTTTCAAACAGGTGGTGCTGCCGGATGACGACAGCCTCAAGCTGGTGTCGGCCCACAGCCCGCTACGTGAAGTGCAGCGATTACACGATCAGTTATTGAACTGGTTTAGTCGCCATCCAGAGTTGAACCCCCGTGATGTGGTGGTGATGGTGCCGGATATCGATGCGTACGCGCCTTATATCGATGCCGTGTTTGCCAGTGTCGATCAGTCCGTTGGTGGCAATAGTTTGCGAATCCCCTGGGCCATTGCCGACCAGTCGATATTGATGGAAAACCCGTTAATCGAAACCTTCTTGTCGTTATTGGGGTTGGCAGAAAGTCGCCTGACCATTACTGAGGTACAAGACTGGCTGGATGTGGCGGCCATTCGTGGCCGTTTTGGTATTGCCCAGAATGAGCTGGATACCATTAAGGACTGGCTGGCGCGAGCGAATATTCGCTGGGGTCTGGATGGCGCGCAGCGTGGCCGTCTTGGCTTGCCGGTGTTTGAACAAAACAGCTGGCGCAAGGGATTACGCCAGTTATTGCTGGGCTTGATGATTCCAGAAATATTGCCCGGTAGTCAGTACACACCAGGTTGGCAAGGTGACTGGCCGATTGCGGCGGTCGAAGGCACCGGTGCAGAATTACTTGGTAAATTGCTGGGTTTTGTCGATGGTCTGGAATACTGGCAGCATACCCTTGGCCAGTTAACAGATCCGGCCGATTGGTTAACCCACTTGCCAGCGCTGCTGGATGAGTTTTTTTGTACCGATTTCAGCCGCGCCGATGGCATCAGTTTGGCGGAGCAACAGCAGCAGGCCGGTTCGCTGCAACGGGTGCGCGATGCGCTGATGTTGTGGCGGCAGGAGCTGGAACAAAGCGCGGTGGTGGCGGGTTCGTCAACCGATACGGGTACAACTGCATCACCGTCAACCCCGCCGTCAGCTGCGGACGGTGGTACAGATGGTGGTACAGATGGTGGTACAGATGGTGGTGCCAGTGCCATCACCCTGTCCGGACGAGTGGTGCGGGCCTGGTTTAATGAACAATTAGGGCAGCAAGGTGGCTGGCAGCGTTTTCTGGCCGGGCCGGTGAATTTTTGTACGCTGATGCCGATGCGCTCGATTCCGTTCAAAGTCGTGTGCTTACTGGGGATGAACGACGTTGATTATCCCCGGCGGGTACCACCGGTCGGTTTTGATTTGCTGGCTTCTGGCCAACGCCGTCTCGGTGACCGCTCGCGCCGCGACGATGACCGTTATCTGTTTCTGGAAGCAGTGACTTCAGCGCAGCAACACTTGTACATCAGCTTTCGTGGCCATGGCGTGCGGGAGAACAACGAGCAACAGCCTTCGGTACTGGTCAGTGAACTGGTGGACTATATATGCGACAGCTTTTGCCTGTCGCAGCAGCAGTCATTACCGCATCAGCAGAGTCGCAGTGCCATGCGTCAGTGGCTGATTGAAGAAATACCGCTGCAACCTTTTGGCGCTGGCGTATATTTGCCGCTGGATGCCCATACCACCAATTCTGACTCCGCTGCCAATGTCAGCAAGTCGATGAGTGCCAATCGGATTACTGGCTACCATCCGCTGTGGGCCAAGGTGGCTGGCAGTCATCAACCGCTGTCACCATCAACCGCCGAAAGCGACTTTCTGTCCAGCATCTTGCCGCTACCCGAAGAATTGCTGCCGCTGCATGAGGGTGAGCGAGTGGCGATTGAGCTGACGGATATAGTCAGTGCGTTGAATAACAACGCGGATTTTTTTCTCAAGCGCCGCTTGCGCGCCAACCTGACGCCTTACTGGCAAGATCACCCGGCAGAAGAACCCTTTGGACTGGATCATCTGGAGCGCTACCTTTATCGCAATGATGAGCTGGACAGCCAGTTGGGAGAGCAGACAATCATGGCGCATGAACCGGAGTCAGAACCAGAGCCGCAAGCCCAAAACAGCCGCCTTGAGCGTCTGCAGGCGTTAGGCCAGTTGCCGGTGAACGCGTTGGGGCAACTGACGGCGCAAAAATTACAGGCTTCGGTGCTGCCTTTGACCGAGGCGGTACGGCTTGCCCGAGAGACCGCAGCAGAGGCTGGTGCAGATACAACGGCTATTGCCAGTCGAGCACTGGTAACACCGGTTGAACTGGCTGCTGATGAGCTGGTCGGTTTGTTTGCAGCTGGTCGGCTTCCCGCCAGTTCTCCCCTGTGCTGGCAAATCGAAGGTGAGCTGGGCCATTGTGTCGGGTCGACGTTGATCCGTTACCGACCCGGTGGTATTCGCGGCAGACAGCTATTGGCGGCCTGGCTGGAGCTGGTATTGGCGCGACGGGTTCATGGCGACGCCATTACCCATACGCTGGTGTTGGGCCTGGACAGTAAAAAGAAGGTCGAGAGACACCAATTGACGGCGCCGTCACAACAACAGGCCGGGGAAATTCTGGCGGCCTGCGTGGCATTTTATTTACGTGGCTGGTGCCAGCCTCAGCCATTGTTGCCGGATTTGCTCTGGCAATTGGTTCAGGCCGAAGAGGATGAGCAAGCGGATGTGGTGGCTAAAGCCGCCGAACAGGTATTCGGTGAATTGGCGTCGGTGGCTATGCTGCGGTGTTTCCCGCCGCTGGCTGATCAGCTGGAACAGCCAGTGCAACGAGCTGAGTGGCTGGCACGATTTGACTGGCTGGTGAAACCGCTGGTCGCACATTACCGTCGGCTGGAGGATGAGCAATGACCAATACGCCCGCCAACACCGTAGCCACCGTCAGCCCGGATACGGCCACGGTGAATCCGCTGGATATATCCACCTTTCCGTTACTGGGCCAGTCGTTGATCGAAGCCAGTGCTGGCACCGGTAAAACCTACACCATCGCCAGTCTCTACAGTCGCTTGCTGATTGGGCATCACACGGGTCTGGCGCAATTGAGCTGTGACCAGGTGTTGGTGGTGACCTTTACCAATGCCGCCACCGAAGAGTTGCGTGGCCGTATTCGTGAGCGTATCCGTCATAATTTTGAAGATGTCGTGCGCATGCGTGGTGGCCAGCCCGTTGATGATGATTTATTTGGCCAGTGGGTTGCGCAACTGGGGCTGGATGATGCCGGCTTGCAAACGCTGGCGACCTGGTTGCAGGCCAATCTGGCACGCATGGACGATGCCAGTATTTTTACCATTCATGGGTTTTGCCAGCGCATGCTGAAGCAGTTTGCCTTTGATACCGGGGTGATGTTCAGTGCCGAGCTGGTGCTGGATGCTGATCAGTATTTGCGCCAGGCCTGCGAGGATGTCTGGCGTAATGGCTTGTATCACCAGCAGGTATTGGCAACGGAATGGCTGTCGGCGGTGTTTCCGACACCGGCCGAACTGATGTTGACTGTGCGCAACTGGTTTGCCCGGCCAGACGCCTGTTTTATTCCTTCACCCGCGCCGGGCCAGGTGTTATTGCCGCAGCACTGGCACGATGCAGAACGCTGCTTTGAGCAGGTGGGCAAACTTTGGCAGCAATTGGGTGATCAGCAGATTCTGGAGCTGCTGCAGGCTGGGGATCTTAATGGCAACTCCTATCGCAAGGCTTCGGTGCCAGGCTGGATACGGGAAATCGGTTTGTACTTCAGCGCTCCCTTTTCGTTCAATGTGCCAGACAAACTCGGCCATTTTGGCAGCGGGATGTTGCGTGAGAAAACCAAAAAGAACGGCGTAACGCCGCAACACGCGCTGTTCGAGCAGATACAAGCACTGGTAGAAACGCTGCAACCCTACCTTTCCCAGCTGCAACAGCTGCGCTCGATGTTACCCGTTGTCTGGTTTGGTGAGGTTCGGGAGCGTTATATCGCGTTGCTGGAGCAGGCTGGCGCGATGTCTCCGGATGACTTGTTGCGGTTACTGGATACGGCGCTGAGTGGGCCGATGGGGCAACCGTTGGCAGAGCAGATTCGCAGCCTGTATCCCGTTGCCCTGATTGATGAATTTCAAGATACTGACCCGCTGCAATACCGGATTTTTGCCACTATTTATCCTGCTCATTATCCCGCTGGTGCGTCCACTTTGAAGGCTGATCCGGCTGCCACTCAGGGCCACGTTGACGAAGATCAGGGCGGCAACAATAAGCATGCCTCGGCTGCGCTGCCTGCCTGGGGTCTGACCGCCATTGGCGACCCGAAGCAGGCCATTTATGCCTTTCGGGGAGCGGATATTTTTACCTATATCGAAGCCCGCAGGGCGATGAAACCGGAACGTATCTTTACGCTGGATACCAACTGGCGCAGTCATAGCGATCTGGTTGCTGGAGTTAACGATCTGTTTGCCGAGCATCCGGCGCCATTTGTCTTCGACGACGATATTCCGTTTCATCGAGTCAAGGCCGCAGGCAAGGAAGATCAGCAGCCGTTGCGGCTGACTTTGGCCGGGGACACAGTGCCAGCGCAACCACTGCAACTCTGGTTTGATGAGGTGGAAGAAAACCGCGATCAGGGTGTCTGGCGTTGTGCGCAGCAGTGTGCCAGCAGTATTCGGGCATTATTGACCGGTACCGGCCAGCTGGGCGATCAGCCGGTACTGGCGCGGGATATGGCGGTGCTGGTACGCAGTCACAAACAGGCCCAGATCATGAAAAAGGCCCTGTCGCGAGCCGGTGTCGGAGCGGTGTTCCTGTCGCGGCATTCGGTCTTTCGCAGCCTGGAAGCGGCGGAGCTGCTGAGCTGGCTGGCCGCGATCGCCGAACCGGCGAACGAACGGGCGGTGCGTAATGCGCTGGCGACGTCGCTGCAAGGCTACCGCAGTGAGCAGCTGCACCAGTTGTTAGTAGAGGAAGCCGCCTGGGAACAACAACTGGCCCAGGTTCAGGGTTACCACGATTGCTGGTTACGCAATGGCATTATGGCCAGCCTGATGCGCTGGCTTAACGATAACGACCGGGCGGTGCGGTTACGTCAGCTCGTTGATGGTGAACGCATACTGACCAATCTGTTGCATCTTGGTGAACTGTTGCAGCAGGCCAGTCGCCGTTTGCGTGGGCATCAGGCGTTACTGCGCTGGTTTACCGAACAAGTGCTGGACGAAGCCAGCAGTGGTGATGAAGCCCAGTTGCGGCTGGAAACCGACGCCAATCTGGTGTCGATTGTCACCATTCACAAATCCAAGGGGCTGGAATATCCGCTGGTCTTTCTGCCTTTTCTCTGGAGCGACAGTTACGCTCTGAATCCCAGATCCCGGTCGGTGCAGTACTTCGACGAGCAACAGGGCGTGGTGGTGAATCTGGATCCGGATAAAAACGCCAGAGAGATGGCCACCCGCGACAGTAAGGCAGAAATGATGCGGTTGTTATACGTGGCGCTGACTCGACCAGTGCAGGGCTGTTTTATCTGGTTGTCGGCGGCGATGAGTAAGAAAACCCGGTTGCTGGATACCTCGGCACTGGGAGAGCTGCTGCAAACGACCGGGACGGCGAATCAGCAACTGGGTCAGCACCTTGGTGACAGGGTTCAGATGAGCCAGTGGCCGGGCTGGCCTGACGGTGACCGGCCACTGTTGCCTGCCGCGACTCGTGTGCCGCAGGCGCTGGACTTTTCCCGCCGACTGAAGCAGTGGTGGCGCGTCAGCAGTTTTACGGCGCTGAGTTATCACGCCGCCGGGCCGAGTGAAGCCGGCTATTCCAGTGCTGCCGAGGCAGACGCTGGCAACCCGGTGGGGTTTGCGGAAGCTGATAATCTGCGCCTCGATGAAGCCAACCGCAATCCGTCCAGCAGCGCTACTAACGTTAATCCGTCGTCAGCACCGGTCTTGTTTGATACGGCTTTTGCCGAATCGGTGGCGATCAGCTTTCCCCGCGGTGCCCAGGCCGGTACGTGTTTGCACAGCGTGCTGGAGCAATGGGATTTTCATACCCGAGAGACGCTGACCGATACCATTTTACCCGCTGAGCTGAGTCGTTTTGGCTTGTTACCAGACGCCACCGATGGTCAGAACCAGGCTCAGCAGCCGTTGTCTGGCCGCCTGGCCGCCTGGCTGATTGGCGTGGTGAATACACCATTAGATGCAGTGTCGGGATTGTCGCTGGCAGCGCTGGAGTCACAGCAACGGCTGGACGAAATGGAATTCTGCTTGCCGATTGGCGAGTTGCGGTCGGAGCAGCTCAACAGCCTGTTAATTGAATCCGACCGCGACGTCGAAGGTATCCGGCGTCCACGGCTGGAGTTCAGCCCGGTGACGGGCTATCTGAAAGGCTTTATCGACCTGATGTTCTGTTTCCAGGGGCGTTATTACCTGGTGGATTACAAATCGAATTATCTTGGCGACCAGCCCCAACACTACACTGGAGCCGCGCTGCAGCAGAGCATGGTGGAGCATCATTATGATTTGCAGGCCTGGATTTATACCCTGGCACTGGATCAGTTTTTGCGGCAGCGGCTACCGGACTATGCGCCACAGCGTCACCTCGGTGGCGTGTATTACCTGTTTTTGCGGGGCATGGGCCCTAAGACGGTTGCTGGTGCTGGTCATCCATCTGACCCGTGTCCCGGCGTTTATTTTCGCGCCATCGATCCGCAAGCACTGCAACGCTGGCAGCAGCGGCTGCTGCGTCAGACCGGGGTGGCAGAGGTTCAGGAGCGGGCAGAGGTTCAGGAACGCCAGCTGTCGACACCACTTCCGCAACAACAGATTCAGGGAGAACTGGATTTATGATCACTGTTATCCATGAGTCTGCGTCTGGGCGTCGGCTGGTACCGGTGCTGGCACCATTAACAGCGCGGACATCCTTGTCACCGCTACTGGTGCGGTTAAGGGATTCCGGGCGACTGCGGGAGATTGATCAGCAACTCAGTCGGCAACTGCTGGAGTACGAAGGACAGTGCCCGCCGGAGCAGGCGCAGGCCTTGTATCTGGCTGCAGCGTTGGTGTCGGTGGTACTGGGCCGGGGACAAGTGTGTTTGCCACTGGAT
Source organism: Candidatus Thalassolituus haligoni (assembly GCF_041222825.1). Taxonomy (NCBI): domain Bacteria; kingdom Pseudomonadati; phylum Pseudomonadota; class Gammaproteobacteria; order Oceanospirillales; family Oceanospirillaceae; genus Thalassolituus; species Candidatus Thalassolituus haligoni. The sequence goes on from NZ_CP139482.1 coordinate 1,797,627, forward strand.
CACGCGCCGCTGCCGGAACTGGCGGCCAGCTGGCCAGTTATCGAACATTGGCGCGACTGGCTACGTTCTTGTCAGGGTTGCTGGTGGTGTCCGTGTGACGACGAGACGTTGGTGGCCGATGCTTATCAGGGTCAGCCTCTGGTGCTGGAGCAGCGACAGGTGGCGGGTAAACCGGTATTACGTGTCTACCTGGCGCGGTATTTTTTCTATCAAAGTGGCTTGGAGCAGCAAATCAAGGGGCGTCTGGATCTGTCAGCGGAGCAGAGTGTGCAGCAGCCTGATTTACGGCAAGCATTGACGACGCTGTTCCCGCGTCAGCTTGATGGCCAGCACGACTGGCAGGCAATGGCGGCGACAACCGCCTGCTTGCAACATTTCAGTGTGATCACCGGCGGCCCGGGTACTGGCAAAACGACCACGGTTACGCGTTTGCTGAGTGCCTTGCTGACGCTGCAGCCATCATTACGCATTGCATTGGCCGCACCTACGGGTAAGGCCGCAGCGCGTATGACCGAGTCCATTCGGGCGGCCAAATTACGGGGTGGTATTGCCATGGCAGAACGTATTCCGGACGTCAGCTTTACCTTGCATCGGTTACTGGGCTGGCACCCCGGTGGCTTCCGTTTTGGCCCACAACGGCATTTACCGTATGACTGTGTGGTGGTGGATGAATCGTCGATGATCGATCTGGCGATGATGTATCAACTGATGAGTGCGCTGGCTCCGACGGCACGGCTGGTGTTACTGGGCGACAAGGATCAGCTGGCGTCGGTGGAAGCGGGCAGTGTACTGGCTGATCTGTGTGATGCCGGTGCTGTCCACTGGCCAGATACCGACTTTGGCCAGCAGGTTGAATCCCTGTGTGGTTATAACCCGGCGCTTGGTCGGCCCGACTCCGTGGCAGATGACACTCACCACCCAATGGTTAACGCCGTGGTGCAACTGCAGATATCCCATCGTTTTGATGCCAACAGCGGCATTGGTCAGTTAGCGGCGGCGACCAACTGCGGTGATGTCACTGCGGCGTTGAATATGTTTCCCCGCTACGACGACATTGAGTTACTGCTGCATCCGCTCGACACCAGCGAGCCGGTAGGCGGCAGCCAGCCATGGCAGGATGTGCTGATTGAGGGTTATCGCCACTATTGTGAAGCGGTCGCGGCAGCGGACAGCCAGCGTATGCTGGCGGCGTTTAATGATTTTCAGGTGCTGGTGGCGACTCGGCAGGGGCCGTTTGGTGTTGAGGTAATCAATGCCCGCATTGAAGAATTGCTGACCCGTGCCGGTCTGCTCAAGCGTACGTTCGATAGCCTGTGGTACTCTGGCAGGCCGGTGCTGGTTACCCGTAATGATTATGATCTCGGTCTGTTTAACGGTGATATCGGCGTGACGGTGGCAGATGCCAGTGGTGCTCTGCGGGTGGTGTTTCAGACCGCTGATGGTGGTGTCCGGCAGCTGTTGCCCAGTCGTTTGCCCAGTCATGAAACTTCTTTCGCCATGACAGTCCATAAAAGCCAGGGTTCAGAGTTTCGTGCTGTGCAACTGCTGTTACCTCCGGTCTGGCAGGCGGTGATCACGCGGGAACTGGTATACACCGCCATTACCCGTGCACGTGAGCACTTTGTCTTGCTGACCAGTCAGAGTTGTTGGCAGCAGGGACTGGCCAGTCGGGTCGAAAGGGCCAGTGGTTTACGCGATGCTTTATGGGGATAGTGACAGGCCAGGTGGTCAGCGGCTGCGCACCAACGTAACAATGTATGCAACTTATTTTTGCACTATCAGGAGACAGCATGGCTGCCAGCAAGTCACCCAATAACCGGTCTTCATCCCCATCCTCTGCAACAGCGGTGTCGCGGGGATGGCTGTTCTGGCTGGGACGTTCTTTTCTGCTGTTATTGGTGTTACTGATTTTATCAATCCCGCTGATCCGTTTTGCCGGTCCGCCACTGGCGCTTTCCTGGTTGCAACAATGGTATGCCGACCAGGGTGAGGATTATCAACTGACGTTGACCGACTGGCAGTTGGCGGTGATCAGTGGTGAACTGACCCTGACCGGGGTGACCTTGCAACATCCGGGAGTGGGTGCCGGAGCAACCCGTATCGGACAGCTCACGCTGGATATTGATACTGGCCAGATTCAACACCAACTGATTGATATTACCCGGCTGCGACTGGATGGGGTACGGCTTGCTGCTGTCCGTCAGGGGGATCAGTTACTGGTGGCCGGACTCTCTTTGCCGCTGGCAGCGAACGGCGCTGAGACGGCAACTGAAAACAGCCAGACAACCGCCGCATCAACATCATGGGCTGTTCGACTGGGCAATCTCAGTCTGACAGACTGGTTACTGGGCTGGCAGCAAGATGGCCTGGATACTCAGCTGAGTATGCCTTCCGTCGATATAAGCGGTTTTGACAGCCGCACGGATGACGATATTGAACTGGCAGCAACCCTGTCGCTGGATCGACTGTCCGGCAACCAGCAATTATTGCAGAGCCTGGCGCCAGATCTGGATTTGAACACTCTGATACCCGGCTTGCCTGCGGGTACACCACAAACTCTGACGCTGGATCAGCCGATGCTGCTGAAGTGGCAAGGCCGCCTGACGCACTGGCATACAGATCCGGGGGTTAGCGGTGATCTTGCTATCGGCCCATTAGCATTGACGTTGCTGGATACGACTCAGGCCGGGTTTGGCAGTCTGAAGCTGCAGGGGCTGGTTGCCGACGCAGAACAACAGAATTTGAGCCAATTCCAACTCGACGGCGTCAGTATTAAAAGTCGCGTCGATGCCAGTGTCACCCCAACAGCAGAACCGGTGACCTTGTTTGCCCTGAATCGATATCAGGCTAATACACTGGCGTTTGATGGGATCACGCTATCTGTCGGGCAACAGACCATTGCCGGTGTATCGCTGGATGGTCGTTACTATGACGGCAACATTGCCGGATTACCGTTGCAATTACCCACCAGCGCCGCAGCTGCGGACGAGACTGCAGCGCCAGCAAGTGCTGATTCTCAGGCCACGACGACCAATGCCAGTAGCAGTGCTAACGCCGTTAGTCGCCAGTTTGAGGTGTTGTTGCAGGGCATCGTCGTCAATGATGTTGACCTGCGTTGGCAGCAAGACGGTATACAGGCTCGTATCACTGCCAATGAAATGACCGTTGGCCTGGTAAACAGCGCTGAAAATTTACCCATTGATCTGCAAGGCTCTCTGCAAGTGGCGGAGTTGCATATCAGTCAGCCGCAGCCAGTCGATTTAAAGCAGCCACTGATCTTTAGCTGGCAAGGGGCGCTCAACGACTGGCGGCGTGATCCGGAATTGACCGGTGATGTCACCTTCAAACACTTCGATGCTGTGGTGGGTAACCAGCCGCCGGTGTCGCTGGAAGAGCTGAACCTGAACGGGATTCGTGCTGATCGCAGTGTTCAGACGCTGGAGCAGCTGGTGGTGAATGGTTTGACGTTACAGCTGCCCGACAGTGCCAATGCAATTGCCAGGAAGCAGGGGATGTTGTTCAGTCTTGGGCGTTATGAAGTACCGTCGATTGTCTTCGATGGCCAGACCCTGAGTACCGGGGTACATCAATTCTCCGGCTTGCAAGCCCATCTGACCCGGCTGGAAAATGGTTTGATCGCCGGGTTGCCATCACCATCGGCGGTAACTGTTGCGGCTAATACAAGCAGTATTAATACGGGCAGCACGGGTAATAACAAAGGTGTTATGGATGAGTCGGCCAGTGATGAGGCTGGTTTGGTGGTTCATATCGCTGGTGTAACCATGATGGAAGCAAGTGCGGAAGAGCCATCGGCGAGCCGCATCTACTGGTACGATTTGGCGGTATCGCCACCTCATAAAAGTACACTGACGCTGAAAGCAGTCAGTATCGGTGAACTGGATTCCGCTGCCTTGCTGAACGAAACTGGCAAACCGGTACCTGTGTCGGTGAGCGCTGGACTGGACGACTACAACAGCATTGAATTTACGGCGAATGCCGGGTTGCGGCAGGGATTACCAGAAGGCAAGTTCAAGTTGGTCGTGCGTCAACTGAATTTGCCTCCTTTCAGCCCCTATGTGGTTGAGGCAATGGGCTACAAGGTTCAGAAAGGCATGCTGAAACTGGATAGCAACCTCGATATTGTTAACGGACAAATGAAGGGCAAGGCACTGTTGGTACTGCAGAACAGTCGTTTCGAGCCGGAAGATCAGGACACCATTGATCGTGTCAGCAAGCAGATCTCGATGCCGTTAGAAACGGCGCTGTCGGTGCTGAAAGACGATAACAACAATTTGAGAATCGACGTCCCGCTTACGGGGGCAGTGAATGATCCCGATATCGGCATTCAGGATGTATTGCAGCAAGTGACCAAAAAGGCGGTGAGAACCGCCACATTGTTTTATCTGAAGCAGGCCTTTCAACCCTATGGCACCTTGATCAGTATTGCTTCCCTTGCCAGTGATCAGCTGTTTGCCATACGACTTAATCCGCTGACGTTTGCCGAGCAGGACAGCACACTCAGTCCGGACCATCAGTCCTACCTCGACAAGGTTGCCACGATCATGGCCAGCAAAACAGAGCTGGAGCTACAGGTATGCCCGCTGGTCAGTCGTGGCGAAGCCAACACCCTGGGCGAAGGCTGGCAAGCCTTGGCGATTGCCAGGGGACAATCCGTCAAAGCTTATCTGGCGCAGCGGCAGGATGAGAAAAAACATTCTCTGGGGGATCGTGTCTCCGTTTGTAATCCGGCTATGGCTGAGACACCCCAAGTTGCGCTCGGATTTTAGTGAAGCACTGTGGCTGGTCTTGGTGATTCAGTGTTTTGGTTTGAGTGAGACAAATGTGAAGTGGTTCACATTTTTTGTGTCTATATCATCACAAAGTAGGGATTCCTTTATTTCCCGTTGTCAATAATGCGATCAGTGTCAGGCTGCGATATTCAGGCAGTGATATGCTGGCACTTCGTTAAAGGTACCATAAAGAGTGCAGTGTTATTGCGCTTAGTGGAACCAAGAGAGGTTGTCGATGTTCCCTGAAATTGATCCCCATTATCCTGAAGCCAACTCTATTGCAAATACGCTGAAGCAGTTTGTTAGCCAGTCAGCATCTCGTGGATCCGCCAAGGCGGCAGCCGTCATGACCCGAGAGGGAAGAATGCTTGGTGCCGCCCTTGATAAAGATACCAATGAGGACATCTTTGCTGCAATGAATGCATCGTTACTGATGTTGGCCCAGAAGGCGACAGATGAAATGTGTATCGGAGAATTCCGCCAAATGGTGGTGCTGGGTGATGCTGGTGTTATGCACCTGACTGAATTGGGTGAGGGGATTGTATTGGCAGTGGCAACTGGCGCTAGTTCTAATCTGGGTCGGGTGATGCTGGATACACGGCAGATCTCTGTGCGCTTGCGGCGTTGCCTGGACAGCCCGGGCTCGGTTCAGCATGCATCTTGATAGCAGTAGCAGTAAAGGCGGAGATCATTTATGAAGGTATTGGTGGAACAACGGGCGCGATCAACCGACCTGGAAGACAGTGTCTATCGGCTGGTCAAGAAGGCAGTACAGTTTGGCAAGAACATTCAGGTGCTTTTCCATACTGATGATTACCTGTGTTCAACCGACCGGTATCTGGTTGTGCTGGGAGGATCCGGCAGATTTCTGATTAACAATATCGACTTTGATGAGGTGCTTGCTGCTGCTCCGGATGCTTATCGGGCACGTGGCTTGAAGTCGTCACCACTGATTTCTCAAGTGGAAAAATGTGGTCGTGATATTCGTGAATTTTATTGGCAAGCGGCGTTTCAATCGTCTGGAGGACGGCTGCTGGATGGCTGTCGTGAGGATGATGTTATTCAGTTGCGGCAATGGCCCAACTTTACGCGTCTGTATACCAGTCCCAATATTTATCGTATTTCGTCCTTGCTCAGCGCACGTCCAACGACACTGGATGTGGCAGCCCGATTATTGTCTGTGCCCAAGGAAGAGTTGTATCAGTTTTACAGTGCTGCTTTGTACAGCGGTTATGCTGAAGTGCTGAATCGTGCTGTCGTCGCTGAAATCGAACTCAAACCTCACCCTTACGTGCGGATTGTGAAAATGTTGTTGGGTCGATTTGGTGGTGGTCAGCAAGCTGTACTCTGAAGGTTTCGAACAGCAAAAATCATCAATAAAAAAACCGGTTCTGGTGACAGAACCGGTTTTTTTATATTACTGTTGCCATATTTATATCCCCTTTCTACCAAACTGAGTCTGGCAGAAAGGGGGACAAACATTACCCGATAATCGGCTTGACAACATACAGCAGGTCGCCCTGATTCACCTGTTGACCATCGGAGTTCATGATGCGGGTGACCTTGAACTTTTGATCAGCCGGATACAGTTCGGCGTCGGCCCGGTTAAACTGCTTCAGGCTCAGCGGTGTGAACATTTTCATGGCTTCCATCAGGCAGAGAGTATGTTCCACGTCAATGATGTCCCCTTCTTTGACAAACGCCGGTTCGCTAGGAGAGGAAGATCCGTAGAAAATGCTGGTGGTTGGCGACAGCACTTTCAGTTCGTCAGAACCTTCGATTTTCAGGGCGGATGCATCGACGGCAGTGGCAGACAGATCTGCTTCTTTCTCTACATCGGCAATCAGTTCATCGAGATTGATACGATCGAGGAATTTCGGCAGATAACCGGTATCGTAAACGCCGTTACGGAACACTTCATCATCCAGCACGCGTTTGGCGGTTGGGATATTGGTGCACACACCGGTGATTTTGACGCGATCCAGATATTCACGCAGTTTGGCAATCGTGTCTTCACGATCTTCGCCATAACAGATGATCTGCACGATCATGCTGTCGTAGAACGGCGAGACCTGTTTGCCAGCTGCCGCCATGGAGATCAGGTCGATATAATCTTCTTGCGGCAGTACACACTGGCGGATCGTCCCTGGTGTCGGCACGAATTGCAGCTCATCACCCTTGATCACCGGTTTCTCGGCGTTGATACGGACTTCAATAGCGTATCCTTTGGAGACTGGTTTCAGATCAGCAATGGATTCACCTTCGGCGATTTTGAACTGGGTCGAGACAATATCGATTCCGGAAACCCACTCGGTTACCGGGTGCTCAACCTGCAAACGAGTATTCATTTCCATGAAGTAGATGGTGTCGGCATCGAGATCGAAGATGAACTCAACGGTACCGGCACCGACATAATCGACGGCATTCGCCAGCTTGGAAGCGAAGTCGTAAGCAGACTGCTCTAATTCGCGCGGCAACATGGTGGAACCGGATTCTTCGAAGATTTTCTGGTTGTTACGCTGTACCGAACAGTCACGCAGTCCCAGAATTTTGGTATTGCCGTGCATATCGCGCAGCACCTGGATCTCGATGTGGCGCAGGGAGGTGACAAACTTCTCCAGATACACGTCGCCGTTACCAAAGGCCGCCTTGGCTTCGGTGGAAATCTGGTGAAACAGAGTGTGCATCTTGTCAGCAGAGTGAACCACCTGGATGCCCTTGCCACCGCCACCATGTACCGCTTTCAGCAGTACCGGATAACCAATTTCATCCGCTACCGCCGCCGCGTTGGCCGAGCTGGTCAGAATGCCATGAGATCCGGGTACTACCGGCACTTGCACGCGCATGGCGGTGTTGATGGCGTTTGACTTGTTACCCATGGTTTCCATGGAAGAAACCGCCGGGCCAACGAAGTTGATATTGTGATTGCCACACAAGGCCGCAAACTGGCTGCTTTCAGACAAAAAGCCGATACCCGGGTGTAATGCCGTGACATTTTCGTGATGAGCCACGCGCAGTACCGACTTGGCGTTCAGGTAGGATTCATCCGGGGTGTTGCCACCGATACAGACCACGCGGTCTTCAGGCCCCAGCATATCGACCGGAACGGAGTCCATGTCCGGGTCTGACTGTACCAGTACCACTTTTATGTCGTTTTCCTGGGCCTTGCGGATCAGTTTCACCGCCGTACAGCCACGAGCGTGGATCAGGATCTTGTCAATCTTGCCGAACTTCTTGGCAGCGGTGGAGCCTTTGCCAGTATCCGGCGTCAGACGTTCGGCGCTGACGTAGCCTTGCAGCACGCGCTCCAGGACGTCGTCAACGGAGTGACGGGCCACGGGCATATCCGGGTCAATGGCACGCAGTTGGTCGTCAAGGTTGTCAAAAAACGGATGACGAACCAGGCCATCCATCGACTTCGGTGATACCGACAGGTAGTTGGACAGGGTGCAGGTGCTAGGCAGATAGGACGGCACTACGATCTGACCAGCAAATGGCATGTTGGTACCAGAGAAGTAGTAAGTCTGCGCCAGCGGGTGCGTCACAAAGCTTGCCTGGGCACCACCGGTACAGTCACCAAAACCGAAAACAACCAGTGGTAATTCGTTGTCGCGCACGAAGCGGGTGATGCGGTCGTTGGTCACGGCCATGGAAAATAGCGCAGCAGCGCCTTCCTTGGTCTGCATGCCACCCGATGAAACAAAGCAGACGATTGGCAAGTGCAGCTTGGCGCATTCAACCATCAGTTTGCAGAATTTCTCCGCCGAAGCCATATCGAAGGCGCCAGCCTGAAAGTCCAGGTTGGATACCAGAGCACCGACTTGCTGTTCGCGTTCACCGATACGGATGGTGCCGATACCGGTAATGACACCACAGGGGGTGATGTCTTTTTTCAGTGCGCTTTCAATAGAGCTGCGAAAGCCAGGGAAGGACACCGGATCGGCAGACATCAAGCTGCTGTTGAGTTCCTGGAAATCGCTGAAGAAGCGTTCAATCAAGGCCCCGGCGGAGGTTTTCTTCTGTCGCTTGGTGTCGTCCAGCACTTGCTGGATCAGCAAGTCGTGGTAGGCCATGGTCAGACGGTTCCAGAAGTCCTTGCGGCGACCAATCGACACCGGATTGATGCGGCCACTGTAGGCTTTGCCTTCCTGGTCAGCGGCATGGTACTCGGGCATCAGTTTTTCAAAGATAAAGGTAATGACCACAAACAGGGTGTCGGACAGACGCGGAAAGGCCAGTTTTTTCCATTCTTCGACCGATTTCAGGAACGCGCCACGCTGACTACTCTTGATGAAGTAGCTCAGCCAATGGGTGAAGGATTCCCGCTCCTGTGCGGTATAACTGTCGCCATTGGTGGCTTCAGCCAGAGATTTTTCCAGCAGTGCCTTGAGCGATTCCAGCGATAACGCACGGGCTTCGTTGGCTTCCTTGGCGACGTTTACCAGATTATTGATGAAGTTGTCGTACAGTTGGCCAAATACCAGCATGTTGCGACAGACTTGAGTGAACTCGAAACGCAGTTCATCGTGCAAGATCGCATCAAGAATGGTGATGTCCGGGTGCTGCGGGTTCTGGATGTTTTCCTGGCGGAACTGGATATAGGGTGCCAGGGACTCTTCCAGAATGCGGCGATTGGCTTCTACCTTGGCACTGGTCATGCTGTTGGCCAGGGTATCCGTGCGACTGGACAGCTTCAGTTGAGTTCTTACGCCTTCGGGAATCAAGGCACCTTTGAGGATAATATTCAGTGCCGAAGCGATGGATTGCTTCAAGGCACCCTTGGATTTTTCCTTTTCCAGACCCTCGGTCAGTTCCTGATGCACGTTGTGCGGTAACTGTTCGCGAATGTAAGCCGCTAGCGGGTGGGCGTTGTTCTCGATGAAACGGGCGACGGCCTGGGTGTCGAGTACATCATTGGCACGTAGCAGGAAACGGCTTTGCTTGTAGTTTTCAAGATAGTCGAGCAGGCCCTGGAAATTGACCGGAGCATCGGATTTCCAGCGGTTAAACAGGTACAGACCGAGATTGAAACAGAGTTCCTGTTTGGATTTCAGATAGTTGTTTTTGGGCTCGCCGAGGAACAGACGGGCAATGGTTGAGCGGCTCTCGTCACGATCCTCGTACTTGCTCCAGAAGGATTTCCAGCTTTTATGCAGGGCGTCGTCGTAGACGATTTTTTCCGGGGCTTGCAGCCAGTTCTGGAATTTACGTTTGGCTTCGGCGGTTTGCCGCTGCTGCAGTTGACCTTCTGGAATCTCTTTCTCTGCCAGGCGGCCGTAGTTTTCAACCGTGCTGGAGTGGATCCGGCGCCGCAGTGTCAGGTAGCGGGTATAGCGATAAGTCAGACCAAAAACGTTGATATGTTCAGTTGGCGTTTCTGCGAGGAAAAAATTGGAGTCTTTCTGCAGGTTTTGCAGCTTTTCAGATGGTTTCAGGAAGCGGTCCACGGACTGCTTGTAGTGATCCATCATATAGGGGTGGTTTTTAGCGAATTCTGCCGCATTAGTTTCAATCGACTGGATACCCGTGACAATAGCCTGATGCAGGTTAAAACGTTTTTCGTCTGCATCGGATGGGGCGTAGTCAATAATTCCGTCGATAATACCGGCTTTGCGCAGTTCGTAGCCGGATACGCCGACGTACTTGGCGCATTCTTGCCAGGACAGGTTGTACTTGCGAGCGATGCTGGCCAGCCCCTGAGGCTGGATAGTATTGAAAATACCATCACGGGCACTGAGCAGAATATTGGTGGTTGCCAATGGAATGGCGCCACCGGAATAACCGGCACCCCAAATAATCCCCAGTGTTGGCACATCATTGTTAGCCATTTCGGTGATCAGGTGGGAGATGCTGTGGGCCTGGTTGCCGGCATTGGCGGCTTCACCGGCATCGGCTCCCGGGGTGTCGATAAAGGTAACAATCGGCATCGCACGGCGGGCGTAGGAACGTGCCAGCTGAGCGGCTCGGTTGTGATGTTGTGGGCCCCAGGCGCCGTTACTGTACTCACGATTCTGGCAGATAAAACCGACACGGCGAATTTTGCCGTTAAAATCCATATCGGCTTCTGTTGCATACAGCGGGCCGTCATCAACTTCAGTGATGGCGCGCAGAATCAGGTGGCCAACAATTGCTTTGGCACCAGGGCGCTGGCTACTTTCGCTAGGAGCAACGACCTGTTCGATGTATTCATCGATGTTCAGCGTACTCAGGCGGGACAGCTCGGTCTTGCAGTGTTCCGGTTTGACCAGTCCCTTGACACTTTGGTCAACGGCATTGTCTTCGTATTCCGGAAACAGGGAAGAATCTGCCGAAAGTTGTTCGGCGATTTGAAACAGTTGGTCTATTTGTTTGGGTGCAGTTTGTTCAGACATGGTTGATCAATTCCGTAATATGCCGATCATCGGACTAGGCTGGCAGGCAAGGTACCAGACCAACCAAGCCCGAAACTACGGTCGGACATAGTTCGAGCGCAGAGACGGGCTGTTAAATGCAAACACGGGAGCCGTCGCTATAACGCGTTGCTCCCGCAGGCAGACTCTCACAGAGCCTTGAATATCAGGGCCGCGTTGGTGCCACCAAAACCAAAACTGTTGGACATCACAGTTTTTAATTCGGCGTCACGGTTATTGCAAACAATCGGATAACCTTCGGCTCCCTCATCCAGTTCGGAGATGTTGGCGCTGCCAGTAATAAATCCGTGTTTCATCATTAACATGGTGTAGATGGCTTCCTGCACGCCAGCAGCACCAAGTGAGTGACCCGTCAGGGATTTGGTGGAGCTGATAGGTGGAACCTGATCACCAAAGGCTTCGCCAACAGCTTTTAATTCGGTGATATCACCGGCTGGAGTACTGGTGCCATGGGTGTTGAGGTAGTCGATGGTCGGGTTACCAGCCATCTGCAGGGCATCTTTCATACAGCGAACAGCACCTTCGCCGGACGGAGCAACCATATCGGCGCCATCGGAGGTGGCTGAGTAGCCAATCAGTTCGGCGTAGATGGTGGCACCGCGAGCCACGGCATGTTCGTACTCTTCCAGTACGACCATGGCACCACCGCCAGCAATAACAAAGCCGTCACGGCTGCTGTCGTAAGCGCGGGAAGCGCTTGCCGGGGTGTCGTTGTATTTGCTCGACAGTGCGCCCATAGCATCGAATTGCATGGAGAGCGACCAGTGTTCTTCTTCACCACCACCGGCAAAAACGATGTCCTGTTTGCCCCACTGGATCAATTCCATACCATGGCCAATACAATGTGAGCTGGTGGCACAGGCCGATGTCATGGAGTAGTTGACACCCTTGATGCTGAACGGCGTGGCCAAGTTGGCCGATACGGTAGAACCCATGGTGCGGGTAACACGATACGGGCCGACCTTGCGGATACCTTTTTCACGCAGGATATCGACGGATTCAACAATGTCACTGGTCGATGCGCCACCAGAACCAGCCACCAGGCCGGTACGCGGATTACTGACCATGTCGTCACTCAGGCCAGCGTCTGCTATGGCTTCTTTTAATGAAAGATAAGAGTAAGCGGCAGAATCACCCATAAAGCGGAAAATTTTGCGATCGATGTGTTCTGCCAGATTGATCTGGGGGCGGCCGGCAACGTGGCTGCGCATCCCCAGCTCTGCATATTCCGGAATAAAACGGATACCAGAACGCTGTTCACGCAATGAAGTCAGCACCTCGTCCTTGTTGTTTCCGAGGCAACCAACAATGCCAATACCTGTAACTACCACTCGACGCATAACCAGATCTCTGAACAGTTTATTGTTTGTGCTTTGACGTGCCAGTGTACGACAAACACGTTGAATTATTGTTTCAAAAAGAAGTAATGAACCGTCTAAAGGCCCAATTTCCATGAAATTGGCAGCCACTATATAGCAGACGGCAAAAATGGATAAAGAAAAATATTCTTAACTGAGAATCGGTAATCAAATGTCGATTCTCTTGTGGGGGCGATTAAAATGCCCGGTTACTGCCTGTATCTGTCTTTAAACAGAAGATGAATTTGCCTTTTGGTGTCGTTTTGACAGCGCAGGCCACCAGAACCGACAGATGGCTGTTAGCAGTGCGACCAGTGCCACCAGGTTTGCCAGTATTTGTGTGTCCGGATAGCGACTGTCAAAAAAAGGCATATAGAGCGCGGCGAGCGTTAACAATGAGGCTGAGGTGAATGTCGCTGCTGGATGGTGTAACCAGTCGAACTTGAGTGCCAGCCAGGCTGACAGGCAGGCACCGAGAATACCACAGGCGGCACCAACCAGTACGTCAAGGGGCCAGTGCGCGCCGACAGCGATACGGCTGGCTGCCGCCAGCAGTGCAAAGATTAACAGTGGCATCAGCCAGCGGGGTGACAATGCCAGTATTACCAGAGTCCAGGTGCCCAGCGCGGTAAAGGCATGACCAGAAGGAAAGCTGTGGTGGCGCAGCACGGGGCCGATAATATGAAAGCTGTCTGGTATCAGTACGGCGGCTGGTCGTGCAGCATCAAACAGTGCCTTGCTGCCGTGAACAAACAGGGTTCCTAATAACAGTAGTACCAATGCGGGGGCAAACAATGAAGGACGTACGCTGGCTAGCAGTAACAGCAAGGACATGGCGAATACGGTATCGGCGGTGAAGGTCAGGTTTGCCCACAACGCATTGGGGAGCAGGCTGGCATCCTGGTTCAGCATCAGAAACAGGGCAGCATTGGTATCCATGATGGCGACCACAAGGGCGAACAGCAGCAGCAGCCCGGCAGCGGCTAGCAGCGGAGTCAGATGGCGACGTCGCAGCGACAGATGATCAGTCATTGTTTTCATCCGTTGTTGGGGAGGTTTCTGTGTGACTGCTCGGTGTGTTGTGATCCGGCCGCCGGATAATGACGATCGGGCCAGACTGGAACAGCAGCTGATAGCGGTCAAGGTCGGGGATTCTGTCGACTCGTCCAAAACCGATTTCCCCAGGCTCAAGTGCCCGTCGTGGTGTGACCTGATCCAGATAGACGTTAAAGCTGGGGGTATCGATCGATTGGGTGACAACATCAACCCCCAGCTGGCGCACAAACTGTGCGGCATCATGGATGGGGCGTTGTTGCGCCTCACTGAACGCTGGTGCAAATACGTACCAGACGAACAAGGTTTGCAGTACGCCGGTTAAAAACAGCCCGTGCCAGATTGCCAGGCGTTTCCAGAGAATTGCCAGCAGTGACAGCAGGCCGAAGACTGCGGCAATCATCGCGAAGTCCTGATTGACATATTGGGCGGCCCGCTCGGCGGTCTCTATCTCGATCGGGTTGGTCAGTCCGGCCTTGATGGTAGGAATCAACAGCGGGAAGGCAACCATCAGAGCAAAAAACAGTAGCGGCAGAACAGCTGCCAGCCAACGGCGGCGTAACTGGAAGCGGTAGCGGGCCATCAGCAACACCAGTGGGGTGCAGCCATATAAAATGTAATGCGGCAGCTTGGTGCTGGCGAGACTGAACAGCACCAGCACAAACAAAAACCAGATCCATAAAAAGCGGTTCAGCGGTTCGCGGCTGACGGTTTTGATGCTGGGTAACATACGTAACAATAGCGGGCCAAAGGGGGCCAGGACAAAGGGCAATACCAAGGGGTAAAACAGCAGGCCACCGTCGTGGCCTTCCATGGTGTTGTTGAAACGGTTGACGTTGTGTTTGAAGAAAAAGCCGTCAATAAAGGCCTGCCCCTGGGCCAGATATTCGGCCATGTACCAGGGTGCGGCGATGAGCAGAAACAGCAGCCAGCCCGGTATAAAAAACAGTGCCTTGAGCAAGGCCTCGCGCTGGCCGCTCCAGAGGTAAAAAATCACACTGACGATCAGAGGAATTGCCACCGCCACCGGCCCCTTGGTCAGTACCCCCAGTGCCATCAGGGTGTAAATAGCATAGAGAACCCGTCGAGAGGCAACTGCGGTGTCCGGTAATAGACTGAGCTGACTGTGGTGATACATCAGTAACAGAGTCGCTGTCAGGATCAGATTCAGCAGCGCGTCTGCGGTGGCAACATGAGCGATCATATTGATCCCTAACGCGCTGGCACAGATCATCGCGGCGGCAACACCGGTATCGCGGCTGATATAGTGACGGGCAAAGGCGAAAACGGATAATGACCAGCCGATTCCAGCCAGTACGGAAGGCAGTCTGAAGGCCCAGACTTCGGTGCCAAACAGGGCGATAGACACGCCCTGTAGCCAGTAAATCAGGATAGGTTTGTCAAAACGTACCCGGTCATTTAACCAGGTGGTAATAAAATCACCACGTTCAAACATGCCGCGAGTGGCTTCGCTAAAGGCACCTTCATCGTGGTCAAATAGCAGGTAGCCGCTCAGGTTGAGCGAAAATAGCCCGATCAGGAGCGGCAGCAGCCACAGTGGCATGCCTGCCGGGAGAGGTATTTTCATAAGACCATCAGCCTTGGCTGCTGGCATCGTCGGTGGCTTTGCCGGTTGAATCTGCCGCCTCAACGATTACCTGGCCTGGGGCGGCCCAACAGGCTTCCTGGTCATCAGACGCGTCACCACGGTTGTAGATCACATACTGATGCTGCTGACGTTGTGAGGATTCAAAATAGGTTCGTGAAATCAGTTCCGACATCACACCGGTGGTGAGGAATTGCAGCGCCGCGATGACACAGACCACGGCGATCAGAAACAGCGGTCGACCGCCAATATCTTCACCCAGAGCAAATTTGATCACCGCCAGGTACATCAGTAACAGCGTGCCGATAGACCCCATGCTCAGGCCAATCATGCCAAAAAAGTGGCCTGGGCGAGCGCGGTAACGCATAAAGAAGTAGACCGACAACAGGTCGAGAATCACCCGAAAGGTGCGGGAAATCCCGTATTTGGAGGTGCCTGCGGTGCGGGCATGGTGTGTTACGACGATTTCTCCGATACGGCTGGGGGGAACCACTGCCGCGACCCAGGCAGGAATAAAGCGATGCATTTCACCGTACAGGCGAACCTGCTTGATGATAGCGGCGCGATATACTTTCAACGAGCAGCCATAGTCATTAATGCGCACCCCGGTGATTTTGCCAATCAGACGGTTGGCGATACGGGACGGAATCTTGCGCATCACCAAGTCATCCTTGCGGTTCTTGCGCCAGCCGGTGAGCAAATCGAGGTCTTTTTCGATCAGGTGGTCGATCATACGGGGGATATCAGCCGGGTCATTTTGCAAGTCGCCGTCCAGCGTGGCGATCAGTTCACCCCGTGCTTCGTCGATACCGGCTTGCATGGCGGCGGTCTGGCCGAAGTTACGCCGTAATTCAACCACCCGTACATGAGGGCCATAAAGATCGGACTCGCGATGCAATGCCTGGGGCGTGCCATCAGTACTGCCGTCATCCACCACCAACAGTTCCCAGTGACCCTGATAGCTGGTCAGGGCTTCGTGCACCCTGGCAACCATGGGGCCGACATTGTCAATCTCGTTGTACATGGGGATAACGATGGACAAGGACGGCTTGCTACAATCTATCACGGGGTTACCACTCTGCAGACTTTAATGTGCGCGGATGATACCCAAAAGCGCCGGGTGATAAAACGTGACAACCGTTGCATAGCTGCAATTAATCTTTCAGCGCTCCTGTGTCCAGGTGTTTGTGACCCAATCGCCCGGTGGCTATCGTGATCACTGCGGTGAGCAGCAGGGTACAGCCGAGCACAAACAGATGCAGATTGACCGCTGCCGCGAGTGCCTCTGCCGTATTCAGCTGCCAAGGCAATAATCCGGCAACAATTCCGGCTTCGTAGGTGCCTGCGCCTGCGACACCATGAATGGGCAGGATACTGCTCAGTTCACCGGTACTGGCTCCGACCCAGGACTGGCCAAAGCTGATCGCAATAAATTGCTGCAGCACCCAAGCATAAATGGCCAGTTTCAGCACCCAGTTAATCAGCGTCCAGAACAAGGCTCGAATAAAAGGCCAGGGGGATGAGGGTAATACCTGCATCAGGTCGACTATCTTGTTGGCCATGGCACCAGGGTGGTTACTTAATACCTTGCGGATACGATTTTGCACCGGCAAAACCAGTAGAGGCAGTGCCAGCAAGCCAGCTTGCAACAGCCAGATGTCTGCTGAGCCAGCCGCGATGATATGGTCGGGGATATCGCTCAGCGTCCAGACTGCCAATGCCAGCAGGACGTAAAGATCCAGCAGTCGCAGCCATAACAAGGCGGGCAGGCTATGGCGCACCGGACAACTGAAGTGGTTTTTCATCAACATGGGAAACGCGGCTTCGCCGCTGCGCATTGGCAGCAGGTTATTAAAGAAGTTGTGTAATACCGTGATACGAGTCAGACGCCACCACTGGCCGTGACAGTATGGGTGGAAAAAATCGTAGAACCGTAGTGCCCGCAACAGATAGCTGATCAGCATCAGGGTGACGGCGATAGTCAGTTCACCGGTGGAGATGCGTTGCCAGCTGGCCAATACCGCCAACCAGCCATAACTGCGTTCAACCACAATAATAAAGGCCAGCAGGATGGCAAGGCTGATCCAGAATTTCCACGATCTGAGCATCATGCGGTGACGGTTCCTATGAACAAGGCGAGTGATATTTTCCGGGGCTGCGATACTTGCGCTGCCATTGGATCTTGTCAAGGGAGGCTTGTTAAGTGCAGAGGAGAATTTGCATCCTGAGCGAGCAGGCGGTACTTTCCGCCCAACTGTGTATCAGGATGCTGTTGTGAAAATTCTGCTGATTAAAACCTCGTCCCTGGGGGATGTCTTTCATACCTTGCCTGCGCTGGAGGATGCTCGTCGGGCGCTGCCCGACTTGTCGGTTGATTGGGTGGTTGAAGAGGCGTTTGCTGATATTCCCGCTTGGCACCCCTCCGTTGACAAGGTCATTCCTGTTGCTTGGCGTCGTTGGCGCAAACAGCCGCTGGCAGCGGGTAATCGGTCGGAAATGCGCGCTTTCTACCAAGCAGTCAACGCAACGGAATACGATCTGGTGATAGATGCTCAGGGGTTGATTAAAAGTGCGTTGATCACGCGTCTTGCCCGTGGCCGCAAGGTGGGGCTGGATCGTCATAGTGCACGAGAATCTCTGGCGGCGAGGGCATATGATCAAGCCATTGCCGTGCCGCGAGGTGAGCATGCCATTCACCGTGTGCGACGATTGTTTGCGGTTGCACTGGGATATGAACTGGATATGTCCCGTTTCAGTTATGGTCTGGATCGCAGCCGCTGGCAAGCACCCGTGGACGCTACCCATTACTGGCTGTTTTTACACGGAACCACTTGGGTAACCAAATTGTGGCCGGAGAGCTACTGGCGTCAGCTGGCTGCCGATGTGGTGGCGACGGGCCGTTTGGTCGTATTGCCTTGGGGCAATAACGAGGAACAGCAACGGGCGTTACGTATTGCTGCCGGGCTGGCCGGTGTTGAAGTATTGCCACGTATGGGCCTGGATCAACTGACCGGCTATCTTGCTTATGCTGAAGCGATTGTTGGCGTCGATACCGGGTTGTGTCATGTGGCGGCAGCGCTCGAAGTGCCCGCTGTGGCTATCTATGGCGCTACCGATGCCTCACTGACAGGGGCGTTAGGACCTGCAATGACGGTGTTGAGGAGTCAGTACCGCTGCACGCCGTGTTTGTCGAAAAGCTGTCTTTACCCGGGCAAGGGCGAGCTGCAGCCGCCCTGCTATGAGGAGATAACACCGGCACGGGTAATGCAAATTCTACTGACGGGGATAAACTAATCCGTCAAGCCAGGGCTTCGACCAGTTCTCTGGCATCGTTTAATGCATCAACATACGCACTGGAGATAACGTCGGCTTGCAGTCCGATCTGTTCCAGCGCGTACCAGTCAAGATCATCCCACTCGGCCTGCTCCAGTTTCTGTACCAATGTCAGCAGCTGGCCGAGGCCTCCCGCTCTGCGCATCAGGGCATTTTTCAGGCTGTCTGACAGATTCAGCTTTTCGCACAAGTGTTTGAGGGGGATATCGACAAAGGCATCCAGTAGCGAAAATAACCCCAGCGTAAAGGCGGTTTCCTGATCAATTCCAGGCCAGTGACCGGCCAGGCGACGTGCCAGACAGGCGCGAATAACAGCTTGCTCTTGCAGCGCATTCGGTTTGTCATTCAGACGGCCCAGTGCCAATAAATTAGACCAGGCGCGGATACGGTCAAAGCCCAGGATGACGATGGCACGGTTGATGGAGGTCACTTCTGTGGTGCAGCCGAGGTAGGCCGAGTTGACCATTTGCAGCATTTTGAAGCTCAGTTGCGGGTCCGCCTGTAATACCCGGTGAATGTCGTCGACTTCGACTTCGGGATTGTTCAGTACCTTGAGTAATTTCAACACGGACAGCTTGTTATCCGGAATGCGACGACCATACATGATGAGTGGCTTGCTGAAAAAATAGCCCTGAAACAACTCACAACCGGCTTCCAGGCAGGCATCAAACATTTCACGGGTTTCTACTTTTTCGGCCAGCCAGCGCAGACCGGGTCGGTGGTACCGTTGAATCAGAGTTTTCAGATTGGTATCGACGGGCAGATCCAGAACATCGATCTTGATGATATGCAGGTAGTCCAGCAACTCTAGCGGTATAGGCGTGCCTCGATAGTCATCCAGTGCCACCTGATATTTGAGTCGGTGGAGCTGTTTGACGTGGTGTATCAGTGCTTCGTCAAGATCCAGGTGCTCGAGTAATTCAGCAACGACGGTTCCTGGAGACAGCGAGGGCGGGTTTTCCAGCCAGTAACGGGTGAAGTTGATAAAGGCAGGTAATCCCCCGGTTACCCGGTCAATGCCAATCTCATTGTAGGCACCCATGATGACCTCACTGGTCGCCTGATCACCATAGGCATCTTGCCAGGCAGTAGTAGCATTTGGGATAGGTCGACTGAGTAATTCGTAGCCAACAATATTCTGTTGTTGGTCGAGAATCGGTTGTCGGGCGAGTAATGGGACGGTGACTTCACTCATTCATGGGTTCTCGTCAGCAAGCGAAAGCAAGGGCCATTTTTGGCATCTGAATTATCAGTCTAGCTTAACCATGCGTTTTGCCCGGTCTTGTCTACACTTTGTTGAGAATATGTGACTGGAGCTGAATATGAGCGGTGTCTTGAGCAGCGTCGATGCCCGAACCAAACTGGTTGGGCAGAATCGCCTGGAACTCCTGTTATTTCATCTGGGTGGCAGCCAGTTTTTTGCCATCAATGTATTTAAAGTTCAGGAAGTGATGCGACTGCCGCGACTAACCCGTATTCCGGATTGCCACCCGGTTGTGCGAGGGGTGACGCATTTACGGGGTCAAACGGTACCGGTCGTGGATTTACGTCAGGCGATTCAGATGGGGCCACTGAACATGGACGCCGTCGATGCCACGATTATTGTGACTGAATATAACAAGACGGTGCAGGCATTCCTGGTTGGGGGCGTCGATCGCATTGTGAATATGAACTGGAATGAAATTTTGCCGCCACCGAGTGGCGCTGGACGACAGCACTATCTGACGGCCATCAGCCGGATGGATGGTCGTATTGTCGAAATTATTGATGTTGAGAAAGTATTGGCAGAAATATCACCCTACAACACGCAGTTGTCGGATGATGTCTACGACCGCGGATTGCTGAACCAAGTGCAGGGCAAGAAGATTCTGATCGTGGATGATTCCATGGTGGCAATTGAGCAAATGCGGCAGGTGCTGGTGCCCATGGGGCTGACGATTGTTGAGGCGCGTAATGGTCTGGATGCCTATCAATTATTGATGCACTGGAAAGAGCAGGGCATGGACATTAACGACGAACTGCTGATGATCATTACGGATGCAGAAATGCCGGAGATGGATGGTTATATGTTGACGACGGAAATTCGTCGTGATCCGGTGCTCAAGGATACGATCGTAGTACTGCATACGTCGCTGTCTGGCAATTTTAATAAGGCCATGGTGGAAAAAGTGGGTTGCGACGGATTTTTGTCAAAATTTGCGCCCTTTGAGATGGCCGCCGAAGTACAGCGGCATATTCGTACCAAGCTGGAAAACCGCTCGAGTTAAAGTGTTCTCTATTTTCCGTGTAGTCGTTATTCTTTGTGGGTGTTTTTCCAGGCAGGGGATGCCATGACTACGCCAACCGTTGAAATAACCGGTCTGTATCTGTATCCGGTCAAGTCCTGCGCAGGGTATCGGGTCGACAGGCTGACATTTGATCACCAGGGGCCGGAAGGTGATCGTCGTTATATGATTGTGGATCCGGACGGACGTTTTCTGACCCAGCGCCAGTTGCCAGTGATGGCTGGGATTCAGACGCAACTTCAGCAAGGTGTACTGACGTTGGGGTTCGCAGGCATGGCGGATCTGGTGGTGAATACGCCGGTCGATCAGGATGTGACGGTATCCATCTGGTCGGATACGGCTCAGGCCCTGGATTGTGGTGAACCTGCGTCCAAGTGGTTAAGTAGCGTTCTTGGCAAGCCAGCAAGGTTGGTGTTTATGCCAGCCGATAGTCATCGCCAGATTGATCCTGATTTTGCCAGAACAGGGCAGTGGGTCAGTTTTGCCGATGGCTTTCCGCTGTTGGTGACCAGCGAAGAGTCACTGGCGGTATTGAGCCAGTCGGCTGGGGTCGAAATTGATATGTTGCGTTTTCGGCCCAATGTGGTGGTTCGGGGTGGGGAGGCATTTGCTGAGCAGCAATGGCAGCGTTTGGATCATCCTGATGGACAGTTGTTGTTGGTCAAACCCTGTGAGCGTTGTGTGATTCCGACGCGAGATCTGCTGACCCAGCAGCGTCAGTCAGAGGTAGTTGCGGCCTTAAAGCAGCATTGTCTGGTTAATCAGCGGCTGATCTTCGGGCAAAACGCAACCGTTGATCACATCGCACAGTTACGTGTTGGGGAGACGTTGGAGATTGTGACCGTTGCTCCCTGAAGGCTTTGATGATCGGGATATTTCAGCCTGTCAGAACAGCTCGATTTCGTCGGTGGTGTCGAAAGTATCATTAGCACTTTGACGGAAATGGTGGTGGTAGATCTCCAGAGCTTCTGCAACACTTTTGCCGGCCATGATCTGTTCGAACATGATGCGTTCGGCTTCCATGGTGTAATAGCCCTTGATTTCTTGTTGCAGTCCTTGCCAGGCATTCGGCTGGTAGCGGGAGCCTCCGTCGGCCATCAAATGGCCCATGTGCTCCAGACTGCGGCTGACGTGATCCAGACGCTGGGTCAGGCGATCATAGAACTGGAAAGCAATAATGGCTTCCTGGATTTCCTGATTGACCTCTGTGGCGATTTGGTGAATTTCACTGCGCAAGCGGCTGGCTGTTGGTTCCTCGGCCTGCAGCGGCTCATCCTTGGTAATCTGCAGAATTCGCAAGGTGTTGTTGGCCATGCCGGTAAAATTGGTCGACAACTTGTCCACCGACTGACCACCCTCCGTTAACGAGGTTTCAATCTGGGCAACTGCCAAGGCGAGCATGGCCAGTGTTTCGCCTATCTGGCTCCAGTCCATTTCCTTGTCTTCTGGTCGGGCTTGTCCTGAAATGGAATGACGATCATGGGTGGTCATAGTGCTCTGCTCCCGTTTATTGGTTAATACTAGACCAGATCTCAAGGTTTGCCCGGCTATGACGGGATCCTGTTTACCGTGGACAGATTGCCCGGTTCCGGTGGTCGACAATGACGGTGGTGTCAGGGCAAGTCACCTTGGGCAGCGCCTTATTTTTGTTGCTGCAGGCGCTTTAGTAGTACTGATGTATCACTGCGACCTTCGCCCATCAATTGCAGCTCGGCATAAAACTGGTCGACCAGTTCTGTGACTGGCAGGGCGACACCACTGCGCTTGGCCTGATCCAGGCAAATACCAAGATCCTTACGCATCCAGTCGATAGCAAAGCCATGGTCGTAGTCATTATCGAGCATGGTTTGGTAGCGATTGTTCATTTGCCAGCTACCTGCTGCACCTTGGGAAATAACCTGAATTACCTTCTCAAGATCGAGGTCATTGTGTTGGGCAAAATGAATGGCTTCTGCCAATCCCTGAAGTAATCCGGCGATGCAGATCTGGTTGACCATTTTGGTCTTTTGGCCGAAGCCAGCAGTACCCAGCCGAGCAATGGCGCGGGTGTAGGGGGCTGTGGTGGTGATTACCTTATCCAACAGCTGTTCATCGCAACCCACCATGATACTGAGCTGGCCATTGATGGCTCCTTGCTGACCCCCGGAAACGGGAGCATCGACAAAGTGGCAGCCCATCTGCTGGGCGGTGACACTCATTCGCTCTGCAAGAACAGAAGAGGTGGTTGTGTGGTCAATAATAATTTGTCCATTTTGACAATTTTGTCCACTTTGTCGTATCCCCTCGAGAATCCCGTCATGACCTGTCATCAGTGTCTCAACGTCGCTGTCGCGGCCTGCGCAAAGCAAGATAACTTCTGCTCCTTTAGCCGCAGCTGCCGGGGTAATTGCTTTTTTACCACTATATTGTTGTAACCATTGGTCGGCTTTACTCTCCGTGCGGTTATATACGGTAACGTTAAATCCGGCATTGGACAGATGGCCGGCCATTGGAAAACCCATTGTTCCAAGACCTATAAATGCAATATTCATTATTAGATATCCTGATTAATCCAGAAGAAACGTTTATTAATGAGTGGGGTTGTATCTGATGGTAGCGGAATTGATAACGACATTAATAGTGCGGTTGCATAAAAAAGGCCGCTTGAATAAGCGGCCTTTTTTATAATTTTATCGGATTCAGGCCGGATAATCCCGACGTTTGTGCCCGGTATACAACTGACGTGGACGACCAATGCGGTAATCGCTGCTGATCATTTCGTTCCAGTGGGCAATCCAGCCAGGGGTGCGGCCGGTGGCGAAGATAACGGTGAACAGCTCCGTCGGGATGCCAATTGCCTTGAGGATGATGCCGGAATAGAAGTCGACGTTTGGATACAGACCGCGCTTGATGAAGTACTCGTCTTCTGTAGCGATTTTTTCCAGTTTCATGGCGATCTTCAGCATAGGATCGTCTTCCATGCCCAGTTCAGCCAAAACTTCGTCGCAGGTCTGCTTCATCACCTTGGCGCGTGGGTCAAAGTTCTTGTAAACGCGGTGGCCGAAGCCCATCAGGCGGAACGGATCGTCCTTGTCCTTGGCACGTTCAACAAACTTGTCGATGTTGGATTCGTCACCAATTTCAGCCAGCATGCGTAATACCGCTTCGTTGGCGCCACCGTGTGCAGGCCCCCACAGGGCTGCGATGCCTGCTGCAATACAGGCAAACGGGTTGGCACCGGTAGATCCCGCCAGACGTACAGTCGAGGTAGAGGCGTTCTGCTCGTGGTCGGCATGCAGCAAGAAGATACGATCCATGGCCTTGGACAGGATGGGGCTGACTTCACGGTCTTCACAAGGAGTATTAAACATCATATGAAGGAAGTTTTCGGAATAGCCCAGGTCATTACGCGGGTACATAAATGGCTGGCCAATGGAGTATTTGTAAACCATGGCTGCCAATGTGGGCATTTTAGCGATCAGTCGATGGGCAGAAATAACGCGGTGATTGTCGTCATGAATGTCGAGCGAATCGTGATAAAAAGCGGACAGGGCACCAACAACGCCACACATAATGGCCATCGGATGCGCGTCACGACGGAAACCGTTAAAAAAGTGGCTCAATTGCTCATGAACCATGGTGTGGTTCTTGATTGTGCTGACAAAGGTTTCCTTTTCTGCAGCAGATGGCAGCTCGCCGTGCAATAACAAATAGCAGGTTTCCAGATAGTCGGACTTTTCTGCCAGTTGTTCAATCGGGTAGCCACGATGCAGTAAAACACCGGCATCACCATCGATATAGGTGATTTTGGATTCAGTGGCTGCGGTGGAAACGAAGCCGGGGTCGTAAGTAAACAGGCCTTTGCCAGTCAGGCTACGAACATCAACAACATCCGGCCCAAGGGTTCCTTCATATACAGGTAATTCCAGGGATTCTTCAATGCCATCGACCGTTAGTATTGCTTTTTTGTCAGCCATGGATAGGCCTCCTGCTGTTCAAATTAAGCCCAGTAATTAAGGCGTTACCTCTAATTAAGGGGGTTCACTATAGGTTGTGAACTCGTTTTGTCAATTACCATGGGGTCGAGCATATCTTTCTATTCAAGCGGAGTATATTGCACCGCTCAGATGCATTGTGTCTGTACGTCGTGTAAACACTACATACCATAGTAGTAAACTCGCGGCGCTAAGTGTTTGTAAAAGAGAAGGTGCATGACTATAATTTGTCGCGGCCTCAAAACTTGTGCAAAACTTGTACAGGCTGGAGGTCGTCTTCTTGAGCCCGCGCTCGCTTCCCGTTTTGCGGGCAGTGAGCCCATAAGAGAGTGTAAAGAGCCGTGAATAGCAATAGACCTACAAACTTGGATATTTCTACTATTGAGCTCCCTCTTCCCGCCAAAGCATCCATTATCCATCGTGTATCCGGTTTCATTCTGTTCTTCTCCGTCGCTTTTATGCTGACGGCGCTGGCGGAATCGCTGGAGTCTGCGGAAAGCTTCGCCAATCTGACGAATGCATTTGATAACGGGATAGTCAAGTTCATCGCCTGGGGCATTTTGTCTGCATTGGGTTACCACTTTGTGGCGGGTGTAAAGCATCTGTTGATGGACATGGGAATTGGTGAAACCAAAGAAGGCGGACACACCGGTGCCATTATTACTCTGGTGCTAGGCGCGATCGTAATTCTTCTGGCAGGAGTTTGGGTATGGTAGCAAGTGTTACAAATCTTGGCCGTAGTGGCCTTTATGACTGGGTAGTACAGCGTCTTAGTGCTGTTGTGCTGGCCCTCTATACACTGTTTCTTGTGGGCTTTCTGGTGGCTTCACCAGATTTGCAGTTCGCTCAGTGGCAGGGATTGTTTGCTCATACCTGGATGAAAGTGTTCAGTATGGCCGCCCTGGTTTCGATTTGTGCTCATGCCTGGGTTGGCATGTGGACCATCTCGACCGATTACCTCAAAAATGCTGGCGTACGTACTTTGTTCCAACTGGTGTGCGTCGGGTTTTTGTTTGTTTACCTCGTTTGGGGTATCGATATCCTCTGGAGCGTGTAAGTTATGTCATCAATCAGAACTCTTTCGTTTGATGCCATCGTGATCGGTGGTGGTGGTGCTGGCATGCGTGCCGCACTGCAGCTGACCGAGGCGGGTATCAAGACCGCGTGTGTGACCAAGGTTTTTCCAACTCGTTCCCACACGGTATCGGCACAAGGTGGTATCACCTGTGCTATCGCTTCCGATGATCCCAACGACGACTGGCGTTGGCACATGTACGATACCGTCAAAGGCTCCGATTACATCGGTGACCAGGACGCTATCGAGTACATGTGTTCTGTCGGCCCTCAGGCCGTGTTCGAACTGGAACATATGGGTTTGCCTTTCTCCCGTACGGCAGAAGGTCGAATCTATCAGCGTCCGTTCGGTGGACAGTCCAAGGATTTTGGTAAGGGCGGTCAGGCTGCTCGTACCTGTGCTGCAGCAGACCGTACCGGTCATGCTTTACTGCATGCTCTGTATCAGGGCAACCTGAAAGGCGGCACGACCTTCCTGAATGAATGGTATGCCGTGGATCTGGTGAAAAATTCCAAGGGCCAGGTCGCCGGTGTTATCGCTATTGATATCGAATCCGGTGAAACTGTCTATATCAAGGCCAAGGCAACGGTTCTGGCAACTGGCGGTGCGGGTCGTATCTATCAGTCCACCACCAATGCCCTGATCAACACGGGTGATGGTGTTGGTATGGCTATCCGTGCTGGCGTGCCAATGCAGGATATGGAAATGTGGCAGTTTCATCCCACCGGTATTGCCGGAGCGGGTGTGCTGGTTACAGAAGGCTGTCGTGGAGAGGGTGGTTACCTGATCAACAAGGATGGCGAACGTTTCATGGAGCGCTATGCTCCAAACGCCAAGGATCTTGCCGGTCGTGACGTTGTGGCACGTTCCATGGTATTGGAAATTCTGGAAGGCCGTGGTTGTGGTGAAGATGGCGATCATGTGTTCCTGAAGCTGGATCATCTGGGTGAAGAGACCCTGAATGCCAAGCTGCCAGGTATTCTGGAATTATCTCGCACGTTCGCACACGCTGACCCGGTGAAAGAACCGATCCCGGTGGTTCCTACCTGTCACTATATGATGGGGGGTATTCCTACCAATATTGGTGGTCAGGCATTGACTCTGGACGAGAGCGGCAATGATGTTGTCGTTGAGGGTTTGTACGCCGCCGGTGAGATAGCTTGCGTTTCTGTACACGGTGCTAACCGTCTGGGTGGTAACTCGCTGCTGGATCTGGTGGTGTTTGGCCGTGCCGTTGGTTTGCAGGTTGAGCAAAGCTTCCGTGACGGATTTGAGTCTGCAGATGCTTCCGAAGCCGATGTTGAAGCTGCCATGGCGCGTCTGAACCGACTGAATAACTCCAGCGGTGGTGAGAGTGTTGCCGACGTTCGTGCGGATCTGCAAAAAACCATGCAACTGTACTTTGGCGTATTCCGCGAAGGTCCAAGCATGGAAAAAGGTCTGGCGATGCTGGATGAACTCGGTGTGCGTCTTAAAAACACCGTTCTGGATGACAAGAGCGGTGCGTTTAACACGGCCCGTATCGAGGCTCTGGAACTGGATAACCTGTTCGAAACTGCCTATGCAACAGCGGTTGCGGCGATTGAACGCAAGGAATCTCGTGGTGCACATGCCCGTAACGACTTCACTGAACGTGATGACGAAAACTGGTTGTGCCATTCTGTATACTTCCCGCAAACCAAGACCATTGGCAAGCGCGCAGTGAACTTCGCTCCCAAGACTATGGAAGCGTTCCCACCGAAAATCCGTACCTATTAATGGGAGGTATGCAATGCTGGTAAGTATCTATCGCTACAACCCAGAGAAGGATTCTGCGCCCTACATGCAGGATTACGACATTACTGTCCCTGGTGGCAAGGATGTCATGGTTCTGGACGTTCTGGCTCTGGTGAAAGAGCAGGACTCGAGCATGGCTTATCGCCGCTCTTGTCGCGAAGGTGTTTGTGGCTCTGATGGCATGAACATTAACGGCAAGAACGGTCTGGCCTGTATTACGCCGATTTCTGAAGCGACCAAAGGCAAGATGGACAAGCTGGTATTACGCCCGCTGCCCGGTATGCCGGTCATTCGTGATCTTGTCATTGATATGACAATGTTCTACACCCAGTATGAGCGTATCAAACCGTTCTTGCTGAATAACAAGCCTGCGCCTGCAATCGAGCGGCTGCAGTCTCCGGAAGAGCGCGAGAAGCTGGATGGTTTGTACGAGTGTATTCTGTGTGCCTGCTGTTCAACGGCTTGTCCGTCGTTCTGGTGGAATCCTGATAAATTCGTTGGCCCGTCTGGTCTGTTGCAGGCATACCGCTTTTTGGCGGATAGCCGTGATACCGCAACAACAGAGCGTCTGAATGATCTTTCTGATCCATTCAGTGTGTTCCGTTGTCGCGGTATTATGAATTGTGTCAACGTATGTCCAAAAGGTCTTAACCCGACCCGCGCAATTGGTCATATTCGCAACATGCTGTTGAGCCAGCAGGTTTAAACGGCAACTGGCCGGCATTCCGCACTCTATGGAATGCCGGTTAGACGTAAGTGGGCTGGACACACAGCCCGTTTTCGTGAAAAATTTTTGAAAGTCACGCCCACAAAGCGCGGCTTTACGAATCTAATAATGTAATTGAGGGACCAGGGTATTCCTGCTTCACCTCAGAGGCCTTGCGACCTATCAGTCGGCCCTCTAACTCGCCTGGCAGTGCTAGAGTTGGTGCAAAATACTCTGTTGGTGATCGTCCTCAATGTTTACAGGAACAGGGTGATCGTACATGCACGAGCAAACAATGGAGCAGCTATGGAGCACCTCCCAGTTAGCGGGTGGTAACGTTGCTTACATAGAAGAGCTCTATGAAGCCTATCTTAAGGATCCTGGTGAGGTACCTGAAGAGTGGCGTAATTATTTTGATCAACTCCCAAGAGCCGACGAAAGCGTCACCGTCGACACACCCCACAAACCGATCCGTGAGCAGTTTTTGCTCATTTCGAAAAATCAGCATCGCAACCGCCCGGTATCTCAGGGCAGTGTCAGTACCGAGCACGAGCGCAAGCAGGTTCAGGTATTGCAGCTGATTAACGCCTATCGTGGTCGTGGTCACCAGCATGCTGCTCTGGATCCCCTGGGCCTGATGGAGCGTCAGAGCGTTCCTGACCTGGACTTACACTTCCATGGCTTGTCGAAGGCTGATCTGGATACCCGATTCCAGTCTGGTTCCCTGTTTATTGGCCAGGACGAAGCAACGCTGAAAGAAATTGTTGATGCGCTTGAGGCTACCTATTGTGGCACCGTCGGTTCCGAATTCATGCACATCGTCAATACCGCAGAGCAACGCTGGTTTCAGCAACGTCTGGAAAGCGCACGCTCGCATCCCAAATACAGTAAAGAAGTCAAACTGCATTTGCTGGAGCGACTGACTGCGGCTGAAGGCCTGGAAAAATATCTGGGTTCCCGTTATCCCGGTGTTAAACGTTTTGGTCTTGAAGGTGGAGAGTCACTGATTCCCTTGATGGATGAACTGATTCAGCGCTTTGGCTCTTACGGTGCCAAGGAAATTGTTATCGGCATGGCGCACCGTGGTCGTCTGAATACCCTGATCAACACCTTGGGTAAAAAGACGTCTGACCTGTTCAACGAATTTGAAGGCAAGTCTGAATACCAGTCCCATGGCGACGTCAAATACCACCAGGGTTTCTCTTCCAACGTGATGACCTCTGGCGGTGAAGTACACCTGGCGCTGGCGTTTAACCCATCCCATCTGGAAATTGTATCTCCAGTGGTTGAGGGGTCGGTACGCGCTCGTCAGGATCGTCGTGGAGACACGGTGGGTGAACTGGTTGTTCCTATTTCAATGCATGGTGATGCCGCATTTGCGGGTCAGGGTGTTGTTATGGAAACCTTCCAGTTGTCCCAGACTCGGGCTTACAAGACTGGCGGTACCATTCATATCGTCATCAACAACCAGGTGGGCTTTACAACCTCCAAGCGCGAAGATGTTCGTTCTACTGAATACTGCACCGACGTTGCCAAGGTTATTGAAGCACCTATTCTGCATGTGAATGGTGATGATCCGGAAGCGGTCTTGTTTGCTGCCCAAATTGCTGCTGATTACCGCCGTGAATTCAAGAAAGACGTGGTTATTGACCTGGTTTGTTATCGTCGCCGTGGTCATAACGAAGCGGATGAGCCTTCCGGTACCCAGCCGATCATGTACGCACAGATCAAGAAGCAGAAAACCACCCGCGAACTGTATGCGGCGAAGTTGATTGCTGATGCAGTGATTAGCGCTGAAGGTGTGAAAGATCTGGAAGAGGAATACCGCAAGGCGCTTGATGAAGGGCGCCACGTGGTCAAAAGTCTCGTCAAGGAGCCAAACAAGGAGCTGTTCGTCGACTGGACGCCATATCTGGGTCATGAGTGGACTGCCGATGCCGACACCACCTTTGATCTCCAGGCATTGCAGGAGCTTTCCAACAAGTTGCTGGAAGTACCGGAAGGCTTTGCTGTTCAGCGTCAGGTTGGCAAGATACTGGAAGATCGTGGTCGCATGGGGGCCGGTGCATCTCCGATTAACTGGGGTTACGCTGAAACCATGGCGTATGCAACCCTGTTGAAAGAAGGTTACCCGGTTCGTATCACCGGCCAGGATGTGGGTCGAGGCACGTTCTCCCACCGTCATGCTGTGTTGCATAACCAGAAAGACGCCAGCCGTTACGTTCCTCTATGTCATGTCAGTGAGAATCAGCCAGCATTCGATCTCTATGATTCGTTGTTGTCTGAAGAAGCTGTACTGGCCTTTGAATACGGTTACTCAACTACGACCCCTGGCGGTCTGGTCGTTTGGGAAGCTCAGTTTGGTGATTTCGCCAACGGCGCCCAGGTGGTATTTGACCAGTTTATTTCCAGCGGCGAACACAAGTGGGGCCGCCTGTGTGGTCTGACCATGCTGTTGCCACATGGATATGAAGGACAAGGCCCTGAGCACTCGTCAGCGCGGCTGGAACGTTACCTGCAATTGTGTGCCGAGCATAACGTCCAGATCTGTGTACCTTCCACGCCAGCACAGGTTTACCACATGCTGCGTCGCCAGGTAATTCGTCCGGTGCGTAAACCGCTGGTGGTGATGTCTCCGAAGAGTCTGCTGCGCCATAAACTGGCAACCAGTACGTTGGAAGAACTGGCCGAAGGTCGTTTCCAAACGGTGATCAATGAGATTGACGAACTGGAAACACAGGCTGTACGTCGTGTGCTGCTGTGTTCAGGCAAGGTCTACTACGATTTGCTGGAACGTCGTCGTGCTGAAGAAATCAACGATATCGCGATCGTCCGTATTGAACAGCTGTATCCGTTCCCTCATGACGATCTGGAAGAAGTTCTGGCTCCGTATACCAATATGGAAGAGATCTTCTGGGTCCAGGAAGAACCTAAAAACATGGGTGCCTGGTACAACAGCCAGCATTACATGCAACGTGCCATTAACAACCTGAAGCCGGGAATGACACTGAACTACGCGGGACGTGCTGCATCTGCTTCACCAGCCGCTGGCTATATGGCGCTGCACCTTGCGCAGCTTGAACAATACATTAGTGAAGCTCTGGATCTTCAGGGCTAATCGCAGGAATCCTTAAGGAAAAAATAATGAGCATCGAAATCAAGGCACCCACTTTTCCTGAATCAGTTGCCGATGGCACGGTAGCAACCTGGCACAAACAGCCAGGCGAGGCTGTTGAGCGTGATGAGCTGCTGGTTGATATCGAGACCGATAAAGTGGTTCTGGAAGTCGTCGCTCCAGCGAATGGCACACTCAAGGAAGTCTTCAAGGGTGAAGGCGAAGTGGTACTGAGCGATGAAGTTCTGGCCATTTTTGTTGAAGGTGATGTTGCAGCAACGGCTCCTGCGGCAGCCGCGCCAGCGGAGACTGCACCTGCAGCCGCGACTGGTGATCTGATCATGAGCCCGGCGGCTCGCAAGATTGCAGAAGAAAACGGCGTGGCTGGTGCGGATATCAAGGCGACGGGCAAAGATGGCCGTGTCACCAAGGAAGACGTTGTTAATCATCTGAAAACCGGTACTGCCAAGCCAGCGGCAGCCGCACCGGTTGCTGCAGCACCTGTTGCAGCACCTGTTGCGGGTGAGCGTATTGAGAAACGCGTTCCAATGACCCGTTTGCGTGCGACTATCGCCAAGCGTCTGGTTGAAGCGCAGCAAAATGCAGCCATGTTGACGACGTACAACGAAGTCAACATGAAGCCGGTGATGGAACTGCGCAAGATGTATAAAGACCAGTTCGAGAAAGTACACGGCCAGAAGCTTGGCTTTATGTCTTTCTTCGTCAAGGCTGCTACAGAAGCGCTGAAACGCTTCCCTGCTGTTAATGCGTCTCTTGATGGCAATGATATGGTTTATCACGGCTATCAGGATATCGGCGTAGCCGTATCAACAGAACGGGGCCTGGTTGTGCCTGTACTGCGTGATACTGACAGCATGGGTCTGGCAGAAATTGAGGGCACTATCGGTGACTTCGCCAAGCGTGGCCGTGACGGCAAACTGGGTATGGATGACATGCAGGGTGGTACCTTCACCATCACCAACGGTGGTGTGTTTGGTTCCCTGATGTCCACTCCGATCCTGAACCCGCCGCAAACTGCGATTATGGGTATGCACAAGATTCAGGATCGCCCGATGGCGGTTAATGGCCAGGTTGAAATCCTGCCAATGATGTATCTGGCGCTGTCTTATGACCACCGCATGATTGATGGCAAGGAAGCGGTTCAGTTCCTGGTAACCATCAAGAACCTGCTGGAAGACCCTGCACGTATGCTGCTGGACGTATAATCGACAAATTAAGGATTTGTAATGAGCAAGAAATTTGATGTAGTCGTAGTTGGTGGTGGTCCTGGCGGTTATGTGGCTGCCATTCGTTGCGCCCAGCTGGGTCTGAAGACGGCTTGTATTGACAAGTGGTTGAGTAAAGACGGTAAAGGCGTATTTGGTGGTACCTGTCTGAACGTGGGTTGTATCCCATCGAAAGCGTTGCTGGACACGTCACATAAATATGAAGAAGCCAAACACGATTTTGATCTGCATGGTATCAGCACCGGTGAAGTGTCTATCGACATTGCCACCATGCTGGCGCGCAAGGATCAGATCGTTAAAAACCTGACCATGGGTGTTGCCGGTTTGTTCAAGGCCAATGGTGTGACAGGTCTGGAAGGCACGGGCAAAGTGCTGGCTGGCAAAAAAGTGGAATTCACTCCTCATGGTGGTGAAGCCGAACTGATTGAAGCCGAACATATCATCATCGCCACCGGTTCTGTTCCTGTGAACATTCCGCCAACGCCACTGACCGACGATATTATTGTTGATTCAACCGGTGCGCTGGAATTCAAGAACGTTCCTGCTCGTCTGGGTGTGATCGGTGCCGGTGTTATTGGCCTGGAACTGGGTTCAGTATGGGGCCGTCTGGGTGCCAAGGTGACCGTTCTGGAAGCACAGGACAAGTTCTTGCACGTGGCTGACCAGGCTGTCGCCAAGGAAGCGCAGAAACTGTTCACCAAGCAGGGTATGGACATTCGTCTGGGTGCCCGTGTGACCGGTTCTGAGATAAAAGACGGTGCTGTTGCCGTCACCTTCCAGGAAGGTGGCGAAGAAAAGACCGAAACTTTCGACAAGCTGATTGTTGCGGTTGGTCGCAAGCCATACACCGACGGTCTGCTGTCTGGTGACAGTGGTGTGAATCTGGATGAGCGCGGCTTTATTCACGTTGATGAAGCCTGTAAAACCGATGCTCCAGGAATCTGGGCCGTCGGTGACGTGGTGCGTGGCCCAATGCTGGCGCACAAGGCCTCTGAAGAAGGTGTTATGGTGGCCGAGCGTATCCATGGCCACAAAGCTCAGGTGAACTACGACGTGATTCCTTCCGTTATCTATACCAGCCCAGAAATTGCCTGGGTTGGCAAGACGGAAGAACAGGTCAAGGCCGAAGGCGAACCGTACAACGTGGGCATGTTCCCGTTCGCTGCCAATGGTCGGGCCATGGCAGGGAATCAGACGGAAGGTTTCGTCAAAATGATCGCTCACGCTGAAACAGACCGTATTCTGGGTGCCAGCGTGATTGGCCCCAATGCCGGTGATCTGTGTCAGCAAGTGGTTGTGGCGATGGAATTCGGTTCCAGTGCTGAAGATATCGGCATGATGGTGTTTGCGCACCCAACCGTGTCTGAAGCGGTTCATGAGGCCGCTTTGGCTGTGAACAATGCTGCGATTCATAAAGCGAATCGTCGCCCGAAGAAGTAATCCCGATGTAAAACATTGGCCCGGTTATCCGGGCCTTTGCTTATATTGCTGAACACTCGGCACTCCGTGCGCCACACAATGGCTGTTCAGTTAACACAGGCTGTCGGGCAACCCCCGACAAAGTAAAAGAAACAGGACGAAAGCGATGAACCTTCACGAATATCAGGGTAAACAGCTTTTTGCTCAGTACGGTCTGCCAGTTTCAAAAGGTGTGGCAGCCAAAACAGCAGAAGAAGCAGCAGCTGCAGCTGACGAAATCGGTGGCGACCGTTGGGTAGTCAAAGCACAGGTCCACGCTGGTGGTCGCGGTAAGGCTGGTGGTGTGAAACTGGTTTCTTCCAAAGAAGAAATCAAAGCGTTTGCTGACCAGTGGCTGGGTAAAAACCTGGTGACTTACCAGACAGACGAAAATGGTCAGCCGGTTAGCTGCATTCTGGTTGAAACCTGTACCGATATTGCTCAGGAGCTGTATCTGGGAGCGGTTGTTGACCGTTCAACCCGCCGCATTGTTTTCATGGCATCGACCGAAGGTGGTGTGGAAATCGAGAAGGTTGCAGAAGAAACGCCAGAAAAGATCCTGAAAGCAACGATTGATCCTCTCGTTGGTGCACAGCCATACCAGGGCCGTGAGCTGGCGTTCAAACTGGGCCTGCAAGGCGACCAGATCAAGCAGTTCACCAAGATCTTCCTGGGTCTGGCGCAGCTGTTTGCTGACAAAGATCTGGCACTGCTGGAAGTGAACCCGCTGGTTATCACTTCTGAAGGCAATCTGCACTGTCTGGATGCCAAGCTGAACATCGACAGCAACGCGGTATACCGTCACAAGGATCTGCAGGAAATGCACGATCCGTCCCAGGAAGATGAGCGCGAAGCGCACGCTGCCAAGTGGGAACTGAACTACGTCGCCCTGGATGGTGACATCGGTTGTATGGTTAACGGCGCTGGCCTGGCCATGGGTACCATGGACATCGTCAAACTGCACGGCGGCAACCCTGCCAACTTCCTGGACGTGGGCGGCGGTGCTACCAAGGAACGTGTTGTTGAAGCGTTCAAGATCATCTTGTCTGATGATTCCGTTAAAGCGGTATTCATCAACATCTTCGGCGGTATTGTGCGTTGTGACATGATTGCTGAAGGCGTTATCGGTGCAGTCAAGGAAGTCGGCGTGAAAGTACCTGTCGTTGTGCGTCTGCAAGGTAACAATGCAGAGCTGGGTACCAAGGTTCTGTCTGAAAGTGGCCTGAACATTATTGCTGACACCGATCTGACTGGCGCAGCACAGAAAGTTGTTGCCGCAGCAGCTGGCAAATAAGGGGTAATCATGAGCGTTTTAATCAACAAAGATACTAAAGTTATTTGTCAGGGTTTTACGGGTGCTCAAGGTACCTTTCACTCTGAACAGGCAATTGCATACGGCACCAAGATGGTCGGTGGTGTTACTCCAGGCAAGGGTGGTCAGACTCACCTGGGCCTGCCGGTATTCAACACGGTTGCTGAAGCGGTTGAAACGACGGGTGCAGAAGCCTCTGTTATCTACGTTCCAGCACCTTTCTGTAAGGATTCGATCCTGGAAGCCGCTAACGCTGGCATCAAGCTGATCGTATGTATCACCGAAGGCATTCCTACCCTGGACATGCTGGATGCCAAAGTTAAGTGTGACGAGCTGGGCGTTCGCCTGATCGGCCCTAACTGCCCAGGTGTGATCACTCCTGGAGAGTGCAAGATCGGCATCATGCCAGGTCACATCCACCTGCCAGGTAAAGTCGGCATCGTTTCTCGTTCAGGGACCCTGACGTACGAAGCGGTCAAGCAGACGACAGACTACGGTTTCGGCCAGTCTACCTGTGTTGGTATTGGTGGTGACCCAATTCCGGGTACCAACTTCATCGACGTACTGGAATTGTTCCAGAACGATCCACAGACTGAAGCCATCGTGATGATTGGTGAGATCGGTGGTACTGCTGAAGAAGAAGCCGCAGCCTACATCAAGGCTAACGTTACCAAGCCGGTAGTGTCCTACATCGCGGGTGTTACTGCTCCTGCAGGCAAGCGTATGGGTCACGCTGGTGCGATCATCTCTGGCGGTAAAGGTACTGCAGATGAGAAGTTCGCAGCGTTGCAAGACGCTGGTGTAACCACCGTTCGCAGCCTGGCTGATATCGGTAAAGCACTGAAGGAAAAGACTGGCTGGTAAGTTGTTACCTCCGGTTTCCTGAAAAACCCGCTTCGGCGGGTTTTTTTTGGCCTGCTGTTCGCAGCAGCTAGTGTGCAAAGATACTCTTGAAAGAATCTAACGGTCGTAAGATATAGACCAAGGTGTGATCCCCCTTGGTCGAATAGCTGGATGAATACGTCATGGCCTATCGTATCCCGACAGTCAAGTGGGGAAGGCTTATGACATACCAACAACAATATAAAAAATCCATCAATGACCCTGAAGGTTTTTGGGCGGAACAGGCTGGCAGAATTCAGTGGTTCAAGGTGCCAGACGTTACCCTGAGTAAAGACGAGAATGGCGTCGACCGCTGGTTCGCTGATGGTGAACTGAATACGGCCTATCTGGCACTCGACCATCACGTGTTGCAAGGGCGTGGAGATCAGCTGGCACTGATCTACGATTCTCCTGTCACCAATACCAAACGTTCTTATACCTATAAAGAACTGACAGCAGCGGTTGCCCGGTTTGCTGGTGTCCTGAAGGCTCAGGGCGTTGAGAAAGGCGACCGGGTTGTTATCTATATGCCGATGGTGCCGGAAGCCGCGATTGCCATGCTGGCGTGTGCACGTTTGGGAGCCATTCACTCGGTCGTGTTTGGTGGTTTTGCTGCCAGTGAGCTGGCTATGCGTATCGACGATGCGGCACCCAAGGTTCTGGTGTCAGCGTCGTGCGGTATTGAGGTCAACAAAATCATTGAGTACAAGCCTATTCTCGATGCGGCTATCGACATTGCGGCTCACAAGCCGTCACGTTGCATTGTGCTACAGCGTGATTTGTGTCGCTGTGAATTGAATGATCGCTACGATCTCGATTGGGAGATCGGGATGGCAGCCGCCGAGCCTGCAGATTGCACGCCGGTACTGGCGACAGATCCTTTGTATGTGCTGTATACCTCTGGCACAACCGGTAAACCCAAAGGGGTGGTTCGCGACAACGGTGGCCACGCCGTGGCGATGAAATACAGCATGGACGTGGTATATGACATGCAAATTGGTGATGTCTTCTGGGCTGCCTCGGATGTTGGCTGGGTGGTTGGGCATTCGTATATCGTCTATGCCCCGTTGCTGGCAGGATGCACCACCGTATTTTACGAAGGCAAGCCGGTACGTACGCCGGATGCCGGAGCTTTCTGGCGTGTGTGTGAGGAGTATGGCGTCAAAGGTCTGTTCGCAGCCCCGACAGCGTTTCGTGCTGTGCGGAAGGAAGATCCCGACTGTTTGCTGGCACAGCAATATGACCTCAGTAAACTGAAGACCATTTTTATGGCTGGCGAACGCTTGGATCCGCCGACTTATGACTGGGTGCTGGAACACATTCAGCGACCGATTGTGGATCATTGGTGGCAAACCGAAACCGGCTGGGCCATTGCCGGGAATCATATGGGGCTGGAACCGGCCAAAGTAAAAGCTGGCTCTGTTACCCGTCCTTC
Organism: Candidatus Thalassolituus haligoni; assembly: GCF_041222825.1. Lineage (NCBI taxonomy): Bacteria > Pseudomonadati > Pseudomonadota > Gammaproteobacteria > Oceanospirillales > Oceanospirillaceae > Thalassolituus > Candidatus Thalassolituus haligoni. Next base: position 1,835,442 of record NZ_CP139482.1, read on the forward strand.
GCCTGGCTACAACGTGCAAATCCTGGATTCTCACGGCAAAGCGGTTGCCGCCAATGAACAGGGCAGTATTGCAATCAAGTTGCCATTGCCACCCGGATGTTTGCCCACCATCTGGGGCAACCATGATCGTTTTGTGGCAGGTTATCTGCGCACCTTTGACGGTTATTATATTACCGGCGACGGCGGTTATCTGGACGATGATAACTATCTGTTTGTTCTCGGTCGTACCGACGACATTATTAACGTTGCCGGTCACCGTCTTTCTACCGGCGAAATGGAGGAAGTGGTGGCGGGGCATTCGGCTGTCGCCGAGTGTGCCGTCATTGGTCAGGCTAGCGATCTGAAAGGTGAGGAGCCTCTGGGTCTTATCCTGCTTAAAGATGGCATCGATATTGACGAAGAGGAATTGCAGCGAGAGCTGGTCAAACGCGTACGTGACCAGATTGGTGCGGTTGCCAGCTTCAAGCATGCGGTGGTGGTGCAGCGCCTGCCAAAAACCCGTTCAGGCAAGATTCTGCGCAAGATTCTGCGTAATATTGCCAATAACGAAGAATATACTGCGCCATCGACGATTGATGATCCTTCGTGCCTGGCTGAAATTGAAACCACTCTGAAAGAAAAGGGCGTCAGAAAATAAAAGCCGGGAACTTAATCCGGGAAGTGAGTCATACCATTGTGGCCGGGCTGGCACTCAGTCCGGTCACATCCGGTAGTGGCGTTATTCTGTTACCGGATGTGCTCTCTCACTCTCTGTCCTGAATTTTACCGGGCCTTTTCTTTTGGCCCGGTTTTTTTTGCTTGATTTTTACTTGCAGGGCTATTCTGCTTCAGGCAGAACACCATCCTGCGGTTTGATCACTATCACATCGCAAGGCACTTTGTCGACCAGCTGCTCGGCGGTGTTGCCAATCAATACACCGGCAATGCCACTGCGGCCGACTGAGCCAACTACCAGTACGTCAGCGGCCACAGCAGTTGCTGTCTCGGCAACGACGGTATCGGTTTCCCCTTCGGCAATATGAACGTGATCCTCGTGAATGTTGTATTTCTTGGCCAATTGCTCGCAGGCATCCTGATGCTGTTCAGTGATATAGGCCTGAATATCGTCCGGCGCAGTGACTTCAGGAACCATGGCAAAGGCAATGGCAACCTGAGGAAAGGCATTAACCATATGCAGATCGGTATCAAAATGATCGGCCAGATGTTCTGCAAACGAGAGAATGTTGTCGCTAATAAGCTGGTGGCCGTCATCAACTGACGTCGCATCAATGGCGGCCAGTATACGATTGTGTTGCCAGGCGGCGGGGGATTTCACCAGCAGTACGGGAGCCGGACAATGGCGCATCAGGTTCCAGTCGGTATGGGTGAACAGGCGATCGATCAGGCTATGAGGGTGAGTCCCCTTGATAACCAGATCGTAATCTGTCGCTCGCATGGATTCGATAACGGCTTCATGCAGATGCTTCTGCCAGTGGACTTCCGTACGCACCGTGATGCCACGTTCCTGTACTTCCGGTACAAAGCTTTCAATCCAGCGCTCCGTTGAATCAATACGTGCGCGGCGAATTTGCTGCTTGGTGGTTTCTTCCAGAGAAGAACTGTCACCACAGTAAGGTTCGTAAACCGACGTCAGCAGACTGACATCGGCCTTGAGTACCCCCGCAAGCCAGAGCGCCTTGTCGAGTGCTATTTGCTCAGGGTGTTCAGCGTCGAGCACGACCAGCAAATGGTTGATATCCAGCATAACGGCTTCTCCCGTGTTATTGATGTACAAGGGGGTAATGATAATACGTTGACCGGTTTGCGGGTTGAATCCAGATCCACTTCCCGTTGGTATTGACCGTCAACATCCCCAGCTTACGCTTCACCTTCTGTTGCCACTATGTCATGGATCAAGTTGGTCGGTTCGGTGGCTGAATCGCTTAGCAGTGCAATAAATGCGCTGGCGGCATTGGTGAGGGTACGGTTTGCCAGATGAATAACACCCAGCGGCCGAATCATTGGAGCGCCAGGCCAGGGCAATACAAACAATTGATCGTCTGTCATGCTGGATGGCAGTACCGACCAGCCAAGGCCAACGCTGACCATCATCTTGATGGTTTCCAGATAGTTGGTCGGCATATGGGTTTCCAGCGTCAGACCGGCATCTCGAAAAGCCGCGTCGACAACCCGGTAAGTGATGGTATCCGGTTCTGGCAAAATAGCGACATTTTCAGCCAGACTGAAGAGGCTTATTTGTTGTTGGCAAGCAAGTGGGTGGCCAGGAGCACAAACACAGACCATGTCATCCTGCCAGAGCGGGATCGCTGTAACCCGATCCGGTTGCCGTTCATCCAGCGTTGTCAGCGCCAATTCGACCCGGCGTTGCTCGACGGCCTGATAAGCATCTTCAGAACCCAGGAAACGAATGTCCAGTCGTACCGCAGGGTATTGGCGGACAAAGGATTTCAGAAAAGGCGGGATTCGATGCAAGCCAATATGGTGGCTGGTAGCGATGCTGAGAGTGCCTTCAACGGAGCCTGCCAGATTATTGATCTGAATCTGGGTGTCATTCATCAGCTCAAGGATTTCACGTGCTTTTGGAAGTAATCGTTGGCCTGATTCGGTCAGACTGATGGAACGGTTGTGGCGTTCAAACAAGGGGCTGTCGAGCTGCTGTTCCAGTTGCTGAATGCGTTTGGAAACGGCAGATTGGGTTAAAAACAGCTGCTCTGCTGCCAGCGAAAACGATTGGTGGCGGGCAACCGCCAAAAAGGCTTTAAGTTGTTGGCTATCCATGCTGGGCCTCGGAGTAAGTCGCTGCTGATGTTATTGGCTTCTGATTCCTGTTAGGAATTCAATATAGAAAAAGAATGAATTTGTGTTGTTTAACAGAGTGAGTACCATAAGGCAATCACCCGCTCATCAAGCGGCGTAGACCGTGAAAGCACACCCGTCAACAGAGCATTCCAATAAGGAGCCACCGATGACCGGAAAAACACTGTACGACAAACTTTGGCAACAGCACGTCGTTAAAGAACGCGATGATGGTACTGCACTGATCTACATCGATCGCCAGTTATTGCACGAAGTAACGTCTCCCCAGGCGTTCGAGGGACTGCGTATTGCCGGGCGCAAGCCATGGCGTCTGGACGCCAACCTGGCGACGCCGGATCACAACGTGCCGACCACCGCCATCGAGCGTGAGTCTGGTGTCGACGGTATTGTTGATCCGGTATCCAAAATCCAGGTGGTAACACTCGATAACAACTGTGATGAGTTCGGCATTACTGAATTCAAGATGAAAGACAAGCGTCAAGGCATTGTTCACGTTGTTGGCCCGGAGCAAGGTGCCACCCTGCCTGGGATGACCGTGGTGTGTGGCGACTCCCATACAGCCACTCACGGTGCTTTCGCGGCTTTGGCTCATGGTATTGGCACTTCGGAAGTTGAGCACGTTCTGGCAACCCAGTGTCTGATTCAGCGCAAGATGAAAAACCTGCTGATTCGTGTCGATGGTGAACTGGGCAAGGGCATTACCGGCAAAGACGTGGTGTTGCACGTGATCGGTATCATTGGTACCGCTGGCGGTAATGGCTGCGCGATGGAATTTGGTGGCTCTGCCATTCGCTCGATGAGCATGGAAGGCCGTATGACCATGTGTAACATGGCCATCGAAGCCGGTGCTCGTGTCGGTATGGTCGCGTTTGACAGCATCACGGCAGCTTATGTCAAGGGTCGCCCTTATGCCCCGAACGCCGATCAGTGGGAGCTGGCACTGGCGGCCTGGCAGGATCTGGTATCCGATGACGATGCCGTATTTGACAAGGTGGTCGAGGTGCGCGCTGAAGATATCAAGCCGCAGGTTACCTGGGGGACTTCCCCTGAAATGGTAACCACGATTGATGCCACGGTTCCTGCTCTGGAAGACGCACGGGACGGTGCCCAACGTGCCGGCTTTGAACGTGCCTATGCCTACATGGGGCTGGAGCCGGGCCAGAAAATCACCGATATCAAGCTGGATCGTGTGTTTATCGGCTCCTGCACCAACAGCCGGATTGAAGACTTGCGTCAGGCGGCGGCAGTGGCACAAGGCCGCAAGGTTGCTGACAGTGTTTTACAGGCGTTAGTGGTGCCGGGTTCCGGTCTGGTCAAGGAGCAGGCTGAGCAAGAAGGTCTCGACAAGATTTTTGTCGAAGCCGGTTTTGAATGGCGCGAGCCGGGCTGTTCCATGTGTCTGGCGATGAATGCTGACAGGTTGGGGCAGGGCGAGCATTGTGCCTCGACCTCCAACCGCAACTTTGAAGGTCGTCAGGGCTATGGCGGTCGCACCCATCTGGTCAGCCCGGCGATGGCCGCCGCTGCCGCGATTGCGGGTCACTTTGTTGACGTTCGTGAATTCTGATCCGGAGTAATACCATGAGAGCATTTACTGTACACACCGGCCTTGTGGCACCGATGGATCGTGCCAACGTCGATACCGATATGATCATCCCGAAACAGTTTCTGAAATCGATCAAACGCAGCGGATTTGGCCCGAATCTGTTTGACGAGCTGCGTTACCTGGATGAAGGTCAGCCCGATGCTGACAACAGCGGGCGTCCGCTGAATCCGGATTTTGTGCTGAATCAACCGCGCTACCAGGGTGCGTCTGTGCTGATTGCCCGCGAGAACTTCGGTTGTGGCTCCAGTCGTGAACACGCCCCCTGGGCACTGGAGGATTTCGGCTTCCGGGTTGTTATCGCGCCGAGTTACGCTGATATATTCTTCAATAACTGCTTCAAGAATGGCTTGTTGCCTATCGTGCTGGCGGAAGAGACGGTAGAGCGCCTGTTCAAGGCCGTTGCCGGGAGCGAAGGGTACGAACTCACCATCGACCTGGAAAAGCAGCTGATTCTGACACCCGATGGCCAGGATATACCCTTTGAAGTAGATGCCTTCCGCAAATACTGTTTGTTGAATGGCTTTGACGATATTGGCCTCACGTTACAGGATGCGGATGATATTCGTAGCTACGAAGAAGCCCGTCGCGTGTCTTCTCCCTGGTTGTTTAACGCAGGCTCCTGAGTCGTTTGTCGGCTTGGATAACCCCATGAATATCACAGTGGCAGCCTATGACTGCTGCCACAGCAAGTAACAGGAAATAATAATGAGCAAGAAAATTCTGGTTTTGCCAGGTGATGGTATTGGCCCTGAAATTGTCGCCGAGGCGGTCAAGGTTTTGGAGCATATCAATAGTCGCTTTAAACTGGGGCTGGAAATAGATCATGGCCTGGTCGGTGGCACGGCTTACGACGAAACCGGCTTTCCGCTGCCGGAAGAAAGCCTGAACAAGGCCATCGCTGCCGATGCCATTCTGCTCGGTGCTGTCGGTGGCCCGCAGTGGGACAAGTTGGAAGATCGCTCCAAACGTCCGGAACAAGGATTGCTGGATATTCGCAAGAATCTGGGCCTGTTTGGCAACCTGCGTCCAGCCATTCTGTACCCGCAGCTGGCCGATGCTTCGACACTGAAGCCGGAAGTGGTTTCCGGTCTGGATATTCTGATTGTCCGCGAGCTGACCGGCGGTATTTATTTCGGCCAGCCACGGGGTATTCGTACTCTGGAAAATGGCGAGCGTGAAGGTTACAACACCTACGTTTATAACGAATCCGAGATTCGTCGTATTGGTCGTGTCGCCTTTGAATCGGCGATGAAGCGCAACAAGAAACTGTGCTCGGTCGACAAGGCCAATGTACTGGAAGTGACCGTGCTATGGCGCGAAATTATGGAAGAGTTGTCGAAAGAATACCCAGAAGTCGAATTGTCCCATATGTACGTCGATAATGCGGCGATGCAGCTGGTGAGGGCACCGAAACAGTTTGACGTTATGGTAACCGGCAATATGTTTGGCGATATCCTGTCGGATGCAGCAGCGATGCTGACCGGTTCTATCGGTATGTTGCCATCGGCCTCACTGGACAAAAACAACAAGGGCATGTATGAACCTTGCCATGGTTCGGCTCCGGATATTGCCGGTCAGGGGCTTGCCAATCCGTTGGCAACTATCCTCTCTGTAGCCATGATGCTACGGTATAGCCTGAATGAAGGCGCGGCAGCAGATGTTATTGAAGCAGCGGTCAGCAAGGTACTGGATCAGGGGTTGCGTACCGGAGATATTTTCTCTGCCGGTATGACCCGTGTCAGTACCAGTGAAATGGGCGAAGCGGTACTGGCTGCGCTGTAAAGCAGTCTTGAAATCCGCGCTATTTTGTACTGACCGGATACTCCGGATGCTCGTTTGGAATGCAAGCCGCGCCTGTCGCGGTTTTGCTGTATCAAGAACAAGGTAATAGAAAATGTTGAAAACAGGATTAGTCGGTTGGCGTGGCATGGTGGGTTCCGTACTGATGCAGCGTATGGAAGAAGAAGGGGATTTTGCCCTGATAACGCCACAATTTTTTACCACATCTCAGGCAGGCAAGGCGGCTCCTGCCCTCGGCGGCAAAGACAACGGTGTCTTGGCTGATGCTTACGATATCAGTGCGCTCGGTCAGCAGGATGTCGTCATTAGCTGTCAGGGCGGTGATTACACCAAGGACGTGTATCCAAAACTGCGTGAATCCGGCTGGCAGGGCTACTGGATTGATGCGGCGTCCACTTTGCGTATGGCGGACGATGCCATCATTGTACTGGATCCGGTTAATGCTGATGTGATTAACCAGGGCCTGGATACGGGTATCAAAACCTACGTGGGCGGTAACTGTACCGTCAGTTTGATGTTGCTGGCGCTGGGTGGTCTGTTTGAAAAAGGACTGGTTGAGTGGGTTGCGCCGATGACCTATCAGGCTGCATCCGGATCCGGTGCTCAGAATATGCGTGAGTTAATTACGCAAATGGGAGCGATTCATTCCAATGTTCGTGACCAACTTGACAATCCTGCAGCTGCTATTCTGGATATCGATCGCCAAGTATCTGAATTTATCAATAGTGAGGAATATCCAAAAGATCATTTTGGTGTGCCGCTAGCAGGTAGCCTGATTCCCTATATCGACTCGCAGCTGGATTCTGGTCAAAGCCGTGAAGAATGGAAAGCCCAGGTTGAAGCCAACAAAATCATGGGTTCCGGGGATCGGCAGATTCCTATTGATGGCCTTTGTGTTCGTGTTGGTGCGATGCGCTGCCACAGCCAGGCGATGACCATGAAACTGACTCAGGATTTGCCATTGGCAGAGATTGAAGCAATTCTGGCGGCTCATAACGATTGGGTGAAGGTTATTCCGAATGATCGGGAGGCCAGTATGAAGGAATTAACGCCAGCGGCGGTTACCGGGACGCTGAGTATACCTGTCGGTCGAATTCGCAAGCTTAATATGGGGCCAGAGTATATTTCAGCCTTTACCGTTGGAGACCAGTTACTCTGGGGAGCGGCAGAACCTTTACGCAGAATGTTGCGGATTTTGTTAAACCGTTCATAGAAATTGGTCAATAAAAGCGGACGGAAGTCCGCTTTTTCATACGCAACATCTCGAATACGTCATAAACCTTTCATTCATATCAGTTTTATTGCCGCATACCGGTCGCAGCGATTGCGCCAGAACTGGTTATACTTGATACTTACGCTTGCTTGTGCTCTGCCAGTATTAGTGCTTACCAGCAGATCTGCTATCGGAATATTTTGATTAATCTGGGCTATAAAGCCGTAAAGTGACAACCAAGGATGCACCAATGAAGCGCCTATTTGCGAACGCCTTGCTGCTGGTCGGAAGTTTGACCATGTCAACTCAGCTACTGGCATTAGGGCTGGGAGAGTTGACGCTCAAATCGGCGCTTAATCAGCCTCTGGCTGCCGAAATAGCCCTGGTCGATTCAGAAGGCCTTTCTGAATGGGAAATCAAACCGGTACTGGCCAGTACCGACGCCTTTGAACGTTACAGTGTTGAACGTTCCTACTTCCTTACCAAAATCAAATTCAAGGTGGTTGGCGACAAAATCGTATTAGCAACCCGTGAAGCGGTAACCGAACCTTTCCTGAATTTTCTGGTTGAGCTGAACTGGCCGTCAGGCCGTGTAGTACGTGAGTTTACCGTATTGCTCGATCCACCCACCTTTGCAGAAGAAAGCTTTCGACCGCTGGTTTCTGCCCCGGCGGCTACAACCAGCAGTAGCGCAACAGCGCCTGTGCCCGCCGCGACACCAGCAGCTCGCCCAGCTGCTGCTACTCGTGGCAGTACCGGACAATGGCAGAGTCAGTCCGCAGAGCCAGGGACCTATATGGTGCAGCCTAATGACACCTTATGGGCGATTTCACTGGCTACCCGACCGGATACCGGTGTCACGCCACAACAAATGATGATGGCGATCCAGCAACACAATCCAGATGCCTTTATCGGCGGCAATATCAATCGCCTGAAAACGCATCAGGTCTTACGTATCCCTGATCCTGACCAGATTCATGCGATCAGCTTTGAGAGTGCTGTCAGTGAAGTAGCCCGCCAGAACCAGGCGATTGCTGGTACAGCACAGCTGGATGCTACCGGCCGAGCTGCTGTTGCACCTTCTTCACGCGCCTCATCCACCGGCGGTGAGGTGCGGCTGGTCTCTGATCGTGGCGAACAATCCGACTCGGCTGGAGCCAGCGGTGAAGTAGCCGGCCGCGGTAATGGGCGTCAGGAAGTCCTTGAAAACGATTTGGCCATCGCGCTGGAGACCCTCGACAAGAGCCGCCGTGACAACGCCGATCTGGCTGATCGCCTGACCGCCCTGGAAGAACAGATCGCTGCGTTACAGCGCCTGGTCAGCCTGAAAGACGACCAGCTTGCCAATATGCAGGTTAATGCAGCACAACAACCTGCAGACAAGTCTGTGGTGGCACCTGCAAGTCAGCCGGACATGGCTCAGCCTGCGGAAGTGGCAGGGGCTGTTGAGCGTGCCGTGCCAGCGACAGAGACTTCCAAATCGGCCCTGGCAGAAGTGAAGCCGCAACCTGCGCCGGAGCCAAAGCCAGAGATGGCGGAACGTCCAAAACCTCGTGTTGTGCCAGCACCACGTCCCGAGCCTGATCTGCTTGACAGTATTTTGCAGGATCCTATTACGCTTGGTGGTGTATTGGCGGCGATATTATTACTGATCGCGCTGATTTATACCGCAGTGAAAAAACGTCTGGGCGGCGGAAGCAAGCAGGAAGAATCACTCGGAACAGCCGCCGCCGCGCAGCTTCAGGACGAAATGGCCGATGCTGCGGCACCGGATACCGATGATTTTGACCAGTTCAGTTTTGGTCATGAGGATGACGATTCCGACACGGGTGTCCAGTTGGGAGCAGACCTGTTCAGTGGCGATGATGCACTGGATATTTCGACCGACAGTTTCGACACCCGAGATAAATTGCTGACCGAAGTCGACGCCGATATTGCGTACGGACGTTTTGATGAGGCGTTAAGTAAACTGACTCCTGCAATTGAAGCCCAGCCAGACCGGTCAGACCTCAGTCTGAAGTTACTGGAAGTACTGTCGGAACTTGACGATGCCAGCGCTTTTGCAGATGAAGAAACCCGCTTGCTGGGCTTTGCGTCTGATGCCGATGTGAGCGAAGCCGAGCAGTTACGCTTCCGCTTGACCAGTCCTATGACACCAGTAACTGACAGTGATTTCGACAGTATTTCACTTGACGATCTGGATATGGAGTTCAAGAACGATCTGGATGACTCCTTCGACATCACCGACACGGATTCAGATGCAACTGATGCTGGAGACGTTGAAAAGGATGCTGAAAAAGACGTCGATATAATGCCGGTGTTGGGTGCTGATGCGATGGACTTTGAAACAGCCCTGGCCGAAGGCGACGATGGCGATACACAGGAAGACGACGGACTGGATTTCTCTCTGGACAGTCTGGCCGGTGGTGGTCATGCAGAAATTGTCGACGAAGTAACGATTTCTGACGATGACCAGGGGCTGGATTTTGATCTGTCCGCCTTCGATGATGACGAAGAGATTACTGCGGAACCTGTTGGGGAAGCCAGCGAGCCAGAACATGAAAACCTGATGGATTTTGATGTATCTGATGATCTGCTGGAAGAACTTGCAAAAGCCACCCCAGCGGCTGAGGAACCTGCCACCTTGTCCGGCGATAATGTGATGGAATTTGACCTTGATGGTCTCGATATTCCAGAACTGGGTGAAGAAGAGGCTGTTGAGGAGCCCCTGGCGGTTGACGACGGAGAACACTCGCTGGAGTTTGAAGTCCCTGAGCTGAATGTGGCCAGTGAAGATGTGACCCTGCCAGTAGCACCTCATACGATTGATGAAGCTGCTGAGCTGGCGCTGGATGAGTTTGATTTGTCTGATTTTGAGGCAGAGCTTGATACTGCTGAATTGGCTGATCCAGATGTAGAGGAAGCAGTGACAGACGCCGCTGGACAGCAAACTCCGGTTGTCGGGTTGGAAGCGGATGACAGTGAACTGGATCTTGATCTTGATCTGGCCGAACTGGATAACGAGCTGGAAATGCTTGCCTCGGTGGTGGCTGAAGACGACACCGCAGCGACCAGTACAACAGCCGCAGAGCAACGGACCGATACAACGCCGGAACTTGCTGACGAGACGTTGATGGAGTTTGACCTCGATAGTCTGGAGGCAGAACTGGATGCGCTGGACTCCATGGCGGATCTGCCCAAGCTGAGCGAAGCAGACTTGACCGGGGTTCGGTTGCTTGTTGGTGGTGAAGACGACCAGGAATTGCCCGAACTGGATGAGCTGGAAGAATTCGGACGGGAATCTGAAGGCGCACTGGAAAGTACAGAGACATTAGCCGAAGCCGATCCGGCACTCGACGATTTTGATCTGGCAACTGTCGAAGACGATGTGACTGGCGCATCAGCGACTACTTCTCTGGAGCAATTGGAACCACTCGAAGACTTGCCCGGGTTGGCCGACCTGGAAGAGGAACTGCCGGAATTCGATTTTGAAGAGCTGCCGGAACTAGAAGAAGTTTCTGAGCTGGAGTTGGCAGAAGCGGTCGCGATTGATGAACTGCCACAACTGGATGAACTTGAAGACCTGGCATTTGAGCTGGATGATGCTGAAGCTCTGCCAGACTTGGCTGAACTCGAAGACTTCACATCAGACGAGTCGAATTTGGCTGACGTATCGGATGCGGATGCCAGCGACATGGACATCCCGTCGTTTACTGCAGATTCGATTGATCTGGATGAGCTGGCAGAGACAGAAGATGAATTTGCCTACTTGTCCGGTACTGATGCCAGCGATACCAAGCTGGATCTGGCTCGTGCCTATGTCGATATGGGTGAGGCAGAAAGTGCCCGCGAGCTGTTGAACGAGATTGTCCAGGAAGGTAGCGATCAACAAAAGCAGGATGCACAAAATCTGCTGGATTCACTGATCTGATCAATGTCTGATACTTATCGTTATGCTGCTATCGTGGAATACAACGGCGCTTGTTTCCACGGTTGGCAGAAGCAAAAACATCACAACGAACCTACCATACAGGCCGCTCTGGAAGCGGCTATCTCCAAAGTAGCTAATCACCCGGTCGAGATAGCCTGTGCCGGGCGCACCGATGCAGGTGTGCATGCGACGCGGCAGGTGATTCATTTTGATACCACCTCAAAACGCAGTGACTATGGCTGGTTGATGGGAATTAATACCAACACGCCAGCCAATGTATCGTTGCAATGGATTGGTCAGGTTGCCCCTGAATTCCATGCCCGCTACAAGGCTCAGGCACGCTGCTATCGCTATCTGATTAATAACGCTCCGTATCGCCAGGCGTTGCAACATGATCAGTTAACCTGGTGGCGCTACCCACTGGATGCTGGCCGAATGCACCAGGCTGCGCAGTCGCTGCTGGGGCAGCATGACTTTTCTTCTTTTCGGGCGAAAGACTGTCAGGCCAAAACACCGGTTAAAACCATGCATCGTATCCAGGTGCGGCAGTGGGGCAGTCTGATTTTGCTGGAGCTGGAAGCAAGTGCATTTCTCTACCATATGGTGAGAAACATTGTTGGCGTCTTGTTGCCCATCGGTGAAGGTCATCAGCCGATTGAGTGGATGGCGGAGGTACTGGAAGCCAAATCCCGGCTGGCGGCTGGCGTTACTGCGCCAGGTGATGGCTTGCATTTTGTCGGGGTGCGATACCCCCAGCAGTTTGATATTCCCAGTCAGCCATTTGGGCCACTGTTGCTGGAACCCGTACTGGCTTTGTCTGACAGCTGACGCGTCACTGCTTCCCAAGTTCCTGCCTGCTAGCCGCCCCGGCATCCGTATTCGCACACCGAGCACGGGAATGAGGGCACACCTGACCCCGGCCATTGCTGGCAAATTCTGCTACCATCGCGGTATTTGTTCAGGAACCTTGCAATGTCGACCACGCCCGTTATCCGCACACGAGTCAAAATTTGTGGGGTTACTCGTGTAGAAGATGCCATCAAAGTGGTAAACAGCGGTGCCGACGCTATCGGCCTGGTGTTTTATCCACCCAGTCCGCGAGCGGTTGATATGCAACAAGCGGCTGACATTGCCGCTGTGATTCCGGCTTTCGTTACCGTTACTGCTCTTTTTGTTAATCCGACCGTTGAACAAGTGCAAAGCGTTCTGGATGCCGTTAGAATTGACCTTATCCAATTCCACGGTGACGAAGACGATGGCTTCTGCCAACAATTCAACCGCCCCTACATCAAGGCAGTCCGTGTCCGGCAAGCGTCGGATATGGTGGAGGCGTGCGTGCGCTTCCCAGGTGCCTTGTCTCTGCTGCTAGACAGCTACAAACCTGGTGTTCCAGGTGGTACTGGCGAAACCTTTGACTGGTCGCTGGTGCCAGACGATTTAAACAAACCCATTATTCTTGCTGGTGGCTTGTCTCCTGTTAACGTGGCAACCGCTATTCGCGATCTGCACCCTTTTGCGGTGGATGTGAGCGGAGGCGTCGAGGCTGACGGGCCAGGAAATAAAGGCATAAAGGATGCCAGCAAGATTCAGGCATTTATGAACGAGGTGTATCGTGTCGACAACGAACAACACAACTCCTGAACAAAACGCACACGCAGATGTATTAAACGCCAACTTGCCCGATGCACGCGGCCATTTTGGTATTTTTGGTGGCCGTTTCGTCTCCGAAACCCTGACGGCGGCACTGGATGAACTGCAATCTACCTACCTGAAACTGCGTGATGACGAAGACTTCCAGAAAGCCTTCGATCACGACCTGGCGCACTATGTGGGGCGTCCGTCGCCGCTGTATTACGCCGAACGTCTGAGTGACCATTGTGGTGGTGCACGGATCTTTCTGAAGCGAGAAGATCTTAATCACACCGGTGCCCACAAGATCAACAACACCATTGGTCAGGCTTTGCTGGCCAAGTTTATGGGCAAAAAGAAGATTATTGCTGAAACTGGCGCGGGCCAGCATGGTGTGGCGTCTGCCACCGTTGCGGCGCGTTTTGGTTTGGAGTGCAAGGTCTTTATGGGCTCGACCGACGTTGAACGGCAGAAGCTGAACGTCTACCGCATGAAGCTGCTGGGTGCCGAAGTGGAGTCGGTAACCTCCGGTACCAAGACTCTGAAAGACGCCATGAACGAAGCCATGCGGCACTGGGTTACTCACGTTGACGATACTTTCTACATTATCGGCACGGCTGCTGGCCCGCACCCATACCCAATGTTGGTGCGTGATTTCCAATCCATCATCGGTCGTGAAACCCAGGTTCAGAGTTTGGAGCAGATTGGTCGTCAGCCAGATGCTCTGGTGGCCTGTGTCGGGGGGGGATCCAATGCCATTGGCATGTTCCATCCCTACATCAAATACCCGGAAGTCGCCATGTATGGTGTTGAAGCCGGTGGTCTGGGTCTGGACGGTGATGACCATGCTGCGCCACTGAGCAAGGGCCGTCCTGGTGTCTTACACGGTAACCGTACCTATCTGATGGAAGATGAAAATGGCCAGATCATGGGCACTCACTCTATCTCTGCCGGTCTGGATTATCCGGGTGTTGGCCCTGAGCATTCCTGGTTGAAAGACGTTGGTCGTGCCCAGTATGTGGCGGCTACCGATGTTGAAGCGATCGATGCATTTCACAAGCTGACACGGCTGGAAGGTATCATGCCGGCACTGGAATCATCCCATGCCGTGGCCTTTGCCATGAAGCTGGCAGCCACCATGCCTTCCGACAAGGTCATTGTGGTGAACTTGTCCGGTCGTGGTGACAAGGACATTCATACCATTGCCACTCTTGATGGCGTGACTGCATAAGGATCGGAGTTCGATATGTCTCGTATTGCTATTTTATTTGCTGCCTTGAAAGAAACGGGCAAAAAAGCGCTGATCCCCTACATCACCGCTGGTGATCCGCAAAAAGAAGCCACGGTGCCGATGATGCATGCGCTGGTGGATGCCGGTTGCGACCTGATTGAGCTGGGGGTGCCTTTTTCCGATCCCATGGCGGATGGCCCCACTATTCAGTTGGCCTGTGAGCGGGCACTGGAACACAACACCTCACTGCGCGACGTGCTGGCCATGGTGACTGAATTTCGGGCCACCAACACCACCACGCCGATTGTACTGATGGGCTATCTGAACCCGGTAGAAGCCATGGGCTACGACACCTTTGTGACCGCAGCGGTGACGGCCGGTGTGGATGGGGTACTGCTGGTAGATTTACCGCCAGAAGAAGCCACGGACGTTGATTCCATCTTCAAGAGTGCCGGACTGGATATGGTGTATCTGATCGCACCGACCACTACCGATGCCCGTATTGAAGCCATCGGCAAGGCGGGTAGTGGCTACGTTTATTATGTCTCCCTGAAAGGAGTGACCGGCTCGAAAGCGCTGGATGTGGATGACGTTGAACGTAACCTGCAGCGTATTCGCCAGCACGTATCCATTCCGGTGGGGGTCGGGTTTGGTATTCAGAACGGTGTCACGGCAGCGGCGGTGTCCAAAGTCTGTGATGGTGTGATTGTCGGTAGCGCGATTGTTAATCATATCGCCGACAATGCCACTAACCCTGCTGAAGCCCGACGTCTGGTCACCGAGCTGATGCAGGAAATGCGCATCGCCATGGATCAGCAATAATCCGGTCGTAACAAAGAAGGATATTCAGGATGACTGACTTCAGTAGTTGGAATGTCAAGCGTTGGCTCGAGCATCTGGAGTCGGTGCATCCTGCTGAGATTGACATGGGTCTCGATCGCGTGCGCACAGTCGCAGAGCGGTTGGGGTGCCTGCGACCTGCCGGACTGGTGATCATGGTGGCCGGAACCAATGGCAAAGGCACTACCTCGGCGCTGATAAGTGCCTTGTTGTTGCGCCAAGGGTTATCGGTCGGCTGTTATAACTCACCGCATATCTTGCGTTATAACGAACGCGTATCGGTGAATGGCAGCGATATTTCCGATGCCGACCTGTGCCAGTCGTTCGCGCTGGTCGAACAGGCGCGCGAAGAACAGCCGCTGACCTATTTTGAATTCGGTACCCTGGCTGCGCTGGCCTGGTTCAAACAACAGCATCTGGACGCCTGTGTACTGGAAATTGGCCTCGGTGGACGTCTGGATGCAGTAAACGTCGTGGACGCCGATGTTGCGGTGGTCACCAGTATCGGGCTGGATCACGAAGCCTGGCTGGGGAACGACCTGAATGTCATTGCCTATGAAAAATGCGCTATCGCCCGGCCAGATCGCTATCTGGTCTGTGGTCAACCCAATCCCCCGGAACGTGCTCGGGCCACGGTGAATGCCTGTGAAGGGATGTGGCTGGGGCGCGGAGAAGCTTTTGATGTGACTGAGCGGGTGCAAGGTGATGCAGCTGTGCTGAACATCCGTTTCTTGCCGTACCCGGATGACGATACGTCGATGGAATGGGTGTTGCCTCGTGGCTTTATTCCGGCAGCCAACATTGCGACTGCGTTGCAGGCACTGGCTGCGGTTGGCCACTTGTTGCCCGAACAAGAAGTAGCGGACACCCTCAAGCGTTTGCGGGTTCCGGGCCGCTTACAGGGTTGGCGCTGCCAATGCCCTGACGGCCGTACGTTTAGCGTGACGCTGGATGTGGCTCACAACGAGCAGGCGGCAGCGTACCTGGCAACTCGTGAGCTGGAGGTCGACGGTATTCTGCTGGCGATGCTGGCAGACAAGCCGGTAGAAAAGGTTGTCCAGGCTTTACCTGCCGCACGTTTGTGGAAGCTGGCCGGACTGGACTGCCATCGTGGCCTGGATGCCGCCGGGCTGGAGCAGCGTTTTCAGGCTGTGGCGGTTGATGGTGTTGATGGTGTTGATGGTGTTGATCGTACGGTGGCGGTTTATCCGACGGTAAACGCGGCCCTGAAGCATTTGCAGCAAACCGCACTGGCGGATGAACACTGGCTGGTAGTTGGATCTTTTTATACCGTTGAGCAGGCATTAACACTCATTTATGCCCAGCAAAAAAGCGGGGAGTACGCATGGAAAAGCATCTGAACAAGCGCATTCTTGGTGCTGTTGTCACTGTTGTGGCCTTGGCGATTGCGGTGCCGATTGTAATTGATGGCTCCAGCCAGCGGCTGACGATTGATCAGGATATGCCGCCGATGCCTGATATGCCTGATTGGGCTGAAGTCCAGAACCAGCAACGGATTCGTATTGACCTGGAGCAGCTGGCCAGTGGTGAAGCCACGGCCGAATTGGCAACGCCAGCGGTTAATACGGCGGAGGTTGATGACCCGGTGCCAGCAGTGGTCAAAAAACAGCCCGAACGTGCCCATCTGGATGAAACTGCGTTACCTTATGCTTGGGTGGTGCAATTGGGGGCCTTTTCCAGCAATGAAAATGCCACCAGTTTTCGCGATAACATTCGTGGTCAGGGCTTCAAGGCCTTTTCCCGTACCGATGACGATGGCCTGACACGGGTGTTTGTTGGCCCGGAACTGCAGCAGCAGCAGGCAGAGGTCTTGCGTACTCAGCTGGAAAAAATATTAAAGCGCAAGGATCTGAGAATTAAGCGCTTTATCGCCCGTTAACGCTCTGAGAGGCCGATTGAAGCGTGCTTTTAGCCGTGTGGTATAACGTTCGATGCCTGTTTCTGAGCGGGTTGTTGACGCTTTTCCTGGCCCGAAATGACCCCAAATCGGTCTCTTCAGTTGTCGAAATCAGTACTAAACCCTATACTGCGCGCTTCATTAAATCCGCTGTGAGAGCAAGATGGCCGTCGTTGATTGGGTAATATTGGCGGTGCTGGGAATCTCCAGCCTGATCAGTCTCAAGCGCGGTTTCGTGCGAGAAGCATTGTCACTGATTGTATGGGTCGGGGCTTTTGTGGTGGCCCGGATGTTCAGTGGCAATCTGGCTACCCTCCTGACCGATTATATTGAAACCAATTCATTACGCTGGATCGCCGCCTTTGTCGTGCTCTTTCTGGGCACTGTTGCTATCGGCGCCATGGTCAATCATCTGATTGTCGAAGTGGTGCGGCTAACCGGACTGAGCGGCACAGACCGTATACTCGGCATGGTCTTTGGTTGTATCCGTGGTCTGGTTGTGCTGGTCGCGGTTGTTTATGGATTGCAGTTCACTATGGTTCCAAAGGATCCCTGGTGGCAGCAATCAATGTTTATTCCTCACCTGGAAATGCTGGCCGACTGGGCGCGTAATACGCTGCCGGGCACCGCTGACCGGGTGATGTCCTCTATCCCGTCTGATTTCTGAGGTAATACGCGAATGTGCGGAATTGTGGGTATCGTCGCCAAGACCCATGTAAACCAGTCTATTTACGATGCGTTGACGGTGCTTCAGCATCGCGGCCAGGATGCGGCCGGCATCGTAACCAGTGATCAGGGAAAGTTTTATCTACGTAAAGACAATGGCCTGGTTCGGGATGTCTTCCGTACTCGCCATATGCAGCGCCTGATTGGTCGTATGGGGATCGGTCATGTGCGTTATCCGACGGCGGGCAGTTCAAGTTCGGCGGAAGCTCAGCCCTTTTATGTCAATTCACCTTACGGCATTGTGTTGGCGCATAATGGTAACCTGACCAACACCACCGAGTTGGCCCAGGACATCTACCGTGAAGACCTGCGTCACATCAACACCACATCGGATTCCGAAGTATTGTTGAATATCTTTGCTCATGAGCTGCAGGAACAGAAGCAGCTGGTGCCAACACCAGAAATGATTTTTCGTGCTGTGCGCCGGGTGCATGAACGTATCCGTGGGGGTTATGCCGTCGTTGCCATGATCTGTGGTTATGGTGTGGTGGCCTTCCGTGATCCGAACGGTATTCGTCCTGCGGTGTTTGGCCGTCGTGACACCGCGACCGGGTCGGAATACATGGTGGCGTCCGAGTCAGTCGCGCTCGATGCACTGGGGTTTCAGATCGAGCGTGATATTGAACCCGGCGAATGTGTGGTGATGACGGAAGCCGGTGATATCTTTACCCAGCAGTGTGCCGAAAACGTACGCCTGACCCCTTGTCTGTTTGAACAAGTGTACTTTGCCCGCCCGGATTCCATTATGGATGGCATCGCGGTGTACAAGGCGCGTCTGCGTATGGGTGAGAAACTGGCGGAAAAGATCATGCGGGAGCATCCGGATCACAATATCGATGTGGTGATCCCGATTCCGGATACCAGCCGTTCTTCAGCGCTGGAACTGGCCAACCGGCTCGGTGTGAAATACCGTGAAGGCTTTATGAAGAACCGCTATATCGGTCGTACCTTCATTATGCCGGGTCAGCAACAGCGCAAGAAATCCGTGCGTCAGAAACTGAACGCACTGGATCTGGAATTTCGTGGCAAGAATGTACTGCTGGTGGATGACTCCATTGTACGGGGTACCACCTGCGAACAGATCATCGAGATGGCGCGTGATGCCGGTGCAGAAAACGTCTATTTTGCATCCGCCGCACCAGCGGTGCGCTATCCGAACGTCTACGGTATTGATATGCCAGCCAAGGAAGAATTTATCGCCCATGGCCGCACCACGGAAGAAATTGCCACGGCAATCGGTGCCGACTGGCTGGTGTACCAGGAGCTGGATGACCTGATCACCGCTTGTCTCGAAGGCAGCAAAACAGCGGCCACGGAGTTCGACTGTTCGGTATTTAACGGTGAATACGTCACCGGTGATATTGATGACGATTACTTCCGCCGCTTGTCCGATTTGCGCAGCGACTCCTCCAAAGGTATCCGCAAGGCAATCGCCAATGTTGCTATCGATCTGCACAACGAGGCAGAATCCTGAACAACCCGGTTGTGAAGGTGTTTGACGCCTGATCAGTATC
The DNA here is from genome assembly GCF_041222825.1 of Candidatus Thalassolituus haligoni. Classification (NCBI taxonomy): domain Bacteria; kingdom Pseudomonadati; phylum Pseudomonadota; class Gammaproteobacteria; order Oceanospirillales; family Oceanospirillaceae; genus Thalassolituus; species Candidatus Thalassolituus haligoni. Next base: position 1,854,667 of record NZ_CP139482.1, read on the forward strand.
AACAACAGGGCAGCCTTCCGCTGCCCTGTTGCGTTTTTAGGCCATAGACAAGGCAGAAACCCGATGAATGATATTCATGATTTACTCGCTCCGTACCAATCAGACCTGACCGATTGCGAGATCGAAACCCTGGCGGTTCGTGCCGGTCAGTACCGCACTCAGGAGCAGGAACACTCCGAAGCGATTTTCCCCAGTAGCAGTTATGTATTTCGCTCGGCGGCAGAAGCGGCTGCAACTTTTTCCGGTGAACATCCGGGCAACGTCTACTCACGCTATACCAACCCGACGGTACGTACCTTTGAAGAGCGTCTGGCCGCCATGGAAGGCGCTGAAGCCTGTGCTGCCACCGCGTCCGGTATGGCGGCTATTTATGCCGTCGCGATTGCTCACCTGAAAGCCGGTGATCATGTGCTCTGCTCTCGCAGTGTGTTTGGCAGCACCATTGTGCTGTTCGAGAAATTCCTGCGTAAATTCAACGTCGATATCGATTACGTCAATCCGGTCGATGCCGATGATTGGGCAGCCCACTGCAAGCCGGAAACCCGGCTGTTCTTTCTTGAATCACCTTCCAATCCGATGGCGGAAGTCGCGGATATCGAAGCGCTGGCGCGGGTCGCCGGTGCAGCCAATGCCTTGCTGGTGGTGGATAACTGTTTCTGCACCCCGGTGATTCAGCAACCACTGGCGCTGGGTGCCGACCTGGTGGTGCATTCTGCCACCAAATACATTGATGGCCAGGGTCGTTGTCTGGGAGGCGCGGTGGTGGGCAGTCATGAGCTGATCGAACCGGTGATTGGTGTGCTGCGCTCTGCGGGCCCGACCATGAGCCCGTTTAATGCCTGGGTCTTTACCAAGGGGCTGGAAACGCTCAGCCTGCGCATGAAAGCCCACAGCGACAATGCGTCGATTCTGGCCTGCTGGTTACAACAGCATCCGAAGGTAAAACAGGTCAACTTTTGTGGTCTGGCCTCGCATCCACAGTACGAGCTGATCCAGAAGCAGCAAAGCCTGCCGGGCGGAGTACTGTCGTTTGAAGTCGCTGGCGGTCGGGAAGAAGCCTGGAAGGTGATTGATGCCACCCGGATGATATCGATTACGGCGAATCTGGGTGATGCCAAAACCACCATTACGCATCCGGGCACCACGACCCACGGACGCTTGTCGGAAGCAGAACGTCTGGCGGCGGGTATTACCCAGGGCTTGATTCGCGTTGCGGTGGGGCTGGAAAACATTAACGACGTGCGTAAAGATCTGGCACGCGGGCTGGATGCACTCTGAGCCGATCTGAATCACATGGGGCTGCGGCCCCGTTTTTTATGGCTACCGTATTTTGTTCGCAACTTCTCGCTGGTCATTGCTTGCTGGTCATTGCTCGTCAGTAATATCCCGGTTTGTCGTGTGATTGGTTATTAACTCTCGACCTGCTTTTCCAGGTCTGGCATAAACTCTTGACCGTCCAGGCATCTGCCGTAGCCACTTGATCAGTTATTACAACGGAGACCCGATATGACCAGCGCCGTCAGCGCCGCCCTGCAACAGCTTAACCAGATTATTCTGGGTAAACCGGAGCAACTCAAACTGGCATTAAGTTGCCTGTTAGCCGATGGGCATTTGCTGATTGAGGATTTGCCGGGTATGGGCAAAACTACCCTGGCCCATGCGCTGGCCGGTGTGCTGGGGCTGAATTACAACCGCATTCAGTTCACCAGTGATTTGCTCCCGGCAGATATTCTCGGTGTCAGTATTTTTGAAAAGGAACCCGGTTCCGACTTGGGACGTTTCCGTTTTCATGAGGGGCCGGTATTCAGTCAGCTATTGCTGGCCGATGAAATTAACCGGGCCACGCCAAAATCCCAGAGCGCACTGCTGGAAGCCATGGAAGAACGTCAGGTCACGGTAGAAGGCGAAACCCGACCTCTGCCAGAGCCATTTTTTGTGATTGCCACCCAGAACCCGGTGTCGCAGTCGGGTACGTTTCCACTGCCAGAAAGCCAGCTTGACCGGTTTTTGATGTGCATCTCACTGGGCTACCCGTCCGAGCAGGCCGAGCGTCAATTACTGGAAGGTGCCAGCCGCCGGGATATGGCCAATCAGCTGCAAGCGCAAATAACGCCGCAGCAACTGCAGCAGCTGCAGCGGCAGGTGCGCGACATTCACGCATCGGCATCGGTACTGGATTACCTGCAGCGTATTATTGCCTTTTCGCGCTACGAGTCCGGTTATCTGTATGGGCTGTCGCCTCGGGGCGCACTGGCGCTATTGCAAGCGGCTCGAGCCTGGGCGCTGGTGCATGAACGCCAGCACGTATTACCTGAAGATATTCAGGCGGTATTACCTGCGGTTGTCGACCACCGCCTGGCCGATGCAGCGGAGGGTGGGGCACACAGTGTGTCGGCCCGCATACTTAATTCGGTTGCGGTACTGGTGTAAAACGTGGCAAGACAATTCGCGATCAAACGTCTGTTCGGCCATCGCTGGCAACGCTGGCTTGATCGACGTCTGCCAGCAACCCGCACCATGGTGCTGGGCCATCGGTCGATTTTTATCGTGCCGACCCGGATCGGGTTGCTCTATCTGGCGCTGGTGGTACTGTTGCTGGTAACCGCCATCAATTATCAGAACAGCCTGATTTATGGCATGACGTTCTGGTTATTCAGCATCGGCCTGTCGGCCATGTATCTGACTTTTCGTAATCTCAAAGGGCTGAGCATCAGTAGCCGGGAAGCGATTAATGGTCACGTTGGACAGGTGTTCGATATTCCGCTACGTCTGGCCGCCATGCCGCGCCGGGAGCATCTCAGTCTGTGGCTACAGTACCCGGATAATCCGGGGCAGCAGCTGAGCATTCATCGAGGCGAGTCAGACACTTTCCCGCTCAGTTATCGTTGCCACCAGCGTGGTTATCTGTCACCTGGCAGGTTGTTGTTGGAAAGCCGGTTTCCATTGGGATTATTTCGTGCCTGGAGCTGGATCAAGCTGGATTTTTCCACCCTGGTGTACCCATATCCGGAAAAATCCCCTTTTGTGTTTCGCAGTGGCGACGGTGATGGCGAACTGCTCGGGGCAACCCTGGAAGTTCGTGGCGAACAGGATTTCCGTGGCTTGCGTCAGTACCAGCCCGGCGACTCCATGCGGCAAATTGCCTGGAAACAATTGGCACGCGGCAAAGGGCTGATGACCAAGGACTTTGACAGTGACGAAGGGGCAAGCTGTTGGCTCGACTGGGCCAATGCCCGTGGCGACTTGGAGCCGCGCTTGTCGCAACTCTGTGGTTGGGTGCTGGAAGCTCATCAGCTGGGTTGGCAATACGGGCTGCGGTTACCGACTCAGGAGCTGGCTCCGGCACATTCGGAAGCCCATCTCGGTGCCTGTCTGAAAATACTGGCATTGTTCCGGCTTGACGAAGCAACAGGAACCCGACGATGACGCTGTTAGCCCGTCAACAGCAGATCCCCCGGCCAGCACTGTTCTGGTTACTGAGTGGTGGCGCGCTGTCTCTGTTACCGCATTATTCCCATTTACCGCTGATCTTCTGGCTAATGGCCGGAGCTGCCGTGCTCTGGCGCTGGCAAATGCACCTTGGCCGGTTGCCTTATCCTGGCAAAATCACCAAATTGATTGCCGTGGTGGCGGTAGCTGGTGGGGTTTATGCCGGTTTTAGTGGTCAATACTCGCTGGAAAGTGCGGTCGCCTTTTTTGTGGCCACCTGTTTGTTAAAAGTACTGGAAATGCGTACCCAGCGCGATGGCTATATCGTTGTTTTTCTCTGTTTCTTCCTGGCAGGTACCGGCTTTCTGTTTGAACAGGAAGTGCTCTGGGGACTGTATGGTCTGGTAGTGATCTGGTTGCTGACCGCAGCCTTGGTGTCACTGCATCTGGTATCCCGTGAAACGGGAGGCGCCTGGATGGCCAGCCGCTATGCGTTTGGCCTGTTGGCGACCGCGATTCCGGTGATGCTGGTGTTTTATCTGCTGTTTCCGCGCTTAGCACCATTGTGGAGTATCAATCTGCAGTCAGAACAGGCTCGCACCGGGCTGACCGATCAAATGGCACCGGGGGATATTGCCTCACTCAGTCGCTCCGATGAGCTGGCATTTCGTGCGACCTTTGACAGTGAACAAAAACCGGCTCGTGATCAACTCTATTGGCGAGCGCTGGTGCTGGATCGTTATGACGGACGTACCTGGCGATTCTCGAAACAGGATCGGGAGGTGAGCTGGTTTCCTTCCGGAGAAACATTGCCAACTGCGACGACTGGCGTGTTGCGTTATGAAATTATTCAGGAAGCGACCTCTAACCACTGGCTTTACACCTTGCGTTACGGCATGGCGCTGGAACCCGGTATAGGTGTGACCTCGACCGGTGTACTGGTTAACCGCACACCAGTGTATCAGCGCAAACGTTATCAGGGCCTTGGCCTCAGCCGTGAACTGGTCAGCCATCGCCTGGATTTTCAGCAGCGCCAGCACAATCTTGATTTGCCAGGCCGTGGCAATCCACGTACGCGCCAATGGCTCGCCGGGCTGGTGGCGAACAGTGATACCCCGGTGGATCTGGTGAATAAGCTGATTGATTATTTTCGTACCCAGGGTTTCCGCTACACCCTCAAGCCACCGGCCTTGGGTAATAACGATATCGACGCTTTTCTGTTTGATACCCGGTTAGGATTTTGTGCCCACTATGCCGGTGCCTTTGTTTACGCCGCACGGCTGGCCGGAATCCCGGCACGGGTGGTGGTGGGCTATCAGGGGGGCGAGTGGAACGATGCCGAAAACTATCTGACGGTACGTCAGTACGATGCCCATGCCTGGGCAGAAATCTGGCTGGATGGCACCGGCTGGGTTCGGGTTGACCCGACGGCCGTGGTGTCACCGGAGCGAATTCAGTTTGGTCTTGAACAGGCGTTAAAGGAGGAGGGGTCTTTCCTCGAAAACAAGCTGTTGTCACCGGGGCAGATTCGGCAGATTCCCTGGCTCAACCGACTGCGTATGGAGCTGGAGTCGGTCAATTACCTCTGGCACCGCTGGGTGCTGTCATACGATAGCAAACGGCAGAAAAGCCTGCTCAGTAATGTCCTGCAGCGGGCCGATTACCAGCAGTTACTGATCTGGCTGGTGGCTGCCATCGTATTGGTGTTTCTGGTGATTGCCGTGATGATCAGCTGGCAACGCCCAGTCAAAATAGCCAGCCCGGTAGGATTGGCCTGGCAGCGACTGGTCGACGTCGGTGAGCAGCTGGGAGTGGCTTTTCAGATGGGTGAGAGTCAGACTCACTATCTCGCCCGGCTGGGGTTAACACTGGGTGACGATAGCGACGATTTATCCGCGTTGGCACAAACCATGGAACAGCAGTTGTATGCTGCTGGTGGACAACAGGCTGAGGCCGAAAAACAGTTGCTCAAAGCGCTGCGCCAAAGCCGTAAACGACTGCTCCGTCAGGTCTGGCGACGGCGTTATCAACGCCCTTCAGTTCGTACCTGACACCGGATCAGGCCATTGACAAAAACAGCCGCTGCCCGCGATATTGACAAACGGCCCGTACTGGCCGTCGATCATTTGTCGCACCATATTGGGGAAAAAATCATCGTTGGCCACGCTGCATAAGGCACCAAAACCATAAGCACCAAAATAACCGAGCTGGCCATTTGCCTTGATCAGCGCCAGGGCGGGAGAGGATGGCAGCTGCCTGGTCAGCCCATTAGCCTGGACAAGCTCCATGCGCTGGCCGTTGAGGCGTCGGAATTCAGCTAATTGCTCAGTGCTGGCGTTGGCGGCAGCGACCACCACAATCCGCAGCTGGCTGGCATCAAAGGCGGATACCAGACCATCAAAATGGCGGCGGCTGACCTGATTACAAAGACAGTCCGGATTCCAGAAATGCACCAAGGTGACCGGTGCCTGGACAGCGGTCGGAGCGGCCTGCACGAGCAGGCTGGCCAGTGTGGCCTCCAGTGTTTGCGTGTTCAGTGCGGCAGGGGAGTTTTGCGCTGGTAAAAAGGGCCGGATGGTTTGTGACTGAAACCACCATAGGGCAAGACCAGTGCCGCCCAGCCATAACACAACAACCAGGCCCAGCACGATATTTCGTTGGCGATGATGGCTGCCACCTGGCGGTTCCGGGGGCAGAGACGGTGAGGATGTATTCATGGCAGCAGTATCCCGTGAGTTGTACTGGATAACAATGCTCTGTGACAGCCTGAAGGGCGTATCTATAAATTCCTGGACTCGCAATGATGGTGTTAAAAATCGACTCACAATGCTTATTTGGCACTCTTGAACTTGGCTTTGGCTTCCGGTGTCACTCGAACGCCTACATCTGTGCAGACGTCCGCTTTTTCATCGATTTTTGCCTTGTCCCTTCATTTATTGTTCGCTACCTTTTTTATACGTATCCCGAGCGCCATCGGTTATCAGGCGGCTTTCTGGCAAGCCCGGATTAACGCGTGTACCCTTCTGCTGGTGTATTCAGACGCCGTACTCATGAGCAACATGCCTCCCGAACCCTCCGCCTTTTTGCCCTATGTCGTCAGCCTGTCGCAGAACAGCCTGGTGTTGATCGACTTCCAGGCAAGCTGGTGCTCACCCTGCAAGGCGTTATTGCCGGTGCTGGAACGCCTTGAACAGGAGTTCTCACCCCAGTTGCAGCTGGTGGTAGTGGATGTGGAGCAGCAACCAGAGTTGATGGCCATCATGCAGGTGCGTGGTCTGCCCAGTGTGCTGCTCTACTATCATGGTCGTGAAGTGAGTCGTTTCACCACAGCGTTACCGGAAGGCCAGATTCGCCAACTGCTGGCACCCTATATCCAGCAACCCGGTGACCGGCTGCGCAAACAGGCGGAGCAGTGTATTACCCGTCAGGACTGGCAACAGGGGCTGGCCTTGTGGCGTCAGCTGATTGAGCAGCAGCCAGGTAATGCTGCTGACGTGGCGCGTTATTGTCAGCGCTTGATGGATGCCAGCAAACAGCAACCGCAACTACTGTTAGACGTGTCGGTGTTGCTCGATAATGCCGCTGCCCATATTCAGCGAGACCCGGCAATACAGCAGGCCCTGTCGCGTTGGCACCTGCTGCAACGGCGTGAAAATAACCTGGATGCCTTGCGTCAGCGTTTTCGGCATAGGCCCACTCCAGCCAATCGGCTGGCACTGGCACAGGAACTGGCTGCAGAAGAACAATACGATCAGGCCTTCAAACTGCTGATTGGTTTACTTCGACGTCCTTGCCCTGACAATCTGGAAAAACAGGGCCAAGCCTTGCTGATTGAATTGATCAATATATTGCCCGACCGTGCCAGGGCCAATCGATACCGCCGTGAGTGGTTCAGCCACCAACGCCGCCGTGGCTGGTCTGAAGAACCGGATCAGACGGACTGATGTGTTGTTGCTGGGTTGCTCCAGCTTCTGGAAAATTTCGACCTATCCTCGTTCGTCATGTCCGTCTTGCTGCTGTTGCAGTGTCTTCATGTCGGCCAACTGCTGGTAGATTTCAGAACTCAACTGGGCAAGTTTGTCGTGCAACATGGCACTGGCTTCTTCATCGTGTTGCTCTTGCCCCATGCTGACGACTCTAGCCGCTTCGCGGTGAAAGTGCTGGTGAAGATTTTGGAGATTGACAAAACAAGGCTGGTTAGCCAAGTGACGTTGCCCATCCGAATATAGCCACTGTCCCAGTATGCAGCTCTGGTCATCAGCGATCAGTTCAGGATCCAGCAAGTTTGCCTCATGTTGGTCGACGTAGTGTGTCAGGCGTTTATGCCAAATCTTGTGAGCACGAATAGATTCATCAATATCCAGTGACGCGCTGGCTGCTTTGACTGCTTGAAGCGCCAGGGTGGCCTTATTTTCAGGCAGGGTACTGAAGCACTTGAATAAACTCATATTATTTCCTTGATTGCTTGCCATGAATTTATCCTATGTCGGGCCGTTGGCGGATTTCTTGATCCTGAACAGCATGAGTCTGATAAGTTGCATTTTGTATGAAAGAGTCATCAGGATTATTGACTGGCTTTGGTTAATGCGGTGCTGGAGAACTATAGCGGGTAATAAAACGGGCCTGATGGCGCATCGAGATATAGCGGATGCGGGGGGCTGAGTTCATTTGGTTAGCAATGTTTATGGGCAATAGCCACAGGCCCAGGCCGAGTATTGATGCAGTCAGATGAACAATGGGTTTTGACGGTATGGCGACCGAGCGGGCGCGTTATCGTTATACTGTGGTCAACTTGAGGAGGATTCCATGCTCAAACGCAAACTTGGCAATACTGATCTGAATGTGACGCAGCTGTGCCTGGGTACCATGACTTGGGGCGAGCAAAATACTGAAGCGGAAGCTCATGCACAGATGGATTGTGCGGTCGCCGCTGGCATCAATTTTTTTGATACCGCCGAAATGTATCCAGTGCCGCCGAAAAGCGAAACCCAAGGCCGTACCGAACAGTATATCGGCAGCTGGTTTGCCCGCTCCGGCAAGCGCGAGGAGATCATACTGGCCACCAAGATTGCCGGGCCTGGCGACTGGATGACGCATATTCGTAACGGGCCAAAACTGGATCTCCAGCATGTAAATGAAGCGATCGATACCAGCCTGCAACGTCTGCAAACCGATTATGTGGATCTGTACCAGGTACACTGGCCTGCGCGCACCACCAATTTTTTTGGCAAGCTCGGCTACGCCCATAACCACCAAGAAGACACAACGCCTCTGGAAGAAACCCTGGAAGCGCTGGTTGGTCTGATCAAACAGGGCAAAATTCGCCACTATGGCCTGTCCAACGAAACCGCCTGGGGCACCATGAAGGTGATCCAGCTTGCCGACCAGAATGGCTGGCCGCGACCGGTGTCGGTGCAAAACCCCTACAACTTGCTGAACCGCAGTTATGAAGTTGGCATGGCTGAAGTATCGATCCGTGAAGACGTCGGGCTGCTGGCTTATTCGCCACTGGCATTTGGTGTGCTGACCGGTAAATACCTGAATGGCAAGTTGCCAGCCAACGCTCGTATTACCTTGTTTGAGCGTTTTTCCCGCTATAAGGGAGAGCAGGCGGAGGAGGCTGTGTCTCAGTATGTAGCGTTGGCCGCAGAGCTGGGCTTGTCACCTGCGACACTGGCGCTGGCGTTTGTGACCCAGCAGGATTTTGTTACCTCGAATATTATTGGCGCGACCACGCTGGCTCAGCTGCAAGAAAATCTCGCCAGTGCAGAAGTGGTGCTGAGTGAGGAAGTGATCGGGCGTATCAACGCGATTCACCGGGTTATTTCCAATCCGTGTCCTTAACTGAACCTGGCAACGCAGAGCTGTGCAGAATTATGTCTATGTTTTCCTGAGCCAATTCACTTCTGAGTCCAACTAAAGCCGGGCCAACTACGATCACCAACCGTTTTGTGATCGTAGCTGGCCCGGCTTTCAGCTTTCTGCGTGTTGCAGGCGCGATACCCGTTTCAGCCTGATCACCAAGGCCGCGCCAGCAGCAGTCAGGCCGATGACCAGTCCGATCCAGAAACCAGGCGCGCCAGCAGGTTCAATGCCAAGCGACGGCACACCATAAAATGCCAGACCATAGCCGCAGCTCAGTCCGATCACCCAGTAGGTCACAAAGGTAATCAGCATCACAACAAAGGTATCCTGGTAGCCGCGCAAAGCGCCAGCCGCAGCTACCTGCGTTGCATCAGACAGCTGAAAAACGGCGGCATACAGCAACAGCACCGCGCCAATGGCGACAACCTCCGGATCGGGTGAGTACCAGCCAGCAATGGTGTCGGCTAACAGGATAATCAGCATCGCGTTAAATAGGGCTATCGCCAGGTTCAGCCGCACTCCGAGCCAGGCTGTTTGCCTTGCCAGGAGGGTATCGCCCGTTCCCAGATAGTGACCAACCCGTACCGTGAGTGCCATTCCCAGGCTTAGCGGGATCATAAAAGTGATGGAAGAAACGTTGAGTGCAACCTGGTGTCCGGCGACCACCACCGGCCCGAGGTCGGTCAGAAACAGCGCAATCACGGTGAACAGGCTGACTTCAAAAAAAATGGCGATACCGATGGGCACCCCGATACGCAATATGTCGCGGACATGTTGCCAGGCGGGAGAGCGCATCAGATGCTTGAGCGAAGAGTCGCTGCCAAGCCGGTATTTACGGGTGTTTAATGCCATGGCAATCGCCATGCAGACAAAAATCAGGCTGCTGCCAATGCCACAACCGACGCTTCCCAAGGCGGGCAACCCCAGCCAGCCATACACAAATACTGCGTTGACGGGAACGTTGGCAACCAGCCCGGAGAGCATGATCCAAGTGACGTGACTGGCTTGGCTCAGGGCTTCGGCATAAAATCGGAATGCCAGAAAAATACCGACCGCCGGGAAGCCGATGGCGATGGCGATCAGATAGTTGGCGGCCAGGGTTGCCGTGATCGAGTCGTCTATCAGCCATGGCAGAATATCAGCCGCCAGATAAAGCAATAGGCCAAAGACACTGCCCAACAGTGCACCCAACCAGACAGAGGAAGCCAGCAGGCCAGGCAGTTGCTGGTGCTGCTTTGAGGCGTTCAGACCGGAAACCAGTGGTGACAGGGCCACCAGGATGCCCGCCAGAAACAGCCAGACTGGCAACCACAAGGCGGTACCAATGGCGACAGCAGCCAGATCTCGGGTGCTGACATAGCCAGACATCAGGGTATCGACGGTGCCCATGCCGATTTGCGCCATTTGGGTTGCCAGTATCGGCAAGGTGAGTTGGATCAGGGCGCGGGTTTCGCGTTTGGCAAACGACATGGGACGGATAGCTCTGGGCAAAAGGAGAGAAGGTTGAAGCGCAGCGCGGCATTCTCCCGGATTATTGCTACTTTGCAAGACCGCCTGCTGGTGATGAGGTGGTGATGAGAGAAATCCTGACGTTTAACAAAAGCAGAAAATATAGCCGTTTCGTCATCTGGCACGCGGGTAATTCCCGGCACACCTGATACAATGACCGACTGTCTGATTTTGGTTGATGTTGTTTGTGTCCAAGCCCGCCTATTCCCCTGACACACTGAAAACAGCGGATTTGATCTGCCTGTTTGATGAGTTGTTTTTCTCTGCACAAAACACCCGTCTGCTCGCCGGTGCTGCAGAGCCTGAATACCTGCCGTCAGACAGGCAATGCAGCTACAACAGGGTTATTTTTGCCCATGGTTTTTATGCCTCAGCCCTGCATGAGATAAGCCACTGGTGTATTGCTGGCGAGCAACGCCGTCGGCAAGTGGATTTTGGCTATTGGTATGAGCCCGATGGCCGTACTGCCGAGCAACAGCGTGCGTTTGAACAGGTAGAGATCAAACCCCAGGCCGTCGAGTGGTTATTGTCGGAAGCCTGTGGCCGACGTTTTTATATCAGTACGGATAATCTCGACGGCGACCCGGTTGAGGTCGCAGCCGGACGCCAGGCGTTTGCTCTCTCTGTATGGCAGCAGGCCTGCCATTACTATCACCACGGGCTTCCGGCACGTGCGGAAGTATTAAAAAACGCGCTACTCGACTATTATCAGCGCCACGAAATATTTTCAGCCGACCTTTTTGTGCTGGAACGACTCTGACTGGAGACACTTTTGTTCAAGAAAATCATCAAGGCGGTGGCAGGCAACAAGAAAGCCGACACCGGCACTGCTTCCCGTTCTGTTTCAAAAGAGCCATCCCGGGCAGTCAAAACTTCCACCAATACTCCCAAGGGTGCACCAGCCCACGAAAAACATCAACGCGCCGAGCAGCCCCATGGCAGCCGTAGCGGCAGTCAGAGCAGCAAGAGACATACGTCAAAGAATAATGGTTCAGACAAGCGTGGCAGCAGTAGACAAGCGCCTGTTGAACCCTGGGATCCTGATACCTTCAAGGTTGAGCCGATGGAAGGGAAGACCCGTTTCCACGATCTCGATCTGCCAGAGTCCGTCATGCACGCCATTTATGATCTGGGTTTTGAATATTGCACGCCGATTCAGGCAGAAAGCCTGCCGGCTTCATTACGCGGACGCGACACCATTGGTCAGGCGCAAACTGGCACGGGTAAATCGGCTGCATTTTTGCTGACGATTCTGAATCGTTTGCTAACGGTTATTCCTGGCGAACGTTATGCCAGTGAGCCTCGGGCACTGATTGTTGCGCCCACTCGTGAACTGGCGATGCAAATCGGCAAGGATGCGGAAGGGCTGGCGAAACACAGTGGCCTGAACGTCGTGACGGTGATGGGTGGCATGGACTATGAGTTGCAGCGGCGCAAATTGCGTGACGATGTGGTGGATATTCTGGTCGCCACGCCGGGTCGTCTGATCGACTTTATGCGTAGTCAGGATGTTTTCCTGGATCAGATTGAAGTGCTGGTGCTGGATGAAGCCGACCGGATGCTGGATATGGGCTTTATCCCGGATGTACGCCGTATTGTGCGGGCGACGCCTCCTAAAGATCATCGGCAGACCTTGTTGTTTTCGGCCACGTTCAATTTTGATGTGCGTATCCTGATTGACCAGTGGACCCGTGATCCGCTGCAAATTGAAATTGAACCGGAGCAGGTGGCAACTGATCGGGTCGACCAGAGTTTTTATCTGGTCGCCGAGAGTGACAAGTTCGGCTTGCTGGAACGCTTCCTCAAGGAAGAAAATCCGGAACGCTGTATTATTTTTGCCAATCGTCGAGATCACACCCGTAACCTGTGTGAAAAGCTGATCAAGCGTGGCTTTAAAGCGGCCTTGCTGTCGGGTGAAGTGAACCAGCAAAAGCGTCTGAAAACGCTGGAACGCTTTCGTGAAGGCCAGGTGGGTATTATGGTCGCTACCGACGTTGCCGGGCGTGGTATTCACGTTGATGGGGTCTCTCACGTGTTCAACTACACCTTGCCTGAAGATTCTGAAGATTACGTCCACCGTATTGGCCGTACTGGCCGGGCCGGTGCCAAGGGTATTTCCATCAGTCTGGTGTCTGAAGATGACGCGTTTGCATTGCCAGATCTGGAAAAATATCTTGGAGCCAAGCTGTCGTTAAAACAGATGTAAATCGAGTTGTTTGCCAAGCCGTAAACCGGTTTGGTAACCATAAAAGAGGGACGCCGTCGGCGTCCTTTTTTATGATTCGCTGATGACTTGTTCTATGATAATTCGTTCAAGGAGCCAGTAATACTGGCTGTTTGTTACGGTCGTTATCCCTCCATTTGGCCAGCCCAAGGATTTACATGGCGTCTCGTCCTGTTGTTGCTGATTCTGCTGTTTCCTCTCGTGCCAGACCCAGACCGCTGGCTATCTCCAGTTCCCGCGCCCTGCTGGCCAATCCGATTGTGCGGGCATTCTGGCAGGTGGACGGGCACGGTTCTGAGCGTAACCAGGCCGAGATACTGGGTTGGGGGCGCAAGCGTTCAGGCCTCAGGGCAGAGCAGCAAGGAGTGCGTCAGCAGCGTCGATGGTGGTTGCTGGAAGACGGTTTTGTACGCTCGTTAGGTCGGCAAGATCAGGCACTGTCGCTGGTGCAGGATAATATCGGCATCTATTACGATGCCACCCGGCCTTCGCGGTTGGAACAACTGATCCCACAGCCTCTGACGACGGCTCAACAGCAGCGCAGTTTCGACTTGATTCAGCGCTGGCAACAGGCCGGTATTTCCAAATACAACGCCGCCCCTGACTATAGCGGGGAGCTGCCGTCGTCATTTGTGCTGGTGGTGGATCAGGTGGCCGGGGATGCTTCCATTCCCTTTGGGTTGGCCAGTGCGGCGTCTTTTACGCGGATGCTGGAGGCTGCCCTGGCTGAAAATCCTCAAACAACGGTGGTGGTGAAAGTACACCCGGACGCCTTTACCCGATCCCGAGCCGGGCATTTTGATCTGGCAGCGTTACAGCCGCATCAACGGATTCGACTGATTGCAGAAAACTGTCACCCAGAACGACTGTTAGCCAATGCCGACAAGGTCTACACCGTAACGTCACAAATGGGATTTGAAGCCTTGTTGTGGGGAAAACCGGTGCGCTGTTTTGGTATGCCGTTTTACGCCGGATGGGGGTTGACCGAGGATGATATGGAAGTACCCGAGCGCCGCCGTCTGGCGATTGCACTGGCCGGAGCACCCGTGACGCTGGAACAGCTGGTGCACGCCACTCTGGTAGGTTACAGCCGTTACTGGGATCCGGAACTGGACGCAGAAACCGGGATTGAAGCCACGCTGGATTACTTGTCGGCACAGCGGCAGCAATGGTTGCGTAATCATCAGTTCGGGCCGGTACATGCGCTGGGTTTTTCGCGTTGGAAAAAACCGATCTTGCGTGCCTTTCTTAATGGCACCGAGGTGACCTTCTGTAAAGACGCCAGCCTGATACCGGCTCAGGCAACCGTCGCCTTGTGGGGGGTGCGGCGGTTGCCGGTAGTGTTGCAAGCACCAGAGCGACAACCGGCTCGGGTGCTGCGTATTGAAGATGGTTTTTTGCGCTCATCCGGGCTGGGAGCGGATCTGATCCGGCCACTTTCCTGGGTGCTGGATGACGTGGGCATGTATTACGATGCCTCGGTACCCTCTCGTCTGGAGCAGATTCTGGCGACGGATGAATTTTCAGCCGCCGACTGTGCTCTGGCAGAGCAGCTGCGCGAGACTATCGTCGCGAACCGCATTTCCAAATATAACCTGACCGGACAAGACTGGAAGCCTGGGTGTGCCTTGGCTGAACCATCTCGCCGTGTGGTGCTGGTGCCGGGCCAGGTTGAGTCGGACGCCTCCATCCGTATGGGGGCCGGCGGCATCAAAACCAATCTGGCATTATTACAGTCGGCGCGCGCCGCAGAACCGGATGCCTGGCTGGTGTACAAGCCGCATCCGGACGTGGTGTCTGGTTTGCGCAGCAAGGATTTGCCGCTTGCTGATTATCAGACGTTGTGCGACGAACTGGTATTGGACGGTGATTCCTCGCAAATGCTCGAGCATATTGATGCCGTGTTTACCATGACTTCATTGCTGGGGTTTGAGGCACTGCTGCGCGGTAAAAAGGTGACCTGCTACGGTATGCCGTTTTATGCCGGTTGGGGCTTGACCCAGGATATCTTGGCTTGCCCACGACGTGTTCGCCAACGTTCGTTGAATGAGGTGGTGGCGGCCACGCTGGTACGTTATCCCTGCTATGTGAGCGCCACCACCGGAACCTTCAGCACGCCACAACGTATTGTGGCGGAATTACAGCGCTGGAAGGCATCTGGCCCGTCGGTAATGCCGCTCTGGCGACGGGCGTTACGGGTGGTGCTGCGTTTATGGGTTGCCTCCGGATTGCGGAAAAACGCCTGATCGGAGATTCCCCGCCCGGCGCTTTCTCTGCCTGGCGTTAGCGCAGCAAATAACCAACGGTTGTTTGAATCAGCGGTTTTGCAATCGATTGTAGTCCAGAATCCCGGATCTGAGCGGCCATTGTTGCTGATAAAGCTGGCCAATCGCATCGCTGACCTGCCAGAAATCCTTGCTGCTGCGACGTACCCCAAAGCGGTCGAGCAGGGCGCTGTAGTCGGCACTGGTTTGCATGTTGGCGATCTGTTTGACCAGTTCTGGTAATTGCTCTTCTTCAACCCGGAGCAAAACATTGGGGTAATCACCCACGGCGCCCCGCGCCAGTGTCAGGGTGTCTTCTTCCGGCCGTAGCGCATCCTCCTCATCCAGCAGACTGGAGATATTGGCATGAGCCCGGTTGTGGACAAGACTGATCAGTTCCAGCGGTTGCTGCTGACGTGTCACCAGCAGCAGGCTGAGTTCGGGCAACTGATGCAAGCCACTGCCGCGCAAATCTTCCAGGCTATCAAGTGTGGTTAATGCTGTGCCCGACAGTGCGCCGGATTGCGGCTGATAGTCCCGGTTAAGCACCGGTGCCAGTTTGTGCTCCAGTAGACGATATAACTCCATCTGCGGTTGGTTGCTGCGATAGGGGATGGCACTGTTAATATCGAGGCTGATCAGATCACTGAAAATGTAATCCTTGATGGTGGTGCTGGTGTCGCGATACCAGTACCGGCGCACCTTTTCGCGTTCCTCTTTGGGCAGCAGCAGCAGAAAGTTCACTTCTCCTTCCATGCGTAAGAAATCCATATACAGACGGGTCACCAACTGGTGGCCGACGTTGCCATAAACGTCAAAACCGGCGACCAGAAGGTAGTGGATACGTTCCAGTAACGGGTAGTCAATCAGCCAGGCGGTTTTAGGGGGCTTGCCCAACAAACCCTGAATTACGGTGGCGTTGTCGAAGTGGCGCATCACGGTGAGTGCGGCATTGGGGTTGTTGGAGCCTGTTTGCTGATCGCCGTCCCATATCAGCCGGGTATCCAACAGGATGTGGTTAGCCTTCATTTCCTGGCGAATAAAGGTGGATTTGGCACTCAGGTACTCCTTTTGCTGATCTGAAAAGGAAATCCATGAGCTGATTGGCAGGCTGTTACTGCTGTTTTTGGCAGGCAAGTCGAGATGATGTACCTGGCTCTCAAGAAAGTCTGACGCCTCGCTGCCGTAGTGCAGGTTCGGATTGACAAAAAATACCCAGAATTGCTCGTTAATGACATTAACAGCAACCTGGCCGTGACAGACCGGCCCCTTGATAAACGACATGATGGTTTCTAACGAGTGTTCCAGCAAAAAGCGATAGCGGGCATCAACCGGAATATCGTGAAAGGTAATGAAAGGGTTGGAAGCAATTTCTTCATCGTAACCAGGCAAGGAGGTGACTGCGTATGGATGGCCATAAAACAGCGAATGCCAGTTGTCCCAGCGGGCTTCATTGAGCCGGAACGGGATATAGGTTTTGGCGACACGGGACTCCTGATCGACAACCAGACGGTAGTAAGGTATGGCCACACCGGGATCATCGTAGGGTCTGCGTGTGGCAATAATGTCAATCGGTTCGCCGGGAGCCGTGCGCGATCTGACCAGATGAAAGCGAGTACTGGTGTCATCGCCGAGGTACAGGCTGTAAAGGTAGATATGTTCATAAATATAGCGACTGACCAGTGCCTGGCGTTTGTACGGCTCGCTTTCCGGATCACCCTGGGCATTAAAGCGTTGTTCCCACTGTTGTAGCTGATCCTGCAGGTTTCCGTTCAAGGGTGCCGGTCGTGGTAACAGTCCTCCGCGTTGAATCCAGTCTGTCAGTGTTGTGTATTCGCTATCAGACAGGGCAGGCAAGCCGTAAGGCATGCCCCAGTCGGGATACTGGCTGGCAAAGGTATCGTATTGTTCGGCGGTCGGGCACTGTTGATCCCGCGACAGACCAAAGTCATAGCTGTCTGGCAGCACGGTCTGATGGAACGCTCCCTGAGTCTGGCGCTGGGTGATAGCGCGGAATAGCAAGCTGGCCTGAAGGTTGGCCTCGCTGGTATTACGGCGTTCGTTCAGGACGGGTTGAAAACCTTTTGCACGCCATTCTTCGGTGTTGTGAGCATCCAGATACAGTCGTTTGGGTGCGGTGGCCAGCAGGCGGGTACCATCGTAGACCAGCTCGGAGTGCATGCCGCGATCAATGCCCTGGGGCGACGTCAGCTTCAGCTGGCAAGGGGCATCGTAACAGGCGTGGCAATGAACGCAGCGTTGTTCCAATAGTGGTTGAACATTCTGGTGGAATACCCGACCCTCGAAACTGTCGGCTTCGACCCAGCGACTTTTGGGTGATGACTCACCAAACAGGTCTTCAAATTGCTGGCTGGCGAGGGCGGCGCAACCGGTCATCATGGCGGCGATGAGCCAGATCAGCGGCTTGATGGTCAAGCGGACGCGGGTAGATACAGTCCGATTAGCAGCTTGGTTTGTTATAGGCATTGTGTGCATCGCGGTATGGAAAGCGCCGATAATATCGAATACCGCTGGCGGCGTCAGTGAAAGCGGTCAGGATACCGACTGGCTTTCTTGCGCTATTCGACCGGATGGACGGGATTGTTGCTTGCAAGTCTGGTGTTTTAGCCATGCCGCCAGGGCGAGGGTAACGGCCAGCACCAGCAGGGATCCCAGTACGACACCCAGCCAGTATTGCCATTGCCAGAACAGGTTAAGGTACAAGCCACCGGTGCTGGCACCGAGATAGTAGAACACCAGATAGAGTGAACTGGCGCTGGCTTTGGCGTGTTGAGCCGTACGGCTGACCCAGGCGCTGGCGCTGGAGTGGGCGAAGAAAAAGCCGAAGGCATTCAGCAGAAATCCGAGAATAATCGTGGATAGCCAGGGAATCAGGGTAACGAGACTGCCGATCATCAGCAGTCCACTCCCCACCATCATGCAATTGGCCTGGCCAAAGCGACGGCTGAACTTGCCAGACAAGGTGGAACCCCAAGTGCCACTCAGATAAGTGAGGA
Source organism: Candidatus Thalassolituus haligoni (assembly GCF_041222825.1). Classification (NCBI taxonomy): domain Bacteria; kingdom Pseudomonadati; phylum Pseudomonadota; class Gammaproteobacteria; order Oceanospirillales; family Oceanospirillaceae; genus Thalassolituus; species Candidatus Thalassolituus haligoni. Next base: position 1,872,975 of record NZ_CP139482.1, read on the forward strand.
ACAGCATGCCGAGAAACTGTGGCGATAATGTGTACGGCTCGGCCTCCAGTACGAAGGTAATAAAGCTGTACTGGTTGATAAATACAAAAAAATTCAGGCCACCAAACAGAAAGGCCGGGATAAGGAGCGGATTGGTCAGGTGACTGATAAGGTCTTGCCCCATGGATGGCAGATTGAACGGCCGTGCGATAAAACGGCGAGGGGCCGGTAACAACCAGGCGACCAGCATCCAGGTACAAGCGCCAAGTATTCCCACCACCAGAAATGCATTGCCCCAGCCCAGATGTTCGCCCGTAAAACCACCCATCAGACGACCACCAATACCACCGAGTGAATTGGCCGCAATATAAAGCCCAATGGCTGACATCAGCGCATCAGCATCAAATTCATCGGCCATATACGCCACTGCAATGGCTGGCAAGCCGCCGAGAAATACACCCTGTAATCCCCGTAGCCAGAGCAGTTGCTCAAAGGTGCTTACCTGGCTGATTAACAGTGCGGTGAGCGCGGCACCGCACATACTGCCAACGATCAGTCCCTTGCGGCCAATAACATCCGATAGTGGCCCATACACCAGTAGTGATAATCCCAATGTCAGCGTCGACAAGGTCAGCGAATAACTTGCTTGCAGTGGCGTGACACTGAATTCCGTCGCCAGCATGGGTAGCAGTGGCTGGGTGACATACAGGTTTGAAAACACCATAAAAGAGCCAAGACACAAGGCAATGGTGATTCGCCACCAGGCGGCGGTACCGGTTGTGATCATGGAAGTCTCGCGCAAAGATGAAGGAACAACAGAACGACAAGCACTATAAAACGTTGTTTATTATCATAAAAATATATGTTTGATATATATGGTATCAATAAATATTATGACTTGGTTGGGACGACAGATTTCCAATGAGCTGAAAAAGGACCGCCGATGGACTACAAGGCACTGACCTATTTTTATCACGTGGCCACTCAACAAAGCTTCACCCGTGCAGCCGAGGTGCTGGAGGTTGCCCAGCCGGCCGTCAGTATGGCGATCAAGCGTCTGGAGCAGCAACTGCAACTGACATTATTCCATCGACATGAACGCCAGATTTCACTGACCGATGAAGGCGAGCGGCTGTACGTACAAGCTCAGCGTATTGTGCAGGTGATGTCGGATGCCGATCTGGAAATGGAAGAGCTGCGCGGGCTGGAGCAGGGAGCTGTGCAGCTGGGGACTCCCAGTATGTTGGGTTCCTATCACTTCCCGCCGATTATTATGGCGTTCCGCCATCGCTACCCGAACCTGACCTTTTCGGTTTACGAAGGCGGCGCCTGGCAACTGCAACAAATGCTGGAAAAAGGCGAGCTGGATCTGGCTGTGATTGAAGCGGAAGACATCCCCGACACGATTGAAGCGCGTACCCTGATGCGTGAGGAAATGCGCGTCGTGGTCGATAAGGATCACCCGTTTGCCAGCCGAACGGCCGTTACCCCGGCAGAGTTTCTGCAGGAAGATCTGGTGCTGTTCCGCAAAGGCTACTTTCACCGCAAGGTGATTGACCGGCTGGCAGAAGAATCCGGCATCCAGCCGCGTATTAACTTCGAAACCAATCTGTTACCGCTGATACGCGCTATCGTCAAACAGGGGTTTGGTATTTCAACACTGCTGAAGATGGCCACTGAAGATGACCCGGAGCTGGTTACCTTGTCGTTCGATCCACCCATTGTGCTCGATTTGTGTTTGGCCTGGCGCAAGGATGGCTACCTGTCGAAAGCCAATCAGGCATTTGTGGATTTTGTGCTGGAGCATGGGAAAAACAGCGAGGTGGTATAGGTGGTATAGGCGGTATTGGCTTCTGGCGTTGGCTTTTTTGCCGCCGCCAGAAACCTTTGCTGAATAGCTGGCGTTTTATTTATTCAGCAAATAGTTCACCAGCAGGCTGACCGGGCGTCCGGTAGCGCCTTTGGCTTTGCCACCCACCCAGGCAGTACCGGCAATATCCAGGTGCGCCCAAGGTGTACCTTCGGTAAAGCGTGACAGGAAACAGGCGGCGGTAGTGGCACCGGCCAGCGGGCCACCAATATTGGCGATGTCGGCAAAGTTGGAATCGATCAGATCCTGATACTCTTCTTCCAGCGGTAAACGCCACACTTTGTCGTTGCTGTATTGTGCTGCTGTCTGCAGTTGTTCCGCCATGGTTTCATCGGTGGTGAACAGGCCCGAGTTGACTTCGCCCAGCGCGGCCATGCAAGCACCGGTCAGGGTGGCGATGTCGACGATGGAGGCAGGCTTGTAATTGTTGATACCGTAGGTGAGCGCATCACACAGCACCAGTCGGCCTTCGGCATCGGTATTGAGGATTTCAATGGTTTTGCCAGACAGACTGGTCACCACATCGCCAGGCTTGCTGGCGTTACCGGCGGGCATGTTTTCCGCACTGGTCACGATGGCCAGCACGTTGACCTTGGGCTTGAGGGCGAGAATGGCTTTCATGGTGCCGAGCACGGAGGCTGCGCCACACATGTCGTATTTCATCTCGTCCATCTTCAGGCCGGGCTTGAGGCTGATGCCGCCGGTATCAAAGGTAATACCTTTACCCAAAATCATGTGTGGTGCGGCGCTTGGATCATCGGCACCACGGTACTGCATAACGATAATCTTGCCTGGCTCGCTGGAACCTTTGGAAACAGAAACAAACGCTCCGGCACCCATTTCAGCCAGCTGGTCTTCGTCCAGAATGGTGGTTTCGAGGGCTTGATCCTGAGTGAGGGTGACGGCGTTTTCGGCCAGCCAGGTAGGGGTGCAGATATTGGGTGGCATGTTGGCCAGTTCTTTGGCGAAGCTGATGCCGGCACCAATCGCTGCGCCTTTAGTGAAGGCGGCGTCCACATCACTGCCCAGCCAGATCACGCTGTCGGGCGTTTTGGTATCATCGTCTGCGGTGCTTTTGGTGGCCGTAAAACGGTACTGGGCGCTGGCGTAGGCGATGGCGGTTTGCTCGGCCAGCCAGGATTCTGTCAGTACGTCGGTCGCCATTTCTGTCAGCGCCAGGGCAATGTCACCACGGATTTTGCTGGTAAGCGTTGCAATCGCAGCCAGTACTTTCTGGGCGCTGGCGGGTTTCAGTGTTGCCTTGCCGGTACCAACCAGTAATACGCGGCCAGCGCTGACTCCGGCAACGGCGGGTAACAGCAGGGTTTCTGCCAGTTTGCCGGAGATATCGCCCTGTTCGTAACGCTGGCTGATAAACCCCTGGCTGGCTTCATCAAGCTGTGAGGCGGCGTCAGACAGCTTGCCTGACTGGTCGAGAGTGACCACAATACAGCTCGCCTGAATGTCGGCGGCAGTTTGTTGGGATACCTGGTAAATCATGTCAGCTCCTGGCGGAAGGCATTGGTGGCAGACGGCCTGCTATTTGTTCTCAGCGGCTCGTTCTGAATAATGAGTCACCCTATAATGTGACGCCATATTCCTGGAATTCAAGGGCGGCACAGATAACAAAGCGTTTTGTCGTCGTTGCAGAGCAAACCGTCTCTGGGTATGGTGCGCGACTCTTGCTCCGGCTCAATCAAGGTCTAAGTCTTTTGATCATATTTCGCTACCTGGCCAGGGAACTGGCTGGCTCGCTGTTTGCTGTGACCATCGTGCTGTTGATGATTCTGATGAGTGGTCGTCTGATTCGTCAACTTGCTGCGGCTGCAGCCGGTGAAGTCTCGCTGGATATCGTATTTTTTACGCTGGTATTACGTTTGCCGTCGTTTCTCGAAATGATTTTGCCGCTGGCGCTGTTTATCTCAATCCTGTTGGCGTACGGCCGATTGTACGCTGAAAGTGAAATGACGGTACTGACCGCAACCGGATTCTCGAATACCCGCCTGTTGGCCTATACCGCTGTACCGGCTTTCGGGCTAATGCTGGTGGTGGGCAGCTTCAGCTTGTACCTCAGCCCCTGGGGTGCCCAAAAAATGGAAGGCTTGTATGAAAAACAGGCACAGCTGACCGAGTTTGAGTTACTGGCTCCGGGGCGGTTTCAGAGTATGAAAGGCGGTACCCGCGTTACCTATGCCGAGTCGCTTTCAAATGATAAAACCGAAATGAACAATGTGTTTATTACCGATGGCAATAGCTTGTTGCTGGCGCAAAAGGGCACCCAGTACGTCAGTGACGAAACCGGCTCCCGTTATCTGGAATTACACCGTGGTAAACGCTACGACTGGACGCCGGGGAGCCTCGAATTTCAGGCGCTGGATTTTGATTTGTATGGTGTCAAAATTGCCGATGAACCGGAAGAGCGCAGCAAGCTGCGCAAAGAAGCGGTGCCGACGCTGGCGCTGTTCGGTTCCGATGACCCCAAACAGCAGGCACAGTTACAGTGGCGTATTTCAATGGTGCTGATGGTGCCCATTGTGACTCTGCTGGCGGTGCCCCTGTCTCGCGTTAATCCCCGCCAGGGGCGCTTCGCCCGGCTGTTTCCTGCCATTATATTGTTTATGGTTTACATCTCGTTGCTGATTGCTATGAAAGGCATGCTGGAAAAGGGAGAGCTGAACCCTGATGTGGGTTTGTGGGGGTTGCACTTTGTTTATCTGTTGATCGCCATCGGCTTGCTGATGGTACCCGAGTGGGTGCGTCAATGGCGGGTGAGGGCGCTATGAATCGTCTTGATCGCTACGTTGCTCACAATGTGATGGTGGCTACGCTGATTGTGGCTGTAGTCATTGTTGGGCTGGATGCTATTTTTACGCTGGTGGATGAACTCGATCAACTCAAAGGTGAATATCAGTTTCTCGATGCGCTGCAATTTATGGGTACACGCTTGCCTCGTCGGCTGTATGAATACATGCCGATGGCCTGTCTGATCGGTTGTCTCGCGGGTCTGGGCGGCATGGCAGCCAGCAGCGAGTTGACCGTGATGCGAGCGTCTGGGGTCTCTGTCGGGCGTATTGCGGTAGCGGTGATCAAGCCGATGATGCTATTGATGGCGCTGAATATGGCCCTGGCCGAATACGCGATTCCGGTATTGGAGCGGATTGCCCAGTCGCAGAAAGCGGTGGCTCAAGGCAAGGGGGATTTGCTGTCTAACAAGGGGAAGGGATACTGGCATCGTGAGGGTAATACCTTTATGCGCTTTACCGCCGTCGAACCCAACGGGGTATTGCATGGGATAACCCTGTTTGATTTTGATAACGACAGCAACCTGCAACGGATCCGGTCGGCTGAGCGGGCAATTTATCAACGCTCCAGCTGGCAAATGCAATCAGTTATTGATATGACGATCACTGACTCCGCGACCAGCCAGCAACAGCTGGACAGTCTGGACTGGCAAACTGAACTGACCCCACAAAGTCTCAGTGTGGTAATGATACAGCCTCGGGATATGTCGATATCCAACTTGTTCAGCTATACCCGTTATCTGGAAAAACAGGGGCTGAATGCAGACAACTATCTGTTGTCGTTCTGGCGCAAGGTTACCCAGCCACTGGGGACGCTGGCACTGGTGATTCTGGGAATTTCCTTTATTTTTGGCCCGCTGCGGGCGGTGACACCGGGTTACCGGATTTTCTCCGGAATTCTGGTTGGTCTGGTGTACAAATACGCAGAAGAACTGCTGGCCCCCGCCAGTATCGTGTTCGGCTTTGAACCGCTGTGGGCCAGTGTGATTCCGATAGCTGCCTGTATGGGCGTTGGGTTGTTGCTGTTGCGGCGCGCAGGTTAGCAATAGAATAAGCAAACGGGGCCGCGTTAATCACCCGTTTTCGGGATAAACACAACACGGGTCAGGGATGCCATATCGTGCCAGCTGCGGCCGCGAGTATCCAGCAACGCCCAGAAGAATCCCAAGCCGAAAGCAGCCAGCGAAAAAAAGCCAATCGCGGTACGCAACATACAATGGGACAGCTTGATTGGCCCGGTATCTTCTGTGACCAGTTTGAGTTGCCAGGCTTTCATACCGATGCTCTGGCCACCACGCCGCCAGGATGAACTGAAATAGAAGAAACAGATGCAGAACATAACGGACAGATTAACCGACGCCGAAAAGGCGCCAGGCGGTTGTCCGTCGTGGGTGGCAGCTGCAATCCCTACCAGCACAAAACCAACCACGATATACAGTGCGAGCAGTACCAGGCTGTCATAGATCAGTGCTGCCAGGCGGCGAGTCAGGGATGCAGTGGGGTAGTTATGATCTGACATATGATTGTTGCCTTAGGTTGTGCCTGTGTGAGTTGCGGTCAGGATGCCCAGCCGCGCTGGTGGGTAAAACCGGGCGGGGATGGTAGCAGATTTGGCCATGGCTGGCTTTGGTGGTGACAGGTCAATGCGGAGGCATCGCCCGGATGACACACTGCTATTAACGGCACTTTTAATGGTAGCGGCACTTACATAAGGGCTACGGCACTTGGTGCCGGTTGAGATAATTATCGGAGTAAATAGAACATGGTTGATCTCAGTGACATTCGCAAGGAATACACTCAGGGACGACTCGACGAAGCCAAAGTCGCCGAGCACCCGGTGACACAATTTCACGCCTGGTTTGAGCACTACCGTACAACCGCCCCGGAAGAGCCGACGGTGATGACGGTGGCCAGCGTTGATGAGCATGGCCAGCCCTGGCAACGAATATTGTTGCTCAAGTCATATGACGATGACGGCTTTGTCTTTTTTACCAATTATGAAAGTAACAAAGGTCGACACTTCGCTACTAACCCGAAAGCCAGCCTGCATTTCTTCTGGATGAAGGTCGAGCGTCAGGTGCAGATTCAGGGCGAGGTCGTGCCAATGAGCAGGGAAGAAGCGCAAGCCTACTTCCACTCTCGCCCTCGAGAAAGCCAGCTTGGGGCCTGGGCATCACAACAGAGTAGGCCATTGGCGAGTCGTTCCGAGCTGGAAACCCGCTTTACCCAATTGAGTGTGGAATATCAGGATCAGGAGGTTCCCGTGCCAAATCACTGGGGGGGATATCGATTGGTACCTTCCCGGATGGAATTCTGGCAGGGGGGCGAGCATCGCCTCCATGACAGAGTCGAATACCAGCTGGAGCGGGAAATCTGGAAGATTCAGCGACTGAATCCCTGACCCATTATGCAACCCGGCACCCTGCCGGGTTTGTATGATTTGCAGATACAAAAAAGCCCACGCTGAACATGGGCTTTTTATGAGGGCTGGCCTCGAATCAATGGTAGCTATGGACGGACTTGAACCATCGACCCCAGCATTATGAATGCTGTGCTCTAACCAACTGAGCTACATAGCCACTGCATACTTGAGTCGTGTTAGCGCATTCCAGTGCTGTCTCGATCAAGTGGCGCGTATTATGCCAGTGTAATATTCTCTGTCAAATATTTATTTGCGATTTATTTCAACGGCTTAGCCAAAAGGCACGGTGGAGTGGTTGTGGTGCTGTTCGCAGGTTTTGAAGCAGTGGTGGCGTTTTTCAGGCTGGACAGGCTCTCTCTGCTGTGGGAGGCTTCGCAACAATGTAAATGTATCGGTTTTTTTTTTTTGTGAAAGCGTTTCTGACTATCCCTATTTTTCTGGTGTTTTTTCTGGCGGCTTGTGGTGATGTCATGGGAGATCTCAGTGATCGTGACCTGAGGCATCGTCATTATGAGTGTCAGGTGGCTACCAGATCATCCGCGGCTGAGTTGCAGGTGTGCGCAAACGTGAAGCGTGAGTGTGATCGCCGTGCGAAGTCTGGACATTATGCCTGTTAGGCCTTGTAATCAGTGCGCTGGGTATCTCTGCAGTGGTTTTGATTATGCAGTAATTGAAACTTTTCGACTTTAGAGTTGCCTGTCCAGCATTCATTTCAACAAACGTGAGAGACAAGCATGAGTTTTATTAAATCAGTACCTGTTGTATTGGCAGGTACTCTGTTGTTGGCCGCATGTGGTCAGGAGGAAGCTGTGAAATTGGAAAACCACATTGACCAGGCAAGCTATGGCGTGGGTCTGAATATTGGCCGTCAGCTGTCTCAGGAAGATGTTGAAATGAACCCGGACGCGATTGCGGCGGGTATCAAGGATGCGCTGTCAAAAGCGGATCAGCGTATTACTGATGAAGTCATTCAGTCTGCATTTGAGAAAATTCGGGAAGAGCAGACACGCAAGCAGGAAGCATTGAGTGATGCGGTTGCGAAGGCGGGAGAAGAATTCCTGGCTGAAAATGCCAAACGTGAAGGTGTCGTGGTTACTGAAAGTGGCTTGCAGTACGAAGTTATGACGGCTGTTGAAGGTGATGCGGCGAAGCCGACGGCTGCGGATACTGTGAGTGTTCATTATCACGGTACATTGATTGATGGCACTGTGTTTGATAGTTCGGTTGAGCGTGGCGAGCCTGTTCAATTCCCACTGGGTAATGTGATTCCTGGTTGGACCGAAGGTGTGCAGCTGATGAAAGTGGGTGAAAAGTTCAAATTCTTTATCCCGGCGGAGCTGGCGTACGGTGCGCGTAGCCCGAGCCCTAAGATACCAGCCAACTCTGCACTGGTGTTTGAAGTTGAATTGCTGGAAATTGCCGATCAGTAAGTAAGGGTCGGATGATTGAAGATAAAAAGTCGCCAGTGGCGGCTTTTTTTTTGTGTCTTGCTTCGGTCGGCCCTGTTTTGTCATGACCTATGTTGTTCAGGCGTTGGTGTTGTCTTCGGTGGTGGTTTTTTCTTCTGCTGGTTCTGGCAAAGAGATGTAGTCGGCCAGGTCGGTGAGTGCCCGGTTGACTCTGCGCTTCAGTTGTCCATCAATATTGAATTGGTGGTTGCAATGTCGGCAGGTGATTTTTTTTGTGTTGATCAGGTTGTCAAGGGTGTGGGCTGTGTTTGCTCCGCACTCGTGGCAGGGTACCGGATATTGTACAGATCGGGCCAGACGACTCATGTTTTGCCACCGCGCTTATCGCATTGGATTTATTGGAATGTGGCGCTACAGGCTAATAGAAAAGTATGAATATAAGAAGGCTCATTTGTTACATCTGGCACTTGAGGATGTAAAAATGAATCGTAATGGCAATAGGGGATGTTTATTCGATCGTTCAGGGAGGCCCTGAAGAGTTGGTCGGGGTAGAGAGATTCGAACTCCCGACATCCTGGTCCCAAACCAGGCGCGCTACCAGACTGCGCTATACCCCGAAGTGTTGAATTGGCTCCCCGAGCTGGACTTGAACCAGCGACCAATAGATTAACAGTCTACTGCTCTACCAACTGAGCTATCGGGGAACTTCTCAACAGCGAGACGTATAATACGGACAGGTTCTTTTTATGTCAATGCCTTTTTCTTAAGAGATTCTGAGAGTTGTGTTGGTATGAGAGCGATCCTTCGGGGAAGCCCCGAAGGATCGTCTGATCAGGACTTCTGGAAAATATTCTGATAGACGTAGTTGGTTGCTTCGACGAAGCCATCAATGCTGCCACAGTCAAAGCGGCGGCCACGGAATTTATAGGCGATAACCCTGCCTTCCTGGGCTTGTTTCAGCAGAGCGTCAGTGATCTGGATTTCACCATTGATGCCTGCACCTGTTTCTTCGATTTTAGGGAAGATATCTGGAGTCAGAATGTAACGGCCAATAATGGCAAGGTTGCTGGGTGCTTCTTCCTTGGCTGGTTTTTCGACCATGTTGCTGACGCGATAAACGCCTGGCTCAATCTCTTCTCCGGCGATAACACCGTATTTGTGAATGGTGTCTTCAGGCACTTCCTGCACTGCAACAACGGAACAGCCATACTTCTCGTGAATTTTGACCATCTGCGCCAATACGCCTTCGTCACCTTCATCGGCAACACAAAGGTCGTCAGCCAGTACGACACCAAAGGCTTCGTCGCCCATCAGATACTGTCCAGTCAGGATGGCGTGTCCCAGACCTTTCATTTCATTCTGCCGGGTGTAAGCAAAGTCATTTTCATTCATCAGATTACGAATGGACGAAATCAGCGTTTCTTTGCTGGTGCCCTGAATCTGATGTTCCAGCTCGAAGCTGATGTCAAAATGATCGGCGATGGCGCGTTTGCCACGGCCAGTGATAAATCCCATGAAGTTCATGCCAGCTTCGCTGGCTTCCTCTACGCCGTATTGCACCAGTGGCTTGTTAACGATCGGCAGCATTTCCTTGGGCATGGCTTTGGTCGCCGGAAGAAAACGGGTGCCGTATCCGGCAACTGGGAATAAACACTTGCGAACCATATTCGATCCTTCTTATTAACAATTAAACAAAAATTTCCGTGAACACTAAGGCTGGTTTATGTCATTTGTGAGTCATGTCACAGATCGTCAGTGATCATGTCTCAAAGGTAACTGATTGTAAACGCCACGATATCCGGGAAGACATCGGCCGTTGGTCTCACGTTGCACGGCCAGTATGGGGTTCTTGGAGATGCAGATGCCATGCCTGATTGTTATGTTTATGCAGACCGGCACGATCTGTACCGGATGGCCTCCGATTGCTGCGTCGACCGAAGTGGTCATTTCCGGGCAGGTATTTGATGGTTGATTGTCGCATTGCAATCAACTTGTGGCACTCTGCCTATACTTTTTGTGCAGTCACTGCTTTTGCCTGAATTTCAGCTGAAGCGGCTGTGGTTCTGGTTTCCATTACGTAGATAGGGATCGGGGGATGTATGCAGATCAGTGCACCGTTTGAATTGGTACTCTTTGGCGGAATGGGCGATCTGGCGCAACGGAAGTTGCTGCCAGCACTCTACTTGCTTCAGCGTGATGGTCGTTTGCCTGAAGGCAAAATTATCTCTGTTACTCGGAGGGAACTTGAGCACGAAGACTACATAGAGCAAGTGCGCAAGGCATTGACGACGCACGTTGCCAAGGAATATCTCGAAGAAGCTGCCTGGACTGAATTTGCCACTAAACTGCAATGTGTCAGTCTTGATGCAACGGATGAGTCCGCTTATAGCGTGTTAGCCGATGTTTTGGCGAAAGGGGATCCCAACCGGGTTTTTTATCTGGCGACGGGTTCTGCGTTGTTTTCGCCTATTTGCAAGGGGCTGAAGCAGATAGGTTTGATTGGTTCGTGCACCAATGTGGTGCTTGAAAAGCCAATAGGGCACGATCTTGAGTCTGCCCAGGCGATCAATCGCTCCGTGGGAGAGTATGTTGATGAGTCACATATCTACCGGATTGATCACTATCTCGGTAAGGAAACGGTGCAAAATCTGTTGGTGTTGCGGTTCGCCAACTCCTTGTTTGAGTCTCAATGGAACCAGAAGTACATCGATCACATCGAAATTACTATTGCAGAATCCATTGGTGTCGAGAAGCGGGCCGAGTTCTACGAACAGGTAGGCGCGATGCGCGATATGTTCCAGAATCATCTGCTGCAACTATTGTGTATTGTGGCTATGGAGCCGCCGGCGAAACTGGAAACCGATGCGGTCAGGGATGAAAAAGTAAAGGTACTCAAGGCACTCAAACCCATTGTCGGGGAAGCCATTAACCGAAATGTGGTACGCGGTCAGTACGATGCAGGTGTGTCGGATGGTAAACCGGTTCCACCGTATCGTGAGGAACCTGGCGTGCATCACAAAAGCAACACCGAGACTTTTATTGCTGCCAAGGTTGAAATTGATAACTGGCGCTGGGCTGGGGTGCCATTTTATTTGCGCTCGGGTAAGCGTTTGGCGGAACGGGCGTGTGAAATTGTCGTCAGTTTTAAAGAAATACCGCACTCTATTTTTCCGTTACAGCACAAGAGCACCATGGCCAACAAACTGGTGTTCCGCTTGCAACCGGATGAGGGTGTACGTCTTATGCTATGTGAGAAACGGGTGGGGCCCGGCATGAGTGTCCGGCCAATGAACCTGAGCCTGAATCCGGCTAATCATCGCAAGGCACGGGTGCCTGAAGCTTACGAACGGTTATTGTTTGATGCCTTGAGTGGCAATGCCACCTTGTTTTTACGCGATGATGAACTGCATGAAGCCTGGCGTTGGGTGGATCCGATTCTACAGTACTGGCAAGACGTGGATCTCCGTCCAGAGCCCTATACTTCGGGCACCTGGGGGCCAGCGGCATCGACCTTGCTGCTCGCCAAGGATGGACGTTTATGGGTCGAAAACAGTTAGGAGTGTATTGCATGAGCGACAATCGCTTTGATTCATCCATCGTTCTGGCAAAACAGCTGGCTGATGCGGTCAGCCTTTGCCTGAAAGAGCGGGTTGAACAAAAGGGAAGGGCCTGTTTGGCGGTGAGTGGTGGCAACACCCCGAAGGCTTTTTTTGAAGAGTTGGGCAAGCGGCAACTGCCTTGGTCTCATATTCTTGTCACGTTGGTGGATGAGCGCTGGGTGGGTGAGTCTGACCCGTCCAGTAATGCTGGGCTGGTTCGGGAGCATCTGCTGAGAGGCCCGGCCAAGGCAGCCTATTTTCTGCCACTCAAAAATTCGGCATTAACGCCAGCGGCAGGATTTATGGCCTGTGAAAACAGCCTTCACGAGCAAATATCACGACTGGATGTAGCGGTATTAGGCATGGGGTCGGATGGCCATACCGCGTCCTGGTTTCCGCACTCGGCGGCGCTTGACCGGTGTCTGGATGAGAGTGGGTCTGCCTGGAGTTGCCCGGTTATGGATACCGAACTGGCGATTCCACGCATGACCTTGACCTGGGCAATGCTGAGCCAATGCCAGAAGATTTTTTTACATTTCGAGGGTGATGAAAAAAATTCGGTGTTCAATGCTGCCTGCGATCCGGGTCAGCGCCAGAATATTGCTGCCATGCCGGTTCGCACCCTGTTGTTTCAGTCTCAGGTACCACTGAGTATATTTCGGACTTCTTGACTGGGTTCGGGTTCGGCTACTGGTGTTGGAGAGTGTGCGGGGTCTGAGGCGTTGATTTGCTGGCCCGTTTCGTTACTGACCGATAGTGTTTTGTTGAGCCGATCTATCATCGTATATGTCATTACGGCACAAAAATGGCAGTAAATTCAGTCTATTGCGACAGCTAACCAGGAAAGTTTATGTCAAATGACCTGATTACCAGGCTTACCAGACGTCTTCAGAATATTTATCCCGATGTCACTATGGCCGCCGATGTGGCTGCTGAAATTGAACGTCTGTGTATTAATTTTATGGAAGGCCGCAAAAGCCGGTGTGGAAAAACAGCCGCTGAACAGCGTTGGAGCCAGGAAGACGTCATACTGATCACCTATGGCAACAGCGTTCAGCAAGCGGGGGAGGTACCGTTTCAGACGCTCAGTCGGTTTCTCAAGGAACACGTTGCAGATACCCTGAATGCGGTTCACATCTTGCCCTTTTCCCCTTACAGCTCCGACGACGGCTTCTCGGTGATTGATTACCGCCAGGTGAATCCGGACTGGGGCAACTGGGAAGATGTCGCCAGTATTGCCAAAAATTTTGATCTGATGGCTGATCTGGTGGTTAATCATTGTTCCCGTGAAAGCTTGTGGTTTATCGACTATGTGGCGAACTGTGAGCCTTATAGTGACTACTTTATCGAAGTGGATCCGGGTACCGATGTGGCAGCGGTTACCCGTCCACGAAATACCCCCTTGCTGACTCCCGTCCATACCCACCGTGGTGTTCGTCATGTCTGGGCGACGTTCAGTGAAGATCAGATCGATCTCAACTACGCCAATCCCAAGGTGCTGGTTGAGATGATGAACATCATGCTGTTTTACGTTGAGCAGGGTGCACGGTTTATTCGGCTGGATGCAATTGCCTACTTGTGGAAGCAAATCGGCACCAACTGCATTCATTTGCCGCAGACTCACGAAGTGGTCAAACTGATGCACGATATTGTTGAAGCTGTCGCACCGGAAGTGGTGCTGATCACTGAAACCAATGTGCCAGTCGCTGAAAATCTCAGTTATTTTGGTCATTCAGACGAGGCGCACATGGTCTACCAGTTTGGTTTGCCGCCACTGGTATTACATGCGCTGAATCGTGGCAAGTCTGATTATCTGGCCGATTGGGCCAGTAAGATTCCGCCGTTGCCGGAAGGTTGTACCTACCTTAATTTTACCGCATCCCACGACGGTATTGGCGTGCGTCCGGTGGAAGGAATTCTGCCAGATCACGAGGTGGAAAACCTGATTGACTGTATGCACAAGTTTGGTGGTTTCGTCAGTATGAAGGCAAACCCCGACGGTACAGAGAGTCCATACGAAATCAATATTGCTCTGTTTGATGCCTGTATGGGCACCCGCCGTGGCCCTGATCATTTTCAGGTACAGCGGTTTTTGTGCTCACAGGCGATTATGCTGGCGATGCAGGGGATTCCAGCCGTTTATATTCACAGCCTGACGGCCAGTCCGAACGATCTTGCTCACGTTGAACAAACCGGGCGCACCCGATCCATTAATCGACGCATCTGGAATCGTGAAGAGCTGGATGTGTTGCTGGGTAACCCGGTGACTCCCCAGGCCGAGGTCTTTGATCGCTTGCGTGAAATGATCCGGATACGTCGGCGTCAGCCTGCGTTCCATCCTGACGCCCGTCAGGAGGTGATCCGCATCAATTCAGATCTGTTTATTCTCAAGCGCAGCTGTGGCGATAGCGGCCAAACTGTTTTTGCCATCTCGAACGTGACGGAGCGACACATGGAGTTGCCGTTGGCCAGTCTGGGTTTCCTGGTATTGGGGATGAGTGATTTGCTGGCGACCGGGGCTGGGCCGCTGGGAGAAACCCTGATGATGGGGCCTTATCAGACGGTGTGGTTAACCAGCGAGTGAGGTGTCACCAGCCGCTGTAAGCACCAGTCACCTGCGGGCAGAGATTCCGTCGCACGGGTGACTGGTGCTGCCAAAGAGCGTCAGGCGTTGTCTTCTTCAACGGCTTCGTAAAGACGATCGAGAATATCCGGAATGGCTGATATCACCCGATTCCAGCTGGGAATAAAGGGTGTTTCCATTGGGTTTTCAAGAAAATAATCGCCCGCATGCATGATGTTTTCTGCAAACAGTTCAACGGCTTCTTCTTCCTTGTGGCGATCCAGAGTCAAGCCGTTCATGCGGGCGTCGTTATAATAGGTTTCGACAAAATCCAGTGCCACGCGAAAATAGGTTGCTTTGATGGTGCGGAACGTTTCGTTGGTAAAAACCTCACCCTGAGTGGCCAGTTTACGGAAAATGGCCTTGCAGATATCGGTACTCATTTTGGAAAGGCCCAGCGCCGCATCTTCGGCTGATAGCGGCTGATGCTTGTGATCATAGTTGTCACAAATATCCACCTGACAGAGCCGGTTGGTGCTGTAGTTGCGATTCATCTCTGACAATACGCCGATTTCCAGGCCCCAGTCACTCGGAATTCTCAGATCGTTCAGAACGTCGACGCGCATGGAAAACTCACCGGACAGCGGGTAGCGAAAGCTGTCCAGAAAGTCGAGGTACTCTTTATGCCCAAGAACCTTTTTTAAAGCCCGGATCAGAGGGGTTACCAGCAGTCGGCTGACGCGTCCGTTCATTTTGTTATCAGCAATACGGGCGTAGTAGCCTTTGGCAAATTCGTAGTTGAACGACGGGTTGGCGACTGGGTAAATCAGTCGCGCCAGCAGGCTGCGATCGTAGGTGATGATGTCGCAGTCGTGCAGTGCAACGGCTTCCGCCCTGCCAGAGGCGAGTATATAGCCGTAGCAGTACCAGACGTTACGGCCCTTGCCCATTTCTTTGGGAGCCAGACCTTTTTCTTCCAGCAGTGAGTCAATCTTGCGCAGTCGTGGGCCGTCGTTCCAGAGCACCCGGTGATGTTGTGGCAGGCGAGAAAATTCATCCTTGGCGTGTTTGTATTCTGCTTCATCGGCCTGATCCAGGCCGATGACAATTTCATTAAGGTAAGGAACTTCACAAATTTCGTTAATGATGTGGCCGAGAGCAGGCCCTTGAAGTTCAGAGTAAAGCGAGGGCAGTACCAGAGACATCGGACGTACGCGGGAAAAGCTCAGTAGCTCTTTTTCCATTTCTTCCAGCGGGCGATCGACCAGGTTGTGCAGGGTGGTGATCGTTCCGTTCTGGTAAAAGTCAGCCATGACCAGGCTCCTTGGATAATTGTTCTAATAATGTGAGTATTTCAGTATTCCAGCCGGTTGGCCCTTTGTGGGTAGCCGTTCTGGCATCGGGATGCTGCAGTGTCAGGGTCTGGTTTTCACCCGGAATAACAATCGGGTAATCGGCAGCTTCCAGCATGGCGCGGTCGTTTTCCCCATCGCCCAGAGCAACGAGACGGGGAGTGGTCTGCCATTGGTGTTGATAATACTGACGGAAAAACTCTAACCCGCTGGCTTTGTTGGTGGTGCCCATTACATGGTAAAAACGTCCGCCCTTGGTGAGGGTCAAATGATACTCCGCCAGTCGTTGCCGGAAGCGGTCGAGTGCCTCGTCACTGTCGTGCCACAGCAGTGGTTCAGAGGCCGCCCGTTTCTTGGCGAGCCAGGCGTTATCTTGTGTCAGTCCCGTCATTGCTGCGACTTCGGCGGCGGGCATGTCGTTAAATCCCCGGAAGCGAAAACCTTCTTTGTGCAGCTGGTGCAAGGTCTTGAGGATGTCAACGTAGCTAACGCCGAGCACTTCGCTGTTAAGGCCGCTTTCATCGGGTTTGGGGATATGGATCACGCTGCCGTTTTCGCAGACAAACGGATAGCGGTTATCCAGCTCGTGGCGCAAGCCAGTGACTTCGTCGC
This sequence comes from Candidatus Thalassolituus haligoni, assembly GCF_041222825.1. Lineage (NCBI taxonomy): Bacteria > Pseudomonadati > Pseudomonadota > Gammaproteobacteria > Oceanospirillales > Oceanospirillaceae > Thalassolituus > Candidatus Thalassolituus haligoni. Next base: position 1,889,582 of record NZ_CP139482.1, read on the forward strand.
AGGTTTTGCTGGTATTGAACAGCACGGGTATGTGTCGCTCCCGTAACTGCTTCAGGGCCGGTTTTGCGGCCTTGGCACTGTAACTATGATGATCGAGCAGGGTTCCATCAAGATCGGTCATAACGACCAGTGGTAAAGTCGGAATATCAAATTTGCTTGCGTGGGTTGACATAAAGCGCTCCCGGCGATGGCAATCAGTTGATGTGGTTAACAGCATGCTGGTTATTCAGTTCCAGTACCAGATCAGCATGCTCTGGCAGATCCCGCAAGGCATTTTCGGTCAGGCGTTGGTAATGCTGGATAAATCTTACCAATCCGGCGTGATCCAGGCCGCGGTCGTGATCTCCTCTGGCGTGCTTGCGGTTTTCTACTTCCTGTTGTCCACGCCAGTTTAATACGGCTTGCATACCAGGCACCTTGAGCATAATCAGTCGATCCATCATGGCAAACCAGTCGGCGTAGTCACTGGCCAGCCGTTGGTTAACCCACCGACGCCAGTGGCCATCGGGATCTTCTGTCGCTTCGAGTTGGTTGGCGGGCTCGTCGAGCTGACTGTCTGCAACGGCATGACAGCCGACGCACCAGCCCTCAAACAGGATCAGATCAACCGGGCCGACAATCTGGTGCCAGTTGGATTCTGGCAGCCGGTCGTCGGAGACCTTGTCAAAGGCAGGAATGGTCAGACACTGTCCAGGCTCCAGTTGTTTCAGGTCGGCAAATAATTGTCGACCCAAGGCGCTGTCGTGAGTGCCGGGGACACCTCTTGTGGCCAATAGCGGGTGGATAGACTGGCCCAGCGCCTTGCGCTCGTCATGACCCAAATAGAGGTCGTCAATCGATACAATGGCACAGTTCCAGCCCAGGGCGGCTTTGTATAAGCTGGCCAGTGCCTGACTCAGGGTGGATTTACCAGACCCCTGGCCGCCATGAATACCAATGACGGGTACACCACCGAGGGTATTTTTTTGCTGGGCAACCCAGGTTGCGACCGGTAGCCAGACGTCCGGCCATTGCTTTAACCATGGCTCAGGTAACGACTTCAGGGCTGAACGATTGCTGGCGAATGTGGTGCGCAGGTGGTCATCCAGAGGCCGTTTTGCGGGCCAGAGTGTCGTGGTCATGAGAGTCCTCGCAAGTCGGTCATTCGCTGACGAGTCAGCGTCTGGTTATTGGCCCCTGCTGTGGGTTTATGCTGAGATATCAGGGGCTTGCTGTATGCTTTGTTGCAGAGACCGTGCCAGAACATTTGTCAAACTGGCCAATGTCTGAACTTCGGCCCTGGTTCGGGGAAAAGTCTGTCGCTAGCCGAGTAGCACAGTGTTCTGTCTTTCGAGCTCTGTTGGGCTGAATTTTTGACAGGTCAACAGATTAAGATGATGTTGTATTTAATTGGTGCGTAAAGCGCTCTTTTTTGGTGCCAATGGTCGTCATTGGTGCGAAATATCGGGTTTCGTCTGTGATGGCCGGAACAGGAATTCAGGAGAAAATCATGGCTGGCCGTGTCGCTTATCAAGGTACTGCGGGTGCTTATTCTCACCTTGCTTGCAGTCGGGTTTTTCCGGATTGGGAAGCCGTTGCCTGTGAAGACTTTCAAACGGCATTGGAGCTGGTCAGTGCGGGCCATGCCGATCGTGCAATGATTCCGCTGGAAAATTCCACTGCGGGTCGGGTGGAAGAAATTTATCGGATTATTCCCCGTACCCGTCTGTGCGCCATTACCGAGCACTTTGAACCAGTGAATCACTGTTTGCTGGCATTGCCGGGCGTACAGCTAATGGATATTGATGCCGTCGCTTCTCACCCTCAGGCGTTGGCTCAATGCCACCAGCGTATCGTTAATCTGGGAATGAAGGCGTTGCCAACGATGGACACGGCCCAGGAAGCCCAGCGTCTTGCCGCAGGTAACGATCGGCATCGGGCGGCGATTGCCTCCGCTTTGGCGGCAGAGTTGTATGGGTTGGAAGTCGTGCATGAAAACTTTCAGGATGTGATGGGTAATACTACACGTTTTCTGGTTTTTGCCCGTGAACATGAACACGAAGTGCGTCAGCCGGATATCACCTATATTACCAGCGTGTTGTTTACGGTACGTAATATTCCTGCATCGCTTTACAAGGCATTGGGCGGGTTTGCCACCAACAGTATTAACCTGTTGCGGCTGGAAAGTTATATGGATGGTGCCAGCATGGAAGCCAGTTTGTTTCATGCGGATATTCTTGGTCATCCCGAGGAAGCCAATATGCAGCGGGCACTGAATGAGCTGGAATACTTCGCCCGCGATATCCGCATATTCGGTATTTATCCATCACACGCTTATCGTGACCAGTTGTTTGCAGGTCAACGCTAAGTAGTTCATGGCGCAACCGAGGCCCGGCGCGGAAAGTCCGGGCTGATTTCCAGTATCAGTGCTTGTAACGGTCGGAGTAGCAAGGATCCGTTGCGAAAGAGCGGGGCGTCCAGCTGGCTGTTGGCGAGACACTGATCAATCGCATGGCGATGTAGGTTAATTGGCTGTGCCTGGCTGGAAAAATTCAGCAGTATCAGCAAGCGCTGCTGATCGCAGCGCTCATAGGCCAGTACCTCGTCGGGGCTACCGATGAGTTTGAGCTTGCCCTTGTGTAAGGCCGGGGTGCGTTTGCGCAGCCACACGAGCTGCCGATACCAGCTGAGCAAGCTGCTGGGGTTGTGGCTCTGATCGGCGACGGTCACTCCTTCCGAACGGGTTTCTGGCAGCCAGCTGGTGACGTTGGAAAAGACGTTGGGCGAGTCCCACATCATGGGACGTCGACAGCCATCGCGGCCAGGGTGCAAGGGCCAATAACGCTTGCCAACCGGGTCTTGTAATTGGCGTCGGGAAACCGCTTGCTCCGGCATGCCGATTTCTTCACCGTAATAAAGAAACGGCGTACCGCGCAGCGTTAACAGCATGGCAGCCAGCAAGCGCGCCCGATCAAGGGTTTGTTCATGGGTGGCGTAACGGCTGATATGGCGTTTGACGTCATGATTGCTGAGGGTGTAGTTCGGCCAGTTCTCGTGGCCGAGCAAATCGATCCATTTACGAATCACACTTCTGAAGGCGGCTGCCGAAAAAGGAGCGCGCAAAAATTCCAGGTTAAACGCCAGATGTAATTCATCCCCGTTACCGCAATAGCTGGCGGGCAGGCTGGCGTTATCGGAATCGGCGATGAAAATCTCTCCCACCATCATACGGTTTGGATACTGATCAACCCACTGACGCATCTGTTTGAGCAGGGTATGCATTTCTGGTTGGTCACGGTCATGGATATGTCTCTGACGGTCGTAAGGGCGGGCTGGTTTGAACCAATCAGTGGGGTTGTTTTTGAGATCGATCGCCTTGTAAAACAGATTGACCACATCAAGGCGAAAGCCGTCTACACCACGTGCCAGCCAAAATTCCATGACCTCCCGGATCGCTTGCTGAACCTGCGGATTACGCCAGTTCAAATCGGGTTGTTGCGGCAGAAAGGAGTGGTAGTACCAGGCTTTACGGCCTGGGTGCCAGCTCCAGCCGGAACCGCCAAAACAGGCTTGCCAGTTATTCGGGCGGGTGTTTTCCTCATGCCAGAGATACCAGTCGGCTTTGTCTGAACCGGGTTGGCTGCTGTCGATAAACCAGGGGTGCTGATCGGAGGTATGGTTCGCCACCAGATCAAGAATAATACGAATATCGCGCTGGTGGGCCTGTTGCAGCAGCTGATCAAAATCGTCGAGGGTGCCAAATATCGGGTCAATATCCCGATAGTCAGTGATGTCGTAGCCGAAATCGGCCATCGGTGAGGGATGAATGGGGGACAACCAGATGGCATCGATGCCGAGTGAATTGCTGGTGCCATCGTTAAGATAGTCGAGCCGGTCGATCAGGCCTTGCAGATCGCCAATGCCATCGTTATTGGAGTCCTGAAAACTGCGTGGATAGATTTGGTAAACGACTCCATGTTGCCACCAGTTCATTCCGTTGCTCCCATCGTGAAAACCTGAAGGTAGATTCCTGCCATGACAGCGGTGTGACGGCAGCCGTTCTAGCGGGCAGAGTGAGAGAAGGGTCGAATAATTTCTCTATATCACTCGTTAGTTACCGCCATCATGACTGCTATGTCGAGCGGCGAGCAATAGACCCTTTATTCTGTGGATGGTTTTTCATAAACCTGAATAACATGATCCGGGTCGGAGTGCTCGGCAGGAATGACACTTTTGGCAGCGTCAAACCAGTGGGTGACGGTGGCAAATCCTGGCCAGGCTCGGGCAATTCCGGCGTGAAGGTTGACACTGCTGTGATTGCTAATTTGTCTTGCTAACATTTTGCGTACCCGTTCGGCAAAAAAACGGACGTCGCCCTCATCGCTGGCAGGTAATAATACGGCCAGATGCTGGTCATCAATGCGGGTCGCCAGGTCGGTTTGCCGTAACGTTTTCGTCAGTATCTGAGCAAGGTCCTGGCGTTGTTGTGGGGTGGTTGTGCCAGCCGGGTGCCGCAGCAGGGCAATGCAACTGGGGGTTCCGGTGCGCTGGCTGCGCGATAATTCCCGTTCAGCTTCGTTGTTCCAGGCATCGTGCTTGAGCAATCCGGTATCTGGATCAATCCGGGTCAGTTTGGTTAACTCGGCCCTGAGACGATGAGACTCTTCATTACCGAGTGCGGTATCGGTAACGTCATAAATAATCACACAGATATGGTCGATACTGCGGTTCACCGATTCCAGCGGGATAATGCTGGTGTTCTGGTACATGAAGGTGGCGCGCCCGGTAATAGGACGGTAGTTCTTGAAATGAAACAGGTAGGGGCGTTGCTCCCAGATGGTAAAGGTGCGGGTTTTTAATTGAAAAACCGGCTCTGCTTTTTGGCGAAACCATTGCTCGGGAATATCCGGAAACAGGCTGAACAGGTTCTTGTCCTTGGCCAGCTGGGGGCTGATGCCACTGTGGCTTTCCATAAAGCCGTTCCAGAGGCGAATCTTGTACTGCTGATCCAGCACCACCAGACCCACATCGATGTTTTGCAGGATATCCATCAGCCAATGAATATCGCCCATCTCAATATTGCCATTGCTCATAGTTAATCCAGCAGATAGTCGATTTTCTGATTAAGGCGTACGACTGAGTCTTCGGTGAACAGCAGCAGCAGATCGCAGTCGATATTGACGGCTTCCATGGTGTAGTGAATTTCAATTGCCAGCGTTCGACGCCAGTTCTGATGGCTGATCTTGAGAATGTCACTGACGTTGCAATGTTGCCCGAGGATCACCGGATGTCCCTGATTAAAGTGAATTTCGAGTTGCTCGCCAATGCCCTGAATACAGGCACCGATCAGGATGGAGCTGACATCCATCAACAACTCCAACTGGGCTTGATGATTCGGCTCACCTTGATAACGTGTCAGCCTGGCGAGGTCAGAAAAACTGGTGTCGTTAAACAGCAGCAGAGCTTCACCGGCGATGCCCGAGCCGATAAACCCCTGGCATACTGCAGAAATAGCGTCGTCGTCGCGGGCTCCTTCGATGGCCATGCGCAGGTCACTGATTTCTATCAGGTTGACCTTGGGAATAGGAAGTACCACATAGGAATCCAGCAGCCGTGCCAAGCGATCGGCCGCCTGGCCCATCGCGACGTTGGTCAGCTCCTGGTAACAGTCACGTTGATCGTCGGTCAGTGATACGAGTGTCGGAGGAGTATTCATATCAGGTCCGGGTCATAATGCCGTATTCGGTCAGTACGGCGGTGGCTTTGGCGGCGTCGATCGGTTTTTTGACAAAGGCCATGGCGCCGAGGGCCATTACGCGTTGCTGGGCATCAGGCTGAATGTCGCCGGATACCACAATCACCATAGCTGGCAGGTCTTCCTTGCGGATCGCCTCCAATACGCCATAGCCGTCGAGGTTTGGCATGGTCAGATCAAGAAAGACTACTTCACCCTTGCCTTCGCGGATGGCTTTCAGTCCCTCGGCACCGTCACTGGCAAAGTGAACATCCACTTCCCAGTCGGGAGGAATCGCACGGGCCATTTGCTTGCGGGCAAAACTGGAGTCGTCACAGATCAGTATATGGGTGGCCATAGAGTCAGGTCGTCAGTTGGCGGAATGGGAATAATAGTTTTAAGTAATAGTCGCCATCTGGCCATTGGGCAAATCGGCATGCTGCACGGGACCCCGGTGAGACGTACGATGTTACGCCAGCAAATGGCAACCGGACGGCGCTTGCGCGAAAACACAGCTTGGGTATGATTCCAAAAAGTTAATTATAAAAATCACGAGTGAATTATGGGCAACAATGAAACTCCCGAGCCAATTTCCGATCTCGAACGCTGTGAACGTGCGACACGTTTTATCTCGGTGCTGCGGCATTGCCAGGTATTGGGGATCTCGCTGGTCTCCGCAGATGCGGATGGCCTGGTGATGAAGTTGCCGTATGCGCCGGAGCTGATTGGTAACCCGGTCACGGGTGCCTTGCATGGCGGCAGTCTGACCACTCTGATGGATACCGCGTGCGGCACGGCGGTGGTAAACGCCTTACCCGGCTTTGAGTTGTGTCCCACGCTGGATTTACGGGTCGACTACATGCGCTCTGCCCGTAGCGGTCAGAATCTGTTGGCTTATGCCAGTATTCAGCGGGTTACGTCTACCGTCGTGTTTGCTGATTGCCGGGTAATACAGGAAAACGACGGTGAATTAATTGCCAAATGTTGCGCTACTTTTATGCGCCTGACGCATCTGCAGCCCGCCAGTACCTTGGCCAGTGGAGTTCGTGGAGGTAGCCTGTGACGGCCTTGTCTGTTTTACAGTTTGCCGATGTTGTCCAGCGTGCCCGGATACAGGGTGACTATCAGGCCTTGATGTCCAGCATTCCTTATGCCGGTGTTATTGGTGCCGAAGTGAGTCTGCAAGAGGGGGAATTATTGTTCCGACTGCCGCAAAATCCGGACAATATCGGTAACCCGTTATTACCTGCGATCCATGGCGGCGTCATCGGTGGTTTTATGGAACTGGCGGCCTCGATTCAGGTGCTGGTTCGGTCAGAACCGATGGGATTACCCAAAATGATCGACTTCTCGCTGGATTATCTGCGCGCCGGACGTGATCAGGATACCTTTGTGGATTGCCAGATCTGGCGTCAGGGTGCCCGTGTCGCCAATGTCGCTATCACCGCCTGGCAGAATGACCGTCAACAGCCGATTGCCACTGCCCGTGCGCATTTTCTGCTCAGTTCGTCTTTTGGCAATGAAGGCTTGTCGGCGCAATAAATAGCGTTTAACCTGCTTGAGCAAACATTCTGTCGGGGTGCCTCACTGGAGGCTGAGATCGCAATTGCGGATCCCGTTGAACCTGATCTGGTTAGTGCCAGCGTAGGGAACAGAGAAGTCACGTAATGTTGGCCTGCGGATATTCTTGTCCTCGTCGGTGCAAGGCAATCAGCCAATCACTGGCTGAGCGGGTCGGACGCCAGGTTACGTGATCGGCAATTTCCCGCCTCTTTTCTTTCTTGTACTGCTTGCCCGCCTGATCCTTTCCCTTTTCAGAGAGGTATCAAGTATGGCTTCCGCCAATAATAATTCGACTGACATCGCATCCAGCACGGGGTCACCACTGACTCAGGCCCAGCTTGATCGTTTGAGTTACCCCGCATCCAGCAAGGTCTATATCACCGGTTCCCGCGCAGATATTAAGGTGGGGGTTCGTGAAATCGAACTGACGCCAACCCAGTTGACCAATGGTGAAACCGAGCATAATCCGCCGGTGCGGGTATACGACATGTCCGGCCCTTACAGCGACCCGGCGTTTACTCTCGATCTTACCCATGGCCTGCCTGCGTTGCGTCAAGGCTGGATCGAAGAGCGTGCAGATAGCCAAGCACTGCACCAGCCCAGTTCCCATTTCAGCCAGACCCGCGAAGTTGATTTACGTTATGAACCATGGCGGATGAAGGTTGAGCGCAAGCCACGTTGTGCCCTGCCAGGAAAAAACATCACTCAGCTGCATTATGCCCGTATGGGCATTATTACTCCGGAAATGGAATATATCGCCATTCGTGAAAATCTGGGGCTGACTGAGCCGTCGTTAGAAGAGGCGGTGCGGCAGCAACATCCGGGGCACAGTTGGGGAGCCAGTATTCCTGCTGCCATTACCCCGGAGTTTGTGCGTTCTGAAGTGGCCCGTGGTCGCGCCGTGATCCCGAATAATATCAATCATCCAGAAAGTGAACCGATGATTATCGGGCGCAATTTCCGCACCAAGGTAAACGCCAATATTGGCAACTCGGCCATCACCTCCTCGATTGCCGACGAAGTAGAAAAACTGGTCTGGGCAACCCACTGGGGAGCCGACACCATTATGGATTTGTCGACCGGGCAAAATATTCATGAAACCCGCGAGTGGATTTTACGCAACTCGCCGGTGCCGGTCGGAACGGTGCCGTTATATCAGGCGTTAGAGAAGTGTGGCGGCGTGGCTGAAGACCTGACCTGGGAGTTGTTCCGCGACACGTTGATCGAACAAGCCGAGCAGGGCGTGGACTATTTCACCATTCATGCCGGGGTGCGACTGGCGCATATTCCGCTGACCGCCAAACGGGTGACGGGGATCGTCAGCCGGGGCGGCTCCATTATGGCGAAATGGTGCCTGGCGCATCACCAGGAAAGTTTCCTCTACAGTCATTTCGAAGACATCTGCGAGATCATGAAAGCCTACGATGTCTGCTTTTCTCTGGGGGATGGTTTACGTCCCGGCTCAATCGCCGACGCTAACGATGCCGCCCAGTTTGCCGAATTACGGACTCTGGGTGAGTTGACTCAAATTGCCTGGAAGCACGACGTCCAGACTTTTATTGAGGGGCCGGGTCATGTGCCGATGCATATGATCAAAGAGAACATGGACGAGCAGTTGAAGCACTGTCAGGAAGCGCCGTTTTATACCCTGGGGCCACTGACCACCGATATTGCACCGGGTTACGACCATATAACCTCCGGTATTGGTGCTGCCATGATTGGCTGGTATGGCTGCGCCATGCTGTGTTACGTCACGCCAAAAGAGCATCTTGGCTTACCCAACAAGGAGGATGTCAAACAGGGAATGATGGCCTATCGCATTGCCGCCCATGCGGCAGATCTGGCCAAGGGTCATCCCGGTGCTCAGCTCCATGACAATGCGATGTCCAAAGCGCGGTTTGAATTTCGTTGGCAGGATCAGTTTAACCTGGCGCTGGATCCGGAAACCGCCCGCGCTTATCACGATGAGACAATGCCAAAAGAAGGCCATAAAGTGGCGCATTTTTGCTCCATGTGTGGCCCAAAATTCTGCTCCATGAAAATCTCCCAGGAAGTACGGGACGCCGCCGCAGCCGATGAGGCGCAGCAGGCGATGGCAGAAAAAGCCAGGGAGTTCCGTCAGCAGGGCAGCGAAATCTACCACCCGGCAAGCAAGGGGGAGGCGTTGGACAATGCATAATGGGGCCAGGGCAGGTTTGCTGGCGTCACTGACCTCCAGCGACGAAATATGTATTGCCGGTGCCGGGTTGATGGGTAGCCTGATTGGCTGGCGGCTGGCCCGTCAGGGCTATCGTGTTTGTCTGTTTGAGGCCGACGCTGTTGAGTCGTCGTCAGCAATGACGTCTCATACGACGGCGGTTCATTCTGCAGCGGCTTATACGGCAGCGGCGATGGTCGCACCGTTCAGCGAATTGCCGCTGTGCAGCCCGGCTGTCTTTCGTATGGGCAAGCAGTCGTTAGCATTGTGGCCAAAGCTGCTGCAGGATCTGGCGGCTGATACCGGGGCAAGGATAGACTTTCGTGCTGATGGCACGCTGATGGTCGCGCACCCAGCGGATAACGGGTTGCTGGACGAAATGGAACGGTGTTTTACGCGCCATAATATCGGCGTAAAACAGGGTATTGTCTGGCAAAATCGTCAGCAAATAGCCGCACTGGAGCCCTTGTTGGCGGAGCAATTTCAGCGTGGTATCTGGCTGAAGCCGGAAGGGCATCTGGAAAATCGGCGACTGTTGGCTTTGTTGCACCAGGCCATTGTCGCTATGGGTGGGCAAATTCGCGCTAACAGCCCGGTGAGTTACGATGCCTCTGACCCTGTGTGTGGCTGGAGAGTTAACCAGCAACGCCACCCTGCGACCTTGTGGATTGACTGTTGTGGTGTCGGTGCCCGTCCCTGGCGTCCGCAGTTGCGTGGCGTCAGAGGCGAAGTGATCTGGATTGAAGCGCCGGACGTGGTTATTCAGCGGCCAGTGCGGTTGCTGCATCCCAAATATCACCTGTATCTGGTGCCTCGGGAGCAGGGCCGCTACATCCTTGGCGCCACCGAAATAGAAACACAAGATCGCTCACCGGTCAGTGTCCGTTCCGCACTGGAAATGCTCAGTGCCTTATATGCCTTGTCACCGGCGCTGGCGGAAGCGCGGGTTCTGGAACTGTCGACCAATCTGCGTCCGGCATTGAGTCACCATGAACCTGAAATTACCGCTACCGCAGGGAATCTGGCCATTAACGGCCTGTATCGCCATGGTTTTCTGTTGTCCCCGGCGTTGCTGGGCAGCTTGCAGCAAGAGTATCAATTACCGCTGGGTCTGGCGCTGCCATCGCAATCTGATGCTGGGCATGTGGCCTGGACGACAGCTCACCCGGAGGTCTGCTGATGCAAGTGTGTCTGAACGGTGACTGGCTTGAGGTGGCGGTATCACGACTGGACGAGCTGTTGCGGCAGCAGGGATTTGGCCCTGCGGCTGACGGCAATTTTGTGGTCGCGGTTGAACAGTGCTTGATCCAGCCAGCTCAATATCATGAGCTGGAACTGGCCGATGGCATGCGTATTGATGTGTTGGGCGCAATGACAGGAGGTTGAATCATGACAGCGCGAACAGAAGCAGAAGGACAAACAGTGGCATTGGCCGGGGAAAATATTGCCGGGCGATTGTGGTTGGGCAGCTCCCTGTATCCGTCTCCAGATGTAATGGCACAGGCGATCAGGTCTGCCAGTCCCGGTTTTGTGACCGTGGCTTTACGCCGCCAGACGGCACGCAATATTGAAGACAATGGCCACTGGGCGTTGCTACAGGAGGCGGTAGCGACAACCAAAGCACGTTTGCTACCGAACACCGCCGGGTGTTTTTCCGCCAAGGAAGCCATTTTGATGGCCAATTTGGCCCGTGAGTTATTTGCGACCTCATGGATCAAGCTGGAAGTGATGGGCGATGACTACAGCCTCCAGCCGGATCCGTTTGAGTTGCTGGACGCGGCGCGGGAACTGGTGAGTCAGGGTTTTAAGGTCTTGCCCTATTGCACCGAGGATCTGGTGTTGTGTCAGCGTTTGCTGGACGCCGGTTGTGTCGGCGTCATGCCCTGGGGAGCACCGATTGGCAGTGGCTGTGGTTTGCAAAACCTGGAAGGTCTGAAACGCTTGCGCCAGCGCTTGCCACAAGCATTCATGGTGATTGATGCCGGGCTGGGCAAACCCTCCCAGGCAATGCAGGCGATGGAGCTGGGGTTTGATGCGGTGTTGCTGAATACCGCTGTCGCCAAGGCGGAGCAACCCGTCGCCATGGCCGCTGCCTTTGCTGCAGCGGTGCAGGGTGGGCGTATGGCCTATGACGCCGGTTTGATGGCAGAACGGCCACAGGCCAGCCCGTCAACACCACCGGTTGGTCTGCCGTTTTGGCACCAGCCAGAGCCTGCCGTGCCGCACACTACGTTATCCAGGGAGGTAAACGAGTCATGAAAATGCTTTTTTCGGCGGGTGACTGCGATGCGCCAGCAGAACCCCTTGAACGTGCCAGAATCTGGTCACTCACTGCGTCCGATTGTTCGGCTGGCGCTGGTATGCAAGCGGATGTGGCGGTGGCGCAGGCCATGGGCGTGGATTGCGCCACACTGGTCATTGCGATGACCGCGCAAAGCAGTCTGGGAGTTCGGGCTATTGAGCCGATTACGCTGTCAATGCTGGATGCCCAATGGACAGCATTGCTGGATGATGGCTGGCCACAGGCGGTGCGGTTGGGCTGGATACCGCCCGATGCTGACCTGTTTCGCTGGCTGCTACAACGGCTGAGGTTGTTGCAGCAACGGGCCATTCCGATAGTCTGGGATCCGGTGTTGGGGGCAACCGGGGGCGGGCTGGCGAGCTGGCATCGTCTGGCAGACTATGCGGCGTTGCTGGCGCTGGTCGATATTGTCACTCCCAATAGCACTGAACTGTTACGCCTGACCGGCAGTGTTGATCATAGTCGGGAGGGGATTTTTGCTGCGGCTCAAACGGTGCTTGCAGCGGGTGCGAAAGCGGTATTGATAACAGGTATTGATGCTGCGCAACTGGATTTGAAAGACAGTGATGGTCAATGTTACCGCCAGGCTGATCCGCCGTTGGTCGACTGGTATCTCTCACCGCGTGCGTTCTCGGTAGAGGGTGACGAGGTAACGGATGATGTGATCGTGGATGAAACCGATCCTGAACAGCAATTGGCCCCCTCGTTTATGCTGCTGCACTCACGGTTGCCCTGGTCTGCGCACGGTACGGGTTGTCATCTGGCGGCGGCGCTGGCTGTCGGGCTGGCTTCCGGATGGCGTCGATACGACAGCGTTGTGCTGGCGGTTGCCAATACCCTGGTCAGCCTTGCGGCTGCCAGTCGTCGCGTCTCTGGTTATCACCAGTTATTCGCTACTGATGTTCGTCACCGTATGTTTGAGCAACAGGGAGTGCGGTTGTTACCGGTAGCCACTGCCAGCGCGTCGCCCGTGGTTTTTACCCGGTCTTTTCCGCCGTTGCCAAAACAGCTCGGTTTATATGGACTGGTTGACAATCTTCCTCACCTGCGTCGCTTGCTCAAACTGGGCATTGACAGCCTGCAGTGGCGGGTTAAAAAACTGGGGCCGGATTACCGCGCCGATACCTGGGAAGCCATTCGTGTGTGTCGTCGTGCCGGAGTGATGTTGTTTATCAATGATGACTGGCAACTGGCACTGGAACTGGGTGCCGACGGGGTACATCTGGGTCAGGAAGATCTGCTTGAAGCCGATCTTGAACGGTTGGCTGAGGCTGGCCTGATGCTGGGCATCAGTACCCACAGCGAGTGGGAGATACTGCATGCGTTGCACTATCAGCCGTCTTATATTGCGTTTGGCCCGGTATTCAAACCACTCTCCAAAATACTCAAGTATCCGCCGCTGGGATGCGCAACACTGGCTCGCTGGGTACAGCGCAGCGGCTCGGTGCCGTTAACCTGTATTGGAGGTATTACCCCCGAGACCATTCAGCAGGTTGCTGCCACGGGCATACGCTCGGCGGCGATCGTCACTGCGCTGGCCGATGATGCCGAGCTGGAGCAACGGCTGCAGCAACTTCGTTGCTGGTTTCCGCCTACTGTTCAGCGCTTTGGCCTTGAAATGCGTCGCACTGTCCCCACCTTGTAGCCATGACGTGTTGCGACTGCCAGAGATAATCGGTGGTCGCCGTTTTTTTGATACAGGTAACGAAGTGCACCAGATCCGGGTGTACTGAGACAGGAGACAGACATGACCGTAGCCAGCAAAGAAACGCTTGGTTTTAAAACCGAAGTAAAACAACTGTTGCATTTGATGATTCACTCCTTGTATTCCAACAAGGAAATTTTTCTGCGTGAGCTGATTTCCAACGCCTCGGATGCATGTGACAAATTGCGTTTTGAAGCGTTACAAAACGATGCGCTGTTTGAAGGGCAGAGTGAGCTTGCTGTTCATATCAACTTTGATACCGATGCCCGAACCCTGACCATTGAAGACAATGGTATCGGTATGAATCGGGAAGACGTGATCAGCCATCTGGGTACGATTGCCAAATCCGGCACCGCTGAGTTTCTTGGCAAGCTGACCGGAGATCAAAAGCAGGACTCCCAGCTGATCGGCCAGTTTGGTGTGGGGTTTTACTCAGCCTTTATTGTCGCTGACAAGGTGGTGGTTGATACCCGTCGTGCGGGCGAGTCGGCTGAGCAAGGTATTCGCTGGGAATCCGCTGGTGAAGGTGAGTTTTCACTGGAAACCATCGACAAGCCCGAGCGCGGCACCCGTATTACCCTGCACCTGAAAGCGGATGAAGCCGAGTTTGCCGACAACTACCGTTTGCGTTCGCTGATCAAAAAATATTCTGATCATATTGCCGTCCCCGTGTTCTTGCCGCCGGAAATCAGTGCGGACGACGACGCTGCCGATGCTGAAGCCAGCAAGGCACCAGAAGCCGTCAACCAGGCCAAGGCGATGTGGACGCGCTCGCGCTCGGAACTGACTGACGAAGAATACCAGGAGTTCTACAAACACATTTCCCACGACTGGAATGAGCCGCTGACCTGGATGCATAACCGGGTGGAAGGCAAACTGGATTACACCAGCCTGCTGTATATTCCGTCGAAGGCTCCGTTTGATATGTGGAATCGGGATACAGCCCGTGGTCTGAAGCTGTATGTGCAACGTGTCTTTATTATGGACGATGCCGAGCAGTTCCTGCCGCTGTACCTGCGCTTCGTTAAGGGTGTGCTGGATTCCAATGACCTGTCTCTCAACGTCTCGCGTGAAATCCTGCAGCAAGACAAACAGGTCGACAGCATGCGCTCGGCACTGGTCAAACGTATCCTGGATACCCTGACCAAACTGGCGAAAAACGACAGTGACAAATACCAGCAGTTTTGGGACGAGTTCGGCGATGTGCTGAAAGAAGGCCCGGCTGAAGATTTTGCCAACAAGGAAAAGATTGCCGCGTTATTCCGTTTTGCCACCTCAACCAGTGGCAGCGAAGCCCAGACGGTTGGTTTGGCAGACTATGTTGCGCGCATGCAGGAAGGGCAGAAAAAAGTTTATTACATCACGGCTGAATCCTACGCCGCTGGTATGGGTAGCCCGCACATCGAGTATTTCCGTAAAAAGGGTATCGAAGTCCTGTTGCTGACGGATCGGGTAGATGAATGGATGGTCGGCCATCTGAATGAATTTGATGGCAAATCCTTCCAGGACATCACCAAAGGTGAGCTGGATCTTGATGAGCTCGCCGATGAAGACGAAAAGAAACAGCAGGAAACGCTGCAGGAAAGCCACAAGAACCTGACCGAACGGCTGGAAAAGGTATTGCCTGAGGTTAAATCTGTGCGTGTAACCTCTCGTCTGACGGATTCACCGGCCTGTTTGGTGGTTGGCCAGTTTGATATGGGCGGTCACATGCGGCGGATGCTGGAAGCGGCTGGCCAGAAAATGCCTGAACCGGAAATTACTCTGGAAATCAATCCGACTCACCCGTTGATCGAGCGGCTGGACAATGAACCGGATGAAGATCGTTTTGCCGAACTGGCAGGACTGATCCATGCTCAGGCCCAGTTAGCGGAAGGTAGCCAGCTGAAAAATCCGGCTGAATATGTCGGCAAGCTGAACAAGCTGCTGTTGGATCTGATGAAATAAGGCTGCCAGAAAGAGCGTCTCGACACCATACCATCGTGTGGTGTCGATCTTCCCCGTATTCCGTCAGTTTTTGTAATCAGTGCATGTTACCGATTGCCGGGCACTGCTAAGATGCCCGCACTTGTTCTTTGATGTCCCGGCCGCTGTTCTGCGGTTCGGGTTTTACTCTTTTCGGGGGAATTATGAAGGGAATTGCTCAGGCTATGCGTCGGGTTATTACTGGTTCCACATTGGCATGTCTGGCGGTCTCTGCCCAGGCCGGTGGTGCGCTGGATCTCAGCTTGGCAGACGATGCTGTACGGGTTGCTTATGATGCCACCCAGGCCGGTTCCGGTTTGCACATCAACCTGTCAGCACTGCATCACATGGATGATGGCAACATGCTGGGAGCCGGTGTGCATGTGGTCGATTTACGCAAACCTCACAGCAATCTGTATATCGGGCTGGGTGCCAAGGCGTTTGCCTTTGATACCGATCATTACAGCGGTGCCGCGCTGGGTGTCGGTGGTTTCTTCCGGGCAGCGCTACCGACTCAGCCGGATGTCAGTGTTGCCGGTTATGCCTATTACGCGCCCCCGGTTGTCTCTTTTGGCGATGCGGAAAATCTGATCAGCAGTGACTTGCGTGCCCAGTATGCCGTTATTCCTACCGCCCGTATCTACACCGGTTATCGTTACAACGGTATCCGGATGGAGGGCATGGATAAACGTTACAAATTGGGCGATGGCTGGCACTTTGGCCTGACTCTGGACTTCTGATCAATGGCCGCAATCAACTGGGTTGGCCAGACCAACCAACGCCTGTATCAATGCCGACTGTTGCAGGAGCAAATCTGTGCCGGGCAGGAACCTGCGTTGCAGCAGGCGCTGGACGATGCGGCCTTGCTCCAGCTGTTCGCGGCCTATCGTTGTTATCTTAATGAGTTGGCGCTGGCTGCCGGGGTAACAAACCGGGTTGACTCACTGACTCAGTTATTACAACAAACCGCGCTGGTCACTGGGGATATGCGTCAATGGCAAGCATTGTCAGCGGATACGTTCAGTTGGTTTTGTCGGTTTTTGCAGGTCGTGGAGCAGCTCGGCTGGCCGGATACGCAGGCGGTAGATTCGTCGCTGGCGACGGAAGTGTCCGGGTTGATTGCGTCGTCAGCTAGCAGTGATGAAGACGATAGTGTGTCTCACTGGTTGGCAAGTTTTCATCGGTTGATTGATGAACAGCGCGCCAATCAGCGCGAATCCTGATCTTCACTCGTTTTCCACGGGTGTAGTCTGCCCGGATTTCCTGTTTGATGTGATGCTTGTAACGACGAGCGAGCGTGCTGCAATACAAGGGTGGCACGCTATGTTTCGCGTGTGTTCGCTCCGGTTATGTTAAACTCGTTGACCATTTTTCGTGAGACGGTATATGGCACGCTTTTTCGAGATTATTGAGCTTTCCAATGGGGACGTTGCGTTGCGTCGGGCTGATGAGCAAGACGGCGATGCACTGATGCGGATTCACTTTTCAGAGGATGCCAAGGCCAGCTTGAGTGAGCACCATATGGATGTTGCGCGTGTCATGCTGGAAGCGGGTGTCCGCAAGGTCAGTGAGCTGTCTGGTATGGATGTCGACGATGACTTTGATGTAGCAGAGCATACGTATTCGCTGCATTAAATCACGCGCTGATGATCAACCATAAAACGGGTAGCCTTGCTGCCCGTTTTTTTTTGCGCTGAATAAGCTCAGGGGTTTTGGCGAATCTGTACCAGCACGACATGACTGCCACTCTGGCGTGCCAACTCACGGAGTTGTCGACGTTGATGCTGGCTGATGTCACCTTGCCATTCGATGATCAAATGGCTGTTGCCGCTGGCGAGGATCCGTTGGCACAACACTTTCTGGGTATCTGCACACAGGTCAATATGCACCACGGGTGCCTTGTCGAGATTCATACTGGCCAGCCATTGTTTGTTCAGCGTCCGGTTCGGGCTTAGCCACATCAGCCAGCGATCACTGGAATTGCAGTGGGCCAGTATGGGCAGTAACTGCAGCGGCTGAATGGTGCTGTCATCCGATACAATCACCTCGGTCAGGCTGCCAGACGGTCTTGGCCTGGTTTTCAGTGGCACGGCATTCGTAAACGGCAAAGCGGGCTGACGATCGACTGGCAAGCTGAGTTGACGCATACAAAACCTCGTGAATGGTGACTACCCTGTGGTATCTGGCTGGGACGTACGGTTAGTGATTGCGACGAATAACGCCGACATACAAACCTTCGATATAAAACTCTTGCTGGCGCAGGTCGACGATAATCGGGCCGTAATGTTCATTTTCGGGATGCAGGATGACCTTGTGACGATTCTTTTCAAGGCGTTTGACGGTGACTTCGTTTTCGACCCGTGCGACGACGATCTGGCCGTTGCGGGCACTTTCACATTTGTGAACGGCAATCAGGTCGCCATTAAAAATGCCAGCGTTTTTCATACTGTCGCCTTGTACTTGCAGCAGATAGTCCGCAGCCGGTTTGAAAAAATTGGCGGGCAGGTTGCAGTACTCTTCGATATGTTCCTGGGCCAGTATAGGCTCACCCGCTGCCACACGGCCGACAATAGGCAGCCCTTCCTGTTCGGAGCCGAGAATCCGAATGCCTCTGGACGCGCCAGGCATGATGTCGATAGCGCCTTTGCGAGCCAGTGCTTTCAGGTGTTCTTCCGCCGCATTGGGGGATTTGAAGCCAAGCTCCTTGGCGATTTCTGCTCGGGTAGGTGGGAAGCCGGTTTCCTCCAGTGCGGATTTGATCAGGTTGAGTACCTGCTGCTGTCTGGCGGTGAGCTTGATCATAAAGTTTCCATGTCTGTTTATCTGTACAGTGGGTGTGAATATATACAGTAAAAAATACTGTGTAAACCCACAGTGGTTGATATTTGCAGTGCCAGCTTGCCATCGACAGCTTGCCATCGACAGCTTCAGCTGCCGGGTACATTCCGGGTTTTTCTAGAAACTGCTGGGTTCCGTGGGAATGACCAGTAGGCATTTGTGCGAGCGGTGTTGGCCGCCTTATTCTGACATCCAGCAACCTCTCTCAGCGCTGTGCAGGATTAAATAGATGGATCCAAACGGCTGCTGATTATGCATTCCCAAATTAATTCTCATTTTGCGAATCAAAACTGCATTTTCGGTTTGAATATGAAAAGTGAATTTGAAAGCACGCAGGATTTTTACGAAATAATATCTGTGAAAAATTTCTGGATAAATATTTATTGAATTTTTTTATTCCTTGTAAATCAATTAGTTGTGTGGGTTTTAAAGGTCTGTTGTCGTTGAATTTGATGCTGTTTTGGTCGTTTTTTTAATGTTGGCACATCCACTGCAATACCTCTTTTAACCCCGGAACAAATGCTGATTGCAAATCGGTCGTTCATGGGGGTTGGCTCAAGATTAAATGCTTTTTCCAGCTAATAAAAAACTAATATAAAATGCAATGAGGATACCTTATGACCACTTCAATCAAGTCGCGTAAAACCAAGCACTATTGTCCGGTTAACCAAATCCCAGACCCAGCTGCCCTGTATCATCCGGCAAATCCGGTGGTTTTCTGAACACCTCCAGCAGCGGCATTCGCTGCATAAGTACCGATCCCAGTCGGATTGACACATTCCCCAAACGCCTTTCAGGGGCCACGCCTTGCTGGATCAGACGCAACAGCACATAGCTGATCATCACCACTAAAACCTGCAATTTGACGGCGTTTTCTGACGTACCATAGAACTGTTTGATCTTGAGATTCTGCTTGATCCACTTGAAAAACAATTCAATCTGCCAGCGCTGTTTGTACAAATCCGCAATCGCCAGAGCGCTGCGTTTCAGGTCATTAGTGATGAAGACCAGCTCCTTGTCATCCTGCTGACGATGAAACACGACTCGCCTCAAGGTGCGGCCTTTCAGATACGATCGGGTCTTGTAACACACTTCGATTTTTTCATCCCTCACCACACCCACCCCTTTCGGTGGCAGAGACTTCGTGACCTTGTAATTCATATCTTTCTTCATCCGGCCCACAAACAGACAGCCCTCATTCACGAGCTTTTCGAGCCACGCCCCAGCGTTATAGGCACGATCAAATACGTAAGTAGTGCCTTTAAAAACAGAGAGTTGAGAGATGGCGCGGCCATCGCTAACTCTGGCGTCGGTGATTTCAAAATAGATGGGCGTGTCGGCATTGGGATCGTAGACCGTATGGATTTTGACACCGCTTTTATTCTTCCGGAAATGGGCCCATTGGTAGCGTGACTGACAGAGGGAGATGGTGGTGGAGTCGATCAGTTGCACCTGAGTGATGACTTCCCGAAGACCTTTCTGTCTGGCCAAACGGGACAGCAAGCGAAAGAACAGCATGTAATAGACCCGCGTGGAGCGCTTTTGATTGGCATCGGCCAGTGTGCTTTTGCGAACGGGCTTCAGGCCCAGATGGTACAGACGGCGGGATTGAACATCGAGCTGTTCAACCAGCCCTCGCAGAGAGGAAGCACCACTCAGCTGACCCACCAGCAAGGCCACCAATTGCCCCCAGCATGACAAGGTTCGTGTGCGTTTGTCGGCCTGGTATTGATCGACGGTTTTCTGAAATTGATGACGAGGGATGATGTTGAGTCGCTGTGCCAGTACGGTGTTAGAATGTGCCAAGCCCGGTTCTTCTGAATGATGTCTGTGGTAAGCGTCATTTTACCGGAAACGGCATGGGAACCGGGCTCCTTTCTTTTGGCGGGTCAGTTAACCGGACAGTAGTGATCCCGATACATATGCCACCACTGCGGGAGCGCGGGCAGGATATCTTGCGTATTGCCAATGCTTTTCTGCAGATGTTTAACGAAGACGAAGGCAAATCTTTTCAAGGCATCAGTCGTGAAGTAAACGATTGCCTGATGAGTTACCAATGGCCGGGTAATGTGCGAGAACTGGCGAATGTGCTGAGAAACATGGTTGTTTTAAACCAGGGACAACAGATTGAAACGAGCCATCTGCCTGATTTTTTTCAAAAACAGGAAAATGCTCCGGCTCTTTCAACAGTACTGAAGCCTGCGGTGGTTGCAGACGAACCGGTGGCTGCGGATACCCCCATCTTGCCGTTATGGCTTGAGGAAAAACGGATTATCGAAAGAGCAATTGATCACTACCAGGGTAATATTCCCAAGGCGGCTGCCATGCTGGATATCAGTGCCTCAACGATTTATCGCAAGAAACAATTCTGGGCGGCGCAGGACGCAAAGCAAGCAGGCCGTTAATACGCCTGCGCCCTGGTGTGGGCAAGGCACAGGGGCACTCTGATGGTGCTCAAACTCGAAAGATTCCCTTCTCTCTGACCCGTAGCAGCAAACGGTATGACGCCTTGATCCTTCTTTGACGGGTCGTTTATATACGTTTGAAAAATGTAGAAAAAACGAATGTTGCCTGAAACTATTGAGTGAATTTCCACTAGGTATTAATGACTTACCTGTCTTTACCTTGCATGGATAGTGTTTTAAACGTATGTTTGAAACACTATTTGTATACCGGGGTTACTGGTACTATGGCTCAAAAAGACACGGCCAGAAGTATTCTTGATTCTGCCGAGGAACTGTTTTCCGAACGGGGCTTTGCAGAAACATCGTTACGCAATATCACCACTCGGGCGGGTGTGAACCTGGCGGCGGTGAATTATCATTTTGGCTCTAAAAAAGAGCTGATTCAGGCGGTATTTGCCCGTTTTCTGGCGCCGTTTTGTGATGATCTGGGCAAGGCGCTGCGGGGCTACGAACACGGTCTGGCAGGCCAGTCGCCACAACTGGATGCGCTGTTACGCTTGCTGGCCGAAACCTCGATGGCCGCCGGTGGCGGCAATGCGCGCCGCCTGGGAATTTTTATGCGTTTGCTGGGGTTGGCCTATTCCCAGGAGCAGGGGCATTTGCGCAAGTTTTTACGTAACCATTACGGCGCTGTGTTTGAGCGTTATATGCAGCTGGTGACGGCAGCGTCACCGGAGTTGAGTGATGAAGAACGTTTTTGGCGTATCCACTTTATGTTGGGGGCGACCGTGTTTACCCTATCGGGAGTGGAGTCATTGACGGCGATGGCGAAACACGATCTCGGTGTCAGTACCGGGATTGATGGCGTGGTGGACAAACTGGTGCCCTTTTTGTCGTCCGGTTTTCAGGCGCCCCATCAGGAATGATATTCGACCGTTCTAACGCCAGGAGGCCAGTTATGCCACAGCAGTTGCCACCGTCTCAGCCTGTGTATGATGAAACACGGATTGACATTTCAATTGCGGATCAACAGTTACGACTGACAACCGCTCAGGTTTGTATTATCTATCCGGTATCGACAGCCTTGAATGGGGCAGGGGAGCAGCAAAACTCCGGTTGCACCCCACGGGGGTGGCACCGCGTGGCGGCCCGTATCGGTGCTGGTTTACCAGCAAACTCGGTATTTATCGGTCGGCGTTTTACCGGCGAAGTGTACTCCGCTGCGTTGGCCAAGGATTTTCCTGCCCGTGACTGGATTTTAAGCCGTATTCTCTGGTTGCAGGGTCTGGAAATCGGGCGTAATCGCATGGGGCAGGTCGATTCCATGCGCCGCTATATTTATATTCACGGCACTCCGGATTCCGAACCGATGGGCGTGCCCGGCTCCCATGGCTGTATCCGCATGCGTAATCATGATCTGTTGGCGTTGTTTGATCTGATCAGTACCGACACCCTGGTGTGGATTCAGGCGCACAGTTTTGCGAGGATTCCATGTCGCAACCTGTCTTGATGGATACCGCAGCCATTGGGGTGATTGCTGATCTGCTAGGCCCGCAACTGCTAAAAGAAGACTGGCCAGTGCTGGAATCGGAGGCGTTAAGCGGTCTGATTCTGTTTACCCGCAACTATCAGAACCCGCAACAGCTGCAGCAGCTGACGGCGGATGTTCGTCATATCCGGCGTGATATTCCCTTGTTTGTTGATCAGGAAGGCGGGCGTGTACAACGCTTTCGAGAGGGGTTTACCCGCTTGCCGCCGATGGCGCTGCTGGGCGAAATATTCCAGACCCGGCCTGAATCGGCGCTGACACTGGCTCGGGACATCGGCTGGCTGATGGCAACGGAGCTGGTTCGTGGTGGTGTGGATGTCAGCTTCGCACCGGTACTGGATATTGAACGTGGTTGTTCGCAGGTGATTGGTAATCGTGCCTTTGCTACCGATGCGGCGGCGGTCAGCTTGCTGGCTGCTGCCTTGGTTGATGGCATGGCAGCCGCTG
The DNA here is from genome assembly GCF_041222825.1 of Candidatus Thalassolituus haligoni. Taxonomy (NCBI): domain Bacteria; kingdom Pseudomonadati; phylum Pseudomonadota; class Gammaproteobacteria; order Oceanospirillales; family Oceanospirillaceae; genus Thalassolituus; species Candidatus Thalassolituus haligoni. The sequence goes on from NZ_CP139482.1 coordinate 1,912,266, forward strand.
GTATGAAAGCGGTGGGCAAACACTTTCCGGGGCATGGTGCGGTCGTCGCCGATTCTCACCGCGAGTTGCCGGTCGATCACCGCAGTTTGGCGCAGCTGGATTACGACATGCGGCCTTTTCACTACCTGATCGCAACGGGGCGAATGGCAGGGGTGATGCCCGCACATGTGGTTTATCCAGCGCTGGATAACGCGCAGACGGCTGGGTTTTCCTGTCACTGGCTGACGCTGTTGCGGCAGCAGCTGGGTTTTACCGGCGTTGTCTTCAGTGATGATCTGACCATGGAAGGTGCCGCCCGCTATGGTAGCTACCGCCACCGGGCAGAACTGGCGATGGCCGCCGGTTGCAACGCGCTGGTGGTGTGTAATCGCCAGTCGGGCGAGTTGGAGGTGTTGCAGCATGTCGAACAGGCCTTGGCCCAAGGACGGCCCCGGCTGGATCTGTCGGGCTGGCAATATCAGCCGCCGCCGATGGCAGCAGAGGCGGCAGCCGTGACAGAGATAAACAAATCACTTGAACGTATTCGCTCCGGGTTAGCGGCGCTGACAGCGTCCTGATGGATATAAGATTTTTTCTGGCGTCCTGAGCTGGGGCGTACTCCCTCTTTTCATTTGTTAGCAGGAGCGCTTGTATGCCTTATCAGCGTATCGGCATTATTGGTGGTACTGGTCTTACCCGTCTGGAGGGGCCAAATATTACGGTGCGTCACGACATCAATACGGTGCTTGGCACACCGTCGGGCAGTATTCATGAAGGTTTCTGGCAGGGGCGTGAAGTGCTGTTTATGGCCCGTCACGGCCACCCTCATGCGGTTCCGCCTCATAAGGTGAACTACCGTGCCAACCTGCTGGCATTGCAGGAAGCCGGAGCCGAAGCGATTCTGGCAGTGAATGCGGTAGGGGGGATTCACGCCGACATGGGAGCGGGTGCGCTTGTTATTCCAGATCAGCTGATTGATCTGACCTGGGGGCGAGAAAACACCTTTTTTGATGGCAGTTATCAACCGCTGGATCACATTGATTTTACCGAGCCATTTGACGCTGGATTACGCCAGGCACTGATTGCAGCGGCGGCGGCACTGGCTTTGCCGGTGAGTGATTATGGTGTGATCGGAGTGACTCAGGGGCCGCGATTGGAAACCACTGCCGAGGTGAATTATCTCGAGCGTATTGGTTGTGACCTGGTCGGCATGACCAGTATGCCGGAAGCGGTACTGGCACGTGAGTTAGGCATTCCCTATGCCAGCGTGTGCTTGGTGGTGAACCCGGCTGCGGGTCGCAGCGACACCGAAATTACCATGGCAGATATTCAGGCCGTGTTGGATGGTGGTATGGATAAAGTCCGTGACCTGCTGGCGGCAGTACTGCCGTCGCTGTAGTTTTACAGGAACCATGTCGCGTTGCGTGGCATGCTGCGGCCTACCGTTGCATTACCACGCGGAGCGTGGTACGAGAAATCTTCTGGCGTCAGACGGCTGTATCAGCCCTGTGGGTCAAGCGCTGCTTCAGCCGTCAGGTCTGGAAATTCAACCGGTGTCAGTATCACCACAATCCCCAGCATGGGGTGGTCTATATAGTGTAATTCCTTGCTGCGCATGCGGCGCTTCTGCCGTACTTCGGTGGCCCGTATCGGGTAGCGGCCGTGAATGGTCAGCGGCTCTTCGATGGATTGTATGACGGGGAACGACGTAGTGCTGGTGTTGGCGACGCTACTGTTGAGGGTTTTCAGCTGCGGATCTGTTGGCATTTGGCTGCTGAGATGCTGAACATGCAAATCGGTGGATATATGCAGATAGCGGCTAAGGTAGAGGCTGAAGCCGCCGGTAATCTGTATTTCCGGTTCGCCGCTATCGGTCAGGTTGACTGCATGGACGATGACTCCGGCGTCATCCTGCACCGGTTCAAGCCAGCTCTGGTGCCAGACCACGTCCATATCCGCTTGCGGGTCGATGCGGTTGGCTTCCCGTTTCAGCTGGAGTGTTGATAGTGGTGCCAGTGGTTGCCATAGCTCATCGGACATAACGATTGGCAATTTGAGGGCAGTAAGCCATTGCCTCTGGAGTTGGCGGTAACGGTAGAGAGCGACCACCGGGTTAAATCTTTTGGGTCTGGTGGTTGGCGCTGGAAATATCGATTCGCTGTTGATGATTATTTTGGGCCAGAGTTCCTGGTCGATGTCGCTGGCGTTGCGGTAGGCCACCAACATCACTTCTGCCCGGTACCAGTTGTCGCCAAACGGCTGCCGGTTATCGGCGCTGGCGGGGGATGTTAACAGTGTGGCGAGGCTCAGAAATAACGCCATTTTGACGGAGTGAAACAGGTTCAAGGGTCAGAGTTCCTTTTGCAGTTCGGTCAGCACCTGGTCGATGACGTTAAAGCGCCGGTCGATAGTGTCCATGTTGAAGTAGAAACGCAAGGTGTGGCCACCTTCAAGCTTGTAGCTGTGGGATTTGCTTTGTACCAGCTTGACCAGGGTGAAGGGGTTGATTTTGGTTTCGGCGCTGAACTCCAGTCGACCGGAGTCGGAACCTACATCGAGTTTGGCAATACCCAGCGGGTTGAGTTGCAGTTTCAGCGATGTCTGGCGGAACAGGTTTTTTACCGCATCCGGCAGCAGTCCGAAACGATCGATCATTTCTACTTGCAGTTCTTTTAATTCGTTATCATTTTGGCCGTTGGCAATCCGTTTGTAGAGCGTCAGTCGGGTGTTGACGTCGGGCAGGTAGGTGTCAGGAATCAGTGCCGGTATGTGTAAATTGACATCGGCCATCTGTTTTGGTGTCAGGTCGTCAGACGGCATTTTGCCGGAGCGCATGGCATTGACGGCCTGTTCGAGCATTTCCATATAAAGGGTGAAACCGATGGTTTCGATCTGGCCGCTTTGCTCTTCACCCAGGAGTTCACCCGCACCACGGATTTCCAGGTCGTGGGTCGCAAGCATAAAACCGGCACCCAGATCTTGCGCTGATGCAATGGCTTCCAGGCGTTTTTCGGCATCCTTGGTTATGACTTTTGGCGGTGGCGTCAGCAGATAGGCGTAGGCTTGATGGTGCGAGCGGCCAACACGACCACGCAGCTGGTGCAGCTGGGCCAGACCAAACTTGTCGGCCCGTTCAATGATGATGGTGTTGGCGGAAGGGATATCGATACCGGTTTCAATAATGGTGGTACAGACCAGCACATTAAAGCGTTTGTGGTAAAAATCGCTCATGACGCTTTCCAGCTCACGCTCCGACATCTGGCCGTGGGCAAAGACGACGCGGGCTTCTGGTACCAGCTGATCCAGTTCGCGAGTGAGTTTTTCGATGCTTTTGACTTCGTTGTGGAGGTAGTACACCTGACCGCCACGGAGGATTTCCCGCAGAATGGATTCTTTGATGGTGGCTTCGTCGTATTGGCGCACAAAGGTTTTGACGCTCAGGCGTTTCGCCGGTGGTGTAGCAATAATCGACAGGTCGCGAATACTGGCCATGGCCATATTCAGTGTCCGGGGGATCGGCGTTGCCGTGAGAGTAAGGATGTCGACATTGGCCCGCAGAGCCTTGATACGCTCTTTTTGTTGTACGCCAAAGCGGTGTTCCTCGTCGATCACCAGTAGCCCCAGATGCTCAAAACGGACGTCTTTTTGCAGCAGCTTGTGGGTGCCGACCACGATATCGGTTTTGCCATCCAACATGCGTTCGAGTGCCAGTTGGGTCTCTTTGGCGGATTTGAAACGTGATAATACATCGACCTTGACCGGCCATTCAGCAAAGCGGTCGGCAAAGTTCTGGTAGTGCTGTTGCGCCAGCAGAGTGGTAGGTACGAGTACAGCGACCTGCTTGCCACTTTGAACCGCCATAAAGGCCGCCCGCATAGCCACTTCGGTTTTACCAAAACCGACATCGCCACACACCAGACGATCCATTGGCCGTGGTGAACACATATCGTTGATTACGGCATCAATGGCGGTTTGCTGGTCGGGGGTTTCTTCGTAGGGGAAACCGGCGGTAAAGCGTTCGTATTCTTCGTCCGGGCCATTAAAAGCGAAGCCTTTGCGAGCTTCCCGGCGAGCATAGATTTCCAGTAACTCGGCGGCCGTATCGCGGATTTTCTCGGCGGCCTTGCGTTTGGCAACGGCCCATTTTTCAGTGCCCAAACGGCTGATTGGGATGGCGCCGTCTTCGGCACCGCCATAACGTGAAATCAGGTGCAGTGAAGAAACCGGTACGTACAACTTGCTGTTGCTGGCGTATTCGAGCACCAGGAATTCATTCAGCTGACCACCGGCATCCAGTGCCTGTAACCCCTGGTAGCGGCCAATGCCGTGATCCAGGTGAACGACCGGGGAGCCGGGCTTCAGCTCAGACAGATCACGAATAATGTTGTCAGCGTCAGTTTTTTGTTTGTTGCGGCGGCGGGTCTGACGAATACGTTGACCAAACAGTTCATTTTCGGTGATCAGCGCCAACGCCGGGCTACCGGCGATCACGACCCCTTTACCGAGCGGTGCAATGGTCAGCATCAGGCGATCATTGCTGCTGATGGCCGTTATCCAGTCCGGATGTTCACTGGCTCGAACCTTGATCCGGTTGAGCAGTTCCTTTAACGCTTCCCGGCGACCAGCTGATTCGGCGCAAAACAGGATACGGGTGTTCGGGTTGGCCTGCAGCCAGGATTGCAGCCGTTGTAACGGTTGTTCCAGTCGTGAATCAACGCTGATGTCGGCTGCTGGGCTGGTATCAAAATGAATCGCACCGGCACGGGCGGGCATCTCTGTTTCGTACCACTGGATGCGCGGGTAGTCATTGAGGTGACTGAACAGCTGTTCGGTGGCAATAAACAACTCGCCAGGTGTCAGGATCGGGCGGGTGCGATCGTAGCGACGGCTTTCATGGCGTTGCTCCAGATCGCTGCGGAAATGTTTGGCACCTTGTTCGATAGCGGCATCGTGGATGATCAGCGTGTTGCGGGGCAGGTGATCAAAAAAGTTGCCCAGATCATCGGCAAAAAACAACGGCAGGTAGTATTCGACCCCCGCTGGTGCAATACCCTGAGTGATGTCGACGTAAACCGAACAGTCGTTCGGGTTGTGTTCAAAAAAGTCGAACCAGCGCTGTTTGAACATCTTGATCGCCGCTGCATTGAGCGGGAATTCCCGTGCGGGCAGAATCCGGATGCTATTGACTTTATCCAGGGTGCGCTGGTTTTCGGGATCAAAGGTTCTCAGGGTTTCTATTTCGTCGTCGAACATGTCGATACGAAACGGCAACTCCTGACCCATTGGATAAATATCGACAATGGCGCCCCGAACGGCAAATTCGCCGTGTTCATACACCGTATCGACGCAATGATAGCCAGCTGCCTGTAGCTGTTTGCGGGTGTTCTCGACATTAAAGTGCTGACCGACATCCAGCGCAAAACTTTGGCCCTGATAAAAGCTGGCGGGTGGCAGGCGGTGTAGCAGGGTGGCGACCGGAATAATCAGTACCGCCTGACGAATATCCTGCAACTGGCTGAGCGTGGCAATCCGTTGGGAAACGATGTCCTGGTGCGGGGAAAACACGTCGTAGGGCAGGGTCTCCCAGTCGGGAAATAACAGTACCGGCAAGTTGGCAGCAAAAAAACGGATGTCTTCTTCCAGCTGCAGTGCGCTGGTGGTGTCGTTACAAACCACCAGGGTCAATCCCTTGTTTGACGATGCGGCCTGAGCAATGGCCAATGCCAGGCTTGCTCCCTCAAGATTGCCCCAGAAGCGACGTTCGGCAGCTTTGGTCGGCAGGTCGGGAGTCATCGGACTGGTCATGCGTTCTCCGGGCAGGTGTGATTGGGTGAGGATCAACAGACGGCTAAGTGTAATCAATGGCTTACAGGGTGTCACAGGTTTCCCGCTGAGCAGCTGCGGTTTTGATGTGGGCGAAGTTGTTGAAACTGAATATTGGCGTTTGATCCGGGATGGATCGGAATGAGCTGATTTGGTACTGGTCGTTGGCGATTGTTATCCGACTGACAGGTATTGAGCGATAGTGCACAAATTGAGGGTCTGCTGTTGCCAATGTATTGAAAGTGTCACATCAAGCCGGATTTTTCTGTAAAAAATGTCGTAAAACAGCGCGGTTGTGCGTTCCTGTGCTGCAAAAACCAGGCGCTAAAAGGGGATAAAGCCGGTAAATTTTCTAATAAGTATGGTTTTTTGTTGGAAATTTACTACGTTAATTGACTGGTTTGAGTTGCCTGACGGCAAAGGTAGTTATTTTGCTGGTGGCTGATGGGGCTGGGTTCGTAATGTTTCGTAGGTTGTTTTAAAAAGTAGGTAGGTTTTCTACAAAGCAGGTTGCTTTTTGGCCGGATTGTGATCTCAGGTCTGCGCGTGCATAATCCGCACCGTAATGATCCCTCGAATAATTGAATGGAAGGTTTGCCTGTGACCCAAGATATGCGCGACACCTGCTTGCAGGAATGGATGGAACGCGAAACGATCGCTGAATCCATGATTCCCCTGATTGGTGGTTTGTACCGCACTCACAATGTGATCACATCCTTGTATGGCCGTGCGATCATCAATCGTTCTGTGATTGATATTCTGAAGGCTCACCGTTTTGTCCGTCATATGGAGAAACAGGAAGTTTCTGTTCAGGATACCTTTCCGATTCTCCAGATCCTGGCGGAGCTGGACGTTAACCGCGTACACGTCGATATTGGCCGTCTGGCCGTCAAGTTCCGTACCGAAGCGAATGGCCGTGACTTGCGGGCATTTGTGACGGATGAGTTGGGCGATGCGATTGGTCAAAGCACTGAAGATGGCGAAAACCGCGATATCGTATTGTATGGTTTTGGTCGTATTGGTCGTTTGCTGGCGCGTATCTTGATTGAAAAATCCGGTGGTGGCCGAGGTTTGCGTTTGCGTGCGATCGTGGTTCGTCGTGGCAAGGGTGATGACCTGGTCAAGCGCGCCAGTCTGCTGCGTCGCGATTCGGTTCACGGTACCTTTCGTGGCAGCCTGTCGGTTGACGAAGAGAATGAATGCCTGATTGCCAATGGCAACGTGATCAAGATTATCTACGCTGGCAGCCCGACTGAGATTGATTATGCCGATTACGGTATCAAGAATGCGCTGGTGATTGATAATACCGGTGTGTGGCGCGATGAAGATGGCCTGAGTCAGCACCTGAAGTGCAACGGTGTTGCCCGTGTGCTGCTGACCGCGCCAGGCAAGGGCGATATCAAGAACATCGTCTACGGCATCAATAACGGTGATATTGCCGAAACCGACAAGATTCTGTCTGCGGCTTCCTGTACCACCAATGCCATCACGCCGGTTCTGAAGGTGATGAACGACCAATACGGTATCGTCAGTGGCCATGTGGAAACGGTTCACTCTTATACCAACGACCAGAACCTGATTGATAACTACCATAGTGGTGATCGTCGTGGCCGTTCCGCGCCGCTGAACATGGTGATTACGGAAACGGGTGCCGCCAAGGCAGTTGCCAAGGCGCTGCCTGAACTCAAAGGTAAGTTGACCGGTAATGCGATCCGGGTTCCGACACCGAATGTGTCGATGGCAATTCTGTCATTGAACCTGAGCAAGGAAGTCAGTGTTGATGATGTTAACGAGTACCTGCGTGAAGCATCCTTGCGCTCAGATCTGCATCGTCAGATTGACTGGGTAAATTCACCGGAAGTGGTTTCTACTGACTTTGTCGGTAACAGTCATGCCGGTATCGTTGATGCCAAGGCCACCATTGTGAATGGCAATCATGCCAACCTCTATGTCTGGTATGACAATGAATATGGCTATAGTCGTCAGGTGATCCGTATTGCGCATCAGTTGTGTGGCGTGGAATATCCGACCTATCCGGTAAAAAACTGAGTGTTTGCCCGTCGGTTGCTGTTTTGATCGGGCAATCTGACGGGTAATGCCTCTGCGCTGGCCGGGAGAGAAGGGTGTTTCTCTTCCGGCTGAGTTGCTTTCGATTGATCCCTGTCATTGTTTCTTGTTGTTGTACCCCGTCAATTTGTACTCTTTTGGTATACAGCGTTCCCTCTAAAGCATCGTCTTCAGATCCCCTTGATCGCTAGATTATTCGGGTGCGCATCTTTATACTTACCGCCGATTTTTCACTTAGTAAACTTAGCAAACGAGTATCCAAGTGCTTGTTTCCCAATGCAAATTGCAAGTAATACGGGCCTGCTTCCGATTTCAACGATGATTTTGGCGGCATTTTCGTGTGTTTGTGTTGAGGATCTGGCACGTCGGCACTCATGTGATTAGGCGAGGCATATGATCAAAATTAAAAAAGGTCTCGACTTACCTATCACCGGAATTCCTGAGCAAACCATCACATCGGGCCAGAACGTAACGGAAGTTGCGATACTGGGCGCGGACTATGTTGGTATGAAGCCAACGATGGCTGTTCAGGAAGGTGATTTGGTTAAGAAGGGGCAAGTCCTATTTACAGACAAGAAAACCGAAGGTGTGCAGTTCACCTCACCGGTTGCGGGTGTGGTCAAGGCGATTAATCGCGGTGATCGGCGCAAATTCTTGTCAGTTGTTATCAAAATTGAAGGTTCCGATGAAGAAACCTTTAATAGCTATCCAGTGGATGCTCTGTCATCCCTGTCTGCAACGGATGTCCAGGCCAATCTGGTGAATTCCGGTCTGTGGACGACTCTGCGTACCCGCCCATATTCTCGGGTTCCGGCGCTGGACAGCACGCCGGAAGCAATTTTTGTTAATGCCATGGATACCAATCCACTGGCGGCCAATCCGGAATTGATCATCGCTGAACAGGCTGAAGCGTTCAAAAATGGCATCCAGGTTTTGAATAACCTGACGGCTGGCAAGCTGTATGTGTGCAAGGCTGCGGGTGCCAATATTCCAGCAGCTGGTGTCGAGGCAGTGGAAGAATTTGCGGGTGTTCATCCCGCAGGTCTGCCGGGTACCCATATCCATTTTCTGCACCCGGTAAATGAGCATCGTACCGTCTGGACCATGGGTTATCAGGATGTGATTGCCGTCGGTATTCTGTTTACCACCGGCAAGTTGTCTTCCGAACGTGTGGTCGCTCTGGCAGGCCCACAGGTCAAGCAGCCTCGTCTGGTTCGTACTCTGGTGGGTGCCAGCTTGCAGCAGTTGACTGCTGGCGAACTGGTGGATGATGAGAATCGTATTGTTACTGGTTCGGTGTTTGGTGGGCGTACGGCTGAAGGGGCTGAAGCCTTTCTGGGCCGTTACCACAATCAGGTCAGTGTACTGCGCGAAGGACGTGAACGGCCGTTGTTGCATTACTTGACACCGGGCGCCAATCGTTTTTCTGTGATGCCGATTTACCTGTCCAATCTGATGAAGAAAACGTTCCCGTTCTCAACCTCTACCAACGGCAGTGAGCGTGCCATGGTGCCCGTAGGTGCCTATGAACGCATTATGCCGCTGGATATGCTGCCAACCCAATTGTTGCGCGCATTGATCGTTGAAGATATGGAATCGGCCGTTGCGCTGGGTGCGCTGGAGCTGGATGAAGAAGATCTTGCTCTGTGTTCTTTTGTTTGCCCTGGCAAATATGAGTATGGCCCGATCCTGCGTAAAAATCTTACTCGAATTGAGGCGGAGGGCTGATTATGGGTCTGCGAACTATGCTCGATAACCTGGCGCCCCTGTTCGAAAAGGGCGGCAAGTATGAAAAAATGTATCCTCTTTATGAGGCTGTTGATACCGGTCTGTTTTCTCCCCCGAATGTGACCAACAACACCGCACATGTGCGTGATGGTATTGACCTCAAGCGCATCATGATTACTGTTTGGGTGTGTACCTTTCCGGCAATGCTCTTTGGTATGTACAACATCGGACTGCAGGCGAATGACGCCATGGCAGCGGGTGCGGGTACGGTCATTGAAGGCTGGCGTGAATTCCTGATCGTGTTGCTGGGCGGTGGTGCTCACAATGCGGCCAGTTTCTGGGATAACTTTGTTTTTGGTGCCGCCTACTTCCTGCCGGTTTATGCCACTGTCTTTATTGTGGGTGGTTTTTGGGAAGTTTTGTTTGCAACGATTCGTCGCCACGAAGTGAACGAAGGTTTCTTTGTGACCTCGGTGCTGTTTGCGCTGACGTTACCACCGACCATCCCGCTGTGGCAGGTTGCTCTGGGTATTTCGTTTGGTGTGGTTATCGGTAAGGAAGTGTTTGGCGGTACCGGCAAAAATTTCCTCAACCCGGCCCTGACCGGTCGTGCGTTCCTGTTCTTTGCTTATCCGGCCAATATGTCGGGTAATGCAGTATGGACCGCTGCCGATGGTTTTACCGGTGCAACCGCGCTGGGTAATGCTGCCGAAGGTGGGGTACAGGGAATTATTGATGCAGGCATTAGCTGGAGCGATGCGTTTTTTGGCACGATCCAGGGTTCAATGGGTGAAACCAGCACGCTGGCCATCCTGATCGGTGGTGTGGTACTGCTGGCCATGAATATTGCGGCCTGGCGTATTGTGGCCGGTGTGTTTGGTGGCATGGTGGTGTTCAGCCTGCTGTTGAACATGATTGGTTCAGATACCAATCATATGTTTGCTTTGCCATGGTACTGGCATCTGGTAGTGGGTGGTTTTGCCTTCGGTATGATTTTTATGGCGACCGATCCGGTATCGGCTTCCATGACCAATACTGGCAAGTACTTTTTTGGTGCACTGATCGGCTTCATGGTGGTGATGATTCGTGTGGTTAACCCAGCTTTCCCTGAAGGCATGATGCTGGCCATTCTGTTTGCCAATCTGTTTGCACCTTTGATCGACCACTTTGTGGTACAGGCAAACATCAAGCGGAGGATTGCCCGTGTCAGCTAATAACGAGAGCATTCAAAAAACCCTGACGGTTGCCATTCTGCTGTGTCTGGTGTGCTCGGTGATTGTTGCCGGTGCTGCAGTAGGCCTGCGTAGCAAACAAAATGAAAACAAGGCCAACGATAAAAAGGCGGCGGTATTACAAGCGGCCGGTTTGTACGTTGAAGGCCAGCCGGTAGCCGATCAGTTCAAGCAGATCACTACCCGTATTGTTAATCTGGAAGCCGGACGCTTTGCGACCGACGCAGAACTTCAGCAAATCCGTGATGCCGGTTTGACGATCGAAAATTTCGATCAGAAAAAATCGTCAAAAACGCCAGCGCTGTCCCGTGCCTTGTCTTCCGATGAAGACAAGGCCAGCATCAAGCGGCTGGAACAATACGCAGCGGTATTTATCGTGGGCGATGCAGACCATATCGACAAGATAATCCTGCCGGTTCATGGTTATGGCCTTTGGTCCACACTGTACGGATTCTTGGCGCTGCAAGGCGATATGGATACGATCGTGGGGCTGGGTTTCTACTCTCATGCAGAGACGCCGGGACTGGGTGGTGAAGTTGATAATCCCAAGTGGAAAGCGTTGTGGGTCGGCAAGCAAGTCTTTAATGACAAAGGCGACGTTGCGATCTCTGTTGTAAAAGGTGGTGCCGAAGCCGGTAATCCCTATCAGGTCGACGGCCTGTCAGGTGCAACCCTGACCAGTCGTGGTGTGAACAACCTGGTGCGGTTCTGGATGAGTGACAAGGCATTTGGTGGCTTGTTGAACAAACTGAAAGGGCAGGGGGCGTAATATGTCTGAAATCAAGAGAGTCCTTACCGAGCCATTATTTGGCAAAAATCCGATTGCAGTGCAGATTCTGGGTATTTGTTCGGCGCTGGCAGTAACTACCAGTCTGAATGTGACCCTGGTAATGTGTATTGCATTAACTCTGGTAACGGCGTTTTCCAGTGCTGGTATTGCACTGATCCGTCATCACATTCCCAACAGCATTCGTATCATCGTGCAGATGATCATTATTGCTTCTCTGGTGATTGTGGTTGACCAGATCCTCAAGGCTTACGCCTATGAGATCAGCAAGCAGTTGTCGGTATTTGTGGGTCTGATCATTACCAACTGTATCGTCATGGGGCGCGCAGAAGCCTTCGCGATGAAAAATGGCCCGGTGCTGAGTTTCTTTGACGGTATTGGTAACGGTCTTGGCTATTCCCTGATGCTGGTTCTGGTCGCCACGGTGCGTGAGCTGTTTGGTTCCGGCAAGCTGTTCGGTTTTGAGATTCTGCCGCTGATTCAGGACGGTGGCTGGTATCAGTCCAATGGTCTGTTGCTGTTGCCACCATCGGCGTTCTTTATTATCGGTTTTTTTATCTGGGCGTTACGTAGCTGGAAAACAGAACTGGTTGAGCAGACTGAATTCAAGATCCTGCCAAATACCGAACACTCAGGAGGTCACTGATGGAACATTATATCAGCCTGTTCGTCCGATCCGTGTTCCTTGAGAACATGGCTCTGTCTTTCTTCCTGGGCATGTGTACCTTCATGGCCATCTCCAAGAAGATCCAGACCGCGATTGGTCTGGGCATCGCTGTGGTGGTTGTGCTGGGTATTTGTACCCCGATCAACAACCTGATTTATACCAACTTGCTGAAAGAAGGTGCGCTGACCTGGGCTTCCCCGGAGATGGCGACGGTTGATCTGAGCTTTCTGGGGCTGCTGACCTACATCGGTGTGATTGCCGCTGTGGTGCAGATTCTGGAAATGGTGCTGGATAAGTATGTACCAGCGCTGTACAACGCGCTGGGCGTGTTTCTGCCACTGATCACTGTAAACTGCGCCATCATGGGTGCGGTGTTGTTTATGGTTGAACGTGACTACAACTTTGCCGAAAGTGCGGTGTTTGGTGTGGGTTCCGGCGTTGGCTGGGCTCTGGCTATTACCGCATTGGCCGGTATTCGCGAAAAACTGAAGTACAGCGACGTGCCAGCAGGTCTGCAGGGTCTGGGTATTACCTTTATGACTGTAGGTCTGATGTCACTTGGCTTCATGTCCTTCTCTGGCGTATCACTGTAAGGAGACGAAGTTTTGGATATCGTAACAATTCAAATTATTCTGGGCGTAGTGATGTTTACCGTGATCGTTTTGTCACTGGTATTCATCATTCTTGGCGCTCGTGCTCGACTGGTAAGTTCCGGCAACGTCAAGATTATGATCAATGGCGAGCGTGAAGTTGAAACGGAAGCGGGCGGCAAGCTGTTGCAGACGCTGGCGGCCAATAACATCTTCCTGTCGTCTGCTTGTGGTGGTGGTGGTACTTGCGCACAGTGCAAATGCAAGGTGACTGATGGCGGTGGCGAAATGCTGCCAACCGAAGCTGCTCACTTTACCAAGGGTGAAGCTCGTGAAGGCTGGCGCTTGTCGTGCCAAACACCGGTGAAGCAGGACATGGTGGTTGAGGTTCCTGAAGAAGTGTTCGGTGTGAAGAAGTGGGAAACAACCGTTGTTTCCAACCCCAACATGGCGACCTTTATCAAGGAATTGACGCTGGCGTTGCCAGAAGGCGAAAACGTTGACTTCCGTGCCGGTGGTTACGTTCAGCTGGAATGCCCACCGTACGAGATTGACTTCGCTGACTTCGATATTGAAGAACAATATCGTGGTGACTGGGAGCGTTTTGGCTTCTTCGACATCAAGGCAGTGAACAAGGAAGACACTATTCGTGCCTATTCCATGGCTAACTACCCTGAAGAAAAAGGTCTGGTGAAGTTCAATATCCGTATTGCAACACCACCTCCGGGTTCTCAGGGTATTCAGCCTGGCATCATGTCGACCTTCGTCTTTAACCTGAAGCCAGGTGATAAGGTGACGGTATACGGGCCGTTTGGTGAATTCTTCGCTCGTGATACTGACGCCGAAATGGTCTTTATCGGTGGTGGTGCGGGTATGGCACCGATGCGCTCCCATATCTTTGACCAGCTCAAGCGTTTGCACTCCAAGCGCAAGATCAGCTTCTGGTACGGCGCGCGCTCATTACGCGAACTGTTTTACCAGGAAGAGTACGACAAGCTGGCAGAAGAGAACGATAATTTCGAATGGCACGTGGCGATGTCTGATCCACTGCCAGAAGATAACTGGACGGGTCTGACCGGCTTTATCCATAACGTACTGTACGAGCAGTACCTCAAGGATCATGCTGCGCCAGAAGATTGCGAGTACTACATGTGTGGGCCGCCAATCATGAACCAGTCTGTGATTAACATGCTGCTCTCTTTGGGTGTTGAACCTGATAACATCATGCTGGACGACTTCGGTGGTTAATCACTGATACGTTCTGAAAAGCCGCGCAACATGCGCGGCTTTTTTATGACCGTATTTATGCTGATTATAACTAAAGTTGTATATGAGCATGAACGGCGTCCGATTTGGGCTGTCTGAAAGGGTAGAACAGCGGTCTTTCCTAACCTTTTGAAATTTCTTGCCATATTCCACCGAAGGCGCATGTCGGATTACGCAATCCTGGTTTAGTATGAATACCTCTGTTACTGCGTCGATTGTCACAAGAAAGAGTACTATGAGCCAAAACGACCAAGCACAATCTGCTGCTGAGCAGCGTAAAAATAACAAGAAACCACCCATTTACTGGACACCCACCATTATGTTCAGTGTCAGCACACTGGGTGTACTGACATTGGTTCCCTGGTACGGATTCACCCATGGTTACGATACTTCGGCCTGGGTTGCCTATGTTGTCATTACCTGGTTAACCGGGATGGCGATCACGGGCGGTTATCACCGGCTCTGGTCACACAATGCCTACGATGCGCATTGGGCGCTACGCATCTGGTACGCCCTGTGGGGGGCATCGGCATTACAGAATACTGTGTTGGAATGGTGTTCTGGTCATCGCAAGCATCATCGCCATGTGGATGATGTTGACCAGGATCCATACTCCGCCAAACGCGGTTTGTGGTTTTCTCATATCGGCTGGATGCTGCGAGAATGGCCAGCGGGTAAAACAGATTACGCCAATGTGAAAAACCTGCTGAAAGATCCGATTGTCATGTGGCAAGACAAATACTACGTCTGGATCGTGCTGGCCATGAACGTTGGTCTGCCTGTGGCGCTCGGACTGGTGTTTGGCGACGTCTGGGGTATGCTGTTGCTGGCGGGGCTGCTGCGTTTGTTTACCACTCATCATGTCACTTTCTTTATTAACTCCATCGCCCATAAATGGGGTTCGCAGCCTTATACCGACGAAAATACCGCGCGAGACAATCCGTTTTTTGCCTTTCTGACTCACGGTGAGGGTTACCACAACTACCACCATATTTTTCAGAACGACTATCGTAACGGCATCCGCTGGTATCACTGGGATCCGACCAAATGGTTTATCCAGGCCTGTTCCTGGGTCGGGCTGGCCTCGAATCTGAGAACCGTGTCCAACTTTAAAATCCAGCGCGCCAAAATCCAGATGCAGTTCAAGCGTGCCAAGGAAGAACTGGCCTTGCGTCAACTTAAAGAGGCCGATCACCAGCGTTGGAGTGAGGTGCTGGAAAAAGAGTATGCCCAGTTCAAGGCCATGCTGAACGACTGGACCAGTCTGCAAGGTGAGCGTTACTCGAATACGCGCCAGTCACTGGCTTGTCGTTGGGAGAAGGCCGCGATCAGAACTCGTTATCAGGAATTGGAATATGCGCTCAGAATGCAACACAAGCGTATGCAGTTATTGATGGTGGAGCTGGCACCAGCCTAATCTGATCAGCCATTGATTAACCGAATAGATCCAGTGTGACTGTGCCAATTCATGCCTGCAGTCAACAGTAAAGCCACCGTCGGGTGGCTTTACTGTTTATAGAGCTCGGGACTGCGGTTCACAGTTATAAACACAGTAGCCATTGCATCCCGGAACAGCCCTTGGTTAGTATGGCGCGCAATGTTCCGATCAACAGTCCAGACAGGAGAAATACATGGCGAATGTACTGATTACCGGTGCCAATCGAGGCATAGGGCTGGAGCTGGTGCGCCATTTTTCCAGCCGTGGAGACCGCGTTATGGCTGTTTGCCGCGAATCATCCGAAGCGCTGGATACGCTCGCGGATCAGATTATTGCCGGTATCGATATGACCGACGCCGAAGCCGTTCAGGGTTTACAAACCATCGTTGCCGAGCTGCTGGATGGCGGGCCATTGGATATTCTGGTCAATAACGCGGGTATTTTTGAAAACGAAACGCTTGAGCAGATGGATTTTGAACAGATTCGCCGTCAGTTTGAAGTGAATAGCCTGGCACCCTTGCGTCTTGCTCACACCTTGCTGCCACTGATGAGCGCGGGCAGCAAAATTACCAACATCACCAGCCGTATGGGCTCCATGGCTGATAATAGCTCCGGTGGTTATTACGGTTACCGGGCATCCAAGGCGGCGCTTAACGCCTTCGGCAAAAGTCTGGCCGAAGACCTCAAGCCTCAAGGTATCGCCGTGGCTCAGCTACACCCCGGATTTGTGCAGACCCGGATGGTGAATTTTGCCGGTGATATCTCGCCACAACAGGCAGCGGAAGGATTGGTTGCCCGCATTGACGAATTGACGATTCATAACAGCGGTGGGTTCTGGCACGCCAATGGCCAGTCTTTGCCCTGGTAACATCTTTTATACAGACAGGCCGCTACAACACGCAGCTACAACTACGGTTACAACACACAGCTACAACACACAGTTACAACAGGAAATTTATATGGCAAATGCCCGTATCACCAAAAAATACCACACTCGTTATCTGGCCGATTTTTTTGTGGAGTGCACCCAGGTAAAAGAGTGGGAAGAAAAACTCAAGGCGATGGGCCTGGAAGATAAAACAGATACTGCCGTTGACGGCTTTCCGGCCAGCTTTGAGCAGGAATTTCCTGAGATTATTGGCCTTGGATTACACTACTGCATTGAACGTGTAGAGCTGGCCGACATTCCCCGCGCCGCCTCCTGCTGGTGGCCCATCGATGATGCGACCCAGTACTTTATGTGTTATCCCGCCGATTTTCCGCAAAGCGCTGTGTATATGGCCATCGACTTTGACGAAGAAGGTCATGCTTGCGGTCACGATCACTAAGAGAAAACCAGCTTCTTCGCAGTCGAGCAGCCCCCGATAGGTTGCGACGTCCTGCTTGATACGCTCTCGTTGGCTGGCTTGAGCGGCCAGCCGTGTGCCTGAATAAGCATTTCATCACACTCTCTTCATTTATTGAGGAAAGGCTGTCAGAGCTTTCAGCCGCTTACGGAACTGTTTGGTTCACTGGTCATCAGTTGCAGAGGGTCTGTGGTTCTGAATCTGTGGTTCTGAATCTTTGGGATGGGTGTTTAAACCGTTATGGTGTTAATCCAGGGGGGACATCTATTTAATCCGATGCTCACTCTGGGCTAGCGGATGGTTTCGAATCACGAAGCCGACTTGCAGGCCTGACGGGTCAAGTCAAACGTCGGCGACACAGAGTCGAGATCATCCGGCAGCCCCCGCAGAGCGCGGGTTGCCGCCGTCCAGTGCGGTGTTGACGAATGTGAAAAGGACGCGTCATTTCGCTGCATTCGCCGCCTTGTCCTGAACAACGGCAACACTCGCGCAGAGCCGTGCAGGATTAAATAGATGTCTCCCAGGATTTTGATGAACTGGTTGCGTGAGTCTATGTGCCTATTGGTGCCTTTTTGTTTTTGTTGGATCTGGCATTCTCTGTTTTGTCCTGAGTTGCTGTATCGTTTAAGGCAATCTGTTGATGTTTGGCGCAGAAAGAGGCTTCAGGATTTTTAGTGCAGTGATTGTCAGTGGTGCAAATGTTATTTTTGCACGGTAATTGCATCTTGCCTGTATTGCTGGATTTGGCCGTTTGGGATGTTGATTTGGATCACAGATAATCCAGCTTGCGCCTGAGTTGCACCATTTTGGGGAGAATAAAGTCGCCAAGTCTGTTGTTTGGTCTAGTCTTGATTCTGGCAGAGTTCGGATTAAGCTGGCGTTTACGTCTGGGTGTATTTTGTTGGTTCATGCCGTTAAATAGTATTGCAAAGGTGAGATTTATTGGTATGGAGCCAATTCGATGAAAGTTGTTACGGATAACACATCGCAGTTGCGCCAGTCGTTGACGCTACTGGATCAATTGTCCAGTGCGGGGAGTGGCTCCTGTAGCAAAGGTCGTTCGGTTTCGGGCAGGGTCTTGCTGTTGCAGGGGCCTGTCGGGCCGTTTTTCAAACGGCTGCAACGTCATTTCGCGTCAGAAGGTATGGATGTGTGGCGGGTGTGTTTCAATCCCGGCGATTTGCTGTATTCCTGTCCTGAAAATCGCATTTATTTTCGTGGTGGTTTTGCTGATTGGCGTCGTTGGCTGAGGGAGTTCCTTGGCTCTTCTCGCCCTGACGTTATCGTACTGTTTGGTTCTGAGCGTCCGGCTCATCGTATTGCCAGACAACTGGCAGGGCGCTTGGGTATTCGGGTGCTGTCTCTCGAGGAAGGTTATATTCGTCCAGGTTTCATAACCGTGGAAGAGAGTGGCAATAATGCCAGCTCACCTTTAGCGGGTGTTCTGCCGGAGGTCTCGCTCAAACCTTGCGATGAACCGCCCGAAGTGGGTACACATTACAAAAGTCTGGGACGCATGAGCAGCTATGGCGCGGTGTACTATGGCATCCGTTCATTGCTGAGTATTGGCCGTCAGAAACAGCTCTATCATCGACGATTTGAGCTGCTGCAGGAGTGTTTTTGCTGGGGTCGGAACGTCTATCGCCGTTTTGCTGGTCAGGGGAAGAATTTTACGATTATCCAGGGCTTGCTGGAGCACTGGGACCGGCGTTTTTTCCTGGTGCCATTACAGGTTTCTGCAGACTCTAATATGCAGGCGGCCGCGCTGGGCTGGAATTCGATACGCCTGATCTCAACATCGATGCGCTCATTTGCGGCGGCAGCTCCATTACATACCCGCCTGGTTTTTAAAATACATCCCCTGGAACGGGGTCACTGCGATTACTTGTCATTCATTCATGAGGAAGCACAGCGGCTGGGTGTTTCGGATTGTGTCGATATTATCGATACCGGTTCCTTGGGTTTGTTAGCCCGTCATGCAGCAGGCATGATTACGATAAACAGTACTTCGGGTTTGTCGGCCATTCACCACGGTATCCCCTTGCTGGTTATCGGTAAGGCTGTTTACGCCAACCCGGTGTTGGCGGTCTGTGCTCATGGCCAGCCCGATTTTGATCACTTCTGGACCTGTCGTCATATTGCTGCGCCAGCGGTTCGGCGTCGGTATCTTGAATGGTTGAAGCGGGAGGCTTTGGTTGCGGGTGATTTTTACGTGGAAGAAGGTATGAAGCAGGCCTGTCAGGGGTTGTCAGAGAAAGTATTGGTGCACTCTCTGGATGAATCTACAGAGGTGGTTACGATGTCCATGGAACAAGAAACCCGTCGGGCTTCTATAATATAGCAGCCTATCTAACCGGTCTTTCAGGCCAGTCTTATATTCCCGTGATCTTTTTATTGCTGCTCCTGCTGTCCGGCAGGAGCAGGGCAGGCCCGTTTGAAAGCGGAATCCCCATCATTTCTGAAACCATGAACTAGACTTCAGTGACGTACGTACCGTTCACAGGAATGCCGCCATGTTTGGAAGTTCTCGTCGTCTGGCAGATGCCAATGAAGCTATTTTGAAATTGGAGCGGGAGAGGGAAGCCCTGCTCCAGCAGGTGCGCCAACTCCAGTCTGAGTCGTCTGCCGCCAAAGCGACGCTTGCGCAACGTGAAGACGATGTCGCCCGGTTGGGGTGTGTGGATTTATGGTTGGGTGGCAGTGCACAGCTTGGTGAAGTAGGTCAAATGATGGCGACTACCGAGCGGGAATTGATGGACGCTTCAGCTGGTGCACAATCCTCCCGCATGGCTGGTGGCGGAGTACGTGCCTCGCTGGACTCTGTAACGGCAGAACTTGATGATATTCGCAGTCAGTCGATACATGCTGCCGAGTCGGTGTCGGGGTTGAAGCAGGTCGCTGCAGGAATCGCCAATTTTGTGGGTTTGATTCAGGGGATTTCCGAGCAGACCAATTTACTGGCACTGAATGCTGCCATTGAAGCAGCTCGTGCGGGCGAGCAGGGGCGTGGTTTTGCCGTGGTGGCGGATGAAGTCCGGACGCTGGCTGGTAGAACAGCGGAGGCGACCCAGGAAATCGGTACTCTGATCAAGCAGATAAGCAGCGAGGTTGATCAGGTTTCTGTGCAGATATCGTCGGTAGGGGAACATGGAAACAACCTTGCCGGAGAGGTGGCTTCCCTGGCTGATCAGCTGACTCAGCTGGAAGACAATTCTGCCGTCGCGGTTCGGGTGCTAAAAAATAGCAGTGATGGCGCATTTCTGGAAGCGGTGGCGCTTGATCACTTGATCTGGAAAAACGATATTTACAAGGCTGTTTTGAAACCGGATGCGGCTCAGCTTGGAAGCCAGGCAGATCATATCGAATGTCGCCTGAGCCGCTGGTTGAAAGAGGGTGGCGGGAAGCGTCATATTGCCGGGAATGGGCCATCTGACCGTATATCGGTACCGCATCAGGCGTTTCATCAAAGTGGGATGGCAGTTCTGGATGCGCTAAAGCGATCGAATGTGACGGAGGTTAAATCCCGGTTGCTGAAAATGGAGCAGTCTTCCGAGCAGCTGATGGGCTATATGAGGTCGTTGTCAGAAACGATCGCTAACGGCCGTTGAATCTGTCAACAATCCGTGCCAGCGGCAGCTGATTTCTCTATAATCCCGGCCGAATTCATCTGGTTTTGAGAGACATCATGACAGTCCGCACCCGAGTTGCGCCTTCTCCAACGGGCGATCCGCACGTTGGTACCGCTTATATTGCACTCTTCAATCTTGCCTTTGCTCGCCAGCATGGCGGTCAGTTCCTGCTGCGTATTGAAGACACCGATCAGCAGCGCAGCACGCCGGAGTCCGAGCAAGCCATCCTGGATAGTTTGCGTTGGTTGGGTCTGGAGTGGGATGAAGGTCCGGATGTGGGTGGCCCGCATGGGCCTTATCGTCAGAGCGAGCGCGGTGATATCTATCTCAGTCATGTCCAGCAGCTGCTGGACAAAGGATGTGCGTTCAAGTGCTACCGCACCACGGCAGAGCTGAATGAATTGCGCATTCGTCGTGAAGCCGAAGGTAAAAATACAGCCTTAAAAGCATCAGACCTGGAATTGCCTGCGGAAGAAGTGGCTCGTCGTGAAACCGAGGGCGCTCCCTTTGTGATTCGTATGCGGGTGCCGGAAGAGGGTATCTGTGTCGTCAATGATATGCTGCGTGGCCCAATCGAACTGGATCTGGCCCAGGTAGATGCCCAGATTTTGCTGAAGTCTGACGGCATGCCAACCTATCACCTTGCCAATGTGGTGGATGACCACCTGATGGCAATTACCCACGTGATTCGTGGTGAAGAGTGGATCAACTCGGCACCCAAGCACAAATTGCTGTATGAATATTTTGGTTGGGAAATGCCGCAGTTATGTCATATGCCACTGTTGCGTAATCCGGATAAAACCAAACTGAGTAAGCGCAAAAACCCGACCTCCATTATGTTTTATGAGCGTATGGGCTTTATGCCGGAGGCTTTGCTCAATTATCTGGGGCGTATGGGCTGGTCGATGCCCGACGAACGCGAACAGTTCAGTCGTGATGAGATGTTCGCCAACTTTGATATTCAGCGTGTCTCTCTGGGTGGCCCGGTGTTTGATGTCGACAAGTTGCGTTGGCTGAACAGCTTGTGGTTGCGTGCCTTGTCACCGGAAGCGTTCTGTGAAAAATTCGCCAGTTGGGGTTTGCGTGCCGAAAACATGTTGCCGCTGGTACCCCATGTACAGCCTCGTGTTGAAGTATTTTCGGATGTTGTGCCTTTGACTGGGCATTTTTTGTCGGGGTTGCCGAGGGTAACCGCCGAGCAGTTCGAGCATAAGGCTTATGATGAAGAAAAGCGCTTGCAGACCTTGCAGTTCGGTTTATGGCAGTTGGAAGCCATTCGTCATTGGGACAAGCCTGAAATAGAGCAACGTTTGTTTGCGCTGGCAGGGCAGTTGGAACTGAAAGTCCGTGATTTTCTGTTTCCATTTTTTATTGCTATTGCAGGCACCTCGTCAACGATCTCGGTACTGGATTCCATGGCGTTACTGGGGCCGGATATGAGTCGGGCACGTTTACGAGTGGCGATTGATGTATTGGGTGGTGTTGGCAAGAAACGGCTGAAAAAAATGGAGAAAGACTACTTCGTAGTGGCTCGTGCTATTGATCAGCAATTGGCAGACAAAATAGCCGGCGAATAAGCCGATCGTTGTGTGAATTTCAGTCTAAGTGGTTGTTTTTGCATTTATTTTAAAAAAGATGTTGACGGACTTTGGGTCTCTAAGTAAGATGCGCACACGTTTTGAGACGGGGCCTTAGCTCAGCTGGGAGAGCGCAACACTGGCAGTGTTGAGGTCAGCGGTTCGATCCCGCTAGGCTCCACCAAACTCTCAAAAATGTGTCCCCATCGTCTAGAGGCCTAGGACACTGCCCTTTCACGGCGGCAACAGGGGTTCGAATCCCCTTGGGGATACCACTATTATGTGGTATCAGAAAAAAGCGGCAGCTAGCCGCTTTTTTTGTGCCTGTCATTTGGCGGATGTCCTTCCGCACGCTGATCATTTGGATAACCTGTTTCGCTTTGCTTCTGTGGATCACACCGTCCTGGTGGCCGTGTGCGGTTGTTGCCGTTGCAGGGTACAATGCGGTTTGTTTGGCGATCATCTTGATCGTTTGGTCGGGTGAGAGTGAATGACGACTACAAGCGGTAAGGCACTTACACAGAGGAGTTTTGATGTCCTGGATCAATCCGTTACCGGAAGTCCTTCAACAACGCGCCGCCAGGGTCAAACTGGTGGTGTTTGATGTGGATGGCGTGTTAACCAATGGTACGCTGACTTACAGCGCCGATGGTGAGCTGGTCAAACACTTTAATGTGAAAGATGGTGTGGGCATCAAGTTGCTCGACAGTTTTGGTATCGCCACCGCGATTATTTCTGCCAAAAGCTCCGATGCGCTGGCAAGGCGTGCCCGTGATCTTGGCATTCGGCATTTTTACCCCGGTAGCAAAGATAAATGGCCCTGCCTGGAAGCCGTGATGCAGCTGCTTGGCATTACCCCGGACGAGGTTTGTTACGTTGGTGATGATGTCATCGATCTGAAAGTGATGACCCGAGTCGGCTTTGCGGTAGCACCGGCTGATGCGTTCTGGATGGTGCAGGAACGCGCTGAGTACGTTACCCAGGCTGCTGGTGGCTGTGGGGTGGCGCGGGAAGTGGCAGACCTGGTGTTGGGCAGTCGAATGCCCCTGGAAGACGCCTATATCAAGGCAATGTTGCCCGAGTTTGAGGTTCAGAAGTAATGAAAGCGCTGGTTACCGGCATTGCCGGTTTTATTGGTTCTTACGTCGCCAAGCGACTGATTGCCAACGGTTATGAAGTGGTCGGTATTGATAACCTGAACGACTACTATGATGTATCGCTAAAGCGCGCCCGACTGGACTGGGTGCGTGAACAAGGCGATTTTACCTTTGTCGAAATGGATCTGGCCGACAAGGCAGCGATGACGACGCTGTTTGATCATCATCAGTTTGATCGGGTGGTGCATCTGGCGGCCCAGGCTGGGGTGCGTTATTCGATTGAGCACCCGGATGTGTATGTTGCCAGTAATCTGGTGGGATTCGTCAATATTCTTGAGGCCTGTCGGCATCAACAAACGCCGCATCTGGTGTTTGCGTCTTCCAGTTCGGTCTATGGGCTGAACAGCAAGTTGCCGTTTGCGACCTCGGACAGTGTCGATCATCCTGTTTCCCTGTATGCCGCGACGAAAAAATCCAACGAACTTATGGCTCATACCTATGCCCATCTGTACGGCTTGCCGGTAACCGGTTTGCGCTTTTTTACCGTGTATGGTCCGTGGGGACGTCCGGATATGGCGGCCTGGGGCTTTACCAAAAATATTCTTGCTGGCAAAACCATCAACGTCTACAACCACGGCAAGATGCGTCGGGATTTCACCTATATCGATGATATTGTTGAAGGTGTGGTGCGGGTTACGGAACGTATACCGGGTGGTGTTGAAGGCTGGACGGTTGAATCGGGCGATAAAAGCCGCAGTACGGCACCGTACAAGATTTACAATATCGGTAACCACAACAGTGTTGAGCTGGGTGAGTTTATCACCACGCTGGAAAGCGCCCTTGGTACCAAAGCCAATATCAATTACATGGATATGCAGCCGGGTGATGTCGTCGCGACGCATGCCAACGTGGATGACCTGATCGACGATGTTGATTTTGCACCGAATACGCGTCTGGTCGATGGGCTGGAGCGGTTTGTCAGCTGGTATCGTCAGTATCACGGGTTGTGACATTTTCCAGAGTTGCCTCTGTGTGGGATTGTTGTGTGTGGCCGTTATGATAAGCGCAGTACTGGATACAGGTTATTTGGATGGATGTTATGAAAAACTACAAAATTGTTATTCCGGCACGCTACGCCTCCAGTCGTCTGCCTGGCAAGCCGCTGATCGAGCTGGCAGGCAAACCGATGATTCAGCACGTGTACGAACGAGCGCTGGAAGCGGGTGTTGATGAGGTAGTGGTTGCCACGGATGATCAGCGTATTGCCGATGTTGCCCGCGGTTTTGGTGCCGATGTCGTGATGACCTCGGTCGATCATGAAAACGGGACTGAGCGCATCGCCGAAGTGGCCCGCCTGCGTGGCTGGGAAGACCACGACGTGATTGTAAACCTGCAAGGTGATGAGCCACTGATTCCACGGGAACTGATCGAGAAAACCGCTGCCAGTTTGCTGGATCGGCCGGAAGCCGGGATGAGTTCGCTGTGTACGCCAATTCACGACGACCACGATGCTTTCGATACCAATGTCGTCAAGGTGGTGTTGGATCGCGCCGGGTTTGCCATGTATTTCAGTCGCGCCAGCATTCCCTGGGATCGTGACGGCTATAAGGCCAGTCCCGGTGTGATGACGACCAAACTGCCGCTCTATCGTCATTTGGGGATGTACGGTTACCGGGTGTCATTCCTGAAGCAATACACCTCAATGGAACCTTGTGCCTTGGAAGGTGCCGAATCACTGGAGCAGCTCAGGGCACTTTGGTACGGCGTACGTATTCATCTGTCCGTGATTGATCAGCCACCTGGACATGGTATCGACACACCGGACGATGTGATGCGGGTAGAAAAGCTATTAGCGGCGATGTCGGCGAGCCAGTAGTCATCAGCGCCAAGTCCAACAGACTCCTGGGTGCAGTCTGCAGTCTGCAGTCGCGGCCAGGTGCACGGCACATAACGAGGGTTGGAACATGACAGAACCGGATCAGGCAGATCAATCAGGCCAGGCAGAAGAGCACAAACCAGGTCTGGTCAGGTGGCTGGGTTATTCCGGCCTGCTGCCTTTTATTATTGCTGCCGTGTTGTCGCTGTTTGGTATTGCCGGAGCGTTGGCGTTTTTTCTGGCGTATTCCGCAATGATTCTGGCCTTTATGGCCGGTGCCTGCTGGGGCGTGGGGCAGGGTCATCACCAGCGGATGGGCTATTGGCTGCCGGGCGTGTCGATCGCGGTGTTTTTATGGGGGCTGGCGGCCTGGGTTCTGGTTGCGATCATCGGATCAGAGTTCACCCTGATCGCACTGGTTGCCGGTTATCTGGTGCTTTACCTGATGGAGCTGCAACCGCTGTTTCGTGAGGTGTATTCGCCTGTCTATCGCCGTTTGCGGCGTCATCTGACACTGGTGGTTGTGGTTGTGCACCTGCTGTTGATTGGGGTGGCAGAAATCAGTCAGTAAGGTCGTTGTACCCTTTGCTTCTTACAAATACCGCAGACGTAATTCCTTACTGGGAGCGCCGCTGTTAAAACACTCCGTCAGGGCTTGTTGCACCGTTCTGGTACTGCGAGCATCTGCGGTATTGGCGATAAAGTGACCGTTATCCAGACCGGGTCGTGATTTTCCTTCTGCTAACCAACAATCCCTCCCCAATACTCCCTGAGTCATAGCGACCTCGCTGTTGATCACTACGGCCACCCGGCTGTCCAGACGTCGGGCCATGGTGAACAGCGGCAAGTCGGCAATATGATTGTCGTGACGAATAATCAGGCGCACAAAGCGTTGTCGCCCCTGGCGCAGATATTTCACCAGCGCCGAAATCAACAAGTGGTGGTGCCAGTCCGGGTTTTCCGGATCATACAGAGCCAGCTCCACGGTCGCGGGCTGTTGACACAACTGGGTCAGCAAAAATCCCAGCCGCTCACAAGGTGTGGTGAGCGTATGCAGCTGGCTGTCCTGGCCGGCACGGTAGGCATTGCCGTAGCGCGCAGGCAAATCGGCAGCACTGAGTGGCAAGGCAATATCCAGGTGTGGAATATCGGCATCAAGATAAAAGTTGCTGTCATTATAAAAGCCGAGCTGCCAGTAAAAATTCATCGCCGAGCACTGGGCGCTGGCGAGCAGGGCGGGCATGCCCAGCTCTTCCGCCAACGTCTTGATGGCTCCGACCAGCTGGCTACCAATTCCGCTGGCCCGATATTCTGGCAACACTGCCAAGCGTCCGAAGTGACCGTTATTGAACAGCCGGATGCAGCCAATCACGGTGTCTCCTTCCAGGGCGATGACGTAGTGGGCGGCATGATCCGCTGCGTCATCCCATTCTTCGCTGGCGGGGATTTGTTGTTCCTGAATATAGACGCGGTCGCGGACACTCCGAATTCCGTGCTGGTGATCCGTCCAGCGAGTGCGAACGATACGAATAGTCATCTGTGCCTCCAGGGGTGTTGCGTGTATCCAGTATCAGTGTATTGGGCTAAGCCTGTCTTGAATATGAGGTTATTCGACCTGATAAATCAGTTGCTGTAACCAAAGGCGGCGCAGCAGCTCGTAACCCTGTTGCGAGCAAGGCACGTTGGCCAGCGCGTCACGTGGGTACTGATGACGACTACTGAGTAATTGTGCCAGTTCCAGATCCTCAATATCGAGAGTGGACGCTTGCCCCTGGGCATAAAAAACCAGCCCCGCTGCCGTTTGCTGGAAAGCGAAACGACCATGTTCACTCTTGCGTAAATCCGGCAGTTGCTGGTGCTGGCTGCGCCAGAGTTCCCAATCGTCGTCATCCAACCGTTCGGACTGGTGCTCCGGATACTTGGCTTCGGTCATCAACTTGCCGAGCATATCGCCGAGGTTGTCGGGTTGCATCAAGACCGCTTGTAACAGTTTGGCCAGTCGGGCTTTGGCGGCGGAAGATATTTCGCCGCTGCTGCCTTCATGAGTGCTGTAGTCGGCATCGGTATAACGCTGGTCTTCGCTGCTGGTGCTTAAAACCTGATCCAGTGCGGATTGCGCCAGTTCGGCAACACTGGGGGCACGAAAACCGATCGAATAGGTCTGGCATTCCCCTTGGGCGATGCCGTAATGGGCCAGTTGTGGCGGCAGGTACAGCATATCGCCTGGGTTCAGTACCCAGCGTTCGGTTTCTTCAAAAGCCGCCAATACCCGGATCATCGGCCCTTTGAGAATAGCGGAGTCTTCATGACACATCTGGCCGATGCGCCATTCCCGCTGACCTTCAGCCTGCAATAAAAATACATCGTACTGATCGTAATGCGGGCCAACGCTGCCTCCATCGACGGCGTAACTGATCATCAGGTCATCGACGCGCCAGCCGGGCAAAAAACGGAAATGTTCCAACAGGTCGGCAGCTTCCGGAATCCAGTGATCAACAGCTTGTACCAGCAGTGTCCAGTGGCTTTCAGGCAGGTCGGCAAACGCGGACTCATCAAAAGGCCCTTTGCGAATTTCCCATGGGCCAGCGGTGCCGTGCTCCATCACCAGGCGTGACTCAATTTCGCTTTCCAGCGACAGGCCAGCCAGTTCATCGGCTGCCAGCAAGGGTTGAAAATTCGGCCAGGCTTGGCGAATCACCAGCGGCTTTTTTTGCCAGTAATCGCGCAGGAATGCTTCAACAGAGAGATCACCAAGGATATGCATACAGAGGGTTCCTGACGGGTGCACAACGCAAAGGCTTTGAGAAGCCTCGTTGATGCAAAATGGCTGATTTTAAAGGCGCGTATTGTTTGGGCTTTGCCGGGCAGATGCAAGGGGGCAGAGGATACTGCCGCGCCACTTTGATCCGGCTCAAGTTTCTATTGATAAGGTTATTGCTAATAAATCAGCCAGCCATAACTATGCAGGCATGGAGAATATTTGATGCAATACGATCAGAGAGGGAGAGATATGAAACGACAAATATGGCTGACATCGTTGGCACTGTTAGGTTGTATCGGAGCTGTTCAGAGTGCGGTGGCGGCGGAGCCGATTCAACCCATTGAGCCAGTAGCAAATGTTAACCTGGCGGAAGTGGAATTGGGTAAAAAGCTGTACTTCGATCCCCGGCTGTCCAAGTCCGGGTTTATTTCCTGCAACTCCTGCCACAACCTGAGCATGGGCGGCACCGATAACCTGAAAACATCCATCGGACACAACTGGCAACAGGGGCCGATTAATTCCCCCACTGTGCTGAACTCCAGTATGAATATTGCGCAATTCTGGGATGGCCGTGCGGCTGACCTGAAAGCCCAAGCCGGAGGGCCAATCGCCAATCCGGGAGAAATGGCGTTTACCCATACGCTGGCCGTGGATGTACTGAAGTCGATTCCGCCGTACGTGGCCGAATTCAAACGGGTTTTTGGCACCGATACACTCACCATTGATCAGGTAACTGATGCCATCGCCGCGTTTGAAAAAACACTGGTGACGCCCAATTCCCGTTTTGACCAATGGCTGTTGGGCGATACCGGTGCGATCAGCGTCGATGAAAAAGCCGGTTATGCGCTGTTTAAAAATTCCGGTTGTGTTGCCTGCCATAATGGCCCGGCGGTGGGGGGGAATTCTTTCCAGAAAATGGGTCTGGTCGCTGCGTACGACACCAAAAATCCAGCCAAGGGATTGGCAGGCGTGACAGGCAAAGACGCGGATCGCTTCAAGTTTAAAGTCCCGACCTTGCGTAATGTCGAGCTGACGTACCCGTACTTTCATGATGGCGAAGCAGAAACGCTGACCGAAGCCGTGGATCTGATGGGGCGTCTGCAATTGGGACGTAAATTCAGTGCGGAAGAAAATGCCAGGGTGGTTGCATTCCTGAAAACGCTGACCGGTGAGCAGCCGTCTTTTATGCTGCCAATACTGCCGCCGTCAACGGAGAGGACGCCACAGCCCAAGCCATTTGACTAACTAACGGTAAAGGGAAAAAGAGCTGGTTGTTGCCGTGTTTGCCAGTTCCTGACGGTTGCTTAATGTGTCAGGAACTGGTCACCAAAACTCAACAGTAATGGTTTTATGAGCCAGGGATCAAACGGCTCTGGCTTGCGCCTCGGCATTGCCAATATAGCTGGCCGGGGTCATGGCATTAAGTTCGGCCTTGACGCTGTCTGGCAGCTCCAGGCTGGCGATAAAGTCACCCATGGCATCCTGGGTAATCGCCTTGCCACGGGTAAATGCTTTCAGTTTTTCGTACGGCTGTTCAATGCCGTAACGACGCATCACGGTCTGGATCGGTTCTGCCAGAACTTCCCAGGCGTTGTCCAGGTCGGCAGCGATACGAGTTGCGTTGACTTCCAGTTTGCTGATGCCTTTCATACTGGCGGCGTAGGCAATCAGGCTGTAGCCCATGCCAACACCCATATTACGTAATACGGTGGAATCGGTCAGATCGCGCTGCCAGCGGGAAATCGGCAGTTTGGCAGCCAGATGGCCGAAGATGGCGTTGGCGATGCCCAGGTTACCTTCGGAATTTTCGAAGTCGATCGGATTAACCTTGTGTGGCATGGTCGAAGAGCCGACTTCGCCTTCAATCGTGCGCTGCTTGAAGTAGCCCAATGAAATATAGCTCCAGATATCGCGATCGAAGTCGATCAGGATGGTATTGAAGCGGGCGATAGTATCGAACAGTTCGGCGATGTAATCGTGTGGCTCGATCTGGGTGGTGTAGGGGTTGAAGGTCAGCCCCAGAGAGGTGACGAAGGTATCAGCGTTGGCTTGCCAGTCTACATCCGGATAGGCACTGATGTGGGCGTTGTAGTTACCAACGGCACCGTTGATTTTACCCAGCAGCGGGATCTGGCCCAATTGGGCGATCTGGCGCTCCATACGAGCGACCACGTTGGCCATTTCCTTGCCCAGGGTGGTTGGGGAGGCGGTTTGACCGTGGGTGCGGGACAGCATCGGCAGAGCGGCATGTTCATGGGCCAGGGCGCGGATGGCGTTGGCAATGGCTTGCATGTCGGTACTGATCAGTTCACGACCCGCTTTCAGCATCAGCGCATGCGACAGGTTGTTGATGTCTTCGGAGGTACAGGCGAAGTGCACAAATTCGGTGACAGCATTCAGCTCGGCGTTATCGGCAATCTGTTCCTTGAGGAAGTACTCAACTGCCTTGACGTCATGATTGGTTGTTGCTTCGATCTTTTTGATTCGCAGGGCGTGCTCTTCGCTGAAGTCAGCAACAATGTGGTCGAGCAGGGCGTTGGCGGTGGCGCTGAAAGCGGGTACTTCAGTGATGGCTGGGTGAGCTGCCAGGCGCTGCAACCAGCGAATTTCTACCTCGACCCGTGCGCGGATCAGACCAAATTCAGAGAATATCGGCCGCA
The DNA here is from genome assembly GCF_041222825.1 of Candidatus Thalassolituus haligoni. Classification (NCBI taxonomy): domain Bacteria; kingdom Pseudomonadati; phylum Pseudomonadota; class Gammaproteobacteria; order Oceanospirillales; family Oceanospirillaceae; genus Thalassolituus; species Candidatus Thalassolituus haligoni. The sequence goes on from NZ_CP139482.1 coordinate 1,942,789, forward strand.
GTGCCGATGTCTTGCTGCCGTATCGGCCATCGATTGGTGAAATTGCTGTAAGTGCAGACAGTTCCATAGACATTTCCCGCTGGAGTTCAGATTGCTGAAGGTAAGGCGAACGACAGGGCATTGGCTGGCCATGGCCGATCGTTACCTTGTTGTTAAAAAAGGCGCGAAAGTCTACCGGAAAAACCGTTTTTTCTCAGCTGTTGACGGAAGTTTTTACGCACGACCCCCAAATGTCGTTGTCCATGGTGTTAGAATGCCGCCGCCAACGGCTGTCGGATGGTGGGTCGTTCAGTTTTCCGGCGAATAGATGGTTCCCAAGGTATTTTCCCCTATGCTCGATTCCATGCTTGCTGTATCGCATAACCCCGCCTGGCTGGTGCTAGTGGTGATTGTCTCCACCTTTATGCTGGAAGATCTGGCCATTATCGGTGCGGCAATGCTGGCAGCCAGTGGCCGGATGCAACCAGAGGTCGCATTCGTGGCGACCTGTTGCGGTATGTTTATTGGTGATTCGGCCTTGTATTTGATGGGACGCGGCGCCCTGATCTGGCCGTGGCTGGCGCGCAAGTTTCAGCACGATATGATTCAGCGTCAGGTAACGCCGTTACAACAAGCGCCCTGGCACCAGTTGGTGCTGATTCGTTGTATGCCGGGTTTACGAACCTTCGGTTATATTGCCTGCGGTCTGGCAAGAGTGCCCGGCTTAACCTTTACGGTGGCCAATGTCAGTTCCATCATTGCCTGGGCGGCGGGGCTGTTTGGTGTGGCGTATTGGCTTGGCAGTCAGTACGCCGAACAGATGCACGAATGGCTCTGGTGGCTGCTGCCGATTGCGGTGGTCATCTTTGTTATCGGTCAGCGCAAACTGCGGCAAAATATCGCCAGTACGGCCTGAGCGCTCGCCGCACTGTGACTGAATACTGTTATTAAATGCCGCTACTGTGCGGCAATGACACTGAATTCCACCAAAATTTCCGGCCGTGCCATACGGGCTTCAACACAGGCGCGAGCGGGCTTTTCGACGGTGGCGATCCAGCCATCGTACACTTCGTTCATGGCCGCGAAGTCTTTCATATCGCGTACATAAATAGTGACCGATAACAGCCTGTCACGGCCACTGTCCGCCTCTTTCAGCAGGTTATCCACTTTGGTCAGACAGCGACGAGTCTGCTCCTGAATATCCCAGTCGATTTCTCCTGCGGTTTGGCCACAAAGGTAAATCGTACCGTTGTGCTTGACGATCCGGCTCATTCGTTCTGTGCTTTGAATCCGTTGTATCTCGGACATATATGGCTCCGGTGATGGCAATAATGTCAGCTGAATACCGTATGTTAAGCGGCCTCAGCCGCTGCAACGAGGCTGATTTCAGGCCAGCTGTTGAGCCAGTGCCCCTTTGTTGATGCCTTCGTAGGCGCGTACCAGAATACTCTGGCCGGGCAGGCTGGCAGCTACGGTGCTGGCGAGGTGTTCGGCAATCAGCTCGACGGTCGTGTCGGTATCGATCAGATAACACTGCGACCGCGGCAGGGTCAGTTCAAAATGCCCTTGAGGCGCGTCGTAGGCAAAATGGTAGCGCTTGTCGCTACTGCCTTCGCTACTGTCGTCGGTAGAACACAGGTCGGCTGCGGTACCGATATAAATATCCTGCCACCGCTGCGCCCACTGTTGTTCTAATTCGTCTGAACGCTCGCCGTTACGGAAAATCTCGATGCGCGAGCGGTGTCCATGGGCAATCCGCTGGCAATTGCCGTTGTGTTTTTTGAGGCCGTGGCTGTAATGGTAAAACGCCGAGTCGATGTGCTCGGGTGTAAACGTCAGGGTTAACTGATCGACGTTGACCGGAAAACTGGCCTTTAATTGTTCGCGACACCAGGCCGAAGTACTGACGGCAGTAATGCTGTCGGTCGTGATCAGGGTAACCGCCTCCTGTGGGCAATTCAGCTCGATATCACCCTTGTCGGACTGCCAGGTCAGAATAATACGGCCATCAATACACTGATGCGTGAGGCGCTCGGATTCCGTGGGCACCAGCAGACGGTGATCGAGCTGATCATCGAGCCAGTAACGCAGAGTTTTTTTGACCACACCAAAGTCGCAGACCATACCCTGCTCATCCAGCACACCATCCAGTATCACTGAGGCAAGCCAGGTTTCTCCAACCAGCCCGCGCTGGGCGTCCAGATAGCTGAAATCGACATTGGTTAGCTGGTTGACGAACAGTTGCATAGATGGGGTCACCTCGAATTGGGCGGGCATTTTAGCCGAGTAGAGGGCGCTCTGCATCCTTCGTAGTTGCGGCATTGGTTGCCAGGGGGCGTTCTCAATTATTTGCCACGGCCTGGCGGGAGGATAAATCCCGTCAGGCAAGGCGTTGGACGCCGAGAATGGCGAGTTCTTTTCAAATCCGACAACTCCGCTTGGCGGAATGTTGACCCTGACCCTGATGACCCTTGGGGCTGAGGCCAGTAGCTTCCAGCACGGCGTTATTCGTTACTTGTTTAGCTCGCCAAACCACGCTCCTCATGCCTTGTTCTGAAACCCACTGATGCTCGGCAGGCTCGGTTTAATCATTGAGAACCCCCCTAGCGGTCGCTATTGTCCGTCAATTGGTCAGCAGTTACCGGCAAATACTGACGATTCTGAACTCGGGCGGGTCTGGTGGGTCGATCAAAGCCTGTTATGATAAGCGCCATTTTTCGGTTCGGTCGTTGGGATCGGCAGAGATGGCTGTCGCAATCGCCGGGCTTGACCAGGCAAGTTAGGATCAGTTTACGTATGTACAAGCGTTATAGCGGGATGTTGGCAGGAACTCTGTTGACCGTGGTTGGGTTGGCAGTGGTTGGGCTGACGGGCTGCTCCAATGGCAGTAGCTCAAGTTCAACGGTGTCAGTCAAAGTCTGGGTAAGCCAGGGTGATTTTGATGACGCTTACGTTTGGTCCACGGCAGTGACTGAGGGTGGGCAGCTGTCTGTTGACAGTGAAGGTCGCTTGAGCCACTCAGAATACGACACCGATGAAGACAGCGAGATAAAAGCGACCATTGCATCCGAAGAAGTTCAGCAGTTCACCCTGGTTGGCAAGGTTGAAGATACCGATCTGGATGTCCCAGGCACAACGCGTTTGTGTCAGTGGATGGATGGCTGTGTTACGGCAGCTGCGACGGTGGCCTTTGGTGAACGCTATAGCGCTATCGGTAGCCTGTGGCGCACGGTAGCCTACGACTTGCAAAGCGATGAACGGGTTCGCCTGACGCCCTTTACCGATCTGGCGGCAACATTGGCGTACGAGCGCTTGTATCTGGAATCCACGGCAGAGTGGGACACAACCGGCTATTACTCGGCCTGGTCAGTAGTGCAGTCTGTTTCCCAGTTATCACGCCTTCTCGGCGTTGAAGACATCCAGACAACCCGTCCGGCTGACCTGACCCATATTGATAACTGGAACGGCAGCCAGGCCAGCACGCTGGATCAGATTCGTTATGGCGCGCTGGTCTCGGCCTGGAGCCACCTCGAAGAAAGCTACGCTGGTGATACCACACTCGTTGCCGAGGTCGGTGCCGATATCGTTACCAATGACGGCCAGTGGTTGCAGAGCGGTGACAGCCAAACTGTGAGTCTGGCGCAGCTGTTCCAGCTGGCGCGGGACAACCTGGCCGCACTGGAAGTGACCAACACCACCGCAGCTACCTATGTTGCTACAGTGATCGGAACCTTTGATACCGATATTGCCGCGCTGCAAGACGGCGAACTGACCGCTGTTGTCCCGGAAACCATCGAAAACCTGGTGGGTTCCGGTGACTACGATGACTTTATTCTCGGTTTGCAGCGCACCAAAGCGTTTGTCGATACCTTGCGTACTTACCAGGACAGCTTCTTTGAAGAAGGCTACCGCGAAGACGTAGATGCCTATCTGGATATGGTCAAAGCCGTGGGCGACGACAATGCCGATGAATTCCAGGCCCTGATCGACGCTTACCTGCAAACCTATGAACTTTATACCAGCTGTTATCTGAATGCTGGCTGCCCGACCCAAGACAGCAGCATGACCTGGCTGACCAGCATCGACAGCTACAATAGCGCAACCGGCATACTCAAACTTAACGATGGTGCCATTACCGTCAGTCAGCGGGTCGCGGATGTTAACACCACCGATGACGATGACGAGCCAGATGCCTCCCATGCCATCGATGTATTGATTGTCGGCACCTATCAGCAAGGCGATCTGGTTTTTAATATTGACCACTACTACGAAAACGATGACAGCGATAACGACATTGAGCGGCCGTCCGCTGTGCGGGTGTATTACACCGACGAAGTTTCCCAGCTGGCAGACAGCAGCAGCAACGAAATTATCGGCTATGAACTGCGTTGGGGAGATTTTGAATTTTACGACCAGACAACCCTGAACACCGCAGACGAGCTGGAATTTGATGGTTACTTCCGCCTGTTCTACCGGGGCGTACGAGACCCGCTGGATGCAACCTCAGCACTGCGATTCAATATCGATACCGTCGTACTGGATAGCCGGGTATCGGACAACGTCAAGGGTGACAATGGCGACGACGATGAATACGCCGACCTGTACGTTGGTGCTGCCGCATCCAACGCCGCCGAGTTTTACCCGGATCAGGAATTTGCTCCATTCACCGGCTTCTTTACACCAAACAGCAGCGCAGATTTTGCCAAAGGCACCGTCGCCAGCGGTTTGTTGAGCTATGCCACCGGCTCAGAAACCGTCAAAAATCAGGCTGTCGAGTACCTGGATATCCATGTGCCGCTGGGTGAATCATTACGCTATCGACTGTATCCCACCATTGAACGTGAGGATGAAAGCGACGTTGATGGCGATGATGATCTTGATGAACTGGTGAACACCTACGACACCGAAGAATGCTATCTGGTGCAAAACGGCAGCACCTGGGCCGTGGATACCTGCGAGCCAAAGAACCGTTACTACGGCGAAGCGGATTTTACCGACTACGTGAACACCCTGTGGGCCAGTGGCGTATTGTCGCGTATCTCCATTGACGGGCGGGGCACCTATTTTGTTGAATGGGCAGCCAACAGTACCGACAGCAATGGCTGCATGGTACTGGACGACCTGGAGAGCAGCAGTGCCGACCTGGATGGCACCCTCTATGATCCTATGGTACTGGGCCTCAACACACTCAGATTCCAGACCGAAGTGATCCTTGATAATCAGCCGGATACCCTGCTGGATGTATACATCAATGCCCCGACAGTGGATGACTACCGCATAACAGCAGCCTTGTCCCACGACTACTCCAGTACCTCTACCAGTGGCTATGTAACGATCGGCAGTGGCTCGTCTCTGGATCGGATTATCCTGAATTACCGCACCGACTACACCTTCGAAACCACCGGCAGCCTGGCGATCTACAAAGACGGCGTCTCGCTGTCGCTGGATGATGGCAGCACCGATAAGGTAGACAGCACCCTGACGCTCTTCCTGAATGAATCCAATGGCGCTGATCCACTGCCGTACACCTACCTGGTGAACGACGAAGGAGACTACGAACGCTGCGTGACATCCAATCAGGCAGAGTGGGATGAAAGCTACAGCCTCGATACCGCCACCTTCTACCTGAACTACCGCGACGTGGTTTACGGCCGTATCACCAAGGAAAACGGCACCTGGGTGGTTCGTTATATCGACGGCACGTTCGAGACCCTGCAATAACCCCTGCTTAAAGCGCTACACCTGGCTCCCACGCTCCCGCGTGGGTAGCCCCGCTCCTGGTCATTCACACGGCACCTCTACCTTCCTGCTACCTCCCTCTGGCTCCTGCGCTCCTGTGCGTGGGTCGCCCAACGGTCGCCACAAAGTCACGCGACGGCTAAGCACCGGAAAACCAAAAGGCATGGATTCTAGCCGATGACAACGCCAGCCGCTGTCGCTATGCTCAAATCAACATAAAACCACGGAATGGTGTACCCATGGACGATTTTTCCCCGTCAGAGCTCAAAACCATCTTGCATTCAAAACGCGCCAACCTCTACTACCTGCAATATTGCCGGGTACTGGTCAACGGCGGTCGGGTTGAATACGTCACCGAAGCCGGAAAAGAATCGCTTTACTGGAACATCCCCATTGCCAACACCACCGTCATCCTGCTCGGTACTGGCACCTCCATTACCCAGGCTGCCGTACGCGAATTTGCCAAAGCAGGCGTACTTCTGGGGTTTTGTGGCGGCGGCGGAACACCCCTGTTTGCCGCCAATGACATACAAACCGATGTCGAATGGCTGACCTCACAAAGCGAATACCGACCCACCGAATACCTGCAACAGTGGTGCTCTTTCTGGTTCGATGACCAGAAACGACTGGATGCGGCAATCCATTTTCAACGCTACCGACTCGACAACCTGCGCGAAATCTGGGGCAAACTGGCGCGCCAACGAGAACTGGACTTCCCGGTATCTAACGACCGATTAAACGCCATCATCCAATCCTTTGAACAGCGGCTGGAGCACGCCAGCAACAGTACCGACGTACTGACAACCGAAGCGACCATGACCAAGGCGCTGTACAAACAGGTATGCCTGAATACTGGCTATGGCGACTTCGTACGAGCCAAACAGGGAGGCGGCACTGACATGGCCAACCGTTTTCTTGATCACGGCAACTATCTGGCTTACGGCCTGGCGGCAACCGCTTGCTGGGTGTTGGGCTTGCCCCACGGACTGGCGGTGTTACACGGCAAAACCCGACGCGGAGGGTTAGTATTTGACGTAGCCGATGTGATCAAAGACGCCGTGGTGCTGCCTTGCGCCTTTATCTCTGCCATGAAAGGGGACTCCGAACAGGAATTTCGCCAACGGCTGATCACCCTGTTTCAGCAATACGACGTACTCGACCGCATGATCGACGCCATCAAGGCTGTTGCCGAGCAGACAGACAAGAAGGAGTCGCTGTGATTGTTATTATCAAATCCCAATGCGGCAAAAAAGCCCTGATCGAAACCCGTCGAGTATTGGATCAGTTTTTTGAACGGGCGGGAGATCGGAGCTGGGAAGGCCCCGTCACGCAGGAAGGCCTGATTACGGTTCGCAAACTGCTACGCAAAACCGCCCGGCGCAATACCGCCGTCGTGTGTCATCGAGTACGGGGCAGGCATCAGGTTGAGATGGAATGGATTGTCGGTAACGCCCGTAAATTCAACGCAGAAGGGCGAGTGCCGACCAATTCGACCGGGCGGGATGTGCTGAAGTCGGCCTCCGAGAACCAGTGGCACACCGCCGAAGCCATTGCGCTGATGGCAGGTATTGCCGGGCTGTTTCACGACTTCGGCAAAGCCAATGTGCTGTTTCAGCTCAAGCTGCGTGGACAACGTGGAATGCAGGAACCATTACGTCATGAATGGTTATCGCTGCTGATGTTTGTGGCGTTTGTACGTGGCAAAAGTGACCGAGAATGGCTGGAGACACTGGCAAACATTCAGCCCAAGGATGATCAGGTGTGTCTCACCCGACTGGCTGAGTTCCAGCAGAAACGAGAGGACGCATTAAACAATCCATTTATCCAGCTGGCGGGCATGCCACTGGCACAAACCATCGGTTGGCTGATTGTCAGTCACCATCGGTTGCCGGTGTATCCGACTCGTGAGGGCAAACGAGCCGATGAAATTGAAAACGAAAGTGACCGCATTCCAAAGCTCGAACTTACTAAAATCACCCTTGAACACCGCGACTGGTTTGCCCCCTGGAATTCCTCCCAATGTCTGCGTAATGACTGGACTGCCGAAGAGTGGGAACAGCTGTTTACCTTCACCAGAGGCACGCCCATTGCCAGTCAGCGTTGGTGTGACAAGGCGCGGCAGTTGGCCCAGAGGGCGCTGAAATTACCGGCGTTGATTGATGCTGAACATCACTGGCTGTTGCAGGATCACTTCAGCAGTCATCTGGCGCGGCTGTCGTTGATGCTGGCCGACCACAGTTACTCCGCTGCAGACAAGCAGACTAAATGGTGGGACGACAGCTACCGGGTTTACGCCAATACTGATAAGTGCGATGCCAATGGCAAGCGTCCACTCAAACAGCGGCTGGATGAGCACAACATTGGCGTTGGCCAGAATGCTCTGTTATTGGCGCGCCAGCTCCCTAACTTGCGTTCAGGTTTGCCGGTACTGGTGTCACATAAAACCCTGAAAGCCAGAACCAAAAACGCCGCTTATCGTTGGCAGGACAAAGCCTATGACATCGCCACGGGCTTGTCGGTGGCATCGGCCAAACAGGGGTTCTTTGGTGTGAATATGGCATCCACCGGCAAGGGCAAAACCTTCGCCAATGCCCGTATTATGTACGGCCTCGCGTCAGAGCAGCCCGGTTGTCGTTTCAGTATTGCCCTGGGTCTGAGAACCTTGACCCTGCAAACCGGCGATGCCCTGAAAGAGCGCCTGCAACTGGACTCCGACGAGTTGGCGGTGTTGGTCGGTTCTCAAGCAGTACAGGAGTTGCATCGTCGGCGCAATGAATTGGATACACCGACTGAATCTCAACAGAGCGGCAGTGAATCCTCCACAGACCTGCTCGATGACACCCAACACGTCAGCTACGACGGCACGCTCAGTGATGGCCCGCTGCGTCGATGGCTTGGACAAACGGCTCATGGCAAACCATCTAAATCCTTGCAGCTGCTCAGTGCTCCTGTTCTGGTTTGCACCATTGATCACCTGATGCCAGCAACCGAAGGTGTGCGAGGCGGTAAACAGATTGCTCCGATGTTGCGCCTGTTGACCTCGGATTTGGTGCTCGACGAGCCGGATGACTTTGATTCAACCGATCTGCCCGCGTTATGCCGTCTGGTGAACTGGGCAGGCATGCTTGGCAGTCGTGTGTTGCTGTCTTCTGCGAGTTTGCCGCCTGCCATACTGACGGCCTTGTTCAGTGCCTATCGGGCCGGACGTGAACAGTTTGACAAAGCTTGCGGTAGTCCTGGGCAGGTCACTCAAATTTGCTGTGCCTGGTTTGATGAGTTTGATTCATCGTCAGCCCAGTGTCTGGATCAGCAGGCGTTCAAAACAGCCAACGCCGGTTTTGTTGAACAACGGGTGAAACATCTGCAAGCGGATTTACAGCCCGGCAAGGCATTACGTTGTGCCGAGGTGCTGGATGTTGCAACGGCTTCGGATAAAACCGGCATCATCGCAGCCCTAGCCGAGAGCTGCTGGCAAGGCATGCAGCGCCTGCATCAGCACCATGCAGGTACGGACCCGAAAACCGGCAAGCGGGTATCTCTGGGCCTGATTCGTATGGCCAATATCAACCCGCTGACCGCTGTGGCCAAACATCTCATTGAGGGCGACGTACCGGCGGATACTCGTCTGCATCTTTGTGTGTATCACAGTCAGCATCCCTTGCTGGTGCGATCCCAAATTGAGGCCCGGCTCGATACTACGCTGAGCCGCCATGAGCCGGAACAACTCTGGCAACAAGCCGAAATTCGTTCGGCACTCGATACGTATCCGGAGCAAAACCACCTGTTTGTCGTGCTTGGTTCCCCGGTAACCGAGGTGGGTAGGGATCATGATTACGACTGGGCGATTGCCGAACCCAGCTCCATGCGCTCGCTGATCCAGCTGGCCGGGCGCATTCAGCGTCATCGTAAACAACCACCTCAAAGCCCGAATATGCTGGTGCTGAATTACAACTACCGGGCTCTTAAACAGCTTGCAGATAACCGTTCTGAAACCGGGTTGGTGTTTACCCAGCCCGGTTTTGAGGCCAAAGCAGCAGGACACGCAAACCGGTTGTGTCTTGATGCCGATTATCGGGCAATACGCCGCTGTGTGGATCAGCAAGACTTGAAGGCTGTTTCATCCATCCCCCGGATTGTGCAGCCCGCCAGAGCTGAGGACGGCACCAGTCTGGTTCAGATTGAACACCTGCATCTGATTGCCTCTCTGTTTGAAAACAAGGCGGTTCAGATTGCAGGCAGAACCCCCGCTGATCGCTGGTGGCAATTATCCCCGTCTCCAGACTGGCACGCCGAAATGCAGCGACGGACACCGTTCCGCAAATCCAGCGCTGACGATGCGTATGTGCTGTATCAGCAAGACGACACTGAAGACCCGGCTTTCCATCTGATTCGGGAAAGTGATGGGCAATTATCACCACAGAAACTGGCATTTGATTACCCCGAACTTTTCGCTACCCAGCGCTGCTCCCAGTGGCTGCAAAGCGATGCAAAAGCCCTGATTGCTGAACTGTCGGAAGTGCTGGGCCGGGAAGTGTCAGACATCAGTAAACAGTTTTGTGAGATTCGCCTGCGTCGGCTCAACGACAGCGGTGCAGAAACGTGGCAATACCATCCGTGGCTAGGGGTCTTCCGTGAAGTGCAATAATGGCTGCCTGTGCGGCAGCAAAATATTTCGGACTTAACCGACATCTTTTTCTGAGCTACCTGCGCGGTAGGCGGGCAGTTTATGGAATTGACTGAATTAATCCAACAGACGTTGTCGCCCTGGGTAAGGGCTGATTGTGTCACGGCTAGTCATTGTTGAAGTTGAAATTTAGACTTTACCAATATCTTGGTTGAAAATTTATTTCGATGATGATTCTATAGAGATAACTCAAGTGATTGGAGTCAAAGAAGCAATGGAATTGACTGAAAAAATCCGCGAATACATCGAAGGGCGATGTGCCACCAAACTGGAGCCGCTTGAAAAAGAGCTGGCCAAGGCGGAAAAAGAAAAATCGGCTGACGAATTTGCCGAGTTTCGATTGGACTGGCATCAACGCAAGCAAGAACTGCTCGACAAATTTAAACCTGCCGCCTGGCTTACGGATGCAGCAAGCAGGGCGAAGCAAATCAACCTGGTTAGCCATGCCCTGAAATACACCCACAGCGACGCCAAAGGCACCAGTTTGCTGGCTGTTGGTTCTTTGCCCGGATCAGGTAGAACCTTGTCTTCGGCTGATTTGGCTGTCACTAAAGCGGATGTGGTGGGTAATGCGGCAGCGCTGGATGTTGCCAATTTATTGCTGCTGGAACATGACGGTGTGCGGTTACTGGATAAACTGGCAGCAGACGATCATTCGGATTTGGAACTGTTTGGCAACGAAAAACAACGGGCTGACTGGTTGGCGGGTTTCAAAGAAGCACTCAAAATCAAGGAGCCCGCCAGTCATACCTTGGCCAAACAGCTGTATTTCCCTGTGCTTGATGAATCAACGGGCTACCACCTGTTAGCCCCATTGTCGGCTTCATCGCTCAATCACGCCATCTTTCAGCGTGTGCAGCACTCCCGCTTCAGTGACGATGCCAAGGCTGGGCGAGATGCCCGACGCAAAGGTAACTTCTGGCAGGTTGGCACTCGGGATTACCTGCATCTGGCGATTCAGACCTTTGGTGGCACCAAACCACAGAATATTTCCCTGCTGAACAGCCAGCGCGGAGGTCGAACTTACCTCTTCAATGCTCAACCTCCCATCTGGAAATTCCAGTCCAAACCACCGAAATCGGTCGATGCCTTCTGGTCGGGTTATCGCTGGCGTATTCGTAAGCAACTGGACGAGCTTAAGGGCTTTCTGGAATGGGCCAATCAGCACGACCTGAACAACCGCCATGTACGCCGAAAACGTGCGGATATGGTCGCGGGGATGGTCGATGAACTGCACCAGTACGCCGCGCAGTTACGGCAGTTTCCGGCAGGTTGGGCAGCAGAGCCGATGGGAAATAGCCCTGAAGCCTGTTGGGTAGACCCGGCGCGCGACGACACCGACTTTCAATACGAGCGTGAAGGCAAAGCCTGGTGTAAAAAATTGGCCCTGAACTTTGGTCGGGTGTTGTCCAAAGCCATTGATCAGAAAGGCAAGAAGGCAAAGCTGAGCATGAGTGATGTAGAGACCGCTCACTTCAAACAACAAATTCAGCGTCAGGCTTACCTGCTGATGATCGATCTGGAGGAGCTGGTATGAAGCATCTGCTGTTACTCAAACATCTGAAAGTGGAAAACGCCAACGCCATTTCCGGCATGACCTGGGGATTCCCGGCACCGACCAACTTTCTCGGCTTTGCTCACGCTCTGTCGCGTAAATGCCAGGCGAAATGGGGTGAGCAGGCGAGTTTGGGCGGGGTGGGCATTATTTGCCATAACCACCAGGTACATACCCAGCGTCCCAGCGGCTTTGAACATGTCTTCGCACTCAGTCGCAATCCACTCACCAAGGATGGCAACACAGCGCCTTTCAACGAGGAAGGCCGTATGCATATGACCGCCAGTCTGCTGCTGGAGTGTGAATTCGACCCGTTGACGCTGTCGTTGGGCGACGACCTGCCCGAACAGCGTATTCGTCAATTTGAAGCCCAGATACTGGATTGGCTGGTTACCCAGCGTTTGGCGGGCGGCATCATCACGCAAGCAGGCCGTGTTCGTTACTTGCAGCTGGATGAGAACAGCGACGATGGTCAACGTGTATTCCGCCGTGAAATGCTGCGGCTGATCCCCGGATTTGTGCTGCTGGATCGTTCGGACTTACTGGCTCAGCACCACCAGGCGCAACAGCAACAGAATCCGGACGCTGAACTGCTGGACAGCTGGCTCGACTTTATTGCCCTGTGTTACCAGCCAGAACCGACCGGGCTGGAAGACGGCGAAGCCCCAATCCCCGGCGAAACCAAAGCCGAATGGCAACTCAAGCCCAAACCCGGCACTGGCAAAGGCTATCTGGTGCCATTGGCGGTGGGCTATCAGGCGATATCCCGGCTGTATGACGCAGGCACGGTAAACCGGGCACGCGATAACTCGGTGCCGTTCCGCTTTGTCGAAAGCGCTTACAGCATTGGCGAATGGTGTAGCCCGCACCGTCTGCAATCACCCGACGAATTACTCTGGCAGTACCGCCACCACGGCGATGCTTACCTATGCGCAATTCCATCGCAGAAGGTTACGGCTGCAGAAAACAGCGATGACGATGACATCGACATCCCGGACAACGACTTCAACACACTCGACGAATTGTATTAATCAAGGAGAGACACCATGGCAGCAACCAAGCTGAAAACCGCATCCGTATTGGCCTTTGAGCGTAAGCACGCCAACTCCGACGCCGCGATGTTTGCCGGACGCTGGGAAGAGCGTGACAACACGCAAGGATGGAAGGCAATTGAAGTGCAGGAAAAGTCTGTACGCGGCACGATTTCTAACCGTCTGAAAGCGGCTATTGCCGACGACCCGCTCAAGCTCGACGCCGAGATCCAGAAGCCTAACTTGCAGACCGTCGATACCGCTGCATTGCCACAAGACTGTGACACCCTGAAAGTCAGTTTCACCCTTCGTGTATTGGGTGATCTGGCAACGCCATCCGCCTGCAACGACGGCGATTACCAGCAAGCGCTGGCGGATGTCATTAACGGCTATATTGAGCGTGAACAGTTCAGCGAACTGGCGGCTCGTTACGCTGAAAACCTGGCTAATGGCCGCTTTCTGTGGCGTAACCGGGTAGGGGCTGAGCAGATTGAAGTGGTTGTTTCCCAGCTGTCAGGCACCAAAGCAGTTAACAGCTGGACCTTCGATGCTCACAGTTTTGACTTGCGTAATTTTGGCACCCAACCAGAGTCCATTAAACCGCTGGCAGACCTGATTCAAACCGGCCTGATCGGTAAGGGGTTTGTATTGTTGCGCGTCGAAGCCTATGTGCGTTTGGGCGAAGGGCAAGAAATTTTCCCATCACAAGAACTGGTTCTGGATGGTTCTGGTAACAGCAAAAAGAGCAAATTTCTGTATCAGGTCGATGGCCAGGCCGCCATGCACTCCCAGAAGATTGGTAACGCGATTCGTACCATCGACACCTGGTACTCAGAAGCCAACACCTTTGGCCCCATTGCCATTGAACCCTATGGCTCTGTTACCAGCCGTGGTGCCGCGTATCGTCAGCCAAAGGCCAAGGAAGACTTTTACAACCTGCTGGATAAGTGGGTTTTGAAAGGCGAAGTGCCAGAGGTCGGTAATCAGCACTACGTGATGGGCATTCTAATTCGCGGCGGTGTCTTCGGCTCATCAGACAAGGACTAAGCCATGGACTACTACCTCGATATTACATTGCTTCCAGACCCTGAATTTGAAGAACAGATGCTGCTGAATGCGCTGTTCTCCAAGTTTCACCGGGGGATGAGTCAGATTGCAGCGGGTGAGGTTGGCATCAGCTTTCCGGATGTAGATAAAAGACTGGGCGGTCGTCTGCGCTTGCATGGCAGTGCCGCAGCACTCGACAAACTGATGAGCACCGGTTGGATGAAAGGCTTGGGTGATTACACCCGAGTGTCGACTATTGAGCCTGTTCCTGTAGATCGCCGGTATCGAACCGTCAGGCGAGTGCAAGCCAAAAGCGCCTGGAACAAACGTAAACGCTCCATTGCTAAAGGCTGGCTGGATGAAGAAGAGGCTGAAGCCAAAATACCGGATAGCCAGCAGAAAAAACTCAAACAGCCGTTCGTACAAATCAAAAGTTTATCGAACGGCAACGATATGCGTGTGTATATCGAGCATGGCGAACTGCTGGATGCACCGGCTACAGGGACGTTCAACAGTTATGGGTTAAGCAGTACCGCGACGATCCCCTGGTTCTGACCCTTTTTTTTGCCTGAATTCCAATCCCTTGATTTTAAAGGGTTTGGATATTTTCTGAAAAATAGGGTGAAAATAGATAAAAGCAAGGAAGCTCTTTAAAAAATAGCAGGTTAGCTATAGATTGCTACAGTTCGCTGCCGCACAGGCAGCTCAGAAATAAAAGCCGAACACAAAGCCAGCATGGGCGACGTTCGCTGCCGCACAGGCAGCTCAGAAATCGATGGGTGATAGTCCGAACATGGTCTTGCAGTTCGCTGCCGCACAGGCAGCTCAGAAATGCATATCGGCATATCAAACGAGACATGGCACGTTCGCTGCCGCACAGGCAGCTCAGAAAGCTATCGTTACCGGTTGCGGCTGAATTGTGGAGTTCGCTGCCGCACAGGCAGCTCAGAAATGGGCATGCACACGACTGATTGCCGAGACAATGTTCGCTGCCGCACAGGCAGCTCAGAAATGCGGATCATGTCAGCCGGGAATTCATAAATCGTTCGCTGCCGCACAGGCAGCTCAGAAATTGGCTATTTTCAAACAACCCAAGTTCAACAAGTTCGCTGCCGCACAGGCAGCTCAGAAACG
The DNA here is from genome assembly GCF_041222825.1 of Candidatus Thalassolituus haligoni. Classification (NCBI taxonomy): domain Bacteria; kingdom Pseudomonadati; phylum Pseudomonadota; class Gammaproteobacteria; order Oceanospirillales; family Oceanospirillaceae; genus Thalassolituus; species Candidatus Thalassolituus haligoni. The sequence continues at coordinate 1,957,958 of NZ_CP139482.1, forward strand.
AGAACCTCTTGAGATGGGAAGTAGGGAGACGTTCGCTGCCGCACAGGCAGCTCAGAAAAATTGCTCTGGCAAAAATAGATTTAAACCGAGGTTCGCTGCCGCACAGGCAGCTCAGAAAAATTCAACCGGAAATTGGCGGCCAATGCCGACGTTCGCTGCCGCACAGGCAGCTCAGAAAAGGCGCCAAACCAAAGCCGAGCTGACATTTGAGTTCGCTGCCGCACAGGCAGCTCAGAAATTTGATAGTGCGCGGCGTACACGTACCTCAATGTTCGCTGCCGCACAGGCAGCTCAGAAAGAACGCCTTTAACTTGGCAAACGCATCCGCCAGTTCGCTGCCGCACAGGCAGCTCAGAAAAAAAAGACGATTACAGTCCGATCAAAACCATAGTTCGCTGCCGCACAGGCAGCTCAGAAATGCAGGCCTGGGCCGTCACATTCTCGCTGACGGTTCGCTGCCGCACAGGCAGCTCAGAAAGGAAAGCTTGGCCGCAAAGAGTTAGAGTTATTGTTCGCTGCCGCACAGGCAGCTCAGAAATCATCAATCAGGCCGTAATGGACGTTAAGCCCGTTCGCTGCCGCACAGGCAGCTCAGAAATGATAATTTTTGCCGGTGTAATAACAGAGCACGTTCGCTGCCGCACAGGCAGCTCAGAAAGTTGGCCGGGCGCAGAGTTCTGGGAGATCTCAGTTCGCTGCCGCACAGGCAGCTCAGAAACAGCCGACGTACTACAGACACTCAGCGACCAAGTTCGCTGCCGCACAGGCAGCTCAGAAAAGATTCAGCAGTTGCAGTTCGGTGGTGGTGCCGTTCGCTGCCGCACAGGCAGCTCAGAAAATCGACCACGACGGCATGTTGCGAATCAAATCGTTCGCTGCCGCACAGGCAGCTCAGAAACACCAGCAGCGCTCAACGCAAGAACTACTTCAGTTCGCTGCCGCACAGGCAGCTCAGAAAAACATGGGGCAGCGCCGGGCTGGCGAGTTTTTGTTCGCTGCCGCACAGGCAGCTCAGAAAAGGCACAACGACAATCCAGCCTTTTGAGATAAGTTCGCTGCCGCACAGGCAGCTCAGAAAAATTCGTGCATACCGGCCACCTGACCGCCCGGGTTCGCTGCCGCACAGGCAGCTCAGAAAACAACGGAAGACGGCGAGGTGACATTCACCGCGTTCGCTGCCGCACAGGCAGCTCAGAAAACAAATTGGGGCCGTGCTTTGCTGCGCTGTACGTTCGCTGCCGCACAGGCAGCTCAGAAAATCTGGTAAATCTTCGTTCGTTTCGGCACACCGTTCGCTGCCGCACAGGCAGCTCAGAAATGACCGCCCGGCGTGTCCGCAATGATCACAGCGTTCGCTGCCGCACAGGCAGCTCAGAAAACCATGCCGAACGTCACCGCCACATCGTTAGCGTTCGCTGCCGCACAGGCAGCTCAGAAATGCACCGGCTCACCATCCGGGTCAACCACCGCGTTCGCTGCCGCACAGGCAGCTCAGAAAGGAAGGCGAGACGACAACAAAGTCGGAGATTGGTTCGCTGCCGCACAGGCAGCTCAGAAAGAAGACCGCGATAACTTCATCAAGAACATGGTGTTCGCTGCCGCACAGGCAGCTCAGAAAGTGTGATCCTCTATTCCCGGAGGTGGCCGATCGTTCGCTGCCGCACAGGCAGCTCAGAAAAAACCTCCGGGCTTTTTTGTGGCTGCTATTTCGTTCGCTGCCGCACAGGCAGCTCAGAAAACCAGCTAGCAGATCGACTGCGGAATAAAGTCGTTCGCTGCCGCACAGGCAGCTCAGAAAAATAATTCTAAAGCGACCGCAGAAAGCGCGGCGTTCGCTGCCGCACAGGCAGCTCAGAAAATTCAGATGCAGGCCGTGACCAGACTCGTCCGGTTCGCTGCCGCACAGGCAGCTCAGAAAACTCCGCTAATCTGGACGTTTATTAGCTAACAGTTCGCTGCCGCACAGGCAGCTCAGAAATGTGCATTGAATTGGGATAAATCAGCAAGCGAGTTCGCTGCCGCACAGGCAGCTCAGAAAAAAACCATCGACCTACCAGCCAGCATATTCGAGTTCGCTGCCGCACAGGCAGCTCAGAAATCGCTCACCATCGCGCGCTTTGGCCGTGATCAGTTCGCTGCCGCACAGGCAGCTCAGAAAACGCATCAACTGACGGCACTATGTCGCCAGAGGTTCGCTGCCGCACAGGCAGCTCAGAAAGAATTGACATTCGAGCGCATCCGCACGGAGTTGTTCGCTGCCGCACAGGCAGCTCAGAAATTTGACGGTGTAACCGCGCTAAGCCCAATTGAGTTCGCTGCCGCACAGGCAGCTCAGAAATTCGTATTGTCGACAGTAACCGCTGAACCGGAGTTCGCTGCCGCACAGGCAGCTCAGAAATGAGTAGCGGGATGTTGATATAGTCACGGCATGTTCGCTGCCGCACAGGCAGCTCAGAAACAGTTGGGCGGCATAGATAGCAACATCGACAAGTTCGCTGCCGCACAGGCAGCTCAGAAAAAGTTCAATAGACGCATATCCCACCGCGCCCTGTTCGCTGCCGCACAGGCAGCTCAGAAATTTGACGGTGTAACCGCGCTAAGCCCAATTGAGTTCGCTGCCGCACAGGCAGCTCAGAAATTCGTATTGTCGACAGTAACCGCTGAACCGGAGTTCGCTGCCGCACAGGCAGCTCAGAAATGAGTAGCGGGATGTTGATATAGTCACGGCATGTTCGCTGCCGCACAGGCAGCTCAGAAACAGTTGGGCGGCATAGATAGCAACATCGACAAGTTCGCTGCCGCACAGGCAGCTCAGAAAAAGTTCAATAGACGCATATCCCACCGCGCCCTGTTCGCTGCCGCACAGGCAGCTCAGAAAATCAACAACTGATGCTTCCAGTGTAACGTCTCGTTCGCTGCCGCACAGGCAGCTCAGAAAGCAGGCGCACCGCAACATAACAATGCATTCTTGTTCGCTGCCGCACAGGCAGCTCAGAAATAAAAATAGAGCACAGGGACGGGCCAAAAGGAGTTCGCTGCCGCACAGGCAGCTCAGAAATATCCGCTCCGACATTTCAATAATAAGGTTTGGTTCGCTGCCGCACAGGCAGCTCAGAAATGCCACACATGGCAGCGTTTTCCCTTGTGCAGGTTCGCTGCCGCACAGGCAGCTCAGAAAGCTAATCGCACGCCGTCCTCAGGCCGTGGGCAGTTCGCTGCCGCACAGGCAGCTCAGAAACACTGGCAGCAAGCCCGTGGTTGCGCCGATTTGTTCGCTGCCGCACAGGCAGCTCAGAAAATAGATCCGCGCGGCCCGTATGGCCGCAGGTCGTTCGCTGCCGCACAGGCAGCTCAGAAAAAGCGCAAAACCAAAGCCGAATTGACATTCGAGGTTCGCTGCCGCACAGGCAGCTCAGAAAAGTGGGTAGGGTGCCGAACTTTGGCAGGTCAGGTTCGCTGCCGCACAGGCAGCTCAGAAAGCGCCGTTACGGCGGAACTCATCAATAATCCAGTTCGCTGCCGCACAGGCAGCTCAGAAAGCACCAACGCGGACAATGTGGCGGTTGTGTTGGTTCGCTGCCGCACAGGCAGCTCAGAAATTGGAGATAACGAGTATGAGTGAAACGAATATGTTCGCTGCCGCACAGGCAGCTCAGAAAGTAACGTCGAGCAGGGTTCCTCGGTTGTGAGCGTTCGCTGCCGCACAGGCAGCTCAGAAAACTGATCTCGACTCAATGATTGAGCTTGAAACGTTCGCTGCCGCACAGGCAGCTCAGAAATGGTGGGAGATTTCCGAGGGCGCGCCGTTAGCGTTCGCTGCCGCACAGGCAGCTCAGAAATGGCCTGAGTCCGAGTTTATCCGCGCGTGTGCGTTCGCTGCCGCACAGGCAGCTCAGAAAAGTCCGAGTTTCTGAGCCTTCAAGTCATTACTGTTCGCTGCCGCACAGGCAGCTCAGAAATGGAAGACCTGGGCATACGCTGGCAGGCAGACGTTCGCTGCCGCACAGGCAGCTCAGAAAGCCAACGCATGGCCATCAGGCACCATCATGCAGTTCGCTGCCGCACAGGCAGCTCAGAAATGGTTTGCTGATTACAGCCACGTTTCCAAAGTGTTCGCTGCCGCACAGGCAGCTCAGAAATATATTCTCAATGTTGATACGGATCATCAGGCGATCTATTTGTTTGTTTGTGACTCAGTTGTTCCGAGAGTTCGTGGTTGCAGCGACTGTTTGCACATCAACATTTCTCCTGGCACACCCGCAATGCACAGCGTCTGGTTGTGGTATCTGCTGGCGGTGCATTTCCGTCCGGAACCCGGTTGTGGTCTTCTCAGTTCAACCCGGAGACGCAAAGAACCAGCCTCAAATCGGTTGATTTCAAGATCACCACCTATCTGGCTGAAATTCGTTCGGCTCGGACAATCAACCCGGATCTAGCGATTTATGAGCCAGAAGCGCGCTCTATCGCTCGTCAACAGTCGCTTCAACGATTAAAGCAATACGCGGAGTTAAGTGGTCATCCGTTGTTAATTCTGGGCGAGCGAGGCACTGGTAAGACCCGTGTAGTCGAGACTTACATTAGCAAGATCAAACAGCGGGACGTTGTGGCTCTGGCCTGTGGTGGCCTCGATTCCAGCGTGGCCGAGAGCTTGCTGTTTGGTCATGTAAAAGGGGCTTTTACGGGCGCGGATCGGGATCGACAAGGACTTTTGGCTGAAGCGGATAGGAAAATTCTATTTCTCGATGAGGTGCAAGATCTGCCGAAGAATGTACAGCGTGAGCTGGTGAGGACATTACAAGATCACAAGCACTGATATCGTCAGCTGGGCAGCAACGAAGAGAAAACCAGTGACTTTGAATTGGTCTGTGCCAGTAATCTGAGTTTTGATGAACTACGGTCTTAGCTTTATCCGGATTTTCTCGATCGAATCGCACATTTGATTGTTGAAATTCCACCTCTGCGGTCTTGTCGGGAAGATCTGACCGTAGATTGGCAAACAGTATGGTCTGAGTGTCGACGATCAGAGACTATTCCAGAATTGGCACCTGTTACGGACGAATTAAACCAGTTGTTCCAGCATCATCCTTTTAATGGAAATATGCGGGATTTGCAGCGACTGGCCGTACTGATCATGGTTTGGCTGGATCAGAAGTCAGAAACGGAAGCTGTGACGGTGGCGATTGGAGAATGGGACAAGTGGTCTCGGGATGACTCTGCCGTGCATGAGCTCGGTGAAGGCTCGTGGGATGAGCGAACCAAATGGTTTCAGCGCCGACTTGCATCCTGGGCTATCACGGAATATGGAGGACGAAAAGAAGCTTCTAAAGCGCTTGGGTGTTCTGAAAAGACGTTAGGCAACCACAGCCGCTGATTAACTGTTATTTAAAGATCAGAAAGCGTCTTCATGCCAACAAACAGCCTCATCGGTTCATCAGTAAACGGCTGAAAGACTTCGAAGCTGTTGTAAAAACCCAGTGCCTGTTCGTCTAGAACATCCAGAATCAAACCATAAGCAGGTAACCCCGATTGGCTTAGCGTGCGAGCTTGCCGTAATGCCGTAACCAGCGTTTTAGCGCCTAAGCCTTGTCCTTGATACTTTGAATCAATAGCCAGACGAGCAAGCATGATCACCGGGATCGGGTAGGTGGGTAGGCTGTGTTGTGCGGGGATTGCTTCCCTGGATACCGTTGCAGTAGATAAAGTGAAATAGGCTGCAATGGTTTTCTTTGAATCTGTGGGGGCCGTTTCTGTGTTTGCCTTCGAAACAACTTCAGGCAATACCCAGGTTCGGCTGAGACCTAATTTGTTATGTTTGATCGCAAAGCGAGAAAGGAAATCGTTCATTCCGGTTTTACCGCAATCAAACGTTTTCAGATCGTGGGAAGCTTTATCGGCAACGACAAAGGCTTGTTCTAGTGTCAATGCGATATTTCCGATCAGTAGCCTTCGGCATCCAGTTTTTTAGCAGCATTCAGCAGCTTTTTGCTTGGGGATTGTGCTGTCTCGCAGGCCACCAGGAATTGATCAAACTGCTCATTAGCCAACATCACTTCGTTGGCTAATTGCAGTCGCTTGGGCGCATCCAGGCGTACAAGGTTGGCGAGGTAGTCTGTCAGGGTCTGGCCGCTGGCGAGGGCTGCTCGTTCTGCCAAGGCCTTGAGCTCAGGAGGAAAGCGAGCTTCGATTCTCTCGGTTCTTGTACCCATTCTCATGTACTCATTGCATGTGATTGATGAAATTGTACGGCAGATTTACGTACATATAAAGTTCGTGGTTGGTTTCCGGGGACATTCTTTGAGTTCTCGCTTGTTAGCCATGATTCCCAATCATCCATCATCCATCATCCATCATCCATCATCCATCATCCATCATCGCTCGGGGCTTCTCGAACAAATCTCCGCGTCTGTAGGCCGCTTTTACCTTGTTTTGATATTGCCAGTGCCATATCTGCAACGTCTTTAGGGTAGCTGGAGACCTTTCCAGACCAATCCCGAAAGCTCGAACGGAATCCATGTGGGGACGTAATCACCCCGATCTTCATTGACTCCGTAACCCATACCACGCATTAGTTGAAGTAAATCCATATTGGATAGAGGGCGATTGGATCGACTCCCAGGAAATATATAGGGATTGCCATGGATTTGCGGGGCTTCTAAGAATGATAATTGATTCTTTTGTTAGCGGAACGCGGTGTTCTCGGCGCGATTTCATTCTTTCAGCTGGTATCGTCCAAATAGCCGTTTTCAGATCGATCTCAGTCCACTCGGCTTTTAGAACTTCACTGGTACGTGTTGCTGTAAGGATAAGAAACCTCAGTGCCAAAGCTGAAGCGCTTTGATTTTATGAATCACAATCCAGTCCTTTACGTGAGCCCCCGGCCAGAGAAAACCGGGAACGTTAGGGTTAAAGTGGCCAAAAGGCCACGCGAAGGTGAATCAAAATTAATGGCCAGAGGTGGGTCACTTTAAATGGCCGTTAACACCGCACAGGCAGCTCAGAAAATTCTCTGTGAAGAGCGCATTGGCCTGACTGTGTTCGCTGCCGCACAGGCAGCTCAGCAATACTGTTTCAGCGGCAAGCTGCCTCCTATGAATTTACGGCGGTCTGCGAGTTTACGGCGGTTGGTAGCAAGTTCTCTTGTAGTGGTCTCAGGCGAGTGGGTTCAGTCTGGCTGGTCGGTTTGTAGCAGTCGCCATTCGACGCGTCCGGCCAGCATGTAGCCCGCGCCGTAGACGGTTTTGATTAATACTGGCTGGCGCGGGTTTTGTTCCAGTTTTTTGCGCAGGCGTGACATGCGGGAGTCGATGCTGCGGTCGTAGGGGATGGTTTGGTCTGAGATCAGTTGTTCCCGCGATAAGATGCGGTTGGGTGAGCGCAGCAGGCTCATCAGCAGGTTGGCTTCGCCACTGCTGAGGTTGTGGTTGTCGCCGTTGTCGTGGCTGAGCAATAAGGTGGCTGGGTCGAACTGCCAGTGGGCAATCCGGGCGACTTTGCGGCTGCAGGTGCCGGGTTGTGGCTGGATCGCCAGCCGTCGCACCAGTCGTGATATGCGGGCGACCAGTTCCCGGCTGTCAAAGGGTTTGGTGATGTAGTCGTCAGCACCCAGTTCGAGGCCCAGCACTCGGTCTGTCAGGCTGTCCCGGCCGGTCAGTACCACGAGCCCGGTGTCGGTATTGGCCGACAGTTCGCGGATGCAGGTGAGGCCGTCCATGTCCGGTAAGCCGAGGTCAATAATGCAGACATCGGCGGGCTGTTGTTGTATCGCTTGCAGTGCCTGGCGACCGGTCGGGAAGGTGGTTACCCGAAAGCCGAACGCTCGCAGGGCATCTGCAATCAGGGTGGCTATGTCGGCTTCGTCTTCGATGACGTAGATCAGTGCCTTGTTGGTATGGCTGCTGTGGGTCGTGGTGTGGTTGGTCGTGGTGTGGTTGGTCATGGTGTGGTTGGTCATGGTGTGCTTCTTCTTATTGTTCTGTCTGATGATGATCGGGTTGGATCGGTGGTGTCAATTTGCCAGCGGCGGATGGCCCGTTAGTGGATTGGGTGACAGCATGGGTAATGGCCTGGTGGATGGCGTCTCTGGTGAAGGGTTTGGCGAGTAATACGCCATGATCCGTTGGTTGTTCTGGATGCGAGGGGGTGCCACTGATCAGCAGATAGGGCAAGTGGGGGTGTTGCTGGCGGGCTTGTTGGGCCAGTTGCCAGCCGTCCCGGTTGCCGGGCATCGACAGGTCGGTGATGAGTAAATCGAGGGTCGCCAGGCTGTCGATCAGGTCGCTGGCTTCATTGGCGTCGCTGGCTTCTACCACAACGTATCCTAGCGCCAGCAACCAGGGCCGTACCAGGCGGCGGATGGCGGCGTCGTCGTCAACCAGTAAGGCCAGTTGCCAGTGGTTGTTGTCGGTGTTGTCGGTGTCTGATTCGGGGTGTGGTGCTGGCTCTGTTGCGGCGCTGGCGGTCGTTTCAGGGGGTGTTGGCGCGCTCAAGGAAAGGCTGTTTAGTGGCAGCAGTAATGAAATAGCGGCACCGTCGGCTGATTTCTCTGGGTCTTTCGATTGACTCCGGCCTTCCCCGTCAGCCCATTCCGGATCCGTCGTTGCCGGGCGAATGCGAATAAAACCGCCAGACTGTTTGACGAAGCCAAATACCATGCTGAGGCCGAGGCCGGAGTTGTTGCTGGCACGGGTTGTAAAAAATGGCTCGAAGGCCCGTTGTTGTACTTCGGCCGGAAATCCGGGGCCGTCGTCGTACACCCCAATATTGATATAGGTGCCAGCGGGTACGTCGTCATCGTAGTGCGAGTCGGTTTGTTGCAGCCCCTGTGGCAAGGTTTGTTGGTGTGCGTAAAAGCCGATACGTCCTGGCCCGGTCGGGCGTTGTTGAAGAATGGCATCGCGTGCGTTCAAGGCCAGATTGATGAGGGCGTTTTCGAGCTGGGCGGCATCAATACACAGCGCCAACGGGGTGTGGCAGACGACCGTCAGTTCCAGCTGATCCGGCAGTGAACCGCGTAACAACAGGGCGGTTTCTTTCAGCAAGGGACGTACGTCGGTCAGGCTGGGGGAGAGGTGCTGACGTCGGGCAAAAGCGAGCAGACGCTTGGTGATGTCGATGGCGCGGTGGGTGGCGCGGATAGCTGGAGCCAGGTGGTGTTGCAGTGGGGCGTCGGTGTCGGGGCTGCTGGTTGTCGGGTTGACGCCGGGATGGCTGGCTTGCATGGCGCTGAGGTTGCCAAGGATGATGGTCAGCAGATTGTTGAAGTCGTGGGCCAAACCGCCAGCCAGTTGCCCGGTGGCCTGCATGCGTTGGGCTTCCGCCAGGCGGCGTTCTGATTCCTTTTCGTGGCTGATGTCGAGCGACAGTACCAGTACGCCCTGCACCTCGGCAGCGGCTGCCTGGTCTCCGGCGTAATCGGGAATCAGCTGGCGACGTGTTACCCGTGTGCGGCCCTGGTGATTAAAGCTGTATTCGTAGGTAGTGGGGTGGCCGTTCAGACACTGTTGCAGGGGTTCGGCGATGGCTGCCAGCAGATCAGGAGGTGCAATCTGGCTCATGTGTTGCCCCAGGAGTGCGGCTTTGCTGCTATCGAATTGTTCAGCATAACCCTGGTTGACGAACACGTAGCGCAGTTGCCGGTCGAGGTAGGCAATCTGGGCGGGCAGGGCATCCAGTATCAGGCGTTGGCGTTCTTCCAGTGCCGCCAGTGCGTGGGTGCGCTCTCGCACACTTTGATCCAGCGTCTGGATGTTGCTGTGCAAGCGATACACCATGGAGTCGAAGGTGCGCGCCAGGGTGCCGATTTCATCATGACGATCAATGCCGCTGGTGGCGCTCAGATCGCCGGTACGTACGCGTTCGGCGGTGCGCGCCAGGGTCTGGATCGGTTGCGAGATCAGGTTGATAAAATACAGCGCCAGTAATAACGCCAACAGAATGGCGATGGCGGTAATGGTGATGATGCGTTGGCTGAGAATCATCGAGCTGTGTTGCAGTTCGGCGACATACACGGTGGCGCAGATGTACCAGTCGAAACTGGCCATGCGACGGACGATGGATATTTTTTCATAGCGATAAACGCCGGGATCATCCGGTTTGTCCCAGCGATAGCTGAGTTCGGTGCCGGTATCGGCCACTTCGATCAGTTCTTCCACGATGCGGCGTCCGCTGGCCGGGTCGATCAGGTCGATGGCATTGGTCTGGTCGATGTTGGTATTCGGGTGGGCAATAATCTGGCCCTGCTGGTCAAAAATAAACAAATAGCCAGTGTCGGCGATACGAATGGTGCTGAGTGCCTTGCGAATTTCTTCAATAGCCTGTTGCTTGCGTTGCGCCACGGCGGCTTCCAGATCATCCAGATAGAGACCCGAACCAATCACCAGCTGCCACTGTGGGTAATCTTTGACATACGACAGCTTGGCCGTTGGTTGCTGCCCGGCCACTCGCTGCCAGGGGTATTGATAGAAGCCTTCACCGCTGCGGATCGCTGCGGCAATCATCGGGGCGATGACGCCCACTGCCGGAACCTGAAAGCTGGCCAATGTCTTGCCGTTATAACGTGTGTCCGGGTGCGACAACATGCGCGCCTGGTGATCAACCACCCAGATATAACCATCGTTGCCGTAGGTGAAGTGGCGCAGGCTGGCAAACACCTGTTGCCAGGCGTTGGCGGCTGGAATCTGGTTGGCTTCGGCCAGTGCCAGGCTGGATTCAATATGACTGGCGGTCAGTGTGACCACGGCGCGCAGGCTTTCTTTGTTAGCGTCCAGCGCCTGTGCCTTGAACCCTTCCAGATTGGCGTAGGCCTTGTCGGCCAGCTTATAAACGTTATCCAGTGCCAGGCGGGCGGAATTGCGTTCAATTTCATACACCTTGTCTTGCACCAGTGGCACGGAATACAGGTACACCGACACCGCCATGATGGTGATGATCAGTACCACAACTGAGAAAAAACGCCACGCCAGGCGAATGCCGGAAAACATACGAAAACTCTTGTCAGCAGCAACAGGTGGATAAAACGGGTGGGCACGACCGGCGAGCCTTTGGTGCTTTGGCGAATATGTTGGGGTGCCAGTACTCGCGGCAGCATCCATCCCGTGGTGGCAGTGTACTGGCAAAACCCGGCAAAAAACCGGCTTGATACATTTCGGTGGAATTGTGACAAATCTGCGTGCAAGTCGTTGTTCAGTATGGATTCCGCAGCGATCGTCAACACGCTCTGATTCGGAGTGAACGGCGGCACTGACAAAAAATAATAAAAACAGGCTAACCAGATGATGCGTTTTATCTTTGCCCCACCGTCCGTTGTTCCTTTTTGTTTTTTTTCACGTCGTTGGCAGCAAGCGCTGGCTGCGGTGGCCCTGTTGTGGCTGGTTGGCACGGTGTGCGACGAGGTGCAGGCCAGTCCTGCGGCTATTTCTGATGACGTGGTCAAAATTGGTGTGATGGCGGATATGAGTGGTGTCTACGCCACGGTATGTGGAGAAGGGTGTGTTACCGCCGCGACCATGGCCGTCGAGGACTTTGGCGAAATTGTGTTGGGTAAACCGATTGAGGTGGTCAGTGCCGATGACCATAACAGCCCGGAATCTGCCGCCTTGCAGGCCAAAACCTGGGTCGAGCGGGAGCAGGTGGACGTGATCACCGGGCTGGTGGCCTCGTCCGTTACATCGGCGGTCACCGCAGTTACCAATGCCGCGCAACGTATTGTGCTGATATCCGGTTCGGGTTCGGACGCATTTACCACCAGTGCCTGTTCGCCCTATATCGCCCACTGGACCTACGACGTGGTGGCGCTGGCGAATGGCACCGTCAAGCCAATGGTCGAGGCGGGTAAGAAGAAATGGTTTTTTATCACCGCAGATTATGCCTTCGGTCTGGCGTTGGAAGAGGTGGCGACCCGAGTGGTCACGACTCAGGGTGGCGTAGTGACTGGCTCGGTGCGGGTGCCCTTGGGGACTGCCGACTTTGCCCCTTACGTGCGTCAGGCGGCTGCGTCCGGGGCCGATGTGGTGGCATTGGCCAACGCTGGTGAAGATTTTGTCAATGCTTTGCGGGCAGCGGCAGATATCGGCCTGACGCAATCGATGGAAGTGGTTGGCTTGCTGGTATTTACCCCCAATGTGAAAGCGCTGGATCCGGCCATCACCGCCAATATGAGGTTAACCACCGGGTTTTACTGGGATCGGGACGACAGTAGCCGTGTCTGGTCGGAACGCTTTTTCGCCCGTGCTGGCGTCATGCCCACCATGGTGCAGGCTGGTGTCTATTCCGCCGTTAGTCATTACCTGAACAGCATTCGCCAGGCGGGCAGCGATACGGCTGATGTGGTGATGAAAGCGATGAAAAGTACTCGCCCGAATGATTTTTTTGCCCAGCGTGCCCGATTGCGGCCAGACGGACGGCTGCTGCACGACATGTATCAGGTGCGTATCAAAACCGCGCGTGAGCGTAAAAACCCGGATGACCTCTACGCCATCGAAAACGTAGTGCACGGCATCGTCGCTTTTGCACCGCCGGTGCCGTCGTGTCTGTTTCGAAAGCACCGGGCCACGATCCGCGAGTAACCGTACCTGGCGACGGCGGTGAGGAGAGTGCGTTGTCTGTGGCATACGGCAGCCACTTGGCTGGCAGCACCGATAACAACAGTAATAACAACGGCAAGACCAACAATAAAAACACCACCAAAACCAATAAAAACACCAATAAAAACAACAAGACTCGACCAAAAAAGGAAACACCATGAAATACCCATGCACTTCCATCGCCCTGATTCTGGCTGGCCAGACACTGACACTGGCGTCACCGTTTGCATTTGCAGACAGTACAGCAACAGACACCCCGGAAGCCTTGCAGCAGCGTTTGACTGCACTGGAACATGACGTTGAAACCTTACGCCAGCGCGCTCTGGTGAGCAGCGACAAGGGTGCTCTGGTTATCGGCGATACTCATCTGACCATTGGTGGTTATGTTCGCGGCGATCTGGTGTACACCGATCATGGCGTTAATGGCAAAAATGCGTTGCTGGGTGCCCCTTATGTCAAGGCGGCCGACGACAGTCAGAGTCAGCGTCTGGACATGACTGCACGGGAATCCCGGTTGTATATCAAAACCCGCACCATGGCGGGCGACAAGCCACTGAGCACGCATCTGGAAGCGGATTTTTACGGCAGTGATGGCACCGAAACCGTGTCCAACAGTCATGGTTTGCGTTTGCGCCACGCTTACGGCAGCTGGGGTAATCTGTTGATTGGCCAGACCTGGTCGACGTTTATGGATCTGGCGGCATTGGGTGACCTGAACGCCTTTGGTCAACATGCCTCAGCTATTTTTGTGCGTCAGACGCAAGTGCGTTATACCCAACCGTTCAGCGGTGGCAGCCTGATGCTGGCGCTGGAAAATCCGGAAGACGGCGGTGACGATAACAAAACGCCCGATCTGGTGGTGCGTATCAATGCCGATGGCCGCTGGGGTCACGCCTCGTTGGGAGCGGTCAGTCGGGAATTGTCCGATGGCGTTGACCACCAACGCGCTTCGGCATTGAGTTTGACCGCCAAATTCCCGCTGGGCAGCAGCGATGATGTCCGGTTGCAATACAATCAGGGTGCGCTGGGCCGTTACATGGGCCTGGGCAGCTACCCGAATGAAGATACCGCTCGCCCGCGTTTGCAGGGTTTTGACAGCTGGGGTGCATCACTGGCATTGCGCCACGTCTGGTCGCCTGCATTGGCATCCACGCTGATGATGTCCCGCACTGGTGCCAACGATGACGCGGCAGAAGGCGGTATTGACACCACCAAGTCATTGCATGCCAACCTGATGTGGACAGCAACGGCCAAGGTGCGCTTTGGTGCAGAATTGGCAAAATGGAACGTCGCCACCATGAGCAGTGGTGAAGCGGTTGAAAAAAGCATGAAAGCGCTGCAATTGTCGACCCGCTTTATGTTCTGAGATGCGCCGTCGGCATGCCCGGCGGTATGACAGAGTTCGATGAAATTGACACTGGGTTCTCCATCGCTTGATCGAGATCCATTTGCCCTGAATTGCGTCAGGGCTTTTTTTGTTTCAGGCAGACAGCCTATCTTGTCTGTCCCACCCGGAGAATAACCATGAAAACAAAAATAGTGGCACCCACCGAGCAGGCGTACCAGTCACCACTGCTGATCAAAAGCCTGCTGCTGTCTGGCAAACGCTACGAACCCACGCGGGAAATTGTTTACCGTGACCTGATACGCTACGACTACACCACGCTGTATCAGCGTATCTGTCGGCTGGCCAATGTCCTCACCACCATGGGTATACAGGCAGGAGACACCGTGGCAGTGATGGATTGGGACAGCCACCGTTACCTGGAAGCCTATTTTGCCGTACCTATGATAGGTGCCGTGTTGCATCACGTGAATGTGCGCCTGAGCCCGGATCAGATCAGTTACACCATGACCCATGCCGAAGACGACCTGTTGTTGGTACACGACGATTTCCTGGCAGTGGCTGAACAGATCGTACCGCAGGTGACGCGCTTGCGCGGCGTGGTACAACTGACCGATGGTGTCAGTGCAACCGAGACCAGCCTGAATACGCTGGGCGAATACGAGCAATTACTGGCCGCTGCCGAAACACAGTATGATTTCCCGGATTTTGACGAAAACTCCGTTGCCACTACGTTTTACACCACCGGCACCACCGGCAATCCCAAAGGTGTTTATTTCAGTCATCGACAGCTGGTATTGCATACCTTGAATAGCGCCATGACGCTGGGCAGCATTGACGGCCTGGGGGCATTCCGTTCCGATGATGTGTACATGCCGATGACGCCGATGTTCCATGTTCATGCCTGGGGTGTGCCTTATGTCGCCACGCTGCTGGGTGCCAAACAGGTATACCCCGGTCGTTATGACCCCAATTTCCTCGTGGGTCTGTTTCAGAGCGAAAAGGTCACCTTTTCCCACGGTGTGCCGACGGTATTGCAGATGATTCTGAACTGTGAGGCAGCAAAGGAGGCGGATCTGTCTGGCTGGAAAATGCTGACTGGTGGCAGCGCCCCGACACTGGGCATGGCGAACGAAATGGCTGAACGCGGCATTCTGTTTTTCACCGCCTACGGCATGTCAGAAACCTGTCCGATTATCACCGCCAGTTACCTGCCTGCCAGTGTGCGGGCCTTGCCGATGCAAGAACAAATGCCTTACCGCATCCGCACCGGTATTCCGGTGGGTCTGGTAGATATGCAGATCCGCGATATGGAAGGGAATGAGTTGCCACACGATGGTGAACAGATGGGTGAGATCGTCGTGCGCGCCCCCTGGTTAACCCAAGGTTACTTCAAGGAGCCGGAAAAAAGCGCCGAGCTGTGGGAAGGGGGCTGGATGCACACCGGCGATGTTGCCAGCATCGAACCGAGTGGCGTGTTACAGATCAAGGATCGTATCAAGGATGTGATCAAGACCGGTGGTGAATGGGTATCGTCACTGGAAATCGAAAGCCTGATCAGCCTGCATCCCGATGTCAGTGAAGTCGCGGTTGTCGGCGTGCCCGACAAACGCTGGGACGAGCGGCCACTGGCCCGTGTTGTCGCCATGAAAGATAGCCAGCTCACTGCGGAGTTGCTGAAGGCGCACCTGCAAGATTATGTGGACAGTGGTCG
Organism: Candidatus Thalassolituus haligoni; assembly: GCF_041222825.1. Taxonomy (NCBI): domain Bacteria; kingdom Pseudomonadati; phylum Pseudomonadota; class Gammaproteobacteria; order Oceanospirillales; family Oceanospirillaceae; genus Thalassolituus; species Candidatus Thalassolituus haligoni. Next base: position 1,973,598 of record NZ_CP139482.1, read on the forward strand.
TATCAATAAATGGGCGATTCCGGAAATCATTCATATCGTGGCGGAAATTCCCAAAACCAGTGTTGGCAAGATCAACAAAAAACGCTTGCGTGAAATGATCGCCAATGACGAACACTGAATGAGTGGCTAGGAGCCTGTCGGACTCCTAGCAGGCTGTTGATTTTATTCCTGATGTCTACTGGCTTCGGTAAAATGCTCTTTTTCAATGGATTCCCGGACTCCCATGCGTGGCGCTGACATTACTCAGGAGCCTCTGTTCACCACCATCAAACTGGATGAACGGGTTCCACACGATCACCCTTTACGATCCATCAAAACCCTGTTCGATCAGGCGCTCACCCACATCGATTGGAAACTCAGCCTGATCTATTCCGAGCGTGGGCGGGAATCCATTCCTCCGGAGCGCTTACTGAGAGCCTTGCTGCTGCAAATCCTCTTCAGTATTCGCAGCGAACGGCAACTGCTCGAGCAGATTCAGTACAACATGCTCTATCGCTGGTTTGTCGGCCTGAGCATTGATGATCCGGTCCGGGTTTTAAAAGCACTGCCGGGGGCTCATCGTAAAACCGTAGGCGCGGATAAAAACTACGATATCAAGGGGTTTGTGAAGGAATGCAGGAAGCACCGCATCACGCCCCATGTTGCCCGCAATGACAAACGGCCCGGCGGCTCAGCCATCGATGGTCGAACCAGTCATAAAGTGGGTTATGCTGCCAGTCAGATTGTGCGTAAACGGGTCGAAGAACCCTTCGGCTGGGGCAAGACCGTTGGCCCCTTACGGCAGTTAAAAGTGAAAGGACTGGCGAAGGTCAACAGCGCTCTTGAGATGACCATGATGGCTTACAACCTGGTGCGAATGGCAAAGTTACAGGGTCAATCCGTCCGATAATCCGATAGACAGGAACCGCCGTTCACATCATCAACCGATCCATCGGACTTTCAGTGCCCGCAAAATGCTGGCCGATCACATGGGTATAGATCTGCGTGGTGGCAACATCCGTATGACCCAATAACTCTTGCACGGTACGAATATCCCGGCCCGCACGTAGCAACTCAGTAGCAAAACTATGCCTGAATGTATGACAGGTAACGCGTTTGTGGTTCATACCACTCTCCGTGACGGCCCGGCTCAGGGCTTTGCGAGCGACGGACTGATGCAGATGATGCCGACAGGTCACTCCGGTATCCGGGTGCAAACACAAACCGCTGGAAGGAAACAAGAACATCCAGGCCGGTTGACGGAAGGCATTCGGATACTTTCTCCCCAAGGCATCTGGCAACGAAGGGCCAACACCCTGAGTATTATCAATTTTCTGAAATTCTATGGCACTGGCCATCGCTGCTTCAATTTCAGTCTGAAGCGATAAGGAGAGAATTGTCACCCGGTCCTTGTTTCCTTTGCCGCTGTGTACGGTCAGTGCTCGCCGAGAAAAATCGAAATCCTTGATTCTCAGCCGTAAACATTCAGAAATGCGCAAACCGGAGCCAAATAGCAGCGAAAATATCAGCCGATCCCGATTGTTCATCACGGCAAGAATTCGTCCGACCTCCTGCGATGAGATCACCACAGGCAATTTGGCAGGTTTATTGGCATGTTGAAAGCCCAGGTCGCCCAGAGGCAATTCCAGATACGTGTTATAGAGAAACGCCAACGCATTCAAGGCCAGCTTCTGAGTATTGACCGAGACATGACGATCATTCGCCAGAAACCCCAGAAACTGCACCACCTCAGCAGCCCCCATCTCTTTGGGATGTCTCCGCTTTTGGTAACGAATAAAGAACCGAATCCAGTAAACATAGGTTTTCTCGGTTCGCAGGCTGTAGCCGCGGGTGCGCATAAAGCGGCGAATGTCATTGAGAAAGGGGCTGGAAGTCATTGATCACTCCTTGATCTGATGTGTATGCATATCCAGTATAATTGAAAGTTTGCCCAAATCAATGCGCGCTTTTTCAGAAGCCTTGCGCGCTTTCCCGGACGTTGTTATCGTTAAGGCATTGATACACGGAAATTTTTTGCGCAGGTTTACAGATTAATGCGCAAGGCACAAAGGAGTTAATGCGCATGCTCGCTTTCACAGAATGGACTGATCTGGAAATGGATTTTACTTCCTATTATTCAAGTAGTTACGGTGATTTCCCAGAAACCGGCTTGCCCAGAAACCGCGCATGCGCACTAATAAACTGTTATGCTTCCAGAGGAGTCAGGAATGACCGATAGATATAGTTACATTAAGGATTTTTCTGAATTGAGTGAGGCATCCCATAAAGGTGTCTATCAATTCTCAATATCGGAGGCAAAAACCAGAGCCTGTAATCTGCGAGTTTGTGTAAATAACAAATCACATTGCGACCAAATCCTAGAAAGAATATTTAGTAAGCAAATCGTCAATAAGTTACGTACCAACAAACCGATCTCGCAGTCTGGGGTTACCGTGAACCTTGAGTCACCTGTAACACTCAAGAAAGAATATTACGCAAGAGAAAAATGGGTATATCTCCTTTTGTTTCCATCTCCAGAACTACTCCAGGTGGTAGAGAAATTAGAAAGTTGTGAGGCAATTGTTGTTTTTAGTGAAACTAGCCATAGTGATCATTTAATTCAATGGTGTGCCGAAAATGAGGTTAAAGCTCTTGTTGCAGAGTAAGCATAACAAGGTGGTGTTGTCGCCTTCGGCTGGGACCTCCGTTCCGCTAGCGCTCCACTACGGCCCCAAACCACGGCGTTATGAATTATAAGGAGTATTGAGTATATGGCAGGGTTGAGAGTATTTGTTTCATCTACATGTTATGACTTATCAGTCATAAGATCACAATTAAGAATATTTATACAAAATTTGGGGCATGAGCCTTTAATGAGTGATTATAGTGATCTCTTGTACGATCCTAGATTACATACACATACAAGTTGTGTCGATGAAGTTGCAAATGCTGATGTAGTTGTACTTATTGTTGGTTCAAGGTTTGGTGGGAAAACTGTACCTGAGGCGCTAGCAAAACTTGATTTTGATGTACTGAATAATGAAAGTAAAAGTACTAAATCTCTCATTAAAAAAGACAATCTATCTGTTACTCAACTTGAAATATTAAAAGCTGTAGAGTCTGGAATTCCAGTATTTACATTTGTTGACTCAGCAGTTTGGCATGACCATTCTCTTTACGAAAAAAACAAAGATAAATCAATTATTAATGAAATATCATTTCCTTCCATTGAAAAGCCAGAAACTGCCTCTTTTATCTTTGAATTCATAAATTTCCTTAGGCATAGAGCTAGAGGAAATAGTGTGTTTACTTTTTCTAAACTTCAAGATATTGAAGACACACTCAGAAGACAGTGGTCTTCACTTTTTCAAAAACTAATTCAAGAGCAACGGACAAAAGCATTTGAGGCTAAACGCCTAGATAATTTAACTGAACAATTTGAAGATCTAAAAACGGCAATATTGACTTCAATAGGTACAACAAATGAGAGAGATGTTGCTCGAGGAGTAGTTCGATATAGGCGTTTACTTGATTTCGTTAAATCATTAGGTATTAAAGATCATAACTTCTTAATTAAAGGGCAACATCCTTGGGATGAGTTGCTTCAATATGCAGAAATAGAAAAAATAATTGATGCTTCAGATTTACCTGATGAGTTTCTTTATAGACGCCGTAATATGGGTTCTCCACGAGCGAGAATGTTCCTTATAAAGCAAGATGGTACTTTTTTCGAGCTTAGAACATCACCTGATTTTTTCCATAGCTTATCACTAGAGTGGGAAGCGTTCATGGAATTACCTGAAGATACTCGAGAGATTATCGTTGATGCTTTAAGTGAAATGAGACCAAGTATGGGGCCGTTAAGATATATAAGAGAGCCATTTGAATTTTACCTACATGAAAGTTTAATGAAAGATATGGAAAATTCTGACATTGACGAAGATAATTCATAACAAGTTGCTTAAACGGAAAAATAACAGTCGGCCATCGCTTCGCGATTATAGCCAACCGTTATTTTCCGCTTAGCAAAGCGTTATGAGTAATCCCAATATCGAGGTTTCAATGGTAACTGGAAGTTGTTTGTGCGGTAATGTTAAATATGAAATATCTGGTCAAATAGGCGATATAGTTCATTGTCACTGTCAAACTTGTCGCAAAGCTCATGGTTCTGCATTCTCAAGTGTTGCGGGTGTTCAAAATTCAGATTTTAAATTGGTAGGTGATGTGAAACTAGGTTGTTATGAATCATCTCCAGGCAAAAATAGATATTTCTGTCCAAATTGTGCAACTCAAATCTATGCTAAAAAAGACGGCACTAAACATATCGTTTTACGCTTGGGTTCATTGGATGGTGATCCAAAATCTAAAGAACTAAATCATATTTGGGTTTCTCAAAAAGCGAGTTGGTATTCGCTCAAGAGCAATCTACCAGAGCACCTTGAATTCGAGTAATACTCATAACAAGTCGTTTAAACGGACAAAAAACAGTTGGCTTTTGTTCGTACCTCACAAATTATAGCCAACTATTTTTCGCCGCTTAACGAGGCGTTAGGCATACGCATGGAACTTATCCCGTACATAGGTCTTGGGTTAATTGTTTTAATCCTTCCCTTAGCTATTCTTAGCGGAATTCTTCTTTTAATTTGGAAAAAGGTTCCATTTGGAAAGTATGTTTCATCTTTGTTATTGGTAGGCTTTCTGTTCGTTGTTGTTACCGCCATTTGGCCAATGGATTCGTTTTACAAAGACGAGCTCCAAAATAATGCGGGATTGAGAGTCGATGATGGGTACGAGGTACTTGCTAAGAGTTCTTCTTATCCTGATATGCACGGGGACTATTATTCTGAGGCTGTTTTTCGTGTTTCAGAGTTGGATCTATCAACTTTAGCCGGCGATGTAGCCCCCATAGAGCAGTGTGTAGTCCCGAGAATGACTAAACCATTCTTGCCTTCGCAGAACGGTGTTATAAAGTGTTGGGGAGCTAACCGGAATATTGATGAGTGGTTCCGATTAACTTACTTTCCTGACAGTGGCATTCTATACTATAGGTTTGATCAAACATAAATGCCTAACAAAGCCAAGCACAATCGCCCATGCAAAAAGCGCATGGGCTGGACCTCGCTATCGCTCGGCCTGTGTTGGCGGCGTTATGCATCAAAGAAGGAGTAGCAACTTGACCGATAAGACAGAAAAAAAAGAAGGTTTCCCTCTCTGGGAATGGGTTAAAGCAATTTCAATACTAATAATTGTTGGAGTGTTTTCATACAAGGTATATTTGACACCAATTAATCTAACGGTAGATTTTCCAACTCTCCTCTCGCTTCTTCTAGCTCTATTTTCTGTTGGCTTAGCAGCGCTTTTCTATTTTAAAGCTACAGAAACAAGCAACACTTTTTATGATAATACATACAACTTTACGAAGGACATTGCCCAGCTTTTGGTAAAGATAGAAAGTGGTTTTGGTGAAAAGCTTAGGAATCTAGATGAAGGTTACGCTGCAATGCGGAGTCAGCTTCAAAGAGACCCTAGTTACAATTCTGAGACCAAAGAAACAAAGCAGAAAATTGAAGGCGAGAAACAAGAAATCGAAAAAGTTCTTGAAGAGAGAAACGCAATTCTTAGTAACCTGTTAGAAAGATCCCAACTTGAGCAAGACGAAAAAGAGAAGGTTCTTGCAGAGTTGGCCGAAAAAGAAAAAGAGCTAGAAGAATCTCAGAAAGAATTAAATAGAATGAATAAGCGGCTCTTTATGGAGCGAATGAAGAAGAGGGAACTTAGAGATGATTTTGATTCAGGGTTAGAGAGATATACATATGAACGTATTATTGAAGGAATCGGACTTGAACGAGTTATGCATCTCAGCTCACTTGGTATTAAGAAGCAAGTAGATCAGTTGTTGAATGAAATGCCGCATCAATACATTGAAGATTTAGAAAAAAATGGATACTTCAATAATGGCATTACAAGGAAAGGCGTTGAATTCATAAGGGAATTGGCACGTAAAAATGCATAACAAAGCCTTCAAATACGCTCCCTTTGGTCGCCGGACGCTCACAAGTTCGCGCCGTTTAAGGCGGCGTTATAGCCTGCTGGTTGACTCGGCGTACGTTTAAGCGTACGCTTCGTTATTTGGAGGTGACTTATGACCACACTTAACGCTACAGAAGCCCGCACTAAGCTCTATGCCTTGATTGACGAGGCATCTGCCAGCCATCAACCTATTGTTATTACAGGGAAAAGGGGGAATGCAGTCCTTCTGGCAGAAGAGGACTGGAACGCCATAAGCGAAACGCTGAACTTGCTGGCTGTGCCTGGTATGCGGGAGTCCATCCGTGAAGGCATGGACGCTGGGCTCGACGAGTGCAATCAGGAGCTTGATTGGTGACCTGGAAGCTCTACTACACCAAGCAGGCTCAAAAAGATGCTCGCAAACTCGCCTCATCAGAGCTTAAAAATAAAGCTCAAGAATTGCTGCAAATTATCGAGCAAGATCCCTATCAGAAGCCGCCGCCCTATGAAAAGCTAATTGGTGACTTGGCGGGTGCATACTCCCGAAGAATAAATATCCAACATCGATTGGTTTACCAAGTGCTAGAAGAGGATAAAGCGGTCAAAATTCTTCGGCTGTGGACTCACTATGAGTAAAAGCTATAACAAATCAAAGCACTCGGACTTGGTAAAGCTGTCACCTTTTTTGTTCCAAAAAAGCCGCCAACTTCACCAAGCCCGTGTTTGAGGCGTTATATTTCCGAGTATGAAACTACTAACGAATAAAGGAATAGATGAGATTGAGGGTGCTCTAGCAGGCTGTTGATTTTATTCCTGATGTCTACTGGCTTCGGTAAAATGCTCTTTTTCAATGGATTCCCGGACTCCCATGCGTGGCGCTGACATTACTCAGGAGCCTCTGTTCACCACCATCAAACTGGATGAACGGGTTCCCTGTATGTCAACCTAAGCCTGAGCCAGTGGATTTTGAGATAACATCTAAATCAGGGCGCTCAGGAGAATGACCATGATGGCCTACAACCTGGTGCGAATGGCAAAGTTACAGGGTCAATCCGTATGAAGATCGGAAACAGGATGGAGAATCCTGCTTCCAGCGGAAAAATCACTCAGAAAACAACCAGATAAGCGTGAATTATCGGGTTAAAAAGCTTCTGTCGGCGAAGCGAATAAGAGTTTCAACGGCCTGCTAGGAGTTACAGATACAGCAGCCCGTGACAGACAACCCGAAAGGCGACACCAACCAGTGCGCCATAAATTGCCGGTTTGGCAACCGCAGCAACAGGCTTGCCCGCCGATAACAAAATCGCCACACCGGCGACATCGAGCGGGCAGAGCAGTAGCCCGGCGAGCAGGTTGATTTGTTGCGGCCCGATCAGGCCGTTGGCAAACTGATCCATGGCAATACCCATCATCGCCGTACCACCGGCGACGTATTTGGTGATCGCCAGTAACAGGGTTTCTGGCGGGTAGCCCAGCGTCAGAAAGGCGGGAGCCAGAGCCGCTTCCAGTAGCTCAATCACGCCGGTCAGGCGCACCAGATTGACGGCAACCAGAGCCACCACCAGTAACGGCAAGGCGCCAATGGCTATCTCCCAGGCGTCGCTGCCAGCACGGCGAATCACCGCCATCATGCCCCGTGGCGGTTCGGTCTCGGGCATCAGTTCCTGATCGTTATTCAGTTCCACCAGACTCAGGTGTCGGCCAAAGACGTAATACGTCGCCGCTGCCGCCAGCAGGCCACCACCAAGGGCAATCAGCAGAGTCATCGGGATATTCAGCCCGGCAGCCGCCATCGGGAACACCACGTTGGCTTGCGCCAGCGCCAGTACCATGGCTAATGTCGCCGCGATATGGCGCGGTGCAGAACCCGTACGGGCCATTACCGCCAGCGTTGCCAGTGGCGCTGCAAAACTCACCATCATTACCTGAATCAGCGCAAATACGCCGAGCCCGGTCAGGCCAAACGGCTTCAGCAAGGGCGCGGTCAGCGTGACAATCCGGTTAAGCCAGCCATTGGATTCCATCCAACGCATCAGGCTCAGCATCACAATCATAATCGGCAGTAAGACGAATAACGCCAGCTCGACGGCAGACTTGCCAGAGGCGAGAATCGTTGTGGCAATCTGATCCATGCAAGCTTCCTGAAGGGTGTATTGACTGGCAGCGCAGCTAGGTCGGGCTTCGGGCTGCTCTACTGTGGAAAGCTGAATTTGGCTCTTTTTTGAGCAAATTATTGTTAAATAGAACCACTATTCGCCTCAATTCGCCTCAATTCGCCTCAAATTTGCGCAAAAATTGCTCAAGCCAGTCTTTCCCTCGCGACGAACGCCTAAGTCCGACAGGCTCCTGATCCACCTATGGTACGGAATTGTTGCCGCCAGAGTAGTGGCTCATAGTAGGAGACAGAGTAGGCGACAGAGTCGTGTTCTACTGAGCCAGAGCGGTCTTTGGTGGCAGCGTTTTGGGTCACAGAGTTTTGGGTCACAGAGTTTTGCGGCCGCTGCGGAAGATTAATGCATACCGGTTGCCAGGTAGGCCGGTTGGTCAATCAGATCGGTCACCTGGTGCAGGCTTTCTTGCCACTGATCGCGGCCGATGGGGCCACCAAAACATAAACGCACCGCATCTGGAGGGTTGTTGTCGGTTGAAAAGGCGGCGCTGGAGACCGCGCTGACGCCCAGCTGGCGTAGCTGAACCGCCAGCTCGGAAGGGTTCCAGCCGGAGGCCTTGGGCAATTTTAACCAGAGATGGAATGCGCCTTCGGCTGCCACAATACGCTGCATGCCCAATTGTTCTTCAGCGATCCGCAAGCGGGCAATCGCCTCGCGACGGGTTGCCTTCAACATGGCGTCGGCGGTGCCATCGAGAATCCAACGGCTGACCAATGCATCCGTGAGTGGGCTGGACATCACATTAATTGCCCGCATTGCCGCCGCCACCCGTTGGGAATGCCGCTTGCTCGGTGTGTGCAAAAAGGCAGATCGAACGCCAGGGCCAAAACACTTGGAGGTGCCGGTAATGTACCAGGTCAACTCCGGTGCCAGTTCGGCAAAGCTGGTGGGCGGACTGTCTGCCAGCATGGTGTAGGCATCGTCTTCAATAATCGCAATCGAATAGCGTAACGCCACGTCCGCCAGGACTTCGCGGCGGCTTTGACTCATGGTGCAGGTGGTCGGGTTCTGGATGGTCGGGTTGAGGTAAATAGCCCCGACGGTGCCCTGCTTGCAGGCATCCTCAAACGGGCGTACCAGCGGGCCATCGCTATCGCGTTCCAGGGAATGCAGCTTGATGCCAAATTGCGCGGCAATGGCCTTGATTCCGGGATACGCCAGGCTTTCGACACAGAGCTCCATGCCGGGGTCGATCAGGGTGCTCATCAGGCCGACCAGTGCCGAATGGATGCCAGGGCAAATCAACAGCCGTTCGGCGCTGGCGTCGGGCAGACGCTTGTCCAGCCAGATCAGCGCGGCCTCTTTGTTTTCCTGGGTGCCTCCAAACGCCTGATAGCGCAGCATGGAGTACAAATCCTTTTGTGCCAGAACACTGATGGCGCTGTCGCGCACCTGCTCGATCAGGGTCGGAATCGCCGGTTCGATCATCAGGTTCATGGTCATCTCGTAGCTGCCGAGACTGGGGCGGACACTGGCGGTCTTGCCTTTGACAAAGGTGCCGGAGCCGGGATGGGAGTCAATCAGGCCGCGATTTTTGGCTTCCGCATAAGCGCGGGCGGCGGTGGTGTAGTTAATACCGGTCGCGGCGGCGAGATCGCGCAGGGTTGGCAGCCGGTCTCGTGCCTGCAACCGGCCGCTGTCGACATCTTCAGCGATCAGGTCGGCAATCAAGCGGTAGGCTGGTTGGCCCTTGCTGTTTCTGAGTCGGCGTGTCCAGCGTTGCAATTCGGTATTGTTCATCGCAATAGATCCAATCAATTTGAAGTGATCGTATCACAGCTTTTGATCAGAGCTGGAATATTGCTTTGTAATTATATTGATGGTGTCATTTTGGTGCTATCTTCATTTTTTTGGCCCTTATTTCGGGCATTTATTCATAATTTAAGCACAATAATTGATGGCTTATTGATCGCATAAAACCGGGTCAGAAAAAATTTAGCGCTTTTTGAAGGGAGACTATTAACGTTTGATTGTATCTTGATTGCAATCAATGTTGGCGATATTGGCAAGCTGATTGCTCTAGTTTGATTGCATTAATTGATTGCATAAGCCGACAGGGTAGCGATCTGATTCTTATATCTAACAGGAGCATGACAATGCCAAAAGTGACTCAGCCAAAACACAAAGACGGTGATTTTTTTGTTGATTACGAAGAAAAGGTATTCGAAGACGTCAAGGCACGAGAAGGTGAGAAAGCCCTGGTCACTTTCCACACCGTTGCGTTCGAAGGCTCCATTGGCCTGGTGAACATGCTGCAAGCAACCCGCTTGCTGCGCAAAGGTTATGAAACGTCCATTTTGCTGTACGGCCCAGGTGTCACGCTGGGGTTGCAACGGGGTTTTCCGACCCTGGGTGATGAAGCCTTTCCGGGTCATCTGAACTACGCCAGCCAGCTGAAAAAATTCATGTCCGAAGGTGGCAAGGTCTATTGCTGCCGGTTTGCCCTGCAAGCCCTGTATGGCCACGGCGAGCCATCCCTGATCGAAGGTATCGTGCCGATTAATCCGCTCGATGTGATGGATCTGAAGTTGCTGCACATGCGTGACAACGCGGTGATTGTCGATACCTGGACTTTGTAGGAGTAACGCGGCCATGACGACCCATCAACAGGTGGTAAGGGCCGCGGCCGTTCAGATCGCTCCGGATCTCCGGAGCCTTGACGGTACGCTGGCCAAGGTATTGGATGCGATGGATGAGGCGGCAGCACGCGGTGTGGAGCTGATCGTGTTTCCGGAAACCTTTTTACCCTATTACCCGTATTTCTCCTTTGTGTATCCGGCGGTGGCCTGTGGTGCTGAACACCTGCGGCTGTATGACGAAGCGGTGGTGGTTCCCGGCCCGGTCACCGATGCCGTCGCAGCGCGTGCCCGCAAGCACAGCATGGTGGTGGTACTGGGTGTCAATGAGCGCGATTACGGCAGTCTGTATAACACCCAGCTGATTTTTGATGCTGACGGTCAGCTATTGCTGAAACGGCGCAAGATTACGCCGACCTACCATGAACGCATGATCTGGGGGCAAGGGGATGCAGCCGGACTGACAGTGGCTGCAACCGCCGCTGGTCGGGTCGGCGCATTGGCTTGCTGGGAGCATTACAACCCGCTGGCCCGCTATGCGCTGATGACCCAGCACGAGCAGATTCATTGCAGCCAGTTTCCTGGCTCGCTGGTCGGACCGGTGTTTGCCGACCAGATTGAAGTGACTATCCGCCATCACGCGCTGGAGTCGGGCTGCTTTGTGGTGAATGCCACGGGCTGGCTGACCGACGAGCAAATTGAGTCGATTACCCCGGACGAAAAACTGCAACAGGCGTTACGGGGTGGCTGCAACACGGCGATTATTTCCCCGGAAGGCAAGCATCTGGCTGCACCGCTGACCAGCGGTGAAGGCATGGTGGTCGCCGATCTCGACTTTGCCCTGATTACCAAACGTAAACGCATGATGGACTCGGTTGGGCATTACGCCCGTCCAGAGTTACTCAGCCTCGCCATTAACGACCAGCCTGCGCAGTATCGCCAGCCACTCGCCGCACCCGCACCCGCACCCGCGCTGACGTCTGCTGCTGTTCTTGTTCCGGGAGATCATGATGAATGCCTCAACTGAATCGCAGCAGCACTTGCTGACCGAACTGCAAACTCGTGGATTACGCCTGACGCACCCGGATCAACGCCACGTCAGCCGCCGGGGCGGTGCCGGGCCGTCGGATCATCAGGCGGTGACCATCAATGGCACCACGCTGATGGTGCCGATTTACAGTGAGTCGGCCTGGGAGTCGCCGTTTGCGGTAGCCAGTCTGGAGCAGGGTGAGCAAATCATCCGTCAGCAGGACGGTCAGCAGATAACGCTTGCAGACGTCACCTTTGCCAGCTCGCCGGGGATTTATTCCGGGGTGACTGCCGATGGCATTCCGTACTCACAGATTGCCACGTTGCACAGCCGCGATGTGCTGGCCACAACGGTATTGCAAACCTGCATTCGTTACGAAAGTCGCCGCAAGGCCTGCAAGTTCTGTTCGATTGGCCAATCACTGCAGGCCGGACGCACCATTGCCCACAAAACGCCGCAACAACTGGCCGAAGTGGCCAAGGCGGCGGTTGAACTGGATGGCGTCAAACACATGGTGATGACCACAGGCACTCCGGCGACAGCCGACCGTGGGGCCAGCGTCTTGTGCGACAGCGCCCGTGCGATCAAAGCCGCCGTTGATTTGCCGATTCAGGGCCAGTGTGAGCCACCGGACGATCCGGCCTGGTATCAGCGGATGAAAGACGCTGGCATCGACTCTCTGGGAATGCACCTGGAGGTCGTCACGCCGGAACTGCGGCAGCGCATCATGCCGGGCAAGGCCGAGATCAACCTCACCCAGTATATGCAGGCATTTAAAGACGCCGTGGCGGTGTTTGGTCGCGGTCAGGTCAGCACCTACATTCTGGCGGGACTGGGTGACAGCGCCAATGCCATTCTCGATATCAGCTATCGCCTGATAGAGATCGGGGTGTATCCGTTTGTGGTGCCGTTTGTACCGATTCGCGGCACACCGATGGAAGACCATACGCCGCCCAGTGCGGAGTTTATGGAATCCATCCTCAAACCGCTGGGCCAGCGTCTGTACCAGAGCAATCTGCTGGCCGCCGATATCAAGGCGGGTTGTGGCCGTTGCGGTGCCTGCTCAACCTTGTCCGGTTATGAGCAAGCGTTGTTGCAACCGGCCACAGTGGCAGCACAGCCCTTGTTGTTTTCCGGTACGTGCAGCTGATCTGAATTCATCCGTCATCTGTCACCCGCAGTGAGGAGTACCCCATGACCTATCCCGACTATTCCGACTACACCATCAAATGGGCAACCCTTCCCTGGGAAGTTGAGCAAGCCCATGCCTTGCGGCGTCAGGTGTTCTGTGAAGAACAGCGGTTGTTTGAAAAAGATGATCGCGACGCCACCGATGATCATGCACACCTGCTGGTGGCATTGGGCAGTTATGGCGGCTGGCACCAGCAAGTGGTGGGCACCGTACGGATTCACCACCAAGGTGAGGGGCTTTGGTACGGCTCCCGGTTGGCGGTCGATCCGGTTTTTCGCAGTCAGGGACAGCTCGGTACAACCTTGATCCGGTTGGCGGTCAGCAGTGCTCACGCACTGGGCTGCCAGTGTTTTATGGCAACGGTGCAGCAGCAGAATGAAGCTCTGTTCCAGCGGCTGAACTGGGCAACCCGACATTACGCATTGTTGTTCGGGCAGCGGCACGCAGTGATGGAAGCGGACCTGGCGGCGTATCCGCCTTGCCACACTCCGAACAGCGGGTTTGTTTTGCGCGCTCGTCGCCAACCGCGCAATAGCGAATGCTGGGCCGGGCTGCTGGGCATGCCTGCCAGTGGCAGCGCCACTCTACAGGAGGCCAGATAATGTCGCGGCTAACGGAGTCGTTTACTTTCACGGATGCACCGGCCTTGCCAGCGCTGCTGGAAGTGGTACGCCAGCGTAGCGGGCTGGGAATGAAGCAGGATATCCGTCGCGTCAGTGCGCAGTTGCCGGATTTACCCGCCGACTGGCATCCCAATGGTGACGATACCGCCGCGATCCCTCTGGCAGCCAATGGCGGTCGGGGATATCAGTTGCTGGCGATTGAAGGGATGCAGGGGGAGCTGGTGGAACGGGATCCCTGGTTTGCTGGCTGGTGCGGTGTGATGGTCAATTGCAGTGATATTGCCGCCATGGGTGGACGCCCGACAGCCGTGGTTAATGCCACCTGGAGTTCGGCAGAACCTGGTGTCGTGGAGGAAGTGATTCGCGGCATGCGTGCTGCGGCATTACATCTCGGCGTGCATATCGTTGGCGGACACACCAACGTACGCGCCGCTCACGCCAACCTGGCGGTCGCCATTGTTGGCCATGCCAATCGGCTGTTGAGCAGTTTTGCTGCTCGTCCGGGCCAGATCCTGGTGGCGGCAATTGATCAGCGTGGCAGCTTTCGGGGCAACAGCCTGAACTGGAATGCAGCAACGTCCGCTCCGGCGGAGCGACTGCAAGGGGATCTGGCGTTATTGGCGGACATTGCCGACGCCGGACTGGCCGTAGCTGCCAAGGACATCAGTCAGGCCGGTTTGCTCGGTACCTGCACCATGCTGCTGGAAAGCGCTCGTTGCGGAGCGGTGATTGATCTGGCGTCGATTCCGAAACCAGCGTCAGTGTGCTGGCAAGACTGGCTATGCGCCTTTCCCAGCTATGGCTATGTGCTGACCACCACAGCCGATCAGCTGGCCGAATTATTGGCCTGCTTTCATCGTCGTGATATTGCCGCTGCGGCGATTGGCAGGCTGACCGAAGGTGGCCAGTTAATGGTCGATTTTAATCAGCAACACGATATTTTTTACGACCTGACGCAACAACCGCTCACGGGTTTCTAGGAGCCTGACAGACTCCTGGCCGTTAGCTGTTATCAGCAGACTATCGACATGCGTTTTCGACAGACGTTTTTTTAAGGAGGGCTATATGCCTGCCGTTCATTTTTATGTGCGCTGGCCGGATGGCCAGGAAGAACAATGCTATTCACCATCCACCGTCTTGCAGCAGTACTTCCAGCCGGGCGACACCATGACGCTGGCGGAATTTGTGCGGCGTGCCGATCAGGCACTGGGACAAGCCAGCGAGCGAGTGGCAAGCAAGTACGGTTATTACTGCTCCAGCGCCGCTGACCAGTTAGCAGTGATCCAGCGTCGGGCCGCGAGCTACCCTGATCAGCAGGGCAGCATTGAAATCACGGCGATCCGGGAGTTGGGGGCGTCGTAATGGTTCCAGCAGTCAAGACGCAGAATCAAGCAGAGCAGAATCAAGCAGAGCAGAATCAAGCAGAGCAGGGCCAAACAGAGCAACAGCACAGAGAGATCGTTATGAGTACAGCAAGCAAACAGCATGTCGAGGTCGTCGTTATTGGTGGCGGCCAGGCGGGTTTATCGATGAGTTATGTCCTGCAGCAGGCAGGTTTGAACCATATCGTCTTGGAAAAGAACACCATCCTGCATGGCTGGAAACACGAGCGTTGGGATTCTTTTACCTTGGTCACGCCAAACTGGCAGTGCGATTTGCCCGCTCTGCCTTATGACGGTGACGATCCCCACGGGTTTATGAAAGGACAAGAGCTGGTGGCCTATCTGGAACGCTTCGCCAGCAAGGTGAATGCGCCCGTACGGGAAGGCGTAACGGTTAAACAGGTGGTCACCGACGAGCAGGGCCTGTATCACATCGCCACCAGTGACGGAGACTATACCGCTGATCAGGTGGTGGTATCGTCCGGGGGTTACCACATTCCGGTGATTCCGCGGATGGCAGAACGTCTGCCGGAAACGGTGCACCAGATCCATTCTGCCCAGTACAAACATGCCGCCGAGTTGCCTGATGGCGGTGTGCTGGTGGTGGGGTCGGGTCAGTCCGGTGCTCAGATTGCAGAAGACCTGCATCTGGAAGGTCGCCAGGTGTTTCTGGCTACTGGCGATGCCCCCCGTGTGGCCCGTTTTTACCGAGGCAAAGACGTGGTGGAGTGGCTTGATGACATGGGCTATTACCAGATATCGGTGAATGAGCACCCGTTGGGTAGCAATGTACGGCAGAACACCAACCACTATGTCACTGGTCGTGATGGCGGTCGGGATATCGATCTGCGTCAATTTGCCATTGAAGGTATGGAGCTGTACGGGTTAATGACCGGCTGGGATGGTACGCAGCTGATATTTGAACCGAATCTGAATCACAATCTGCAAAGCGCCGACGATACCTACAACAATATCAATACACGGATTGACGCCTGGATCGAGAAGCAGGGTATCGAGACCGATATTGGCCCGTCGGTGTACCGCCCGGTCTGGCAGTTGCCTGAAGAGCGCACCCGCTTGAATCTGGCCGACTCTGGCATCTCGACCATCATCTGGTGTATTGGTTTCCGCCCGGAATTCAGCTGGCTTGATGCTGCGGTCTTTAATGGCCAGGGTCATCCGAAACACGAACGCGGCGTGACGCTACAACCAGGTTTGTATTTTATCGGCTTGCCATGGTTACACACTTGGGGATCTGGTCGTTTTTCAGGGGTTCGTCAGGATGCCGAATACCTGTGTGAACGGCTGGTGAGTTACCAGCAACAACGGGATGCTAGCCAGCAGCAGGCCGCAGCTCCTCTTCCTGCCTGATAGGTACGGTCACAATAGCGCCACCAGACCACCACGATTGCCAGCGCGATTGCACCAGCGGCGTCGTGGTTCTGTCTCTTCTGTGCGGGTGTTCATGACATCCGTTACACCATGTGTTGCTCGGCTCTTTTTATCTGCCTCCGCAGGTCAATCTGGCCTGTCGCGTATTTTTTATTAAAAAATATATATTAATCAATAACTTACTTTTTTTTATTGGCAGTATTTAAAGAGCGTTGTTGTCATCTATATAACAGCGGTATGTAAGTTGAAGTGTCTTGGCGCAGATAAATGCAACCAATTTGTGCCATTTTTAGTTGATTGGCGTCATTTTTGTGTACGGTTCGAGGTTTTTTTATTTTCGCTTATATTGATAGACAATCTTACATTGATCGTCAGCATTAGCGGCTGTATTTTGACGCCTATTAAATGCAACTAATGTTTTGGGTCGTTTCTCATCCCGGGAAACAGGCCCGCGAGTTAGCTCGACGGACCGGCGCTTTGCCAAGGAGAACGTATGCTGCCTATCGCGGTCGCTGCGGTGATTTTGTATTTCATGTTTTACAATGTGCTTTATAAAAAGGCTAAGTCTTCTGCTGCGATGACGGATGCAAAGGCGGTGAATACCGCCGGTAGTTTGCGGATGTTGACGCAGCGTTGTATGAAATGCCATTTGATGGTGGGGGCGAACCTGAATCCTGATTCAGCGCTGTCGCAGCTTGAAGCTGCCATTAAGTTGTTTGATAAGCGTCTGGAATTACTGAAAAAATACGCCCCGTCAGAAGAAATCAAGTACCTGACCCGGCGTGTGGAGCAGGAATGGGCAGCGCATCGCGTGCGTTTGATGGGGACGCCGGACAAGCGTAAAGCCATCAGCTTGCTACGTGAAAACAACGACTTACTGGAAATGTGTGATGACCTGGTTAACGGCATTGCGCATGCGTCACATAAAAAACTCACCGGTCTGGTGAATGTGGCCGGGCGTCAGCGCATGTTGTCCCAACGGATCGCCAAAAACTGTGTCGCCATTCACTGGGGTTTGGGTTCGGATGACGTTCACCAGGAATTTCGCTCGGCCATCAAAATGTTTGATGAGTCGATGGACAGCTTGATGTCTTCTCGTTTTAATTCTCCCAGAGTTGCACTGGCGCTGGAGCAGGCCTCCAATCGCTGGAAAAGTTATCGGCCCCAGTGTAATGCCGCTTGTTCAGGGTCTTGCATACCACAAAATGTCTACCAGGTTACCGATGCGGTGCTGGAAAAAATGGACAACATCACTGGCATGTACGAAGAGATTGCTGATAGCTGATAACTGAGCGGTCAGTCGTGGCAACCTCTGCCTGAACGGTACGGGGATTGCCAACAGGATATGACCGCAGGAAAAACGGACCACACTGCGCACCGGGAGCAGCCACTTGCTCGGTGTGTATACGCTTGGTTCGCCAATTTTTGCATCTCCTTTCCTGATATCTCTCACGTCTCGCGTCTCACGTCTCACGCCAATGCTGATACTCTGTTGATGCTATTTTTAGCAGTCCCTTGACCTGACGTCGGCCTGAACTTGTATGCTACAGCATGAGTCATCGCTACCGCGTATGCGCTGGTGATGTGACATAACCGTTTGGGAGCAACAGGATGGACGCAAGTTTCTGGCATGCAAAATGGGAGCGGGGAGAAATTGGTTTTCACAACAGTGAAGCCAACCCTGCACTGGTTCGATGTTACGACCATCTGGGTCTGGAGCAAGGGCAACGGGTGTTCTTGCCTTTGTGTGGTAAAACCCTGGATATCGCTTGGTTGCTGGACAAGGGCCTTCGGGTCGTCGGGGCGGAACTGAGTGAGAAAGCCATTCAGGGGCTGTTCCATGAGCTGGGAGTGGAGCCGGATATTCGCCAGGTCGGGTCTCTATTGCTTTACCAGGCAGAAGCGCTTGATATTTTTGTGGGCGATATTTTTGATCTCAGCGCCGATGTGCTGGGAGCGGTTGATGCCATTTACGACCGCGCCGCACTGGTTGCCTTGCCGCCCGCTCTGCGTCAGCAATATACCGTGCATCTTCGAACGATTACCGCCACCGCCAGGCAGCTGGTGATTTGTTACGAATACGATCAGGAGCAGCGGAATGGCCCGCCTTTCTCTGTTGCCAGTGAAGAAGTACATCAGCACTACGATGACTATTACCGCTTGTCACTGCTGGAAACCCAGGACGTGGCAGGGGTGATGAAAAACCGGTTGACGGCGCATGAGACGGTTTGGGCGTTGCAGCCACTGGTGTAATACCGGTGGCCTGCGATGGTATCAGTGCTCTGGCAAGTTGTGGAACAGGGTTTCCAGCAGCTTGTTCAGGCGTTTGATCTGGGCATCACTCATACCTTTGAAGCTTTCACGGAACAGGTCGTGGGTGACCAGCTGGATTTTGCTAATGGCTTCGCGACCGGCGTCGGTAATAATAACTTCTGTTACCCGACCATCATCACTTTTCTGGCGGGTGTCGACCAGTCCGTCGTCCTTCATGCGATAGACGGTTTTGGTCACGGTTGGCAATTTGGCAACCGCATGAATAGCGATTTCGGTAATGCTCGATATGCCTTCTTCCTTGAGAATAAACAGGATGCGCCAACGTGGAATATCCAGATTGATCTTCTTCAGGGACTTTTCCATGGCCAGTACATAGCGGCCGTGAACCCGGGCCAGCCAGTAAAAAGGGAAATCTTCTTTATGAAAGTCTTCACTGGCGGGGTTGTAGCGTTGACTGCGGGGTGATCGGATGGGCTTGGTCATTCCGGCTCTCAGGCGTGGGGTCTGCAGAAACTGTACAAAAGTTTTACATGCACAGTCAATGAAACCGGCTCAAGGGTGCCCCTTAAAACCGCTGCTCGCGACGATACGCGGGTAAGCATTGCCGGCTACCCTGGTGACTTCCTCCTCAGCCGGGCACCGGTAAATAAAAAGGGAAGCACCGCCGATCACCCGGTAACCGATGAAGGGTGGGGGAGGGGTGCTGGGTGAAAAGTGACCAGTGTCAGCCTTTCACCGCAGTGATGCTTCCAAAACCGTATTACCAAAACCGTGCGGCCAGCATGTATTACCAGCTCGGGCCTTTCTCCGATTCCATTTTGCGTACCATGGCGTTAAAAAATTTGTTGGCGAAACCACTGTCTTTGATCAGCATCTGGGTCAGGTCGGCACAGCGCTGACTGATGGCTTCTTCCAACAGGTTGTCTTCACCACCCAGGGCGCCAGCCGTGACCTGGATTTCGGCCGCGCGCTGGACAGTCCAGAGCAGGAACAGGGTGCGTTCAATGTCCATTTCACCAACGGCAATGCCGTGATTCCGCAGTACCAGAATATGCTTGTCGCCCAGGCTGGTGAGCATGCGCTGTTTCTCTTCCTGGAACAGGGTAATGCCTTCAAACGCATGGTAGCCCACGCGCCCGAACAGCTGGGCACCGTAAAAGTCGTTGTGGGTAAAACCGATTTTTTTCTGTGCTATGGCAGAGACTTCATTGGTGTGCGTGTGAATCACGCAGTGGATGTCTGCACGTGCTGCATGGATGGCACCGTGCAGGGCGAATCCGGCCGGGTTGGCATCGTAGGGTGAATCATCCAGCTTGTGGCCATCAACGTCGACCTTGAGCAGATTGGCCGGTGTTATTTCGGTGTAATTGAGACCAAATGGATTGACCAGGTACTGATCGCCCTGGGCTGGCAGACGGGCTGAGATATGGTTGAAAATGGTTTCAGTCCAACCAAAAAAATCGATCAGGTGGTAACAGTGGGCAAGTTTGATACGCAGTGCCCATTCCTCTTCACTGCAGTTATCCGGGCGGGCGATGGTCTGTTGCATGGGATGTTCCTTTTACTGTGCGGTGTTCTGAATAGGGTTGGGGTTGGTCTGAGACGCTGTGCGCGACAGGAATTCGGCCAATGCCAGAACGTGTCGTGTGGTCGGCATGGCAATGCCATTTTTTTCGGCCAGTTCGACCACGGCGTGACCAATGGTCGCCAGCTCCAGCGGAGCGCCGGCTTCAAAGTCTTGCAGCATGGAAGTTTTGACACTGCCCATGCTGGTTCCCATGGCCATAATCGTGGCTGGGTCAAAACGAATGCGAGCACCATGGGAGGCGGCTGCCAACAAGGTTTCGTCCAGCATGCGACGCACCAGTGGTTGCAGATGCGGATCGGAGTAGAGCTGTTCCAGCGTTGCACCACTGACGACGGACAAGGGATTGGAGGTCAGGTTGGCGATTACCTTGGTCCAGATCTGGTCACGGATAGTGTCACTGGCGCGGGCTTCAATACCGGCCTGTTCAATTACCCGCCGCACCTGTTCCAGCCGGTCTGTCAGCTGGTGGGTAATCTCCCCCATAATCATCAGATGCGGGTTGCTCGCAACAACAATTCCCGGAGCCTTGCGGGTCGCCGTGATAAACACCACACAGCCGATCAGATGCTGTTCGGGCACCAGTCGATTCAATTCGCCGTCGGGATCGATGGCATCAATCCGGTCGTTGGCAAAACGGCTGTCGATACCACGAAAATACCACCAGGGCAGTCCGTTCACGACGGGAATGACCACGGTGTCGGCATGTATCATTGGCTGTATCTGTTCAAATATGGCCTGCAGGGCAGGGGCTTTGGTGCACACCAGAATCAGATCCTGGGGGCCAAGCGCCTGGGCAGAATGACTGGCATTGACGTCGACCTGATGCTGGCCGTCGAGATCGGTCAGTTGCACACCGTGGTGTTGCAGCTGCTTCAGGGTCGCTCCCCGTGCCAGTACATTAACGGGCTGTCCTGATGCGGCCAGACGGGCGGCGAGCGTGCAGCCGATCGCCCCGGCACCAGCAATACAGATGCGCATAACATATCTTCCGATAAAAGTGGGTAGTCCCCGCCTGGGCGGGTGCTGTCTTTATCCGGATTGGTTATCCAGATGGGTTGTCTGGTCAAGTTGCCCGGATTAGCTGGAGAGCAACTCCTGGTGTTTGCTGGCCAGACCCAGATACGCTTCGATGACCCTGGGGTCGTTGGCCAGTTCAGCCGCTGGCCCCTGCATGGCAACCTGACCACCTTCCAGCACGTAGGCGTAGTCGGCCACTTTGAGGGCAGCGCGGGCATTCTGTTCAACCAGCAGGATCGACACTCCCTGGCGGCGCAGGTCGGCAAAGATGCGGAAGATTTCTCGCGTAATCAGGGGGGCTAGCCCAAGGCTGGGTTCGTCCAGCATCAATAGCCTCGGTTTGCCCATCATGGCGCGGCCAATCGCCAGCATCTGGCGTTCGCCACCGGACAGCGTGCCAGCCTGTTGCTGGCGGCGCTCCCATAGTCGAGGAAACAGGCTGTAGACTTCGGCCAGGGTTTGTTCGTAGCTGTCGTCACCATTGCGATAGCGCAGGAAGGCACCGAGCAACAGGTTGTCCTCGACACTCATGGTGTTGAACAGCTCGCGTTTTTCCGGTACCAGGCCCAGGCCGCGTCCGACCAGGGTTTCGATTTCAGGGCTGACGTAGTCCTGACCATCAAAGTGGATATTACCCTTGGAGGGCAGCATGCCGATGATGGCAGACAGCAGGGTGGTTTTACCGGCCCCGTTGGGGCCAATCACGGTCACCAGCTGGCCTTCTTTCAAAGTCAGGTCGATGCCGGTGAGGGCTTCCACCTTGCCATAGGCAACACGTAAACCACGTACATCAAGCAGCGCGGTAGAATCAGTCATGGTGTTGGCATGCTCCTGAGGGTGGCTGGTGGCAGTCGAGGTGCGGCGGGACGTTTTCATTCTGCACCTCCCAGATAGGCTTCCAATACTGCGGGGTTGGTCTGAATTTCTTCTGGTAGCCCCTCGGCAATTTTTTCGCCAAATTCCATCACCACAATGCGGTCAACCAGTCCCATCACAAAGTCCATGTCGTGTTCAACCAGCAGGATGGCGATGCCTTCGGTCTTCAGCTTCTTGATCAACTCCGACAACGCCTGCTTCTC
Organism: Candidatus Thalassolituus haligoni; assembly: GCF_041222825.1. Classification (NCBI taxonomy): domain Bacteria; kingdom Pseudomonadati; phylum Pseudomonadota; class Gammaproteobacteria; order Oceanospirillales; family Oceanospirillaceae; genus Thalassolituus; species Candidatus Thalassolituus haligoni. The sequence continues at coordinate 1,995,910 of NZ_CP139482.1, forward strand.
CTGAAAGCGTAAACCGGCGGCGGGCTCATCCAGCAACAGCACGCAGGGATCGGCGCAGAGTGCGCGGGCAATTTCGAGAATACGTTGCTGGCCCAGTGCCAGACTGCCGGCTTCCTCGTAGAGATACGCGCCAAGACCAACGCGTTCCAGCTGATGTTTGGCCTCTTTTAACAGCCGTTGCTCTTCTTCTCGCTCCAGATGCAGAGAGGCGCTGATCACTCCTTGGTTGCCTCGCATATGGGCACCCAGGGCAACGTTTTCCAACGCTGACATGGCCGGTAGCAGCTTGACGTGCTGGAAGGTACGGCTCATGCCCATCGCGGCGACGGCACGGGAATTTTTGCCTTTCAGACTTTGGCCAAGGAAGCGGACTTCACCCTCGGTTGGGGTGTCGACCGACGACAGCTGGTTGAACATGGTGCTCTTGCCGGCACCGTTCGGGCCGATCAGGGCAAGTACTTCTCCGGCATGCAGTTGCAGGTTCATCTTGTTGTTTGCCACCAGGCCACCAAAACGGCGTGTGACATTCATGGCTTCCAGTACCAGGGTGCCCTGGGCTGGCAACGGTCGTCGGGGTAAATCGGCGGCGGCTTCATTGACGACGAGGCGGGTATCGGCCTGATAGCGGGCCGGTATCAGGCGGATGATCAGAGACCACAGTCCGCCGGGGGCGCGTTGCATCATGAATACAATCAGCAAGCCAAACACAATGCTTTCGTATTGACCGTCACTGCCCAACAGTATGGGTAGCAGATCTTGCAGCCATTGTTTCAGCATGGTGAGCACACCGGCACCCAGCAAGGCTCCCCAGACACTGCCAACACCACCAATCAGGGCCATAAACAGGTAGTCGATACCCATGCTCAGGCCGAAGGGGGTCGGGTTTACAAAGCGTTGGGTGTGGGCATAGAGCCAACCGGACAAGCCTGCAAATAACGCTGAAATAAGGAAAACCGCCATTTTGGAACGGAAGGTGTTCACTCCCATCGATTCCGCCATCAGCTGGCCGCCTTTAAGGGCACGAATGGCACGTCCTTCCCGTGAATTCAGCAAGTTGCGGCTGATCAGAATGGCGCCTGTTACTGCCGCCCAGATCAGGTAGAAAATCTTCTCTCCCTTGTCGAGGCTGATACCGAACAGCTGCAGTGACGGCAGGCCACTGACGCCGGTATGGCCACCCATGGAGGAGAGGGTGCCAAACAGGTAATAGAGTGAAATACCCCAGGCAATTGTACCTAACGGCAGATAGTGGCCAGAGAGCTTCAAAGTGAGCGCGCCAAGCAGCAGTGCTACCACAGCGGTTAGCAGCAAGCCAAACACCAGGGCGATCCAGGGAGAACCGGCGGTCCATGCCAGCCACTCCGGCAGCTGCTGGGTGGTGGTCAGATAGGCAGTGGTGTAAGCCCCGAGGCCGACAAACGCGGCCTGACCAAAGCTGGTCATACCGCCGACGCCCGTGAGCAGCACCAGTCCGAGTACAACCAGGGCATACAGGCCGATGTAGTTCAGCAGGGTAATCTGGTACGAGGGTAAAACCAGCGGTGACAGAATCAACAGTACCAGTCCCACCAGCATCATATTGCGTGGCTTGATCATTCGTCGTCCTCCACGTGGTGGCTGGTCATCGAGCGCCAGATCAGGAATGGAATAATCAGGGTGAATACAATAATTTCCTTATAGGTGCTGGCCCAGAACATGGAAAACGCTTCAATCATGCCAACCGCAACCGCACCAATGGCGGCGATCGGATAACTCACCAGTCCGCCAATAATGGCACCCACAAACCCTTTCAGGCTGATGATGAAACCGGAGTCGAAGTAGAGGGTGGTGATCGGCGCAATCAGAATGCCGGAAAGAGCACCGATAAACGCCGCCAGGGCGAAGGTAGCCTTGCCTGCAAAAACCGGGGAAATACCGAGCAGACGGGCACCGGTACGGTTCACCGCTGTTGCCCGTAATGCCTTGCCATAGAGCGTGCGTTCAAAGGCCACAAACAGGGTAATGATTAGCAGGATGGATACCAGGATGACCCAGAGTGTCTGGCTTTTCAGCATCACCGGGCCAAGCGCAAAACTGCTGTCGGAAAATGGCTGGGTACGAGCGCCCTCCGGGCCAAACAACAGCAGGCCCACGCCTACCATGGAGACGTGAACAGCAATCGACACAATCAACAGCACCAGCGACGGCGCGTCGGCCAGCGGCTGAAAAAATATCCGGTACATGATGGGGCCAAGAGGCACCATTAACGCCAGGGTGAGCAACGCCTGGAATGCCATCGGCAGTTCAGCCAGCGGCAGGGTTTGCATCAGAATCACCATTACCACGGCGTAACCGACCTTGAGCACCATGTGCTGGATTTTGCGGCTATTGATGCGGGTGCGCAGCTGGTCATAAAGATCCATGCCGCAACTGACCAGCATCAATGCCAGCAGCAGCCATTCGACGGAGGGTGTTTTGCCCAATTGAATGGCGGCCATGGTAAGTGCACCGAAGGTGACAAATTCACCTAGCGGTATCAGCAGGATGCGGGTGACGGTAAACACCAGCAAAATCGACAGTGCCAGCAAGGCATAAATAGCCCCATTGGTTAAGCCATCCTGCCCCAGCAAAACGGCGATCTGAAAATTCATTGCTTCTGAGTCCTTGAGTTACTGAGAAAACATGGCCTGGCGGGCGGGCCAACAGCAGTATTTTTTTAGGTATGGGGTCGTTCAGGCGCAAACGATGAAACGTTTGCGCCGGGAGCACGCAGCCTTACTTGACCAGTTTCCAATCACCGTCCTTGACGATAATCAGTTCACGGCCACGCTCATCAAAGCCACTGTGGTCTGCCGGAGTGATGTTGTACACCCCCTGGGTAGCAGCCATTTCGGTGGTTTTTTCGAGGGTGTCACGCAGAGCGGCACGAAACTCGGCGGTGCCGGGTTTGCCCGACTTGAGTGCTGTCGGAATGGCATGCTGCAGCAGCAAACCGGCGTCATAGACGTTACCGCCAAAGGTCGCCGGGCTATTGCCATAAATACGCTCGTAGTCGGAGACGTATTTCTGGGCGATTGTTTTTGATGGGCTGTCTGGTACTTCATCCAGAACCAGCATCAGGCTGGCGGCCAGAATGGTGCCCTCAACCGCTTTGCCTCCGAGGCGCAGGAATGGATCCAGGGCAGCACCGTGAGTCTGGTAAATCTGGCCTTTGTAACCCTGATCCTTGAGCGTGGTTTGCGGCATCACCGACGAGCTGCCCGGCGCGGCAATCAGCACGGCATCCGGGTTGGTCATCAGGACTTTCAGGCATTGGCCTGTGATGGAGGTGTCCTGACGCTGGAAGTGTTCGTTGGCAACGATCTTGATGCCAGCAGCATCCGTCAGGCCTTTCATAACCTTTGACCAGTTTTCACCAAAGGGGTCGGCGGTGCCGATCATGCCGATGGTTTTGACGCCGGTCTTTTTCATGTGATCGACCAGTGCGGCAGCGATCAGATCGTCATTCTGGGTGGTTTTGAAAACCCATTTTTTTTGTTCCGTCATTGGCAGCACAACTGCGGCAGTACCGACCGGAGCCAGCATCGGCGTACCGGATTCGGCAGCAAACTGGATCACACCCATGGCGTTGCCGGAGCCGCTTGGGCCAATGATGGCATCCACATGTTCATCATCGATCAGCTTTTTGAAGGCTTTTACGGTGGCGGTTGGGTCGCTGCCGTCATCCAGGGGAATGTAGCGGATGCGTTCGCCGCCAGCGGAATCTGGCAGCAGGGCGACGGTGTTTTTCTGCGGGATCCCCACCAGGGCAATCGGACCGGTGGCTGAGGTAACGACCCCGATCTTGATTTCCGCCTGGGCAATAGAACAGCCCAAAGAGGAAGCGAGTACCAGAGTGGTTAGCAGTTTCTTCGACAGCATGACGATCTCCATAGGATGGCAAGGTTGTTTCGTTGTAGGTCGCGACCCTGATTCTGTATGCAGAGTTGCGCGGTGTTGTTTCAGTGCCTTGCGAGCTGGGTAAATAGACCCCTCAGTGTCGAGAGGGGGCGAGTATCTCATAGCAGCATGTGTGCCAGAAAATTTTGGTGCGGCCTGTTTCAGCGTCGCCATCGGGCCTGTTGTCAGTATGGCCGGGTATTGGTCTGAGGGCATGCTGGCATGTTTTTTAGTAGAAAATTCGAGTAAATACGGGCGTTTAGGTGGCATCGGTAATTGATCCTCTGACGCTTGTTTTTATTGTTTTTAATGACGTAAAAGGTGACAAATTTTTTTGAGAAAGTAAAGTTTTACCAAGCTTTAATGGCGATTGCTGGTTGGTGTTTCAGGATCTTCAAAAAGTTGGATATTCTCTTTTTGTTTTAAAAATAACTTATAAATCAATAAGTTATATATTTCATTGGGATTTGTAGGATTGTTTTTCAAGAGATTTAAAATGCACCAAAATGATACATTTGAAGTTTTTCTGCACCTTGTTGATTCTTGATAAAATAATTGAATTTTCAATTGACATAAATTTTAAATTTGGTGATTTTATAAAGGCAACAGGGGAGCATGAAGACAGACTTCAGCCTCCCCGGTTAACTCACCAAGGGTACATCTCATGTCAATACTGATTGCTGCTTTGAACCTCACCTCGGCTGATCGCTTTGCTGCGGCTCCGACGGTTGTGGTCAAGGACACGATCGATATCGCCGGTTACCCGACCAGGGCAGGCAGTCGGGCACTGGAGCTGGCACCCGTAGCACAGCAGCATGCTGAGGTGGTTGATCGGCTGCTGGCTAACGGCTGGAAGATTAACGGCAAGGCCAACCTGCATGAGCTGGCATTCGGTACCACCGGTGTGAACCACTGGACCGGAACAGCAAATAATCCACGCTTTCCCGGCCTGATTCCCGGTGGCTCTTCCAGCGGTTCTGCCGCCGCCGTGGCTGCCGGGTTGAGCGCTGCCGGGCTGGGTACGGATACCGGCGGCTCGGTTCGTATTCCAGCGGCTTGTTGCGGTGTGTTTGGTCTCAAGCCCAGTTATGGTCGCGTCAGCAGAGCCGGGGTTATGCCTGCCGAGTCAACCCTGGATTGCGTAGGCCCTCTGGCGCGGGACATGCCAACATTGACGGCCGTTATGGAAGCGATCTGTTGTGATTTTGTGGCACTGCAACCCGACGCCCCCGCGTTGGCTAATCTGCGTTTGGGCATGGTGGTTGAGCTCAATGCCAGCGCAGCGGTAAAGCATACCGTTGAGGCCGCCATAGCGGCAACGGACCTGCCGCTTCATCTGGTCACTTTGCCAGGCATGGAGCAGGCCTATCAGGCCGGTATGAGCATTATCAATCGTGAAAGTTGGAGCGCCTGCCAGCATTTACTGGCGTCAGGCCTGATCGGGGACGACGTCGCCCAGCGTTTGCTGGCAGCGGGTCAGACCACGGATCAGGAGCTGGCTCTGGCAGAGCAGGTTCGAACTGAATTTTCGGCTGCGGTTGACGCCTTGTTGACCGATTGCCCGGTGTTGGCATTACCCACCATGCCGGATTGCCCGGTATCGATAGAAAACGCTGCCGATACGCGAGCGTTACTGGGTATGACTGCTTTTGTACGACCTTTTAATCTCAGTGGCCACCCGGCCATCAATATTCCCTTGCTCAGTGAGGACGGACTGCCGGTGGGTTTACAGCTGGTGGCCGCCAGGGGAGCTGACGAACTGCTGTGTGCAGTGGCAGCGCTGATAGCCAGTCGGATAGCCAGTCAGATAGCCACTCGAAACAACGAACAGTAACAGGAGACCAGAGAGTCATGTCTGGATATCAGATCGATAAATCCCTCTGGGGTGGGGCGGCATTTGACGCCTTGTTGGACGAGGTGCGTCAGCGCCGACATGAGTTCGAGAGTCAGCGTTATCTCTCTCAGGACATCGTTGAACGTTTTCGCCAGATTGGCGTTTACCGCGCCATGGTGCCAAAAGCGCTGGGAGGCGACGAGCGCAGCCCGCTTGAATTTTTGCAAATGGTGGAAGCTATCGCCGCTGCGGACGGGTCGGCCGGATGGGTTGCCAGCTTTGGCATGAACCCGGCTTATTTGGCCGCGCTGCCGGTAGCGACCATCGACAAGGTGTGGGCCGACGGCCCGGATGTGGTGTTTGCGGGGGGGATTTTCCCGACCCAGCCGGCGCGGCGAGTAGCGGGCGGTTATATCGTCAGTGGGCGCTGGAAATTTGGCAGCGGTTCGATGGGGGCGTCGCTGATCGGAGTCGGCATTCAGCCGGAGTCTGGTGAGCCTCTGCCACGGATGGCAGTCATGCCTGCTGATCAGGTCACTATTGAACCCAATTGGGACGTTATCGGCATGGTCGGAACCGGCTCTCACGACATGGTGGTGGATGAGGTATTTGTACCAGAAGACTGGACGTTTGTGCGCGGTGGCAAACCTAATATCGAGTCCGATTTTTTCACTTATCCGAGTCTTTCGTTTGCGGCCCAGGTGTTGTCTGTCACCACGGCTGGCCTGGCGCGTGAGGCTCTGGACGTGGTTCAGGGCATGGCCGCTGGCCGCCAGTCAGTAACCGGTGCGCCGAATCTGGGCGAGCGTGAACATGTCCAGATCGAGATCGCCAAGGCCGAAGCCAAATTACGCTCATCACGGGCCTTTTTCTATCAGGTCACTGAAGACGCCTGGAAGACGATCCAGGGCGCTGAAAAACCGTCTCGTGAGCAGGTCAGCCTGATTCGCCTGGCGACCAGCAACTTGACGCATGAATGCGCCGAGGCGATTCGTATTGCCTATCAGGTCGCGGGCATGACCAGCACCTACAACGACCATCCGCTGTCACGCATTGTGCGTGATTCGATGATGGCCACCCAGCACGCCTTTATGGGTGCCATTACCTACAAAAACGCCGGGGCCATGTTTTTTGGACATGATCCGCTGCCTGGCTACCTCTGATACCGGACTGGAGATATCACCATGACTGACAAGAAACCCCTGCGCGTACTGTTCTGCATGGGCATTAACCAGAACTTTATGGATGCCCCACGGGAAGAACAGCTTGATGTCTGGGCGGCCTTTGGCGAGATGTGGAACGCTATTCACGATATGGATGGTGTGACCGTGATCGGCAATATGGACGACGATCAAAGCATGGTCGGCCCTTCTTCCGGCTATCCGTGGACCACCTACCTGATGGCCGACGTTGCCGATTACGACACCGTAGTGGCCTGCTGCAACCTGTTCCGCAGCACCGCCGTTGGCGCGACCCCGTACAAGTTATGGCGCTACGCCAAAGTAGAAGCGCGTACCGGTCGTGAACTGATCGTCCAACGCAGTTGAGGATACCGGGATGAACGAGATCGAGCGCACCGAGTTTGCCGAGATCCGGCAACGCCTGATTGCCCTGGAAGATGAGCAGGCCATTCGGAGCTGTATCAACCGCTACATGGATCTGTGTGATGTGCTGGATAGCAGTACACCACTGGCCCAGCTGGCGGATCTGTTCAGCGAAGATGCCATCTGGGAAGGCAAGGGTGGGCGTTATGCCAACAGTTTTGGTGGCCATCAGGGCCGTGACGCGATTGTGGCGATGCTGGGCAAGTATTGCGTGGAACCGCCGCATTTTGCTCTCAACGTCCACTACCTCAGTTCCGAGCTGATTGTGGTGGATGGCGATCAGGCCCACGGCAGCTGGAACATGATTCAGGTATCCACGTTCAGCGCCGGTGGTTCGCACCTTAACAGCGCTCGACTCGAAATCGATTTTTGCAAGGAGCTGGGTCAGTGGCGCATTGCCCACTTCCAGACTCGCAACCTGTTCAGCCGCCCGGTGAGCCATTGGCAAAGCGATGAACCGCTGCCGGTGCCGGACAAGTAACCCGGTTCCGCCGTTCACCTGACTGCCTGCCAACACCGGCCATTAACAAGAGACAAGCACCATGAGCGAATTGATAGAGTTAGCCAACATCAGTCTGAAAGCGGCTGAGATGGTCGAAGAAGGACGCGTCCACAAGTCGCTGTACTCCGACCCGGCAATCTTCGAAGAAGAACTGGATAAAGTGTTCAACAACACCTGGGTGTTTGTCGGGCATGACAGCGAAGTGCCAGACTCGGGCAGCTTCAAAACCTCGTTTGTCGGTCGGCATCCGGTGATTCTGACCCGCGACCGCAAAGGTAATCTGCACGTATTGCAAAACCGCTGCCGTCACCGTGGGGCCACGGTGTGTGAAGGCCGCAAGGGTAAAACCAAAGCGCTCACCTGTCCTTACCATGGCTGGGGTTATGGCCTCGACGGCTCATTACGGGCATTACCGAAGCCGGAAGAATACGACGGCGTGTTCGACAAAAAAGACATGTCGCTGGAAAGCCTGCGCTTCGACACCTATCAGGGCATGGTGTTCGCCACGTTTAACAACGACATCGAACCTCTGCTCGACTTTCTTGGTGGCGCCAAAAAATGGATTGATCTGTTTGCCAAGCAAGGCGGCGGCTATCCGATGAAAGTACTGGGTGAGCACCGCTTCAACTTTCCGGGTAACTGGAAAATTCAGCTGGAAAATACCACCGACGCCTACCATTTTCCGATCGTTCACAAGTCATTTGTCAGCTCCCTGGATGATGCCACGGCGGATATTTTTGACTTCCTCGACGGCGAAGGGTTTGTTGAAGACCTCGGCCACGGCCACAGCGTCATGGTGATGATCCCGGAGCTGGTTGACCTTGAAGCGGATCTTGACCAGCCGATTCCAGCGCGCTTTGAAGCCTTGGCTCAAGCCCTGCGTGACGAAGGCCGAAGCGATGATGAAGTAAAAAAACTGGTGCGTGCTGCCCACGGTACTGGCTTTAACCTCAACCTGTTCCCGAACGTTTCCTGCTCGATGGCCTTCTTCCGCGTGTTGCGCCCGGTCAGTGTGAATGAAACCGAAATTCAGCACGTAGCGCTGGGTGGCGACGGTGCCCCGCAAGCCTTTAATCGCAAGCGTATGCGCCTGCACGAACATTTTCAGGGGCCAATGGGTTTTGGTACGCCGGACGATGGCGAAGCCTGGGAACGGGTACAAAAGGGCTCCATGGCGGGTAACGATGGCTGGATTCTGGTGAACCGGGGTATGACCCGCTTGCGGACTTCCGCCGACGGTAATCCACAAGGGGCGGTGTGTTCTGAAACCGGCATGCGAGCGGCGTATCGGCAGTACAAGAAAGTCATGTCCGCCGCCAGCGTAACAGCACAGCCAGGGGAGTAATAAATCATGAAATCCAATACCGAGTTGCTGGCCAAGGTCACTGAATTTATCGGCTATGAAGCGGATTTGCTGGATCACAAGGGCTATCAGGAATGGTTGTCGCTGTGGACCGCTGCCGGTCTGTACATCGTGCCCACTGACCTGAACGAAAGCGACTATCTCAACAGCCTGAATCTGGCACTGGACGACGCCGACATGCGCCGTATGCGAGTGGCGCGGCTGGAAAATGGTGAATCGGTTTCGGCTGATGCGGTGGGTTATACCGTGCGCATGATGTCCCGTATTCGTGTTCTCGAAGCCGACGAAAGCCAGGTGGTTGTCCGCTGTGCCATGACGCTGAACGAGCTGCGTCACGGCAAGCTGGTGACTTACCCGGCCAACATTGAGTACCGCCTGAAGCCCACCAGTGATGGCTTTTATATCGACCAGAAAGTTGTGAAGCTGCTGCATGCCGACGGCTTCTTGCGCACAGTCAGCTTTATTTTCTAACGATCGATCGGTAACCGCGAAAGGATAACTCCATGACGGATTCTGTAACGACTCAGGTTGCCCTGGTGACCGGTGCTGCCCAGGGGCTGGGCAATCATATTGCCCGGCGTCTGCATGGCGCTGGTTACAAGGTGGTGCTGAGTGATATTAATCTGGCCGCCGCCCAGGCCGCTGCCAGCGAACTGGATATCCGTGGTGAAACAGCGATGGCGGTGGCCCTCAACGTCGCTCACAAATGCGATTTTGAGAGCGCCCTCGCGGTGGTACTGGAACAGTGGGGTAGCCTGCAGGTTCTGGTCAATAACGCTGCGGTCACCCGTGCTACTCCGGTGATGGATATCACCCTTGAAGAATTTAACCAGGTGGTGAATATCAACCTCGGCGGCACCTTTGCCGGTTGTCAGGTGCTGGGCGGTTACATGGCCAAACAAGGCTATGGCCGCATTATCAACATGTCATCGCTGGCCGGACAGAACGGCGGCACCAGTACCGGTGCTCACTATGCGGCCTCCAAGGGCGGCATTCTGACCCTCACCAAGGTGTTCGCCAAAGAACTTGCTGGCGGCGGTGTCACCGTCAACGCCATTGCCCCTGGCCCGATCGATTCTCCGATGGTGAAAGCCCTCGTACCAGCAGAGCGCCTGCCTGGCCTGTTGGCCAACATCCCGGTCGGAAAACTCGGCGACGCCGATTTTATTGGCGATGTGGTCGTGCAGCTGGCCAGCCCGCAAGCCTACTTCACCACCGGTACTACCTGGGATGTGAACGGCGGCTTGTTTATGCGCTAAACGACCGCCTCAAACCCGACCTGATACCTGTGAGAGTGGCTTGCCTGACTTGCCACTCCCAGGCGCGGGCTTGCCCGAGAAACACCACACAACAAGGCTTTTTCTTGCGACCAAGCCGCACGATTTCGACAGTAAAACCGGCGTGGCCGGATGGAGAATACACATGACAGACGAGCTGCTCACGGTCGTCGTCCGCAAGCGCGAACAGCACACCCCAGGTGTGATTACCCTGGAGCTGGTCGACCCACAAGGCCAGCCGCTGCCCGGTTTTGACGCCGGTGCCCATATCGATTTGCATCTGGGTGATGATCTGATTCGTCAGTATTCACTGTGTAACGACCCGGCTGACGTCTCCGCCTATCGGGTGGGTGTATTAAAAGATCCCGCTTCTCGTGGTGGCTCTGTTGCTGTGCACGAGCGTCTGTTTGAAGGCACCGAACTGCAAATCAGCGCTCCGCGTAACCTGTTTCCGTTGGCTCAGACGGACGGCCGTTCGATTCTGATCGGTGGCGGCATTGGCATCACTCCGATGATCGCCATGGCTTATGCCCTGCACGCCGCCAACAAGCCGTTTGAGCTGTGGTACTGCGGTCGCTCCCGCAGCTCCTGCGCGTTTATCGATGACCTCACCAGCAGCGCCTTTGCCGAGCAGGTGCACTGCCACTTTGACGACGAACACGACGGCGTCGGGGTGAATCTGGAGGCGGTCTTCGCTGGCTCCGATAACACCACCCATATGTACACCTGCGGCCCGGCCGGATTTATGGAGTGGGTGATGGCGACTGCCCGCAGCAAGGGTTTTGCCGATGAGCGTATCCATAAAGAATTCTTCCAGGTTGAGGTTGAAACCGGCGGCAGCAGCTTTGAAGTGTACGCCGCAGCCAGCGACCTCAGCGTCACCGTCGGTGAGCACCAGAGCATCGCCCAGGCCCTGACCGAAGCGGGCCTGAAGGTGAAAGTGTCGTGTGAGCAGGGCACTTGTGGCACCTGTCTGTGCGATGTGCTGGAAGGTATCCCGGATCACCGCGACGTCTTCCTGACCGACGAAGAGAAAGAGGACAACGACCAGATGCTGTTGTGTTGTTCACGCGCCAAATCCCCCCGGCTGGTACTCGATATCTGAGCCGGCTGAATGACTGAGGAATTCCCCATGGTTGATACCCGATTGTTTCGTAATGGCATGTCCCTGCTGGGTGGTGCCGTCACTGTGATCACTACCGATGGTGACGCTGGCCGGTTTGGTTTTACCGCCACCGCCGTGACCAGTGTGACAGATGAGCCACCCACCTTGCTGGTGTGCATGAACCGCAATTCCTTTGCGCATGATCATTTCAAAAGCAACGGCGTGTTGTGTGTGAACGTGCTGAGTTCTGCGCATCTGGATGTGTCCGGGGATTTTGCCAATCGCGATCTCACTAGCGAACAACGCTTCGCCAAACATCATTGGAGTTGCCTGGAAACCGGCGCTCCGGCGCTGGAGCAGGCGCTGGTCAACTTCGATTGTCGTATTCACGAGAGCCATGAAATGGGCTCCCACAGCGTTTTTTATTGCCGTATCAGCGAGCTTCGTATCGGTAATGCGGAAGCCGGATTGATGTATTTCAACCGTGCTTATCACCGTTTGAATGAACAGTCGGTATCGCCCGGCATGGCTTGAATCACTTCAGCAGATGATTTTTTGCGTGGCACCAGAGTAACCAATAACAAGAACGCAGCATGGATTTGACTGCGTCGGTAGACGGGGGCAACAGGGCGCATGGCGTCTTGTTACCAGGCGAGAACGCCGGTGAGCACATGCAAGCCGGCATCAAGTTACGCCAGGTATGACTGGTACTCAATGTAGAGCAGAAGGAAACAATGATGATGAAGTGCAATTTGTGTAAAACCGGAATAGTACTGTCAGCCTTGACGGGGCTGGCCTTGCCAACAACCGCATTGGCTGACTTTGTTGCGGATGGCAAGGTCAAACTCGACCTGAAAAACTTCTATCTGACGCGCAGCTACGATACCGCTGCCGACGATGTGGGCAGCTGGTCCCAGGCTGCCGATTTGCAGTACAGCTCCGGGTATACCGATACCCGTATCCAGGTTGGTCTGGATGCGTCTTCGCAGTTGGCGTACATCATCAGTGCCGATGGTGATGACGGCTCAGTGCCGATTCATGCCGATGGCGAAGCACCGGATACCTACGGCCGCAGCGGTGCCACCTTCAAGGCAAAATATTCCAAAACCGAATTGACCGTCGGGGATCATCGACCACACCTGCCGATTGCCTGGGATGATACCAGTCGCCAGCTGGATACCATTTATGAAGGTGCGATGCTGCAATCGAAAGAGATTGATGGCCTGGCGTTGACGGCCGGTCGTTATTGGGAAGTCGTCACTCGCGAATCATCGGACAAGGAAGGCATGTCAATTTTTCGTGGCAACGATGACAAGCGATCCGATGGCCTGGACTTTTTGGGTGCCAGTTATGACGTCACCACGGCGCTGAATGTCACCTACTTTCTGGGCAAGCTCAACGACTACTACAAGCAGCAGTATGCCGGTCTGACCTATAAAACCCGTTTGGGTGATGTCGGCTCGCGCACCGACGTGCGTTTGTTCCGCGTCAGCGATGACGGTGAAGCTCGCAATGGCGAATACGATACCCAGGCCTTTGGTCTGCGTGAGTCGTTAAACATGGGGAATCACACGGTGATGGTGAATTACCAGAAAATGAATAACGACAAGTTCTTCCCGACCCTCAATGGTTATATCCCGCAGCCATATCTGGTGCAGTGGTCGAACCTGGCGTTTGTGCGCCCGGACGAAAAATCACTGGGTCTGGTGTACATGTATAACGCCAAAGACACCTTGCCCGGCCTGAAGATTTTCGCGCGCATGATCAAGGGTACCGATATCGATGTCGGCGGCCTGACGGACGAGAATGAAACCGAGAAGAACCTGTATGTGACCTATAGCTTGCAGCAAGGGTCACTCAAAGGCCTGACCTTTGATGTGCGTGGCAACTTTATCGATCGCAGCTTTACCTCTGGGTACGATGAATATCGCGTCACTACCACTTATACCGTTAACTTCTGAGTCTTGACGTCGGGCTGTCGATGGCAATCAGAGGCAGCCCGACGGTGGTGAACAGCTATGATTATGTTGATTACAAGGGCCCGCCTGTGCTTGCTTGCAGTACTGCTGGGCTGGTTGTTTTTATCTGCAACCAGTGTCCGGGCAGCGGTTTCTTCCCAGATAATAACGTTCAACACCGTTACCATGTCCGACCAGCAATTGCTGCGTGGCAAGGGCGGTGAGAGTGCCGGTATTGTTGGTGCTCTGAAACTACCAGCGGGTAAAAATAATCCGGTGGTTATTCTGTTGTACGGTGCCAGTGGCTACACCTATGAACTGCAAGACTGGGTTGAGCTACTGAACCAACGCGGTATTGGCACTTTTATGGTCGACAGTACCAACGGTCGGATCGAATCCAGCTCCAGCCTGCGCCGGATGGCGCTGATTCGGGATGCCTATGCTGCTCTTGCACAGCTGGCACAACACCCTGGTATCGACCGCAAGCGTATCGGTCTGATCGGGTTCACTCAATCCGGTCAGGCTGCCTTGTATGCTGGCATGAAGCGCATGCAATCCTTGTATGGCCAGGCGGATCTGTCGTTTGCTGCGATTGCCTCGTTTTATCCGGATTGCAGCTTTCAGTACCGTGAAGATGAGGTGCTGATCGAGGCTCCGATCCGGATCTACCATGGCGCAGACGACCAGGTGAATGCTGCCGACAACTGCCGTCATTACGTCAGTCGTAGTGCCGGGACGGGTGGCAATATTCAGATCACCAGCTATCCAGATGCTGGACACGCGTTTGATCTGATCCGGTCGGACAAGGTTCGAAGCGGTTTGGAGCGTTCGTTACGCGGCTGTACGATCCGTGAGGGGGTCAAGGGTATCTTGCTGAATCAGGAGACCGGCAGGGTATTCCGTATGGAAGACGACTGTGTCCAGCCAGCGGGGCCGTGGGCTTATAACGCCGCCGCTGCAAACGATGTACGTCTCAAGCTGCCGCAGTTTTTTACGCAGGTTTTCAAACTTGAAGAGCCGGTGTCTGCGGCGCGGCTAGCAACGCAGTAGCCGACGTTGCAAATCATCCGCCGGGCGTTGATAAAGAAAAGAACGCAACCGCTGTAACCGATAATGGATGGCGCAGCGGGTTGATGGTGCAACCAGACAGACAGGAAACCGGATATGCGACGATATTACCGTGGTTGCGATATGCAACGTATTCTCAGTGTTGCTGAAATGGCCAACTTGGCGCGCCATCGGCTGCCGGGTTTTGCCTGGGAATACCTGCAGGGCGGGGCGGAAGACGAAATGACCCTGCAGCGTAATCGGGCGATCTTCAGCCGTTATGAGCTGCAAGGCCGGACGCTGGTGCCTAATGATCCACCGGAACTGGCAACCACTTTGGTGGGCACTCCCAGCCGCTTGCCGATGGCTATTGGTCCCAGTGGTTTTAACGGCATGTTATGGCCCGGTGCCGATATCGAACTGGCACGGACTGCTGCTGCACAGGGCATTCCCTTTACCCTCAGTACGGTTGCCAATGCTTCCATGGAAGATGTTCGGGCGCAGGTGCCGGACGTCGATCTCTGGTTTCAGCTGTACGCCCTGAAAGCCCCGGAGCTGGAAAAAGATTTACTGGATCGTGCCATTCGTAGCGGCTGCTCAACGCTGGTGGTCACCAGTGATGCGCTGGTGGTGGGGAATCGTGAATGGGATCGGCGCAATTTTGCCAGTCCGCGTGATCTGACCTTGCGCAACAAGCTGGATGTGCTAGCGCATCCGGGCTGGTTGTGGCGGGTGATGGTGCCCGGCGGATTGCCGACCATGGGGAACCTGGATCCTTATTTACCCGAGGGCGAACGCACCGCGCTGGGGGCCATGCAATTTATTGCGGAGCAACTGGATACCCGACTCGACTGGACTCGACTGGCAGCCATTCGTGCCCGCTGGCCCGGTAAAATAATCCTCAAAGGAGTCATGCATCCAGACGATGCCCTGGCGGCGATCGCCTTGGGTCTGGATGGACTGGTGATCAGTAATCACGGTGGCCGTCAACTGGACGGGGTCTGTTCCAGCCTGGAAGCGCTGGCGCGTATCGCCCCGCTGGCAAAAGGGAAAATCAGCCTGTTGCTGGACAGTGGTATTCGGCGCGGTGCGGATATCGTCAAGGCGCTGGCGCTGGGTGCGGAAGGGGTGTTACTGGCTCGCGCCACGCTGTATGGCGTTGCCGCTGGCGGTGCCTCTGGTGCGGGCCGGGTGCTGGATATTCTGGATCAAGAGCTGGTTCGATGTCTGAACCTGATGGGCTGTACCGGTATCGCTGCGCTGGATAAACACTGGCTGCACAGTAACGTCTGACGTCAGACGGGATTATGGGGCTGTCAGTCAGCGGTTTACTCTGCGTCTTAAACAGAAAAAACGGGCAGGAGGCCCGGTTGACGTAATTGTTGACGATACTCCCTCGGTGAGACGCCCCGTTGGCGTTTGAATGCGCGCGAAAATTGCGACACATCTGAAAACCCCCACTTGAAAGCAATGTCGGTAATCGACAGTGCAGAGTCTTCCTGGCACTCCAGTTCTGCGCTACAGCGATCCAGTCTCAGCAGCAGGATATGGTGCGAGATGCTGCTACCTTCCGATTCAAACAAACGATACAGCGTGCGACGGGAAATATTCATTTCATCGGCCAGTCGTTCCGGCGATAACTGGTGATCCTGCAACAGGCGGATAATGTGCTGTTCTGCCAGGGCGCGTAGCGACGAAGGCGCTGGTTGTTGCAGATTCAGCGCGGGTTGTAATAACGCCGCCAATGCCTGTTGCAGTGCCTGTCCCTGTCCCTGTTCCTCGGGATCGGCTGCACCAAAATGAGTATTTGAGTAACCCAGTTGCTGCACCATATTGCGCAGCATCTGGGTACTGATGCCATTGGATGCCAGCTTGTAGAAAGGTTGTTTACCCGGCAAGAGTCCTTGCACCAGAAGGCACTGGAGGTGCAGCGCGATAAGGCGCTAAGCCAATTGCTAGACGCTCAGGCATGCATTCTGGAGATTGCCTTAGAAAACCAACGGCTCCGTGCTCAATTGCCAGTGAGCAAAGTCAGGGGTCTTTCAGTCTTAAATAGTTTAACTTGAACTCACAAAATGATACGAAAACTTAAAATTAGTGGTATGCTTCGGTGTTACTTCTAAAACCAAACTGCTAAAGGTAAAGCCATGATCCGCTGCCATCTTGCCCGCATGATGGGCGAACACAAGATGCGTATTGCCGACGTTGCCAGAGAGACGGGGCTCAGCCGCGCCACGGTGACCCTGCTTTATAAGGAAACGGCCCAGAAAGTCGATCTGGAAGCCATTGAGAAGCTGTGCCTGCTGTTTGAATGCCAGGTAGGCGACCTACTTGAGCTGACACCACAATAAACTTACACAAAAATAAACAGGGTGGCCCGTTAAACGATAAAGATCATTTAATAGACGTTAACGACATCCAGTAAACGACTAATACCAAGACTAATACCAAGAAACAAAACAGGAACACCACCATGACAAGCTCCCAACAACGCGCCGCCCTTCAACGACAAATCTGGGCCATTGCCAACGATGTGCGCGGTTCAGTAGACGGCTGGGATTTTAAACAATACGTCCTTGGCACCCTGTTTTACCGCTTTATCAGCGAAAACTTTGCCCTCTATATTGAGGCCGGTGACGACAGTATTCATTACGCAAAGCTCAGCGATGAGGTGATCACTCCAGACATCAAAGACGATGCCATTAAAACCAAGGGTTACTTCATCTACCCAAGCCAGCTGTTTGCCACGGTGGCTAAAAACGCCAACAACAACGAAAGCCTGAACACTGATCTCGCCGCCATCTTTTCCGCCATTGAGGCCTCCGCTAATGGTTACCCCTCGGAGCCGGACATCAAAGGCTTGTTTGCCGATTTCGATACCACCAGTAACCGACTCGGTAATACCGTTAAAGACAAAAACCTGCGTTTAGCGGCGGTTTTAAAAGGCGTGGCAGGTTTGGATTTTGGACATGATTTTTATGACAAGCCTGATGCCGCTCAAATTGACCTGTTCGGCGATGCTTACGAGTTCCTCATTTCTAACTATGCGGCCAATGCCGGTAAATCTGGTGGTGAATTCTTTACCCCACAGCACGTATCCAAACTGATAGCTCAGCTTGCCATGCACAAACAAACCAGCGTCAATAAAATTTATGACCCGGCTGCCGGTTCCGGCTCGCTGTTGCTGCAAGCCAAAAAACACTTTGATAATCACATCATTGAAGACGGTTTCTTCGGGCAAGAGATTAACCACACCACCTACAACCTTGCCCGTATGAACCTATTTTTGCACAACATTAACTACGACAAGTTCAATATGCAGCTTGGCAATACCTTAACAGACCCACACTTTCTGGATGATAAACCCTTTGATGCCATCGTCTCCAACCCGCCGTATTCCGTGAAGTGGATAGGCAGTGACGATCCCACCCTGATTAACGATGATCGTTTTGCCCCCGCCGGTGTACTCGCACCCAAATCCAAAGCCGACTTTGCCTTTGTGTTACATGCACTCAGTTACCTATCCAGCAAAGGCCGCGCCGCCATTGTTTGCTTTCCCGGTATTTTTTACCGTGGCGGTGCCGAACAAAAAATCCGTAAATATTTAGTGGATAATAACTATGTGGAAACGGTCATTTCACTCGCACCCAACCTGTTTTTTGGCACCACCATTGCGGTGACTATTCTGGTCTTGTCCAAACATAAAACCGATACCACCACCCAGTTTATTGATGCCAGTGGTTTGTTTAAAAAAGACACCAATACCAACACGATGACCGGTGACCACATCCAGCAAATCATGGCGGTGTTTGATAGCAAGGAGAATGTTGACCACCTCGCTAAATCCGTACCCCTTGAACAGGTGTCCGCCAACGATTACAACCTGTCGGTCAGCAGCTATGTAGAAGCCAAAGACAATCGCGAAGTGGTGGATATAACAAAGCTTAATGCCGAGTTGAAAACCACTGTCTCCAGAATTGACCAGCTACATACCGAGATTGACGCCATTGTGGCGGAAATTGAAGGCGAAGAGGTTGGCGATGAATAGTATTGACTGCATGGTAAAAATGCTTGAAGGCACTGGTGTGGAATGGAATGCCTTGGGAGATATAGCTAAACTGAAACGCGGTCGTGTCATGTCAAAAGGCTATCTCGTTGAGAATGCTGGAGATTACCCCGTATATAGCTCTCAAACTGTAAATAATGGAATGATAGGAAAGATCGATACGTTTGATTTTGATGGGGAGTATATTAGTTGGACCACTGATGGAGCCAATGCTGGAACAGTCTTTCATCGAACTGGAAAGTTCTCAATTACGAACGTTTGTGGATCAATAAAAATCAATGATGAATCGATACTGATCTACAAGTTTTTGTTTTATTGGCTATCAATTGAAGCTAAGAAACACGTTTACTCAGGTATGGGTAATCCAAAATTGATGAGCCATCAGGTTGAAAAGATCCCAGTTCCCATCCCCTACCCAGAAAACCCCAAAAAATCCCTAGAAATCCAAGCCGAAATCGTCCGCATTCTGGACACCTTCACCGAGCTGACCACCGAGCTGACCGCCGAGCTGACCGCCCGCAAAAAACAATACAACTACTACCGCGACCAATTGTTGAGTTTTGAAGACGAAGTACCAGTGGTGCAACTGTCATATTGTTGCGTCAGCATTGCTGATGGTGATCATCAGGCACCACCAAAAACCAACTTGGGCATTCCTTTTATCACCATTTCAAATGTCTCAGATTCAAAGCAAATTGATTTTATCAATACGCGATTTGTTTCAGAGGCTTACTATGATGCACTTCATGATAAACGCAAAGCACGCAAAAACGATATTCTCTACACTGTTGTGGGTTCGTTCGGCATTCCTGTTTTTATAGATAATGACAGAAAATTCACATTTCAGCGTCACATCGCTATTTTACGCCCGGATGAAAATGTGGTTACTTCAAAATATCTATATCATGTACTTCAAAGTTCTGATTTTTTTAAACAAGCTAATGCAGTAGCTGTTGGTGCAGCACAAAAGACTATTACTCTAACAGCACTGAATAAAATGAAAGTTCCAGTTCCTCCACTTGCCGAACAAGCCCGCATCGTCGCCATCTTGGATAAATTCGACGCTCTAACCAGCTCAATCACCGAAGGCTTACCCCGCGAAATAGAACTGCGCCAACAGCAATACGAATATTACCGCGATTTGCTGCTTAGCTTTCCCAAGCCAGATTTAGAGGTAGCCGCCTGATATGGGCTATCAACCGCCGTTCACCATCACCGCTGAGATTCTCAACCTTGTGGCCGATATCAGCCAGGCGGTTGGACGCTTAACCGCTGAGTTTGAACAGGAGAAACTGCTGCGTCTGCGCAAAGTGAATCGTATGCGCACGGTACAGGGGTCGTTAGCGATTGAAGGCAATACCCTGTCACAAACGCAAATTACCGCCATGCTTGACGGTAAGCGGGTGATTGCACCACCCAAAGAGGTGTTGGAGGCGCAGAATGCCATTGCGGCGTATGATGCTATCAGCACCTGGCAGCCCGCTGATAACAAGGATCTGTTGGCCGCCCACCGGCTTTTGATGAAAGGCTTGATTGACGAAGCGGGCAGATACCGCAGTCAGGGCGTGGGTGTCATGTCGGGCGATCAGGTGGTGCATATGGCCCCGCAGGCCGATCGAGTACCAAAGCTGATGCAGAAACTGCTGGCTTGGCTGGCGGATACGGATATACATCCTCTGATTGCCAGCTGCGTTTTTCATTACGAATTTGAGTTTATCCATCCTTTCTCTGATGGTAATGGCCGTATGGGGCGGTTGTGGCAAACCCTGATTCTGTCGCAGTGGCAAACCATCTTTATCAATATCCCCGTTGAAAGCCTGGTGTATCAGCATCAGCAGGCGTATTACCTGGCCATCCGCAGCAGCACCGCCAACACCGATTGTTCGCCATTTATCGAATTTATGCTGCACATGATACGGGATGCGATTGAGGAAGGTTCGGCGCAGCCCATTAAAAATGCGGGTTTAAACGCGGGTTTAAATGCGGGTTTAAAATTGTCTCCTCTCGATCAGACCATTCTCGAATTTATGAGAATAGACCCGACCATCACCAATGCGGTGTTGGCTGAGCAAACGGGTAAGGCGATCAGTACCATTGAGCGCAGAATCAAAAAGCTTAAAGAACAAACGTTAGTAAAACGGATTGGTGCTAAGAAAACGGGCCATTGGGAGCTTCTACTGTGAAGGAATACAAAACCATCGCTGAATCCAGTGGGCCTGAAAAGAATACAGTAGGCTTGCTACTGAACCACTTGGTCAGCAATTACGGCTTTTGGCCGCAGGCAGACGCTGCCGCCAGCGCCACCGTTGAGACGCAAGGATAAAGCCATGCCTAACCTGAGCCTGCAAGACCAAACCACCGAGTTTTTGCTCTATACAGCCCCTAATGGCGCAGTAAAAGTCGAGGTACTGCTAAGCGGCGAAACCCTCTGGTTAACCCAGAAACGCATGGCTGAGTTGTTTGGTGTGGGGGTGCCTGCTATCTCCAAGCACTTGAAAAACATATTTGAAAGCAATGAGTTACAGCAGGATTCAGTTATTTCCATTTTGGAAACAACTGCCGAAGACGGCAAGAACTATCAGACGCAATATTATAACCTTGATGCAGTGATCTCGGTCGGTTACCGGGTGAATTCGGCGCAGGCCACCCAGTTCCGTATCTGGGCAACAGCGCTGATCAAAGAATACATCATCAAGGGCTTTGCCATGGATGATGAGCGTTTAAAAAATGGCCGCTTATTTGGCAAAGATTACTTTCGTGAGCTATTGGAGCGGGTGCGCTCTATACGCGCCAGCGAGCGGCGCATCTATCAACAGATTACCGATATTTTCGCCGAGTGCAGCATCGATTACGACTCAAAATCCCAAACCACCCAGCAGTTCTACGCCCATGTGCAAGATAAGTTTCATTTTGCCATTACCGGCCATACCGCCGCCGAGATTATTTCTCTGAAGGCCGATGCCAACAAACCTCTGATGGGTATGAGCACCTATAAAAATGCACCGGAAGGTCGGGTATTAAAATCGGATGCGACGGTCGCGAAAAATTATTTAAGTGAAGATGACATTAAAAAGCTGGAACGTGCCGTGTCGGCGTTTTTTGATTACATCGAGGGCATTATTGAACGGCGTAACACCTTTACCATGGAAAGCTTTACCGAGAGCGTGAACAAGTTTCTGGCATTCAATGAGTATCAAATTCTTGAAGGTTACGGCAAAGTGTCTCGCAAGCTAGCTGAGCAAAAAGCCTATGCGGAATACGACCAATTTAACAAGCAACAACGCATCGAATCAGACTTTGATCGGGAAGTTAAAAAACTGCTTAAAAAGGATTACGACGTATGATGGATTATAAAACCATCGCTGAATCGAACAACTTTATCGTTCTGGATAAATACAACAAAGATTGGAAAGTGGCCGAGAGCTACCAGAGCGAAGATGCCTTAGAGCGCGAGCTGATTCAGGATTTGCAAAATCAGGGCTATGAGTACCTGCCGGGTTTGAATAACCCGCAAGCCATGCTGGCCAATGTGCGCGAGCAGTTGCAAACGCTCAATAATGTGCAATTTGCCGAAGGTGAGTGGCGGCGTTTTGTGGAAACGTATCTGGATAAGCCTAGTGATACTATCGTGGATAAAACGCGAAAGATTCACGATGACTATATTCACGACTTTGTGTTTGACGATGGCCGCATCAAAAATATTTATCTGCTGGATAAAAACACCATCACCCGCAACAAGGTGCAGGTGATCAAGCAGTTTGAACAAACGGGCAGCCATGCCAACCGCTACGATGTGACTATTCTGGTGAACGGCTTACCGCTGGTACAAATCGAGCTGAAAAAGCGTGGCGTAGCGATTCGTGAAGCCTTTAACCAAGTACATCGTTACAGCAAAGAGAGCTTTAACAGCGAGGATTCGCTGTATAAGTACTTGCAGTTGTTTGTTATCTCTAACGGCACCGATAGCCGCTATTTTGCCAATACCACCCAGCGTAACAAAAACAGCTTCGACTTCAGCATGAACTGGGCGAAGGCCGATAACAACCTGATTAAAGACCTGAAAGACTTTACCGCGACTTTCTTTCAGAAGCACACCCTGCTCAATGTGTTGCTGCATTATTCGGTGTTTGATGTGAGTGACACATTACTGGTGATGCGCCCCTACCAGATTGCTGCCACCGAGCGTATTTTGTGGAAGGTGAAAAGCTCTTATGAGGCAAAAACCTGGAGCAAGCCAGAAAGCGGCGGGTTTATCTGGCATACCACCGGCTCGGGTAAAACCTTAACCAGCTTTAAAGCGGCTCGCTTGGCCACTGAGCTTGAGTTTATCGACAAAGTATTTTTTGTGGTGGATCGAAAAGATTTAGATTTTCAAACCATGAAAGAATACCAGCGCTTTTCGCCCGATAGCGTGAACGGCTCTGACAGTACCGCTAAGCTCAAAGAAAATCTGGATAAAAACGATAACAAAATCATCGTCACCACCATCCAAAAGCTTAACAACCTGATGAAGAGCGAAGGCGACCTGCCCATCTACAACAAGCAGGTGGTGTTTATTTTTGATGAATGCCACCGCAGCCAGTTTGGTGAAGCGCAGAAAAACCTGAACAAGAAGTTCAAACGCTTCTATCAGTTTGGCTTTACCGGCACGCCCATCTTCCCGCTCAACGCTTTAGGTGCAGAAACCACTGCCAGTGTATTTGGCCGTGAGTTGCATTCTTATGTAATTACCGACGCGATACGCGATGAGAAAGTGCTCAAGTTCAAGGTGGACTACAACGATGTGCGCCACAAATTTAAGGCCATTGAAACCGAGCAGGACGTGAAAAAACTATCGGCCGCTGAAAACAAAGAGGCGCTGTTACACCCAGAGCGTATTCGCGAAATTTCTCAGTACATTTTGAACACCTATCGTCAGAAGACCCATAGATTACAGACGAACGCGAAAGGCTTTAATGCCATGTTCGCCGTGAGCAGTGTGGATGCCGCTAAGCTCTATTATGAGTCGCTGAATAGTTTGCAGGCTGACCCTTCCAATAAAAATAGCGAAAAGCCGCTAAAAATCGCCACCATTTTCTCCTTTGCCGCCAATGAAGAGCAGGATGCGGTGGGTGACATTCTGGATGAAAGCTTTGATCTGTCTGGCATGGATAGGGCCATGAATAGCAGCGCCAAAGAGTTTTTAAACGCGGCGATAGGCGATTACAACGCCTTCTTTAAAACCAATTTCAGTGTCGATAGCAACGGCTTCCAGAATTACTATCGTGATTTGGCCAAGCGGGTGAAAACCAAAGAAATTGATTTGCTGATCGTCGTAGGAATGTTCCTCACCGGCTTTGATGCCCCTACGCTTAATACGCTGTTCGTCGATAAAAACCTGCGTTACCACGGTTTGATGCAAGCCTTTTCGCGCACCAACCGTATTTATGACGCCACCAAAACCTTCGGCAATATTGTTACATTCCGAGACCTAGAAAAGGCAACCGTGGATGCTATCACGCTGTTTGGCGATAAAAATACCAAAAACGTGGTGCTAGAAAAAAGCTACAAGGAATACATGGATGGCTTTACCGATGTAGTCACCGGTGAAGCGCGGCGCGGCTTTATGGATGTGGTGAGCGAGTTGGAACAGCGCTTTCCTGATCCGGCCGCCATTGAAAAAGAATCCGATAAAAAAGATTTTGCCAAACTTTTTGGCGAATACCTGCGCGTAGAGAATGTGCTGCAAAACTATGATGAGTTTGCCAGCTTGAAAGCCCTTCAAAACGTGGACATGAGCGACCCAGAAGCGGTCGAGGCGTTTAAAGCAGAACATTACTTAGATGATGAAAAACTGGCTGAGTTGCAGACTATACGCCTGCCAGCTGATCGAAAAATTCAGGATTACCGTTCTACTTACAACGACATCCGTGACTGGCAGCGTCGCCAAAAATCGGCAGAGGAAAAAGAAAAATCCACCATTGACTGGGATGACGTGGTGTTTGAGGTAGACCTGCTCAAGTCACTAGAGATCAACCTTGATTACATTCTGGAGCTAATTTTCGAGCACAACAAGAAAACTAAAAGCAAAGCCGACTTGGTTGACGAAGTGCGCCGGGTGATCCGTGCCAGCCTTGGCAACCGCGCTAAAGAAAGCCTAGTGGTGGACTTCATTAATCAAACCGACCTTGACCAGATTGGTGAGAAGGCCAGCGTGATCGAAGCCTTCTTTTCCTTCGCCCAAGTTGAACAACAGCGTGAGGCAGAAGAGCTGATAAATACTGAGAACCTGAATCACGAAGCCGCGAAGCGCTATATCACGACATCTCTTAAACGGGAGTATGCCAGCGACGCAGGAACAGAGCTCAATGCCATTCTGCCTAAGATGAGCCCGTTAAACCCGCAATACCTGACTAAAAAACAGAACGTGTTTCAAAAGATCGCTGCGTTTGTGGAGAAGTTTAAAGGTGTGGGCGGGAGAGTTTAATAAAAGAACAAAGCAGACCTAATCTTAGGGTTATCAAACGTAAGTGTTTGACGAATTCCAAAAAGTACCTATAGCGTCCGGTCAGTGGGTGTCGAGCTTGCTCGATATGCACTGATTGGAAACCAAAGCGTGCCGTCGGATTGCAGGCGTTCGACACTTCATCGCCAGCCAGACTTACCCAGCCCACCTCTCCAGTCACTTTCCTTTCCCAATGCGATAATTATATTCTTTACTGTCAGCCCATGACGATACTGCGTATCAGGCTTAAGGTGTCGAATTTTTTGTATCCAGATACCACTTCAGATGCTTGACTTGATATTGGTACGGGCCAACGTGAAATCTCGTCCATATCACAGCTGCTATTTTCTTTGCACGCTGTGTATGTTCTTTAACGCGAGTACCACGATTACCTTTCAGCTTACGATTTAATAAATGCTCCATATGAACTTCCCAGACCAAGGTTAGCTCTTTTTTTAGCGACGGGCCGGGTGTAACCCGCTCTCTCATTAAGAACGTCCCTGGCAGCCTCCGATCAGAGAGTCTGGTTTGATAACAGGTCGTAAACCACACCAAAATCCGGCAGATTCTCCAGTGTGAGTGGACGAATAGCACCCATCCAGATGGCTCGGTCGCGGTGGTCAATCAAGTCTTGTCCGGTAATCGGGTGAATAAACACTGTAAGACCGTGGCGGTTCAAGGCCAGAAACCCCATCACGCTGGAAAACAGCTCATTGGCAAAGGCCAACTGGCAGCTCCAGTCTGGATGTGGGCCGACAAGTTTTTCATGTACTCGACCCATTTGAATGGCTGGAAATGTCTCGGCCAGGGCAAAACACAGATTGCGGGCTTGCTCCAGAGTGGATGCATCAAAATACACATGGGCATGCCAACCCTTGATGTGGCGGATATCAATCAGATCAGTCACAAGTGGCTCCTGTGGTGGTTTTGGGTCGTTGTGAGGGGGATAGCTGTGTGGGTCGTTATGTGGATGCTGTGTGATTACGTCATCATAAAACTATTCGTCAGGAACATGTGGATGTTTTGCTTGTTGTATGGACTGCTGCTCAGCACAGCGGTATGGCAGATTCAGCACGGCCCTTCCTGGCGACTGGATAGGTAATCGACAGCAGGCAATATAGACAATAGAGGCAAGAGTGAGCGATCGGAGTGGATGGCCGGGGTGGCGTTGGTTTCCGACAGCAAAGATTGATATTGTAGCGCTCTTTTGGCCGGGTCAAACGACAGCCAACGATACTCAAAGCGCCGTTGGCAACGGATTCCCGCCGCAGATCTTCTTATACAGGCTCTCCATAACGTTTATGAAAAACCAACTACAACAGCTGTTTGCTCCTCTTCTTAACCTGTTTGAAAAAGGTGAAGGCGAATACAGTTACAAACCTTCATTTCGCAGAATCTTGCTGGTGGTCGGTTACCTGTTTCTGGTGATTGCCAGTGGAGCGTTATACGTTGCCGTAAAAGCAGCCATGTGGGGCGGTTTACTGCCAGGCAGTATTTTTCTGATTGCAGGCCTGGTCTGCCTGATCGTTGGACTGCTGGGCAGTGATCGAGCCGTGGCTCAAATCTGGAAAAGCAAGTAGGTTGACTGGCCGCTGGAGTTTCTCGTTCTCATGCCCCGCGTGGGAATACAACGGTAACGAGTGAATAGTCTGGTTTGTGACGCAAAGAACAGGCATACCGAAAACAGGACGACCGGCCTCCTGCCAGCTTCAAACCAGCACCGCATCTTTTGGGGGGCATTATCAGCTATTAGACCCCAAACATGGGGCCTAATAGCTGGTTGACCGTGTCATAACGCGATGACGTTTATGATGTTGCCACTTCTCCCCTCAGTTGTTCGCCCAGGTTTTTGGGCATCAGCGAGAAGTACAGCAGTGGAATTACGATCAGGGTCAACAGCGTTGAAATCATGATGCCGAAAATCAGTGAGATCGCCAGGCCATTAAAGATTGGATCATCCAGAATAAAGAATGCGCCAATCATGGCGGCGACGGCGGTCAGTACAATAGGCCGTGACCGTACTGCGGCGGAGGTGATTACGGCGTCTTCAAAACGCATGCCTTCTTCCAGCTGCTGATTGATGAAGTCGACCAGCAGGATGGAGTTACGCACGATGATGCCCGCCAGTGCGATCATGCCGATCATGGAGGTGGCAGTAAACTGGGCACCAAACAGGGCGTGGCCCGGCATGACGCCAATCACGGTCAGTGGAATCGGGGCCATAATGATCAGCGGCACCAAGTAGCTGCGAAATTGGCCAACCACCAGCAGGTAGATCAGGATCATGCCGACGCCGTAGGCAATACCCATATCGCGGAAGGTTTCGTAGGTAATCTGCCATTCGCCATCCCATTTCATGCTGATGTCGTCAGTGAGAGCAGGTTGCTGAATAAACCATTGTTGCCAGTTGAGTCCGGCATCTTCCATTCCAAACGAGATACCAAACAGGCCGTAGAGCGGGCTGTCGAGTTCTCCGGCCATGTCGGCGGTGACAAACACCACCGGTTGCAGATTTTTATGGTAGATGCTCTTGTCGGTGATGGTTTTGCGGATGCTGACTACGTCGGCTAACGATACCAGGCTGCCGTCGGCGGCTTTGACTTTCATGACCAGCAGCTGGTTCAGGCCGACCTTGTCGCCTTCGTTGAGTTCAAGTCGAATGGGCAAGGGGTATTTGCTGTTGGCGCCGGGGTGGTCTTCGGCATCGGCGTGGGTGTGTAGATAGCTGACGTCTTCGCCACCCAGGGCGGTGCTGATGGCCTGGACGATGCTGGCCTGGGCAACGCCGAGCAGGGAAGCGCGCTGGCGGTCGATATTCACAATCCACTTTTGCTGATCGGCTTCAATGTAGTCGTCGACATCAACAATATCGGTGGTGGTTTCAAACAGGCCACGTAATGCTTTGGCGGCAGTGATCTGGCGACTGTATTCCGGGCCGTAGACTTCGGCCACGATCGGGGCCATGACCGGTGGGCCGGGTGGCACTTCAATGATCTTGACGTTGGCATTCAGCCTGTTGCCAATGGCTTGTAGCGGTTCCCGTACCGAGCGGGCAATGTCGTGGCTTTTACGGTCACGATGATGTTTGTCGACCAGGTTCACTTGAATGTCGCCCTGATTCGGTAAGCCCCGCAGGTAGTACTGACGTACCAGACCATTGAAGTTGATCGGCGCGGCCGTACCGGCATACAGCTGGACATCGCGGATTTCCGGTACTTGCATCAGTTCGTCGGTCAGTTCATCCAGCACCCTAAGGGTTTGTTCTACGGGGGTGCCTTCCGGCATGTCGACGACTACCTGGAATTCTGATTTGTTGTCGAACGGCAGCATTTTCAGTACCACCAGTTCCGTTGCCGGTAACGCGACGGCAACCACGATCAGGCCGGTAATACCAACGAATAACAGGATGCGTTTTTTCGTCGCGCCAGCGCCTTCAAGAAACGGTGACATCAGCTTCTGGAAAAACCGGTGCAGCTTTGAGATGGCGGGTTGTTCTTCATCATGAGCGGCAGTGCCTTCCGGTAAATGGCGCTTGAGCAGCTTGTAAGACAGCCAGGGGGTTACTACAAAAGCCACCACCAGCGAGATCAGCATGCCGGTTGAGGCATTGATCGGGATGGGGCTCATATAGGGGCCCATCAGGCCGGAGACAAACGCCATGGGCATCAGGGCGGCGATGACGGTGAAGGTGGCGAGAATGGTCGGGCCACCGACTTCGTCAACGGCGCAGGGGATGGCTTCCAGCAGTTTTTTGCTGCCCATGTGCAGGTGCCGGTGAATGTTTTCTACCACCACTATGGCGTCGTCAACCAGAATGCCGATGGAGAAAATCAGCGCGAACAGCGACACCCGATTCAAGGTAAAGCCCCAGACCCAGCTGGCAAACAGGGTGATCGCCAAGGTGATAAAAATAGCGCCGCCAACAATGATGGCTTCGCGCCAACCCATGGTGGCCAATACCAGAATCACGACGGCGGTGGTGGCAAACAGCAGCTTGGCAATCAGCTTGTCGGATTTGGCTTTGGCGGTGACGCCGTAATCGCGGGTAACGTCGGCATCTATATTGTGGGGGATCACGCGTTCCTTGAGGTCAACCAGGCGCTGCTCAATCGATTGGGTGATGTCGATGGCATTGGTGCCGGGTTGTTTGGCAATGGCAATGGTCACGGCGGCCTTGCTGTTGCTGTCGCCCAGATCCCGATGCATGACAAATTGCTCAGGGGTGTCGGCTCCTTGGTGAATGTCGGCGACGTCGGCCAGGTAGACCAGTCCGGCAGTGGTTTTGCCGACAATCAGCTGGCCCAGATCGGCGCTGTTTTGCAGGAATGCCCCGGCCTGTATTTGAATGACTTCGTTGTTTTGCACCAGCGGCAGGCGTTGACCTCCGGCATTGGCACTCATCAGCGCGTTACGGACATCGTCAAACGCCAGGCCGTAGCCATTCATGCGGGCCGGATCAAGTTTTACCTGCACCACGGCAGAGTGTTCACCAATACTGTAGATGTCACGGGTGCCGGGAATACGTTTGAGTTCGGTTTCCAATGCGTGGGCGACCTGGGTCAGGTCGGCGGCAGCAACGCTGTTATCGTCCGAGGACAGGGTAATGGCCATGATCGGCACGTCATCAATGCCCATGGGTTTGATGACGGGCTGGCTGACCCCCAGATTCTCAGGGAACCAGTCGGCGTTGCTGTGTACCTGGTTGTAGAGGTTGAGGATGGCGGTTTCTCGTGGCACGCCGACCTTGAAGGCGATCGTCAGAATCGCTTGGCCCGGCTGGCTGATGGAGAAAATGTCGTCGACATCCTTGATCTCCGACAGTACCTGTTCTGCCGGAATGGCCACCAGCTGTTCCACTTCATGGGCGCTGGCACCCGGATAACCAATAAAGACGTTGGCAAAGGTTACGTCGATTTGCGGCTCTTCTTCTTTCGGGGTGATCATCACCGCGAAGAACCCCAACAGCAGGCCAACCAGCGCCAGTAAAGGCGTGATGGCTGAATTCTGGAAAGCGCGGGCGGTTTTGCCGGAAATCCCCAGCATTGCTGACTTATCTGCGGACATGACGTTTATTCTCCAGCGTGGTTGGAGGTAGCCGCTACGGCCTGTTGGGCAATGGCAGCCAGTGCCGCGTAGCCGTCGATGGCGATGATGTCACCTGCCACGAGGCCCGCCAGAACTTCTGCTTCGCCGTTGCGGCTGTTACCCAGGCGCACCTGACGCATTTTTAACTGTTTGCCGTCCAGAATATAAACCGAGGTCACTTCGGAGTGCCTGACGATGGCGCTTTGGGGGATCAATATGCCTTCACGTGCACCTGCGGGCAGGCGAACCCGTGCCCACATGCCAGGGTATAAATGACGATTGTCGTCTGCCGGTAACTCGGCCCGCAGACGGACACTGTGATAACGGGCATCGGCATAAGGATAAAGTGTGATTTTGTCGGCACTGATCGAGGTCATCTGGTCACCGACAAGTACCTGAATGGCGGTTGCTGCCTGACTGGCTTGATCACGACTGGCTTGAAAGTGGCTGGCGATACTCTGGGGCAAATCGGCCACCGCACGTAACGGCTGTAATGCCAGCCCTGTCATCATTGGTTGACCCGGATTCACCAGTTCGCCGACCTGTACCATGCGTGCCTTGACGATACCAGAATAGGGCGCAATGACGCGGGTATAGGACAGCTGGGTGCGGGCCTGGCGAACGTTGGCATTGGCTGCAGCCACCGCCGCAGCGGTGCTTTTGGCCTGGGCTTCGGCGCTATCGAACAGGCCCTGGGAAATGGTGCCTTGTTTCAGTAATCGCTGGTTACGTTTGAGCAGAATCTGGGCGTCTTCATTTTGAGCTTCTGCCTGGGCTAGCTGGGCTTCTGCCTGAGCCAATTGTGCTTGTTGCTGGGTGTTGTCGATTTCGATCAGCAAGGTGCCCTTTTTAACGCGGTCGTTTATATCAACATGGACAGCCTGGATAGCACCGCTGGTTTGGGCCGATATGGTACTTTCGTTAACGGCTTCCAGCGTGGCTTCGAGATCGTAAAACACCGGAATCTGGCTGGTTTGCAGTGTGCGGGTTTCCAGAGCGTCGGCAGGCAGGGCCAGCAGGGCAGTCAGGCCAAGGCTCAGCATCAAACGTGAAGTCAGCATAGATGGCATCCTTTGTTAACTTTTGGGGCGGCGGCAGAAGCCCCGCAGAATTAATATTCCTGTATTAGAATATACTAATATTTGAATTGCAACCGGGTTGATGCCGCCTGTAGTGATTCACATCACCGGGTTCATTGGCCAGATTGGTCGGGTGTATTGGCTATCTGGGCAACTATCTGGATGGCTATGGTTGTTATAGTAAATTTTGATTTAACGCTGGGTGTTCTATCGCTTTAGACTATGGGCATACTTTCTACTACGGACTGGCCCTGGTTTGTACCTGTTTTATACTCATGCAGGTACTGAGTTGGGCAGCCAGCCATTACCTTTGCTGCTGGAGAACATACTTATGAAACGTGTCACTATTTTTGGTCGTGAAGGCTGTGGTTACTGTCGTCGTGCCAAAGAACTGTGTGAAATCAAAGAACTGGATTTCAAATACATTGATATCAATGTGGAAGGCATCAGCAAGGCGGATCTGGAAAAAACCGTCGGCAAGCCAGTTGATACAGTGCCGCAAATATTTATCGGCGCCGAGCACGTTGGCGGCTACACTGAATTTGCTGCTTTGATCAATGCCAGATAATCACGCGATTACATTATAACCATCGAGTTCCTTCAGTGCCCTGGAACACCTCAAAAAAAGCCCGGTCAGGATGACCGGGCTTTTTTTGGTTTAAACATTGATGCTGATGTTTAGCTGTTAGCTGTTACTGCAGGCTTGCCCAGGCTTTTCCTCAGGATCAGAAAGCCGACAATGCCGGATGCCAAAGAACCTACAATAATGCCCAACCGTTCATCAAAGGTGTTGTCGATGCCACCGCCTTCAAACGCCAGCGAACCAATAAACAGACTCATGGTAAAACCGACGCCGCATAGCGTGGCGGTGCCGTAGAGCGTTAGCCAGGAAACACCGGTCGGCAATTTGGCCCAGCCGACTTTGATGGTGAGCCAGCAAAACGCAAAAATACCCAGCTGTTTGCCGATGAACAGGCCCGCCGCAATACCGACGGGCACCGGGTGCAGCAGCTGATCCATGCCGATTCCAGTGAGGTTCAGGCCCGCGTTGGCGAAGGCAAAAATTGGCAAGATAAAGAACGCCACGACCGGATGCAGGTCTTGTTCCAGCTGGTGGGCGGGTGAGTAATCCGGGCGGCGATCCAGTCGCATAGGCACAAACATCGCCAGAATAATGCCCGCCAAGGTTGCGTGTACGCCAGACTTCAACATCGATACCCACATAATGGCGCCCAAAAGCATGTAAACGCTTTTGGATTCAACCTGAAATCGATTCATCAGGAACAGCACTGGCAGACACAAGGCGATAACACTGAGCGCTGTCATGGAGATATTGTCGGTGTAGAACACGGCAATAATAACGATGGCTCCAATGTCGTCAAAAATGGCCAGCGAGGTCAGGAATATTTTGATGCTGGTGGGGACGCGGGAGCCAAGTAACACCAAGATGCCGAGGGCAAACGCAATATCGGTGGCGGCCGGGATGGCCCAACCCTGAATATCAATGGCGTTTGAGTGGTTGAAGTAAACATAGATCAGTGCGGGTACCAGCATGCCGCCAAGGGCACCAACGCCGGGTAATACCACGTTGCGCTTGTCTTGCAGTTCACCTTCGAGCCATTCGTACTTCAGTTCCAGGCCAACCATAAAGAAGAAGATGGCCATCAGGCCGTCATTAATCCACAGCAGCAGCGGCTTGGCGATGTGTAGTGCACCAATTCGGACTTCTACCGGCGTTTCCAGTAGCAGATTGTAAAAGGACTCCAGTGGGGAGTTGGCAAAAATAATGGCCAGCAATGCGGCAAGCATCAGCAGAATGCCACCGGCGGATTCCATCTTTAAAAATTTGTTCAGCGGGTTTGGCCGTGTTGAGGGTATGTTCATGGGTAGTGAATAGGCTTCCTGTCGTTCAGAGGTGTTTACCCTACCATTCAGGCCGCCTGTTGGGCCAGTACGATCGGTCTATATATATCCTTCTGTATGGAGTACCCGAGAGCTGCTCCGGTTCCCCAGAATTTACAAAATCAGTTGTCAATTCAGGGGTTTAGCGCCTCAAGCCAAGCTGGGTTAATATGTCGTCTTTGTTTGATCTGCCGACTGCGCCGGTGGATTATGAGATCACTGGTTCTGGAATCGTCATTATGCTTACTGAAAAAATCCGTAACAGGGAAAGCGGCATTGTGCTGTACGGCATAGTGCCACCGAAAAAAGGCACCGATCCAGAACGGATTGTGGAGATCGCCAAGCTGCAAATGCAACGGTTGCAGTCGCTGCCGATAGACGGGTTAGTACTGTACGATATTCAGGATGAGGCGTCGCGGACGTCAGCAAGGCGCCCGTTTCCATTCATCGAAACCCTCGATTGTTTTGACTATAGTCGTCACCAGCTGGCGGCTCTGGATTTGCCCAAAATCATTTACCGTGCCGCTGGAAAATACTCACGTGAGGAATTAAGCCGCTTCCTCAATCAGGCCTCCGCCACAAATAATATGACCGTGTTTGTCGGGGCGGCCTCAAAAGATCAGTCGGTCAGTATGACCATGTCCGAAGCTTACGATCTTAAACAACAGGTACGGCCAGAGTTGCTGATGGGCGGTGTGACGATCCCGGAGCGTCATCGCGCCAAGGGCGACGAACATGTGCGGGTGTTTGAAAAAATTCGTCAGGGCTGTTCGTTTTTTATTTCCCAGGGTGTTTACGATCTGCAGGCGTCGAAAGATTTTCTGTCCGATTATTATTACGCTGGCCGTGAGCAGGGTATTGATCTGGTGCCAGTGATCTTCACTCTGACCCCCTGTGGTTCCGTACAAACGCTGAATTTTATGAAATGGCTGGGGATCAGCATTCCACGCTGGCTGGAAAATGAATTGCTGCATGCCCACGATATTCTCGAACAGTCGGTTAATTATTCCGAAGCCAACTGGCGCGAACTGAAGGCCTTTGCCGATACTCTGGGTGTGCCGGTGGGCTGCAACATTGAAAGTGTTGCCGTGCGCAAGGTGGAAGTCGAGGCTGCCATTGAATTGCTGAACCGCGTATCGCGCAGTTTATGATTCCGCTATTTTTGATTTGGCCGTTGTTTTGATTTGGCCGTTTAACCCTCGGGCGTCAGGCTATACTTGACGTCTGTTTTTGGTATGGATCCCGCTAACATATGTTTTTTCTACAGCAACGAGAACATTTTTTTCGCCCCTTGACGGGCAAATACCGCGCCCAGGTGGTCGCATGTTTGAGTGAGCTGTATCAACGCTCGTACAGCTCTGCCAACGCGGATTACGGCCATGCTCTGGTGCGTGACCAGCTGGTAGAGATTTTTCAGGAAGTGCTGGTGCGCAAGCCCCAGCTTGCCAGTGTCGATGATCTGGGTGAGGGTGAAGAAACCGACAAGGATCAAGCCGGGTTCCGGGGCACGCGGGAACAGGCCGGGTGGATTCTCAGCCTGTTAATGGAGCATGGCTGGATCGACAAGCAGGTGGATCAGGCGACGTTACACAGCACGTTTTCATTGACCCGGTACGGCCGCGAGTTTACCGAGCCTTTTGTGAACGAATCCCGCGCTACGGCGCGCACCCGGCATCGCAATACCCGCAACACCCGTAATGCGCTGGAAAGCTTTGTTGAGCGCGGGGATGTGTATGATCTGCTGGATGCCTTTGAATATTCCGAACGTATTATCAGTGATTTTACCGATGTGATTGCCGAACTGGATGAACGCAAGCGCGATCTGGTGCAGGAAATGGAAGACCAGTTGCTGGTTCAGCATGCCAGTGATGCCTTTTTTGATTTTATGGAAAACCGCTTTCAACCGGATCTGTCGGTGCGGCTGTCGGCGGATAATGTCGAGCGCCATCGTGACCGGATTGAGGGTTTGATTCGTACCATCCGGCGCAAGGATGACAAGTTCAAGATCGCCACCGAAAAACGTTTACGTGAGTTATTACCCGAGCAGGTGCAGCCTGGCCAGTCGCTACTGTGGTGGATTCTGGATGGCATTGAGCAGCGTTTGGGTAATGCCTCGGAAATCATGCTGCCGGCGTTACGGCGGGCGCTGCAGGGATTTACCAAACGGGCGGATATTATCATGCGGCAGATGAGCTATCTGGCATCGCAGCGGCACAATGATGTGCTGGCGGTGTGCAAGCGACTGGCCGAGTTGCCGCAGACTCGACAAGATGCGCTGTTGGCCCTGGCCGGTGAACAAATGGCGGTGCCCACCATCGGCTTTATTGATCCGGCCCAAGTGCGGTTGGCACCCCCTCGCAGCCGTCAGCGCATGGCTGCGATACTGGATCCAGGCCAGGGCGAGGTAGACATGGATGCGCGTAAACAAAGTTATATCCAGCAGCTGCTGGATCAGGCATTTCTGGTGAATCAGCAAGCGCTGCGCCGGTATTTGCAATCTCACCTTGGCTCCGGCCAACGGGTTTCCACTCGCGAATTACCAATTCACAACGCCGCTGATTTTATCGCTGTCGCCCATGCCATCAGTCTGGGTGCTGCTGACAGCGCGGTTGCCGATAGCAGCAGTGAGTTCCGCTTTGTCGTCAGCCAGGAGCGGCCTGAAGAAGCGGCTTTGCCTCCCGGTGATGCCGATCACTATTTTATCGGTAAAGATCATTTTATCTTCGAGCTGGTGGCGAAAGACCAGCCTCAGCCAACGGAATAACGCATGTTGACTCTGATTGAAAAACAGCTGGAAAAGGCCGGTATCAGCCTGCGCGACTTTTCTGAAGTATTGATGCGGCTACTCGATTACGGCGTAATTTGCCGTGACGAAAGCCAGATTGAACAACAGCTATACGACCGGTATTTGCGTATTGATGAGCTGGTGCAGGATTACTTGCAGTTGATTGGCATGCGGGTATTGCACGACCGGCGTTTTTGCTTTTTACGGGTGATTCCTCCTGGTGCTGTGGTGCCGGGTATGGCCGAGGATGTCGGCTTTGAACACAGCCAGGCCTTTCGAGTGCGGCTGAATCAGCACGAAGTTGCCTTGACACTGGTACTGCGCGCCCAATATGACAAGGCCTTGAGAGAAGGTGCCGTGGATGAGCAAGGTTGCGTCATGGTGCCGCTGGAGGCGTTGGGTATCGCCATGAAAAACTTGCTGAAGCGGGCTCTGCCAGACAATCTCACCGAGCGTAAGGCGCTGTTCCGGCGCTTGCGCCAACTGCGGCTGGTGCATTTGAACAGCGATGAGCAGTTGTCGGATGGCGATACCTGGTTACGTATTCGGCCGATGATCATGAGTTATGTCTCCGACGAGGTACTGTCTGCCTTATTAGTTGATGAGGTGTTAGGTGACGAGGTGTTAGGTGACGAGGTGCTGGACGGTGAGAAGCCAGCGCCAGACCTTGCCGGTGCTGCCGTCGATGACCAGAACCCGAATTGCCCGAATCAAGACACACCAACAGCCGACGACAGAGAGCAAGGGTCTGGCCCGAGTCTGTTTGCTGAGATTGAAACAGCACCTGGCGACCACCTGGCCAGACATGACGCCAGCCAGCCGAAAGTCAGCCAGCAGGGCAGCGAGGAATAACCATGTTTCTGAAAAAGTTTATCTATGTGAATTGGGGCAATATTCCCGCGACGGAATTTGAATTTGGCCCGATTAACCTGCTCTCTGGTGGTAACGGTTCCGGTAAAACCACGGCTGCGGATGCGATCCAGACCATTATGACTGCTGCCCACGATACGCTGTTTAACTACAACCCCGGTCAGGATGAAGCCACCCAGCGTGGCCGGGGCAAAAACGTCCGCACCTTGGCCAGTTATGTGTTGGGCTGTGATGACGGCAGCTATGCCAGGCCTGATGGTGCGGTGGGGTATCTGGCAGCGGTATTTCATCCGACCGGCAATGAGCCGGGCGAAGCCTTTACGGCAGTGATTGGCGTGTCGGCATCCCTCGACAAAGCGGGCAGTCAACCAATAGCGCGTCAGAATGACATCCAGTTTTACATCGTTGCCGGTGAGCAGCTGACGCTGTCTGACTTTCTGCAAGACGATCTCGATGGCAATCGGCTGGTTGTGCCCTTAAACCGTCTCAAACAGTGGCTGGGGAATCGCCTTACCGGTGGCAAGGACAGTGCCACGACGCTAAACATCGAACAATACGACACAAAAAAACAGTATCTGCGGCGTTTGTACGGGGCGTTGCGTGGCCGCTTTGATGCTGTTGGCGAGCGCGAGGCTATCAATGCTGCGCGCACATTCTCGCGCTTTATGGCTTATAAACCGGTCAAGAGCATCAATGGCTTTGTTGCCAACGAAATTCTGGAAGCCCGTGATCTCGGCGATGCGATTCGATCCGTGTCGGACTTGATGAAAACCATTCACGCCATGGAAGCAGAATCAAAATCCCTCGCCGCTACGATTGAGCGGCTGAATCGTGGACGAGTGTCTGCGAGTCGTTATATCGATCAGTGGCTGGAACATCAGGTATTAACATACACCGCAGTCAAAAGCCGGTTTCTGGCCGATCAGCGGGATTACCTCAGCGCCAAACAGCAACAGCAACAGTTAGGCTCACGCCTGCAAGAGGCCGAGCAGGAGCGTGAACTGGCGCAGGAGCGCCGCCGTGCCTTGCGTGAACAGCTGATTGCCATGGAGGCGCGCCGCTTGGGCATCTGTGCCTTGCAAGACAAGGACGCTGCCGAGCAGGCCATTGCCATGCACCGTCGTGCATTACAGCAGCAAGCGTTACCACTGCTGGAGCAGGATCAGCAATTACAAACCGGATTCAAGGCAACCGGGCAGGTTTATAGCGCCATGCAGCGCAGCAGTATCAGCGTGGATGTTCCGTCGCTGGCCGAGCGCAGCCTGATGGGTCAGGCCAGGGCCGTGCTGGCACTGAACGATGACAGTAGCATCGATTTACAGCGCTTGCTGGGCAAGGACTGGATCGATCTGTCACCGCTGGAGCAACATCTGGATCGCGCCCGTGAACGGCAGCGGCTGGTGAATGACTGGCGTCAGCGCTTTCTTGATGAGTCGCTGGAACGTTCAGGCCAGAGTATTCGCGATCAAGTGTCGCGGTTGGCAGACCGTCGTGAACAGAAGCTGCAACAGCTGCAGCATCGGATCAGCCAGAAGCAGGCCGATATCGACAGTCTGGAAACTCGTCAATTAAATTATCCCGGCTTCGTCCGTCAGGCACTGGAGCTGATCCGGCGCGAATGTCCGCAGGCGGATCCAAGGGTGCTGGCCGATTACGTCGAGGTTTCGGACTCACAATGGCAAAGCGCTATTGAGGGTTATATCGGTGGTGCACGCTTCTCCATCATTGTTGAGCGCGAGTTTGAAGCCGAGGCGGCGCAGCTGGTGCGCAGTATTCCAGGCGGCAGTCGTGCCCGTGTGGTGCAAGGTGAAAAGGCGCGCAAGGACTGCGAGCGGCTGACCTTGCCGTCCAATTCCATTATTCAGCTGATGACGTTTGAACACGCCACCGCCAAAGCGTATCTGCAAGCCAGCTATGGCATGGTAGAGCAAGTGCCCGACAGTGAGGCATTGCGGCGCACCCGTCGCGGTGTGACGCGTGAAGGGCTGGGTTCCGGTGCCTATTCGATTTACCGCTGTGATCTGGATGATGCCGAACTGGTCTTTGGTGTCGGGGCAAGAGATCGGGCGCTGGCGGCCAAGCAACAGGAGCTGACGGGGCTGCTTGATCAGGCCAATGAGGCTCAGGCCAGTTGGCAAGAGTCGCTACAGCTACTTGATGCCATCAACCTGCTGCGCCCTGTGTCGTTTGCCGACCTGATGAAAGAGATGGTTGATACCCACTATCAGCTCCAGCAAGCCGAGCAGTTGCTGGAGCGGGTTGATCTGACCGATTTTGCTGATGTAGAGACGGAGTTTGAACAGCTGCAGCAAAAGGCCGAAGCACAGGATGTTCGTATCCGTGATCTTGATGGCTCTCTGGGGCGTTTGACCCAGCAGCTGAAAGACAGTGAAGCGACGTGCAAGAGTCTCAGTGCCCGCCAGGAGGTCACCAGTGACCAGGCGGAGCGTGCCGAAGTCGCATTGCGTCGGGTCAGCGCCTTGTGGCCGGAGATGGACGTAGAGCAGGTGCTGGAACAGGCTGACAGTGACGCTGGCAGGGTATTGGTCGATGGTATTGAAGCGCAGGCGCGGGAGTTGTTGCAGCAACTGAACGGATCCGCCTATGACGTTGAACGTCAAATTGCCGAGCACAACCTTAACTGCCAGACCCTTGATGCCATTGTTTATAACCCGGATTATCGCCAGGAACACAGCGATGGCTTCTTCAAGTCGTTGTGTGAGTTATTGCGGGAGATTGATCGTATTCATAATCGCCTCAAAAACAATATTCTGGTGGCGAAGCAGCAGCAATTATCGACCTTGCGGGAAAGTTTCAATAATGCATTTGTCAGCAATCTTTGTCATTCAATCTATCAGTCCATTAACGATGGCAAACGGGTACTGGAAGACCTGAACAAGGAGTTGGCACACCATCGTTTTGGTGCCGACCAGGAATGTTACTGGTTTGACTGGGAGTGGGTGCCGGAATACAAGGCATACTGGCAGTTTTTTGAAGAAGTGATCAAAAATCCAACCCTGGGAGAGGGGGCGACGCTGTTTGATGCAGACTTGCCGAAATCGGCGTTACGGGTGCGTGATCAGTTGATGGCCATGCTGCTGGACGACGACGAACAGCACGCGATGCGGGAGCTGGAAAGGATCTCGGACTACCGCAATTATCGCAGCTATGAAATTTACAAACAGCCTGCCAACAAGGAACCTATCGCCCTGAGTCAGTACGGTACCGGCTCTGGTGGTCAGCTCGAAACGCCCGCTTATATTATCCGCTCAGCGGCGATCACTTCGGCCTTCCGTTTTAACGACGGTGACACGCATTTACGTATGGTGCTGGTGGACGAGGCTTTTTCGAAAATGGACGAGACCCGCTCCAAGGAAGTAATCAACTACCTCACCGAAAGTCTCGGCTTGCAGCTGCTGTTTATTATGCCAACCAGTAAATCCGGCCCATTTATGGACATGATTTCGAATCAGTTTGTATTCAGCAAGATTCCGTTAATGGCGGGACAAAGGGCGGGGCAGCTACAGACCCGAGTGTTGGTGGACCGTCAGCAGTGTCATCAGCAGCGGGTGAAAGAATTGTGGGCTAATCATCGCAAGACCATTCGTCACCAGGCGGGGCTGGATTTTATGGCCGGATTCTCAGATTGAATCTGGCTTGACGTACCCGTCGGTTCCGCCACGATTGCTCGTGGCGCAGTGTCAATCCGATCTCGGGTTGTTGCGGGTTGGGTTGTTGCGGGTTGGGTTGTTACGGGTTGGGTTGTTGCGGAGTTGGTTTGTTTTGGCGCTTGCCTGAAAGGGCTTTAACACCCTGATTAATGCTGAGTGTCGGAGATCTTGCTGGTTTTTATAGCGGTCAGATCTGTCGCTGCCGGGCTGGCTGGTACTGTAGCAACTAATTTGGTGACGGGCTTGCGAGGGCCAAAGCGTGGGGCTGGCAGGCTGGGTGTTCGAAGAGCACGATGCGCCTGAAGTCGAAAATTGGGTTTGGGCATGATGATTCCTGTTCAGTCTGGATGGGCCTGGTTCAACAATAAACCGCTGTCATGGCGGGCTGTTGAAGCCTGTGTGCGTAGAGATTGCTGCGTTAAAAATGATAAAGAGGTGGTCAGATTCTAAGACGCCATCATATAAAGCGCCGCAGTTTTCAGACCTGCCTTTTAGTTTACCATAGCTGAGTATTATATGATTAAGGTTTGGTTGCGAGTTATTGCCCATTGCCGGGATATAACCCGAAACACCCTGGAACTTGCTGTTTCACCAGTTGTTGGGGACAGATGTTTAGGGGGGCGTTCTCGATGATTAAACCGAGCCCCCTGACAGGCCCCGTGTCAAATAATTGAGAACGTCCCCTAAGCATGGCCCAGTAGATGCAGTGCTAAAGACTATCGCTGTGGTAAAAGAAAAAGTACGGTTGAATACTATTTAGGCTGTGTTATTTATGCCTTTATAGTTATGCTTGAATTATTGATATGTCTTACTTTGTGCAGGAAATACAATGAAAAAATTATTGATTGTACCGCTGCTGCTGACAGCGTCGTTGACGATGGCGGATACCGTGTTTGTGGATGTACGTACCGATGAGGAATTTCAGCAAGATCATCTTGAAAGCGCTGCACATATTCCTTTTCAGCAAATAGCCGCAGAAATTGGCAAGTTGAATCTGGCGAAGGATGACGAAGTGGTGCTGTATTGCCGCTCTGGTCGGCGTGCCGATATTGCTGCTGAAACCCTGGCGGGGATGGGATTCACCCACGTCAAAAACGTCAAGACACTGGATGGCGCCCGGTCGTATCAATCCACGCTGACCGCCAAACCTTGAACGGATTGGTTAGGTAAGTCCTTATAAATCAAAAGGTTGAGTGTTTATTTGCAACCAATGACAGAAGCTGAGCTGTCTTCGTCATTGGTTGTCCTTAACGCTATTCGACAAACGCCAACGCCTGTTCCATGACTTCCGGCCCGGCACCTTTCTTGTGTGCGTTTTCACTGAGATGGCGGCGATACAGTCGTGCGCCTTTCTGAGCATTAAACAGGCCCAGTGTATGGCGGCTGATATGGTGCAACGTTGCCCCTTTACCCAACTGCTCTTCAATGTAGGGGTACAGGCGGCGAATCACATCGGCTTTTGATACCGGGGGCTTTGGGGCTGCAGCTGCACTTTCGAAATAGAGCGCATCGACATCCAGTAGAATGCCGGGGTTCTGGTAGGCCTCCCGGCCGACCATTACGCCATCAAGGTGTTGCAAGCATTGTAATGATTCTTCGTGGGTTTTCAGACCGCCGTTAAGGAGAATTTCCAGCTGCGGGAGTTCCTGTTTCAGCCGGTAGACGTAGTCGTACTTCAACGGTGGCACTTCGCGGTTTTCTTTTGGAGAGAGTCCCTGCAGGATGGCTTTGCGGGCGTGAACAATAAATACCTCACAGCCTGCTTCGGCGACGGTGGCCACGAAGTCGCGCATATGTTCGTAGCTGTCCTGATCATCAATACCGATGCGATGCTTGACGGTAACGGGAATATCACAGCTGTCACGCATGGCTTTGACGCAGTCGGCGACCAACGGTGGGTGACCCATCAGGCAGGCGCCAATCATGTTGTTTTGTACCCGGTCGCTGGGGCAGCCGACATTCAGGTTGACCTCGTCGTAACCCCAATCCTGGGCGAAACGGGCACATTGGGCCAGCTCATCCGGGTTGCTGCCGCCCAGCTGCAGGGCAATCGGGTGTTCAATGTCGTGGTATTGCAAAAAGCGCTCACGATTGCCATGAATCAGGGCACCGGTTGTCACCATTTCGGTGTACAGCAGCGCCTGGCGGGATAGCTGCCGCCAAAAAAAACGGCAATGAGAATCACTCCAATCCATCATCGGCGCAGTACTG
Organism: Candidatus Thalassolituus haligoni; assembly: GCF_041222825.1. Taxonomy (NCBI): domain Bacteria; kingdom Pseudomonadati; phylum Pseudomonadota; class Gammaproteobacteria; order Oceanospirillales; family Oceanospirillaceae; genus Thalassolituus; species Candidatus Thalassolituus haligoni. The sequence continues at coordinate 2,038,671 of NZ_CP139482.1, forward strand.
AAACGGCGATTCAGTGCGGTCATTGGTTGTCACCCTCTGGCCGCGCTAACTGTTCCAATGCGTTGAGGTATTGCTTGCGACGTAATAGCAGATGCCAACGGCGTCCGCCAACCTGACGCCAGAGAATGGCGGCGCGGATGCCGGACAGCAGTAATGCACGCACCCGGTTGGCGGTGTGTTCGTTTTGCAGGTGAGTCGGGTTGCCGGTAACGTGAATGCGAAAGCTGAGGTTGCTCAATGTCTGTTTGTAGAGTTCGGCCAGAGCAGCAATGGTGTTTTCGTGGCTGATGGAAAAGTGCTCCACCTGGCGGGAAGCTTGCTGAATGCCATTGCCAAGGGCAGTAATCATGTTTTGATTGCGGCGTAATTTGCTTTCAAGGTGCAGGATGGCCACGGTATAGCGGGTGATGTCCGGGCTGAGGCCGCCGCCCTTGCCGGAAGCCAGGGTCAACAGGGTGTTGATACCCAGGTTCAGGCTGTGACCGGGGTCGCCGTAGATAGCATCAAACGACTCCGGGTTTTGCTCAAACAAGCTGGACAACAAGGGGGTTGCATCGGTGAGCGGTATGTCTCCGGTGCGAGCCAGTTGCTCCACCAGGGTGGCCGCCTGAACGACGGCGGCAATGGCGATGGCTTGCTGGCGACGATCGGTCATGTTGGCTTCCTGTTGTTTTGTGTGGTTTCGATGACGCCACCACCGAGGCAGGTTTCATTAAGATAAAACACCACTGATTGACCCGGAGTGATGGCGCGTTGTGGGCTGTCGAATACGACCCGGTAGCCGATCTGGCCATGGTTGTCCTGGCGTTCAATCACACAAGCCTGGTCATCCTGGCGATAACGCACCTTGGCGGTACAGCGTAGTGGCAGGTTTTCCGGCTCCTGGTTGACCCAGAAAATAGCGCCGGTGGTGAGGGTGTCGGTAAACAGTAATGGGTGATTTTTGCCTTGTACGGCAATCAGTACATTACGTTCGAGATCCTTGCCTGCCACAAACCAGGGCTGATCCGGATGGTTGGCAAGCCCGCCAATGCCCAATCCCTGGCGCTGCCCCAGGGTGTGGTACATCAACCCCTGGTGCTCGCCAATGTCCTCTCCTGTGGGCGTTTCTATGCGTCCGGGTTGAGCCGGGAGGTATTGTTTGAGAAAGTCGCGAAAGCGTCGTTCGCCAATAAAGCAGATACCGGTAGAGTCTTTCTTGTTCGCGGTAACCAGCCCGTTGGCTTCGGCAATTTTACGTACTTCGGGTTTTTCCAGTTCGCCAACCGGAAAGAGTGTCTGGGCTATCTCGGTGCCGCCAACGGCATGCAGGAAGTAGCTTTGATCCTTATTCGGATCAAGCCCCTTGAGCAATTCGGTTTGACCGGTAGCCGTGTCGCGTCGACGCACGTAGTGACCGGTAGCGATCAGCTCGGCACCCAGTACCTTGGCGTATTCGAGAAAGGCTTTGAACTTGATTTCGCGGTTACAGAGAATATCCGGGTTGGGGGTGCGCCCAGCCTTGTACTCAGCGAGAAAGTATTCGAAGACGTTGTCCCAGTATTCGGCTGCAAAATTGGCCTGATGCAAATGAATCCCCAGGGCATCACATACCTGTTGGGCATCAGCCAGGTCGTCTTTGGCGGTGCAGTATTCGGTGCCGTCATCTTCATCCCAGTTTTTCATAAACAGGCCTTCGACCTGATAGCCTTGTTGCAGTAGCAGCCAGGCAGAAACGGATGAGTCAACACCGCCGGACATGCCAACAATGACTTTGGTGTTCTGGTTTGACATCTTACGGGTGCTCAACGATTGCGTTTAACGGAAATAGTTTGCCAGCGAGGTAATCTTCGACGCAGGATAGAACCATGCTGCTACGAAGATTGGGGCAATTACGCAGTTCTTCAATGGTCATCCAGCGGGGGCCAAGGATGCCGTCATCCAAGGGGCTGTCTGGCAGGTACTGGTCGGCGCTGGCGCTGAAGCAGTAACGGTGGTAAGTCACGCCGTTGGTGGGAGCTGTGTAGGTGTAAAGGCCAATCAGGGCGGTGGGGGTGACTTGCCAACCGCTTTCTTCGAGCGTTTCCCGAATGGCGGCATTGATAATGGTCTCGCCCTGTTCGATATGCCCGGCAGGCTGGTTAATCACCGTTTCGCCAGCGCAAATCTCTTCAATCATCAGAAAACGTTGATCCTGCTCAACAACGGTGGCAACGGTGGCGTGGGGTGTCCAGCGACTCGGCATGGTGGCTCCTGGCGTTAGCGAGGGCAAATGATAAACGATTGTGACGGCAACCCCAAAACCTGCTGAGCTTTTGTGGTGTGATCAGGGTGTCGCTGCTCCGTTTCAGGGCTTGCGTTTGGCTTTGGGTGCGTGGGCGTTGCTCAGCTTGCTCCTTGCTGGTTTGTGCGCTCGGTTGTGCTTGTTGCTGTTGCCGCGAGCAGGCCGTGCCGGTGTTGCTGGCATATGAACCGTTTCGCTGCGGTATTGGCCTGGCGGCAACGTGCCGAGTGCCCAGGGGCCTATGGCAGCCCGAACCAGCCGCAAGGTTGGATGGCCTATGTGGGCGGTCATGCGGCGTACCTGACGATTGCGGCCTTCGGTGATGCGTATTTCCAGCCAACTGGTGACATCGTTGGCACGTTGGCGAATAGGCGGGTTACGGGGCCAGAGTCGGGGTTCTGCAATCTGCTCGGCGTAGGCAGGGCGGGTTGGCCCGTCTTTCAGAAGAATACCCTGGCGCAGTTGTTCCAGTTTGTTTTCGTCGGGGATTCCTTCTACCTGTACCCAATAGGTTTTTTCCATTTTTTGTGCCGGATTGGCAATTCTGGCCTGTAATTGACCATCATCCGTGAGCAGTAGCAGGCCTTCGGAGTCATAATCCAGTCTGCCTGCGGGGTAGACCTTTGGGATGTCGACTAAAGTAGCGAGGGTTTTTCGTCCCTCAGTATCGGTAAACTGTGACAAGACGTTAAAAGGTTTGTTGACAAGAATAAGCAGGGCCATATGCGCTCATTGTTCTGTAGGAAAACTACCTAACTGATAGTCTAGCTTGCAATTTCTGTAGAAAAACTACAAATTATGCGCCGTTTCACGATTGGAATATCGTCGGAGTGGGCGATATTCCGGCGAATTCGGGTAATCCCCGCGTTCGTTTTCATCTTTGTCTGCGGGTTCCTGCCAAAGTATAACTGCCAAAAGTGGTTGTAAGGGAATCCGAGCGCTATAGCAATTTCAGCACAATACAACAGGAGTAAGAATGTCTATCAATAATCCTACCATTATCTACACCGACACCGATGAGGCCCCGGCACTCGCGACCTATTCCTTACTCCCAATTGTTAAGGCTTTTGCCGGGCAGACTGGCATTACAGTTGAAACCCGCGACATCTCTCTTGCTGGCCGCATCATTTCCCAGTTCCCGGAATATCTGACTGAAGAACAACGTCAGCCGGATGAGCTGGCTTACCTGGGCGAGCTGGCGAAGCAGCCAGATGCCAATATCATCAAGTTGCCAAACATCAGTGCGTCGATTCCTCAGCTGGAAGCTACGGTTAAGGAACTGCAGGCAAAAGGTTACAAGCTGCCTTCCTATCCGGCTAATCCGCAGACGGATGAAGAAAAAGACATTCGTGTTCGTTACGATCGCATCAAAGGCAGTGCAGTAAACCCGGTGCTGCGTGAAGGTAACTCTGACCGTCGTGCGCCAGAATCTGTCAAAGCTTATGCTCGCGCCAATCCGCACTCCATGGGTGAGTGGAGCAAAGACTCGAAGTCCAGTGTTGCTTATATGCAAGACGGTGATTTCTATGGCAGTGAGTTGTCTGTAACTATTCCTGCAGTGACCGACGTTCGTATTGAATTGGTGGACGAGGCGGGTGAAACCACGGTTCTGAAAGAAAAGCTGTCGTTACTGGCTGGTGAAGTAATCGATTCCTCTCGTATGGATGTTGCCAAGCTGCGCGAATTCTACGAAGCCGCTGCGATCGAAGCCAAAGATAAGGGCGTATTGCTGTCACTGCACTTGAAAGCCACCATGATGAAGGTGTCTGACCCGATCATGTTTGGGCACGCGGTGTCTGTTTATTACAAGGATGTGTTTGCCAAGTACGCCGACACTTTCGAAAAGCTGGGTGTGGATGTGAAGAATGGTCTGGGCGATGTTTACGCCAAGATCAAGTCTCTGCCAGATGCTGAACGGGAAGCTATCGAAGCTGATATCGCTGCGGTGTACCAATCTCGCGCTGACCTTGCCATGGTGAACTCCGACAAGGGTATCACTAACCTGCATGTACCAAACGATGTGATCGTGGATGCATCCATGCCAGCGATGATTCGTTCTTCCGGTCAGATGTGGGGTGCCGACGGCAAGTTGCACGATTCTCTGGCAATGATTCCTGACCGTTGTTATGCCGGTGTTTATCAGGAAGCCATCGACTTTTGTCGCGAAAATGGCGCGTTCGATCCACGTACCATGGGTACTGTGCCGAACGTCGGTCTGATGGCTCAAAAGGCCGAAGAATACGGTTCACACGACAAGACGTTTGAAATTCCTGCCGCTGGCACTGTGCGCGTTGTTGATGCCTCTGGTGCGGTTCTGATGGAACACAGCGTTGAATCTGGCGATATCTGGCGGATGTGTCAGGCCAAGGACGCTCCTATCCAGGATTGGGTGAAGCTGGCTGTTAGTCGCGCGCGCGCAACCGGCTGGCCGACAATCTTCTGGCTGGATGCTGATCGTGCCCACGATGCTGAGCTGATCAAGAAAGTGAACGCCTATCTGCCACAGTATGATACTGACGGTCTGGATATTCGTATCATGAAGCCTACCGATGCGACTCGTTTCTCGCTGGCGCGCATGAAGAAGGGTGAAAACACCGTTTCTGTCACCGGTAACGTTCTGCGTGATTACCTGACGGATTTGTTCCCGATTCTGGAACTCGGTACCTCGGCCAAAATGCTGTCGATTGTGCCGCTGATGAGCGGTGGTGGCTTGTTTGAAACGGGTGCTGGTGGCTCTGCACCAAAGCACGTTGAACAGCTGCTCAACGAAAACTATCTGCGCTGGGACTCGCTGGGCGAATTTATGGCGCTGGCTGCGTCTCTGGAGCACCTGGCCGAGTTCGCCAGCTTGCCAAAAGCCAATGTATTGGCCAAGGCGCTGGATGCCGCGACAGGCAAGTTCCTGGTTGAAAACAAGTCGCCTGCTCGTAAAGTGGGTGGTCTGGATAACCGTGGCAGCCACTTCTATCTGGCGATGTATTGGGCCGAGGCGCTGGCAACTCAGGATGAAGATACTGAATTGAAAGCGATCTTTACGCCTGTTTACGCGGCACTGTCGGAAAGTGAAGATAAAATCGTTGCTGAGTTGGCTGCTGTTCAAGGCAAGCCAGTTGATATTGGCGGTTACTACAAAATGAATAAAGCCTTGGTTGAGGCTGTTATGCGCCCCAGTCTGACGCTGAATAGCATTGTGGATGGCTTGGCCAAGTAATGGCTCAGACATAAAAAAACCGCCGAAAGGCGGTTTTTTTATGTCTGCTGATTGGAAGTCAGCGCATTTTTAGGCTGGGCATGGAATGCATAATTCGCTAAATGTAACAAATCAGTGATAGTCCGCTTTGCTCGCTTAGGTCTCTGTCTTGGTGTCTGTGGGCCAGTTCAGGCAGATACAGGCGGACTATTGTCATCTGCAGATAGCGGTATGTCATTAGGGGTGTCATCGAGGGCGCGGATGTTGATGGCGTGGGTGCCTTTATCGCTTGGTTTGGTGTCGAACTGTACGGCCTGGCCGGCCTTGAGAGTGCGGTAACCATCCATAACGATGGTGGAGTGGTGGGCGAACAGATCTTCTTTGCTGTCGTCAGCAAGGATAAATCCATAACCTTTTGCATTGTTGAACCATTTGACCGTTCCGGTTTTCATCGCAATACCTCCTTGTTTTTTGCCCGCATGTTGGTGCAGCAATCATTACGACGTGGCCAATACAGTACTGATAGCGGTGTCAGGCGTCAAGCCGCTAGAGCATCCTCGCTTGCACGGGTATCATGAAATCAAATTTCAAGATCATCAGTGCTATGTACCTTACTTCCGAAACTCAACTAGAATTAAACATGAGCAATCAGCCTGGGGACGATCGCGAAGGCGGGGTGGCAGTTGAAAATGCCAAACCTGCCCTCAAGAAACCCCCTATGTACAGTGTGATCATGATGAACGACGATTACACGCCCATGGAATTTGTGGTCGACGTGCTGCAACGGTTTTTTAACAGAAGTCCAGAGCAGGCCACACAGATTATGTTGACAGTTCATACCAGGGGCAGTGCAGTATGTGCCATCTACACTCGGGATGTTGCTGAAACTAAAGCTGAGTTGGTGAATCAATATGCTAGAGATTGCCAGCATCCATTGCTGTGCGAGGTAGCACCAGCTGACGATTAGGGGGACTATCAATGCTGAACAAAGAGTTAGAGCTTACTCTGAATGAGGCTTTTAAAGACGCTCGCTCAAAACGGCATGAGTTTATGACCGTAGAGCATTTATTGTTGGCATTGCTCGACAATGATGCAGCGTCAGCCGTACTTGGAGCCTGTGGGGCGGATGTTCCGCGCTTGCGCAAGGAGCTGACGGATTTTGTGGATGCAACAACGCCACTGATTCCGGATACCGATGACGAACGTGAAACCCAGCCGACCCTGGGGTTTCAGCGTGTGCTTCAGCGCGCTGTATTTCATGTGCAGTCGTCCGGCAAGGCAGAAGTTACCGGTGCCAACGTTCTCGTTGCTATTTTTAGTGAGCAGGAGAGTCAGGCGGTTTATTTTCTCAAACAACAGAATATTGCCCGTATTGATGTGGTCAATTACATCTCTCACGGCATTTCCAAGGTGTCTGGTCAGGATGATGAGTCCGGCGCAGCCGGTGCATCGGAAGCAGCAGACGAAGATGGCGAAGCATCTGCCAGTAATGCGCTGGAAGGGTATGCGACCAATCTCAACAAGGTGGCTCGTGAAGGCAAGATTGATCCGCTGATTGGCCGTGATCATGAGGTTAGCCGACTGATCCAGATTCTGTCCCGTCGCCGCAAGAATAACCCGCTGCTGGTAGGAGATTCCGGTGTCGGGAAAACGGCGATTGTCGAAGGTCTGGCCAAACGTATTGTCGATGGCGAAGTGCCTGACGTGATTAATAACGCCGTGGTTTACAGCCTGGATATGGGGGCCTTGCTTGCTGGCACCAAATACCGGGGCGATTTTGAAAAACGCCTGAAGGCCCTGTTGGCAGAACTCAAGCGCCAGCCTCACGGCATTTTGTTTATTGATGAGATCCATACCATTATCGGCGCGGGTGCCGCTTCGGGTGGTGTCATGGATGCCAGCAACCTGTTGAAGCCAATGCTGAGTTCTGGAGAGATTCGCGTCGTGGGTTCGACGACGTTTACTGAGTTTCGCGGGATTTTTGAAAAAGACAGTGCATTAACACGACGTTTTCAGAAAATTGATGTGGCTGCGCCCTCCGTTGAAGATACTTACAAAATCCTCAAGGGGCTGAAATCCAGATTTGAAGATCACCACAACGTCAAGTACACAGACAAGGCGTTGCGTGCCGCTGCAGAGCTGTCTGACCGTTACATCACGGATCGCAATCTGCCAGACAAGGCGATCGATGTGATTGATGAAGTGGGGGCGTTGCAACAGCTGTTACCTGTCAGCAAGCGCAAGAAGCAGATCAATGTCACCGAGATAGAACAGGTGATTGCGGCAATTGCCCGTATTCCGCCCAAAACAGTATCTGCGGATGACAAAGAGCTGCTGTTCAAGCTTGAAGACAAGTTGCAGATGGTGGTATTTGGTCAGAATGAGGCAATTCAGACCTTGTCGACTGCGATCAAGATGTCCCGTGCGGGCCTCAGTGCACCGCAAAAACCGATTGGTTCATTTTTGTTTGCCGGGCCGACAGGGGTGGGTAAAACCGAAGTATCGCGTCAGTTGGCCAATGTGATGGGAATGGAACTGATCCGGTTTGACATGTCCGAGTATATGGAACGTCATACGGTTTCACGCTTGATTGGTGCGCCTCCAGGGTATGTCGGCTACGATCAAGGTGGGTTGTTGACGGAAACGGTTAACAAGACGCCACACTGTGTCTTGTTGCTGGACGAGATCGAAAAGGCGCATCCAGAGGTCTTTAATATTCTGTTGCAGGTGATGGATCATGGCACGCTGACGGATAACAATGGTCGCAAGACTGACTTCCGTAACGTAATTCTGATCATGACCACTAATGCGGGCGCTGAGCGCATGAGTCGCGCCAGTATCGGCTTTACCCACCAGGATCATACGGTTGATGGTGCGGAAGAATTGAAAAAGTTCTTTACGCCAGAATTCCGTAATCGTCTGGATGCGACCGTGCAGTTTGCGGCGTTGGGTCGAGACACGATTCTGAATGTGGTCGACAAGTTCCTGGCTGAGTTGCAGGGGCAGTTGGATGACAAGCGCGTGATGTTGCATATCGATGATGATGCACGTTTCTGGCTGGCAGAGCATGGCTATGACGAAAAAATGGGTGCTCGCCCAATGGGTCGTCTGGTGCAGGAAAAGGTCAAGAAGCCGTTGGCAGAAAAGATTCTGTTCGGAGAATTGGCGCGTGGTGGGGATGTACTGGTTCAGGTCGAAGACGGCGAGTTAGTGATTGTCGTGCCTGAAGAGGTGCCTGCCTGAAGAGGGGGGTAGTCTGTGCCCCTGCCTGTTAAGGCAGGGGCACAGATATCGCTACCGATTAACGGGCGCGATAGGTAATTCGGCCTTTACTAAGGTCGTAGGGAGTCAGCTCAACCTTGACCTTGTCGCCAGTCAGGATGCGGATGTAGTTCTTGCGCATCTTTCCGGAAATGTGAGCCGTAACCACGTGACCGTTTTCAAGTTTTACGCGGAACATGGTATTAGGCAGAGTGTCTATAACCTCACCTTCCATTTCAATATGATCGTCTTTCGCCATTCATCACCTGTTTAGAGAATATACAGAGCGGGCGCATTCTGCCCTAATTCCCTTCAATAATCAAAGTTATACGACAGAATAACTACACCAATTGCCACTAACGAACTGTTCCAGTGGCTGGAAGTCGGTTTTGTATTCCATTTTGGTACAGCCAGGCACCCAGTATCCCAGGTAATGATGCGGCAATTTCAGTGCTGCCGTCAGTCGGGTCAGTTGCAGGATCATAAAGGTACCTGGTGACTCGCGGGTCAGTGCCGGGTCATAAAAACAATAAACAGATGATAAACCATCCATAAACACATCAAATACCAGGCAGGCCCTGAAGTGGCCGTTTTCTCTGGCAACTAGGAAAAAATGATTGTTGAAGCCGTTGACGAGGAAGTCGTTAAATTGTTCTTTTGATGGCGGATACATACTGCCGTCGGCATGGCGTGCATCAATGTAGGCTGCGTAATCCGGGTACAAATTCATCGCAGGTGTTTCTACACTGAGTTGCCAGTGCTTCAGGCGTTGTAATACTTTGCGGAAACGACGTTTGGGTGAAAATCGATCAACCGGGATGCGCACCGACGTGCAGGCGTTACAGTTTGGGCAGTCCGGTCGATAGAGGCTGCGACCACTGCGGCGGAAGCCGTTCAGGTTGAGTTGGCTGAGCAGGAATTCATCCGGAACTATCTTGGGATCGACATACAGGCTGACGGATTCCTGATTGGTCAGATAACCACAGGGGTGAGTTGATTGTGGTTTGAGTAGCATGATTCGGGTCACTGTGGCACCTCCGAAGGGCTGGTGGAGCCGGTTGTTGCTGGCTTATTTAGCCAAGTTGGCAACAAAGGTCTGGTAGGTATACGTTGAATCGCCTGGTGCAGGTGGCTTTCGAACTGACGGCGGCTGAGAGTGACAATGCCGAATCTGGCCAGGTGCTCGGTATGCATTTGGCAATCGATTATTTTTATACCGTTATCTATTAGTTGTGGTGCAGCACAGGCAAATGCCAATTTTGCGGTGTTGGGTTGGCGGGAAAACATCGATTCACCAAAAAAGGCCACGCCAATCCGGATGCCATAAAAACCACCAACCAGATCACCTTTGTTGTTCCAGCATTCAACGCTCAAGGCAAAACCGGCAGCAGCCAGGCGATGGTATTCATCGATCATTTCTGGCTGGATCCAGGTGCCTGAATGTTTGGCGTGGGTTTCTGCGCAAGCGGCCATTACCTGCCTGAAGGCCAGGTTGCTGGTAAAGCTCAGTGGGCTGCGTTTCAGTTCTTTGCGAATGGTGCGCGGAATACGAAAAGTGTCCGCCAAAATGACGGCTCGGGGCGCTGGTGTCCACCACAAGCGAGGCTCGTCATGGCCATGCCACGGGAATATACCTCTGGAATAGGCATGATGTAGCCACAGAGGGGTTATTTTTCCTCCGGCAGCCAACAATCCATTGGGATCGTTCAAAGCGTTCGATGTATCCGGAAATTGCGGATCAGCGCATTCATCCAACCAATCAATCATGTTTTAGCCGTGGTAAACTCAGGTCTTTATTGATGTCGCAGGGTATTGATTTGTCTAAGGATACACCGGAAATGGCCGATGCCGTTGATGCTAATTCCGGAGCTCAGGCTGCAGCCGTATGGAGCCGTCGTCAGGATGCCTTGTTTTTGCTGCTGACGCTGGCCTGTTTGCTGCTGTTAATGGCGTTGTCCAGCTATTCTCCATCAGATCAGGGCTGGTCTGCCAGTGGCTCCGGGCCTGCGCATAATGCCGTCGGGAAAGTAGGTGCCATTGTTGCCGATATTCTGTTTCATGGCTTCGGCTATCTTGCCTATGGTTTGCCCGCTTTACTACTGGCGAAGCTCTGGTTGCTGTTCCGTAAGCCGGATCGAGCGGGCTGGGTCATTTGGTTGTTACGGGGCTTCGGTATTGTCCTGACGCTGTCCGCTTTGTGTTCACTGGCGCACCTGAGTATCTGGCTCGGGCAGGAGTTGCCAGTTGGTTCTGGTGGTGTCCTGGGAGTAACGGTTTTTGGCTTTCTTTCACCGCTGTTTGGCTTTTCTGGCTCGGTTGTAATTCTTGTAGCGGGTTTGGCGTTGGGGTTGATGCTGTTCCTCGAATTTTCGTGGCTGGGGTTATTTGACCGGATTGGCGGAGCACTGCTGGCCTTGTTCTCCCGCAGGAAAAAGTCTGATCTGGCGGTTAGTGACTGGCAAGATCATTCGATGCCAGCTGCAGTGTTAGGCTCGAGCGACAATGACAGTGATGATGTCAATTTACTGGATGCGCAGGGCAATGATATGGATGTTGATAGCCCAGCAGCCGGGTTCTGGTCACGCTTGGGTATCGGTAAGAAAAAGGGCGCGGGTAACGACGAGCCGGTCAACGCTGGTGAGGTCGATCCAGAGCGGAAAGCCGATATGGCCACTGCTGCGGCGCGAAGTGGCGGGCGCTCGGAACCGGTGCTGGGTGATGCCGGTTTGCTGGATGTATTTCCCTCTGCTGTTGCTGACGATGATGCCGATGATAATATTTTTTCTGCCGCGTCTGAAATGCCGCTGGTAGCGGTAGCGCCGGAGCCAGTTGTTGCGGCAACAGCAGGATCGAACCGTCGTCCATCGTTGCCGCAAGAGGATGATGCGGATATTCCATGGTTGACCGAGCCAGACACCTCGACACCTTCGCCGCGTGTACCCGCTGCACCAGCGGCTGCAGCAACATCCCGCAACCCGGAGGAAGCAAGTCGGGTGAATGCTGCAGCCAAACCGGCGAGTGTTGTTGCAGAAGACAAGGTGATTCCCATTCAGCCGCTGGAAAAAAAAGACACGGGGGTTAGCGAACGAGCCAAGCGCGATTTGCAAGGTGCGCTGTTCCAGGAAAAATCCCCCTTGCCTTCGATCGCGGTACTGGATCCTCCGCGTACCGATCAGAAAAGTGGCTTCTCGTCGGAACGATTACATGAGATGTCGAAGTTGCTGGTGCAGAAGTTGGCAGACTTTGGCGTCAAGATTGCTGTGGTTGCCGTTGCGCCCGGGCCGGTGATTACGCGCTTTGAAATCCAGCCAGCGCCTGGGGTCAAGGCAAGCAAAATTACCAACCTGGCAAAAGACCTGGCCCGCTCCATGGCAATGATCAGTGTTCGAGTGGTGGAGGTGATTCCCGGGAAATCGGTCATGGGGATCGAGGTTCCCAACGAAAATCGCGCGATCGTGTCATTTTCCGAAGTCCTGTCTTCCAACGAATTCGACAAATCAAAATCGCCATTAACACTGGCGCTCGGGCATGACATTGGCGGTAACTCGATTGTGGCGGATCTGGCGAAAATGCCTCACCTTCTGGTGGCAGGTACTACCGGTTCGGGTAAGTCGGTGGGCATCAATGCCATGATCCTGAGCATGCTCTTCAAAGCCACACCGGAAGAGCTGCGCCTGATCATGGTTGACCCCAAGATGCTGGAATTGTCTGTTTATGAGGGGATTCCACATCTGCTGACGCCGGTTATTACCGATATGAAAGAGGCGGCTAATGGCTTGCGTTGGTCCGTGGCCGAAATGGAGCGGCGCTATCAGCTAATGGCGACCATGGGTGTGCGTAACCTGGCGGGCTACAACAAGAAAGTACGTGATGCGATTGCAGCCGGTGAGCCGCTACTGGATCCGCTTTGGGATATTTCGCAGTCGTACGACACGACGCCACGAATGATGGAACCCTTGCCTTATATTGTGATCGTGATCGACGAATTCGCTGACATGATGATGATGGTGGGCAAAAAGGTTGAAGAGCTGATTGCCCGCATCGCCCAGAAAGCTCGTGCCGCAGGCATTCATATGATACTGGCAACGCAACGGCCGTCGGTCGATGTGATTACCGGGTTGATCAAAGCCAACGTTCCGACACGTATTGCCTTCCAGGTATCTTCCCGCATCGATTCCAGAACCATTCTGGATCAGGGCGGGGCAGAGCAACTGCTGGGCCATGGCGATATGTTGTTTATGCCACCGGGGCTGGCTTTGCCGGAACGGATACACGGTGCCTTTGTCGATGATGATGAGGTGCACCGGGTTGTGGCAGAGTGGAAGTTGCGTGGTGAACCAGATTATCTGGAGGAAATTACCCAGATGTCGGAGGAATCACAGTCCGTCCTGGCCGCTGGAGAAGGCGGCGACGAACAGGATGAGCTGTTTGATCAGGCCGTCGCCTTCGTGACGGAATCGGGTAAATGTTCAACCTCATCGGTACAGCGCAAATTGCGTATTGGTTACAACCGCGCGGCGCGCCTGGTTGAAGCGATGGAAGCTGCCGGAGTGGTGAGCCCTCCGGCCCATAACGGCAGTCGTGAAGTCATGGCTGCTGCGCCGCCGGATCGGCCTTTTTAATGAATCTCAAAAGCAACAAGTTACTTCGGTGACGTTCTCAAATATTAAACCGATCCTGCTGACAGGCTGTGGCAAATCATTGAGAGCGCCCCCTGGTGTTGTTACAAATTCTGGAATATTTGAGGATGTCTTTTTGTCTCTGAACCGTTTTTTTCATCCGTTGCCGAAGGTGTTTTTGACACTGCTGGCGGCTGTTTTTTATTCTCTGGTGGCGGCTGCCGATGACGCTGCCCTGACGTCTTTTGTACAGCGATTGGGAGGAACGACGACGCTGGAAGCTGATTTTGTTCAGACCGTCCAGGATCAACAAGGGCAAGTGCTGCAACAAACCGAAGGGCGTCTGGCGATTGCCAATCCTGGAAAATTACGCTGGGAAACCCGTCCGCCTTACGAGCAACTGGTGGTCTCGGACGGCAAGGTGGTCTGGGTTTATGATCAGGATCTAGAGCAGGTCACCATCCGTAATCTGGAGATGCGGGTGCAGGATACACCTGCCTTGCTGCTGGGTGGGCGGCAAGCAGATGTTGCCAGTAACTTTGAGGTTAGCCAGTTCCAACAGGATGGCTTGCGCGTATTTCATTTGATTCCGCATGATAAAAGCCAATTGTTCGAGTCACTCGAATTTGCCTATCAGGCTGATCAGTTAGTGTCGATGACCATTGCCGACGCCACCGGTCAGGTGACGGATATTCAGCTCAGCAACGTTGCGCGTAATCAGCCGCTGGATGGGATGGCCTTTGTGTTTGATGTGCCAGAAGGTGTTGATGTGATTGATGCCCGTGCCGGTTTCTGATGGCTTCAGGCTCTGCTGATCTGTTTGCCCAGCCAGGTGGTTATGAACCGCTGGCATCTCGCATGCGGCCGCAATCACTGCAGGAATATGTCGGCCAGACCCATGTGGTTGGTCCCGGCGCGCCATTGCGCCGTTCGCTGGATGCAGGGCAACTGCATTCGCTGATTTTCTGGGGGCCTCCAGGTGTCGGTAAAACCACGCTGGCGCGGCTGGTTGCCAGTTATGTTGATGCCCGATTTATTTCTCTGAGTGCGGTGATGTCGGGTGTCAAAGACATCCGGGCGGCGGTCGACCAGGCCCGTATGTATCGTTCCCAAGGCATCATGACGGTGCTGTTTATTGACGAAGTGCACCGCTTTAACAAGTCCCAACAAGATGCCTTTCTGCCTCATGTCGAAGACGGAACGCTGCTGTTTATTGGCGCCACCACCGAGAACCCCTCGTTTGAACTGAACAACGCCTTGCTCTCTCGCGCCCAGGTATACGTGCTGCGCAGCCTGAGCCAGGACGAGGTGTTGCTGGTATTGCAGCAGGCCGAGCAACGTTTGCTGACAGCGGGCGAGTTATCCGCTGTTGCTGAAGCCGATGCCCTGCAACGTATCGCCCTGGTGGCCGATGGCGATGCTCGTCGAGCGCTGAATAACTATGAATTTGCTTTGCAGTTGGCTGCTGGCCAGGCACTGACTCCCGCAGTGATTGATACCCTGCTGACTCAGCCAGGGCGTCGCTTTGACAAGGGCGGCGAAGCTTTTTATGACCAGATTTCGGCGATGCACAAATCGGTTCGTGGTTCTGATCCGGATGCGGCCTTGTACTGGCTGGTACGAATGTTGGATGGTGGTTGTGATCCGCTGTATCTGGCCCGGCGTATTGTGCGGATGGCCAGTGAAGATATTGGTAATGCGGATCCACGTGCGTTGGGGCTGTGTATGAGTGCCTGGGATACTCAGGAGCGCCTGGGCAGCCCGGAGGGCGAATTGGCATTAGCCCAGGCCGTGATTTATCTGGCCTGTGCGCCCAAAAGTAATGCCGTTTATAAAGCTTATAATGAGGTGCGCGCCCTGATTGCCTCACAGCCAGGATTTGAGGTGCCGCTGCATTTGCGTAATGCACCAACCCGGCTGATGAAGGAGCTCGATTATGGTGCGGAATACCGCTACGCCCATGATGAACCGGGTGCATTTGCGGCGGGAGAAAATTACCTTCCGGCTGAATTACGCGACGCCTGTTTTTACCATCCGGTAGAGCGTGGACTGGAGAGTAAAATCGGTCAGAAACTGGAACACCTGAAAGAGTTGAATCGTCAGTCGCCGATTCAGCGTTACCATCACAATCATTCGGATCAGCCCGAATAGACAAGATAGAAGGAGAATGATCATGGCCCTGTTATGGATCGGACTGGGCGGCGCCCTGGGAGCAATCTCCCGCTACTGGGTGGCCAGCACCGTATTCCGCTGGATGGGCAAGGCGTTCCCGTATGGCACGCTGTCAGTGAACCTGATAGGCTCCTTCGTGATTGGCTTGGCCTTTGTTTTGCTGGTTCAGCAGCAGTGGGGCAGTGAGCACCACAAGCAGTTGGCCATGGTTGGTTTTCTGGGGGCCTTTACCACGTTCTCGACGTTTTCTCTGGAAAGTGTGGCCTTGTTGCAGCAGCAGCGATATAGCGCATTTGCAGCCTACATCGGCGTTTCCGTCATTGGCTGTTTGCTGGCAACCGGTACTGGTATGGTGCTGGCCAACAGTCTGCTTAAAAGCCATAGCTGATACGGAGGGCAACTCTGCAAACGCCTGTTCTCGACAGGGTCTTGCAGGATGTGCCCCGAACTCAATTTAGACGTTTTACATATCCGGACTTTATTCACATGCTCGACATCAAGTTTATTCGCGACAACCTGGAAATCGTAACGGCAGCACTGGGGAAAAAAGGCGTTGAATTTGACGCTGCCAGTTTTTCCTCCATGGATGAGCGTCGCAAGTCCGCATTGACCCGCGCCCAATCCTTGCAGGCCGAAAAGAAAAAAGCCTCCAGGCAGGTGGGTGTGTTGATCAAGCAGGGAATGTCGCCGGACGCCGCCAAGAGCCAGGTGATGGGCGGCATTGACTCCGATATCTCCGTTGCCGAAAGCGAAGCCAAAGAAGCCGAAGCGGCCCTGCACGACTGGCTGATGGCCATTCCGAACGTACCGCATGACGACGTTCCTGCTGGCAAGGATGAAGACGACAACATCGAAGTTCTGACCTGGGGTGAACCGGTCAAACTGGATTTTAGCGCCCGTGATCATGTGGATCTGGGTGAGCCGCTGGGAATGAGCTTTGATGCGGGTACGGCGGTTGCCGGTTCCCGTTTTGTTGCTCTGAGTGGCCAAATCGCCCGGCTGCATCGGGCACTCGCCCAGTTTATGCTCAATACCCATATTGAAGAACATGGTTATGAAGAAACCTATGTCCCTTATCTGGTGAATAGAGAGGCGCTGGAAGGCACTGGCCAGTTGCCCAAATTTGCGGAAGATCTGTTTTGTATCCCGGCAGCACAAGGCGACAAGGATTTTTATTTGATCCCGACCGCCGAAGTACCAGTGACCAATCTGCTGCGTGACAGCGTGGTTGAGGCTGAGTTGCCGATCAAAAAAGTGGCTCATACGCCCTGTTTTCGCAGTGAAGCGGGCAGCTATGGTCGCGATACGCGCGGCATGATTCGTCAGCACCAGTTCGACAAGGTTGAGCTGGTGCAATTTGTTCAGGCGGGCCAGTCTGAAACTGCGCTGGAAGAACTCACAGGCCATGCCGAAGCAATTCTGCAGAAGCTGGGCTTGCCGTATCGCAAGGTGATTCTGTGTGGTGGCGACCTGGGATTTTCGGCGGCCAAAACCTATGATCTCGAGGTCTGGTTGCCAGGACAGGACAAGTATCGCGAGATCTCATCGTGCAGTAACTTTATGGATTATCAGGCGCGTCGTATGCAGGCGCGCTGGCGTAACCCGGAAACAGGCAAGCCCGAGCTGCTGCATACCCTGAACGGTTCCGGCCTTGCCGTTGGCCGTACGCTGGTTGCAGTGCTGGAAAACTATCAACAGGCTGACGGCAGTGTGATCGTGCCGGATGTCTTGCGCCCGTATATGGGTGGCCTTGAGGTACTGAATCCATGATGACATTGCCGCTGGTTCTGAAAGGAGACATTCGGCCATTTTATGTGGTTGGTGGCGGTGCGATTGCCAGTCGCAAGGTTCACACTCTGGTTCAGGCGGGGGCGGCAGTGACCGTGATAGCGCCAACAGCGGGGGTGGATATCGCCCGTCTGGCACAGCAGGGTTCGATTCAGTTGCAAGCTCGTGAAGCCAGTGAACAGGAGGTTTTTACTCCCGGCGCTTTTGTTGTACTGGCAACGGATAATGAGATTCTGAATGCGGTGCTCGCCAGTGCTGCTCGCCAGCAAGGGTGTTTCGTCTGTCGGGTTGATAATCAGGACGACAATGATTTTATCTTTCCGGCGGTGATTGATCGCTCGCCCGTGATGGTCGCGATTTCCAGTCGTGGTGCCTCGCCAGCATTGACGCGCCATTTGCGTCAGCGTCTGGAGGCGTTTTTGCCACAGGAATACCGTCAGCTGGGTGAAATGGTTGAAGCCATGCGTGGTCAGGTAAAAGACCGCCTGGCTGCTCCGTTGCGAACGGCATTCTGGCGCAAATTCATGCGCAGTAACGTGCCTGAGCTGGTGCTGGCGCGTCAGCCAGAGCGTGCCCAACTGCTGGCCAATCAGTTACTTGCCGGTCAGGAAGCCAGCATGGGCGAGGTGTATCTGGTCGGGGCTGGGCCAGGTGACCCGGATTTGTTGACGTTTCGTGCCTTGCGCCTGATTCAGTCTGCGGATGTAGTCTTTTATGATCGCCTGGTCGGGCCGGGTGTGATGGCGCTGATTGCGGGTGACGCTGAACGCATTTATGTTGGCAAGGCAAAAAGTGATCATGCGGTACCACAAGAAGAAATCAATCAGCGGCTGGCGGATGAGGCGCGTAAAGGCAAGCGGGTATTGCGGCTGAAAGGCGGTGACCCGTTTATCTTTGGTCGTGGCGGTGAAGAGATTGAACTGCTGGCGCAGTATGGCGTTCCCTTTCAGGTGGTGCCTGGTATCACTGCTGCCAGCGGCTGTGCTGCTTATGCCGGCATCCCACTGACGCATCGGGATCATGCCCAGAGCGTTCGTTTCGTGACCGGGCATCTGCGCGATGGCAGCTGTAATCTGCCCTGGTCCGAGCTGATTCACCCGCACCAGACGCTGGTTATCTATATGGGGTTGGGCGGCATCGCGGAAATCTGTCGGCAGCTGGTTCAGCATGGCATGGATGCGACAACACCAATCGCCTTGGTTGAGAAGGGTACGTTGCCCGATCAGAAAGTGCACATCGGCACATTGGCCGATATGCCTGACTTTATTGCTGCCAATGAGGTGCAGGCACCGACATTGACGATCATCGGCAGCGTCGTCAGTCTGCATCGCAAGCTGGCCTGGCGCAGCTGATGAGGCACTTTAACCGCCTGATCTTCAGATCAGGCGGGTGTCATCACTCCCTGTTGTTGTCCAGCCTGGTTTTGTCCCGTGCTTGCCATGCGGCATGACACTCTGCAATCAGGGCCTCCAGTTGCTCTGGTTGCTTGCGAATGGTCACCAGCGCCAGTGCAGCGGTGTGAATGACCGCCTGTAAGGCGTAATCGCTGGTCAGCTGACCTTGCCACAACCGTGTCAGCAGGCTGCTCTCTATGCCTTCCGGTTTATCGGCAAAATGGCTTTGCTGGTTGGTAATGACCAGTTCCCCGGATTGACCATTCAGATGATAACGGGCACGACAGGCTCGCTCCGGATTGACCTCAAACTCACCCCCTTCGCCCTTGATGACCAGCATGTCGTTGCCATTGATTGCGGCGGCACCGGCGTGAGTGATGGCATACCCCGGGTGGAATATCCCCTGAACGCTGGCAACTCCGCTCGGTGCAATGGTTTTCAGCAAGGTATTGATGGGTGAACGAACACCGAGGATAGCCTTCAGTGACAGCCAGCGTTGAAACACCGGATTGATTTCTGCGCAAGGCAGGTAGGCCAGGCTGGGGCCGTGATTGATCTGTTCCAGTGTATTGAGGGTGGGGAGGTTGAGTTGTTCAAAAACTTCGTGCAGGTACACCCTGCCTTCGGTATGCGCGGTACTGCCATGGAACAGAATGCGATAGCCCATTTGCTCCAGCAGCAGTGCGGATAACAAACACCAGAAAGGCTGACGGCGCTTGCCAGCATAGCTTGGCCAGACCAGGTCATACGCCATTGCGCCTTCAGCAGCAGCGGGCCATTGGTCGTTGATGGCGGCAGCAAATCCGGCCAGTTCTTCCGCCGTCTCTTCCTTTACTCGCAGCAGCATCAGGATTGCACCCAGTTGTTCCGGTTCAAAACGACCGGCAACCAATTCGCCCATAGTGAATTTGGCTTCATCAAAGGTCATGCTGCGGCTGGCATTTTTACCACGAGCAAAAATGCGGACAAAATCCGCCAAAGGGTGCTTGTTTTTATAGCTGACGGGTGTGTTTATCTGGGTCACAGGCAATTCTCCGGGCGTGGCAGCCCTGCTATTTTGGCGGCGATTTTGGCGGGGCTTCCAGGAAACAGCTTGAGTAAATAAATGCTGCTGGCTTGTTCGGCACCGAGGTGGGTTTTGATGTATTTGGTCAGCGGGCGCATGGCGGGCGACAGGTCAAACTCGGCATGAAATTGCCGTAGCAGTCGCAAGATTTCCCAGTGTGCATCGGTAAGCTGGATGTTTTCTGTCTGGGCCAACTGTGCTGCCATGGCCGGATTCCAGTCGTCAAGATTCACCAGAAAACCGTCCTTATCGAGCAGCCGAGCGTCGAGTAATTGAGGGCTGAGTAGGCGATTGTCAGTGTCAGTCATGACTGTTTCCAAGTGAGAAGGCGCTGATGCGTCAGGGTCAGTTTAACCCAAGCTTCGTCATCTATAGGAATAGCTGGAGAATAGCGGGTATCGAGACCTCGCTGGTCGGCATCCGGGCGGCGATAGTACGTGACAATGGCCGCTGGGTTGGCATTGAGCTGAGGCAGCAGATAAACGCCATCACCGGTCAGCAGCAAGCTGTCTTGCGGGTTGGCAAAACGCAGCAGGCGTTGCAGCACATCAGGGTTGGCCAGGTTCAGGGTATGCAAGGTCATATCAGAAACTCAGACAATGGTGGCTGGAGGCGATCAGAGTTCTGATGACGTCATCCGTGGCAGCGGTTGCCAGTCTGGAGAGCTGCTCGGCATTCAGGCACAAAGGCTCCAGGTCACTGGCGGCATAATAGATCGCTTCGCATTCGTACATCGGCAGTGCTGCCACCAGGCGAGACGGAGACTTGCCGCCAGGCTTGCGCGCCTGCTGTCCATTGATCAGCCAGTAGATACCTTGGCCCAGAAAGAGCATCGTGGTGGGTTGATCGAACGCCGCCAGCGCCAGCGCCATATCGATCGGTTCGGCATCGGCGACAGGTGCTGCCGTAATCATAATGAGGTTGTGCTGATCCGTTGACATCAGAATTCCACAAGGCGATCGGAGTTAGTGGTGGCGTCAGCCATTTCGCCAAGACCCGCCAGTTCAAAGCCGGACTTGATAGTGGCACCCGACAAGCCGTAACGCTCGCTTTCCTGTGCGTCGACAATACCCCTGCGAATGCTGTTGGCAATACACAGTTGCAAGGGAAATTGCCCGACCTTGGCAAGTTGCCGCCACTGCTCACCCACATCCTGCTGTCCTTGGGGGGCCTGAATGCGATTGTTGCCACAGAGCACCGCATCCTGATAGAAAAATACCCGCTGAATCTGATGCCCCAGCGCCAGCGCGGCACGAATAAAATCCTGCGCCTGTTGGTGGCTAGTGCCGGGGAATGGGCTTTCGGTGAGCAGTAAGGAAAAACTGGCCATAAAACTGAAGTTCTGGATATTGGAGTAGCCGCTAATGGTGCGGCTTTCCTGGCATCGACGCAATAGGGGGCGTGCGCATAGAGGGCGTCTGGATTCCCAGTAGGTGCAACGCTATCGAAGAGCTGTGCGAAGGTATTTGGGTACTCCTTAGAGTTGAATGTAATAATTCGGTTATCCTGCTGATTCTCGCGGAGGTGATGTCTTTTACTCCGGCTGTAGGAGTGACTGAAAAATCGTTCTTGCGGCTTTGAAATCGTCTGTTTGGCCTTGTTTTCCGGCTTTAAGGCATCTTTGCCTCTAGTCTCGTCAATGGCCCGATGTTTTGAAAATACGGCTAAAGTTCTGTAAGGTGAAAATACTTACAGCTATAAATAAATAATCATGACACCCCCTGATAGAGCATCCATCAAACTCGAAGTAAAAAACCTCTACAAAGTGTTTGGTGCTGATCCCGAACAGGCACTGGCGCTGGTTGATCAGGGGATCGGCAAGGACGAAATCTTCGCTCTCACCGGACAGACAGTTGGCGTCAAAGAGGTCAACCTGAGCATCTGCAAAGGTGAAATCTTCGTCATTATGGGCTTGTCTGGCTCCGGTAAATCGACGTTGGTACGGCTACTGAATCGATTAATAGAGCCGACCCGTGGACAGGTTTTGATCGACGGTGAGGACATTGCTGTGATTAACCAGCAACAGCTGCGTGACGTGCGGCGTAAAAAAATCAGCATGGTATTTCAGTCATTTGCCCTGATGCCTCATATGAGTGTGCTGGATAACGCCGCCTTCGGTCTGGAGCTGTTGGGTACTGGCGTAAAAGAACGCCGCCGTAAGGCACAGGCTGCGCTGGAACAGGTGGGGCTGGCTGCGCACGGCCGTTCTTATCCAGACGAACTGTCGGGCGGCATGCAGCAGCGAGTGGGTCTGGCACGGGCGCTGGCCAACAACCCGGACATTATGCTGATGGATGAGGCTTTTTCGGCGTTGGATCCGCTGATCCGCACGGAAATGCAGGATGAACTGGTGAAGTTGCAAGCTAATCACCGCCGTACCGTTGTCTTTATTTCCCACGATCTCGACGAAGCCATGCGTATTGGTGACCGCATTGCCATTATGCAGAACGGCGAAGTGGTTCAGATCGGTACTCCGAGCGATATTTTGCAAAATCCGGCCAATGCGTATGTGAAGTCCTTCTTCAAGGGCGTGGATATTGCCAATGTCTATGTCGCCCATCATGTGGCAGAGGTGCTGCCACAGACTACCATCGACAGCTCGGCCAGCGTGGAAGGCGCGGTGCAGCAGTTGATGGAAAATGGTATTGAATATGGTTATGTGGTCGATGACGAACAGCAGTTCGTCGGTGTGGCATCACTCAGTGAACTGGAAAAAGAAAAAGCCAGTGCCACGGTGGAGCATTACCTGACCACTGCTGTCGATGCCACAACGGTTGATGCCGGAACGCCTGTGCGCGAGTTGATTGCGACGGTTGCCCAGTCTGACTATCCCGTTCCGGTGGTCAGGGGCGGTGAATTTATCGGCAGTATTACCAAAACCCGCCTGCTGGAGACCCTCGACCGTGCGTCAGGAGATGAAGAAAGGAGTCTGCCCTCATGAGTGACGACAGCAATCCCTTCGTCGCAACACCGAACAACCCCCAAGGTGAGCCAAAAGGTGAACCAGAGGATAATCCATTCGCTTCTGCGGCGGATAATCGTGCCGAAACCAATCCTTGGGGTAATGCGGAGCCAGCATCTGATAACGATCAGACCGAAAGCTGGTTGCAGGACGACAGTGTCAAAGAGGCTGTGGAATTCACTTTGGCAGATCCTTTTCCAGAAGCCTGGGTGCCGCTGCAAGAGTGGGTGGAACACGGACTGAATTGGATGGTGGTGCATTTCCGGTCGTTTTTTATCGGCATCAAAGTGCCGATTGATGCCACACTGAACGCCATCGATTTATTGCTCAACAGCACCCCACCGCTGCTGATGATAGGGCTGTTTGCCCTGCTGGCATGGCAATTGGCTGGCGGCCGCCTGGCGATCGGTACAGCACTGGGGATGGTTATACTGGGTGCCATCGGCGCCTGGAGTGAAGCCATGACGACGTTGTCGCTGGTACTCACCTCGGTCTTTTTCTGCATCCTGCTGGGGTTGCCGTTGGGCGTTTTGATGGCCCGTAGCAATGGTTTAAACCGCATGCTGCGGCCGACACTGGATGCCATGCAGACCACACCGGCATTTGTCTATCTGGTACCCATCGTGATGCTGTTCGGCATCGGTAATGTTCCGGGCGTGGTAGTGACCATTGTGTTTGCCATGCCGCCAGTGATCCGCTTGACCAATTTAGGTATCCGTCAGGTTCCAGGTGATCTGATTGAAGCGTCAGCATCCTTTGGTGCCAGTCCGCGCCAGCTGCTGTTTAAAGTACAGTTACCACTGGCGATGCCCACGATTATGGCTGGGGTCAATCAGACGTTGATGCTGAGTCTGTCGATGGTGGTGATTGCCTCCATGATATCTGTCGGCGGACTGGGACTGATGGTACTGCGGGGGATTGGCCGATTGGATATTGGTCTGGCTGCAGTGGGCGGCATCGGCATTGTGATTCTCGCCATTATTCTCGATCGACTGACCCAGGCGCTGGGTCAGGATGCCCGCGCACGCGGCGCACGTCACTGGTATCAGGTCGGCCCTGTCGGCCTGCTGCTCAGACTGATCAACAGAAACCCATAACAGGAACGACTATGAAAACCAGATCTTTGATGGCTGGCTTCGCTACCAGTGTGGCTACCCTGATATTGAGCAGTGTTGTTAACGGGGCTGACCTGCCCGGCAAAGGTATTCGTGTGCAGGCATTTCACAGCCCGATCGCGGAAGAAAAATTCCAGACCGTCATTGTCAATAAAGCACTGGCCAAACTGGGTTATGACATCAAGCCGATCAAGGAAGTGGATTACAGTGTCGGTTATACCGCTATTGCCAATGGCGACTTGACCTACACGACCGTGAACTGGTATCCGCTGCATAACACCATGTACAAAAATGCGGGAGGTGACGAAAAATTCTACCGCCAGGGCACCTATATCAACGGTGCTGCTCAGGGCTACCTGATTGATAAAAAAACCGCAGAAAAATACGGCATCAGCAAAATCACTGACCTGAAAGATCCCAAGTTGGCGCAACTGTTCGACACCAACGGTGACGGCAAGGCGGATCTGGCTGGCTGTAATGCCGGTTGGGGTTGCGAAGGCGTGATTGAATACCAGTTGGATGTATTCAAGCTGCGTGACCGTATCAGCCACAATCAGGGGCAATACGCTGCCATTATTTCCGATACCATCGCCCGTTATAATGAGGGCAAGCCAGTTCTGTATTACACCTGGACCCCATATTGGGTGTCTGGCAAATTGATACCGGGCAGGGATGTGGTGTGGCTGGAGGTGCCTTACTCTGCCAATCCGAATGGCACGGATACCCGGCTGGCGAACGGCAAGGACTACGGTTTTGATATCAACGCCGAGCGCATTGTGGCAAACAAAACCTGGACGGAGAACAACCCGGCTGCGGCGAAACTGTTCGCCGTTATGAAATTACCGATCAATGCCGTCAGTGCGGAAAACAGAATGATCGCCAATGGTGACGACTCGGTTGCTGATATCGAACGGCATGCCGACCTGTGGATCAAAGCTAACCAGAAGACCTTTGATGGCTGGGTGAAAACGGCGCTGGCGGCGGCTGAGTAACCCATCTGGGACTATCTATTTAATCCGGTGCCCGTGCTGGGCTCCGGATGGCTTTCTGCCATCCGTGTCTGTTTCTCTCCTTTATTTATTCTCACCTTCCTCTGTATGGCGCGTATATAGCGCGTCATGTGTGTTTTTTCTGCTCTATAGGCTTTACCCATCGCTCTTATGAATATTTGTATATTTAAATATAACTAATTGGTTATATTATGGCTGCAGATAGGCGGCCGATGTGAGTTCCACGGCGCTAATCGAAGAGCTGTGGCAACAGGCTGCGGCACCAAGCAGAGGAGAACGTTATGAGTTGCGATACACCGCTCAAACCACGTAAGCCAAAAAAGCCTGAGCAGGCTGATGCAGGAATGACTAATTTTGAGGAGAAAAAGACGATGAGTTCAACCATGGTACGTCGCGAAATGCCGGAATTCACTATGGATGCGTATGATGCCAAAAGCGGGCATTACACTACTGTATCCAGTGAAGACTATAAGGGTAAATGGGCCGTGATCTGTTTCTATCCGGCAGATTTCACCTTTGTTTGTCCGACAGAAATTGCGGCAATGAATGCTAAATACGATGAGTTTCAGCAAATGGGCGTCGAGATTCTGGCTGTTTCGGTGGATTCCAAATTCTCGCACAAGCGCTTTGTCGAGACGGAGCCGGTTCTTGCCGGTCTACAGTTGACCATCGGTGCCGATACAACTCAGGAAGTCAGTCGTGACTTTGGTGTGCTGATTGAAGAAGAAGGCGTGGCATTACGCGGTCGTTTCCTGTTTAACCCGGATGGTGTCTGTGTGGCACAGGAAGTACAGGCTGATTCGGTTGGCCGTAACGTTAATGAGTTTTTGCGTCAGGTAGAAGCCTGGCAGTATGCCACTAAAACGGGCGAGGTCTGCCCGGCAGGCTGGAGACCAGGCAAGAAAACGCTGCCGGTTAATACCGATGCTGAACAGATGACTGGCCGTGTGGGTGACTACATCACCATCGAAGAAATACTGAGCTGACTTAAAGCATTGGGGAATGTCAGATGGGTATGACTGATTGATGTCATGCCCTTCTGTTACGACTAAAATATTTGACCGGCGACCAAAGTGTCAGGCATCGTTGGCAATCTGCGGCAATCGGAAAACTTCTCAGTGATCGAGGCGGCTTCGGGTTCGAATGCTGTAATAAAGGCCTGACGTTATTGATCATAAGTGCCTTGTTCTTTGGGAAATGCATCATCAGGTGTCTAGCAGCCTGTCGGACTTAACCAAGCAGAATCGAAGTGAGATAATCGGAACAACGCACGCCACCGCTGGAGTTTAATGATGGGACATTTCGTCATCGCCGATCGGGACACCTGCTTCCACCATCCATTCAGGACTGGTTACCTGAGGATCATCTGGCCCGGTTTGTCGTCGACGTGGTTGATCAGCTCGATCTGTCTGAGCTAACCCGACAGTATGCTGGGCGCGGCTCACGGGCCCATCATCCTGCCGTATTACTCAGTTTGTTGATTTATGGCTACGCAACTCAAGGCCGAAGTGAGCGCCCTCGCCGTCCAGGCGGAGGATCAGGCATCTGTGGTTGATGGTGGTATGGATATCCCCGCCGAGATTGCCCGGCGTGAAGCGCTGGTTGACGCCAAGCGTATCATAGAGGCGCGAGCGCAAGAGCGCTTCGAACAGGAGCAGGCCGACTACCTGCAAAAAGAGGCCAAACGGCAGACTCAGAGGGACGCTGGAAAAAAGCCCCGGGGCAAACCACCGCAGCCCGGCCCTCGGGATACTGATCAAGTCAATCTGACGGACGACGAGTCTCGCATCATGCCGTCTCCGGCGGCGGCTTTGAGCAGTGTTATAACGCTCAGGTCGGGGTGGATGCCGAGACGATGCTGATTGTCAGCACCCACCTGACCCAGGCGACAAACGACAAACGACAAACAGCAGATCGTTCCAGCACTGACCAGGATCGAGGCATTGCCGCAGACTTCTGGGCACCGTCACGGATCTACTGGCCGACACGGGTTACTTAGCAAAGCCAACGTTCAGCTATGCAGGGAGAAGAACATCTATACGTCTAAGCCATTGATTTAATAGAAAAGTGTTGACGGAATAAAAATACAATGTAATATAAGCCCCTGTTCGGAGGGATGGCTGAGTGGTTGAAAGCACCGGTCTTGAAAACCGGCGTAGGTTAATAGCCTACCTAGGGTTCAAATCCCTATCCCTCCGCCATTATTTCAAAGCCTTGGCTCGTAAGAGCCAGGGCTTTTTCGTTTCAGGCAGCCGTAACGCAGCCGTAACTATAGTGGTCTACTACTAAATCCCGGATAGTCATAGAGGTGGTAACCTTGCGCCAAAAAGGTGTTCCATGAAAAGACAACGTCGTTTCTTACGGTAGTTTTCAACCCAGTTGTCCAAAATACTGCGTTTAAGCAGCACATTTATTCCGTTCAATCTCCTGCAGTTTTGCAGGATTGAGTGATACCGCTCCTGCAACGTTGCAGTTTCGGGTATCGCCAGACCAGCGTCTGGGATTTTGTTGCTTAGCGTGCTCGTACACCACTTTCCGGTGAGCCAGAAGTGCATGGTCTTCGCCTCGGTGACGCGCACCAGGCGTAACGAAGTTGATGCTGCTGTGCCGATGCTCTTCGTTATAAGCATGCGAGAACGCCAGCATCCACTCGCGTATCGCTTGCAGCGAGCTGAAGCCCTTTGAAGGCCACGCAGGGCAGTATTTGACTGTTCTGAACAGTGATTCGGAGTACGGGTTATCGTTGCTCACCCGTGGGCGACTGTATGACATCAGCATACCAAGTTCCGCCAGCCGTGCTTTGAGCGTATACGAGGTCATCGGTGCGCCGTTATCCGAGTGCAACACGGGCGGGTTGTGCCAGCAGCCCTCCCGCAGTAACGCACGCTCAACCAGCTGTTTCGCACGCTCGCCAGACTCGGCATCATGTACCTCCCAGGCGACGATCTTGCGGCTGTACACGTCCATGATCAGATACAGATACCAGTGCTGGCCGCGCACTTCCGATGGGCAGTAGCTGATGTCCCAGGTCCACACTTCGTTAGGCCCCGTGGCCGTAAAACTGGTGGGCTGTGGTACTGTTCTGGCAGACTGAGCACGGCCGCGGTGGTTGAGCTGCTGGTGCTTTTTCAGCACACGATAGAACGTGGACTCCGATGCGAGGTAGATGCCCTTGTCAGCCAGACGCGGTACGATCTGTGAGGGCGGCAGGCTCTGATATTCCTGCAGGTTGCAGGTGTCCACAATGGCCTCTTCCTCTGACTGGGTCAGCTGGTGTGGCTGTTCCGATCTCGGGGCGTGTGGTCGCTTATCCTCAGCAACTGCACCGTTTTCAGTGCGCCATCGTTTCAACGTGCGGAGATGAATGCCGATCAGTTCCGCAGCATGCTTACGCGAAGCGCCATCGGTCACGGCCGTATCAAAATACTCAAGCAGCCTTGTGCGCTCAGTCATCGGGGTCAAATGACCTCGTTGTCCCGATCGTCCCCGTACAAGGCTTCCAGCTTTTTTGAGAGCACCAGTAACGCAGCGGTTTCAGCCAAGGCACGGTCTTTTCGGTTCACTTCAGCCTGAAGTTTTTTAATCGTTTTGCTCGACTCACGCTGCTGTTTCAGCGCTTCTTTCTCACGGCCCTGCTGCATGGCTGCGCCCTGTAAACAAGCCGCTTTCCAGCTATGAACCTGCTCAACATAGAGGCCTTTTTCACGGCAATAGGCCGCACGCTCAACTTCAGACAAGCCCGCTGTTTCGATGACAACAGCCAGCTTGGCATCGGGTGACCAGGTATCGGCTGTCGGCTGGTTTCCGGGCACGGGAACTCCATCTTGTCGGCATAGTTTCAACCAACTATACAGGGTCACATCGGAAATGCCTTCCTCTGTCCGGTTAACTGACTCGCCAAAAGAAAGGAGCCCGGTTCCCATGCCGTTTCCGGTAAAATGAAGCTTCTCACAGACATCATTCAGAGGAACCGGGCTTGGCACATTCTAACACCGTACTGGCACAGCTACTCAACGTCATCCCTCGTCATCAATTTCAGAAAACCGTCGATCAATACCGGGCCGACAAACGCACACGAACCTTGTCATGCTGGGGGCAATTGGTGGCCTTGCTGGTGGGTCAGCTGAGTGGTGCTTCCTCTCTGCGAGGGCTGGTTGAACAGCTCGATGTTCAATCCCGCCGTCTGTACCATCTGGGCCTGAAGCCCGTTCGCAAAAGCACACTGGCCGATGCCAATCAAAAGCGCTCCACGCTGGTCTATTACATGCTGTTCTTTCGCTTGCTGTCCCGTTTGGCCAGACAGAAAGGTCTTCGGGAAGTCATCACTCAGGTGCAACTGATCGACTCCACCACCATCTCCCTCTGTCAGTCACGCTACCAATGGGCCCATTTCCGGAAGAATAAAAGCGGTGTCAAAATCCATACGGTCTACGATCCCAATGCCGACACGCCCATCTATTTTGAAATCACCGACGCTAGAGTTAGCGATGGCCGCGCCATCTCTCAACTCTCTGTTTTTCAAGGAACTACTTACGTATTTGATCGTGCCTATAACGGTGGGGCGTGGCTCGAAAAGCTCGTGAATGAGGGCTGTCTGTTTGTGGGCCGGATGAAGAAAGATATGAATTACAAGGTCACGAAGTCTCTGCCACCGAAAGGGGTGGGTGTGGTGAGGGATGAAAAAATCGAAGTGTGTTACAAGACCCGATCGTATCTGAAAGGCCGCACCTTGAGGCGAGTCGTGTTTCATCGTCAGCAGGATGACAAGGAGCTGGTCTTCATCACTAATGACCTGAAACGCAGCGCTCTGGCGATTGCGGATTTGTACAAACAGCGCTGGCAGATTGAATTGTTTTTCAAGTGGATCAAGCAGAATCTCAAGATCAAACAGTTCTATGGTACGTCAGAAAACGCCGTCAAATTGCAGGTTTTAGTGGCGATGATCAGCTATGTGCTGTTGCGTCTGATCCAGCAAGGCGTGGCCCCTGAAAGGCGTTTGGGGAATGTGTCAATCCGACTGGGATCGGTACTTATGCAGCGAATGCCGCTGCTGGAGGTGTTCAGAAAACCACCGGATTTGCCGGATGATACAGGGCAGCTGGGTCTGGGATTTGGTTAACCGGACAGTAGTGACTTAGTATCGTTCACAACAGGAAGCAAAGGTGGATATTGGCCATTATCTGATGGGTTCTTACAACCAGCAGCGGCAACATACCGCGAATGGAGGGATTAGCCCTCACGCAGCGAAAGAAAAACTTAAAACCGTATCCGAAATGGGTTGACCACTACAAGCGTGGACGCGACTCAGCATTTTACATACTACGAACTCCTTTTTAAAGTCCAGCTTCATATCAATTGCAGTCTCAGATTATTGTAATAATTCATGCCGATATATTAAAAATAAACCAAGGTTTATTGGGAATACAGTGATTCTGGATCAAAGTTGCATGTCATGACATTATGGGTGTGGCTTGCTAAAGGGGACATCTATTTAATCCGGTGCTTACTCTGGGCTACTGGATGGTTTCGAATCACGAAGCCGACTTGCAGGCCTGACGGATCAAGTCAAACGTCGGCGACACAGAGTCGAGATCATCCGGCAGCCCCCGCAGGGCGCGGGTTGCCGCCGTCCAGTGCGGTGTTGACGAATGTGAAAAGGACGCGTCATTTTCACATTCGCCGCCTTGCCCTGAACAAGGGCAACACTCGCGCAGAGCCGTGCAGGATTAAATAGATGTTCCCTAAAGGAGACTGTTCTGAATATTGTTGATAATTACGCTCGTCTGGTGCTGGATAATATGTTCCATTTCGCCGGATTGCTGGATCTGGAAGGCAAGATTATTTATATCAATTTGCCTGCGTTAGAGGCTGTTGGTTGTCGTCTTGAAGATGTTCGGGGACAGTATTTCTGGGATTCTCCCTGGTTTCAGGTTAATGAGCTCAGTGGGCATCAGCAGCGTGAATTCGTACAGTCGGCATTGGCCGGGCAGTTTGTTCGTGAAGATTTGGAAGTTTTTGGTAAAAACCAGGGACGTGAAAAAATAATCACAGATTACAGCCTGAAACCAATGTTCGATGGTGAAGGTGACGTGGCGTTTATACTGGCCGAAGGGCGCGATATTACGGATAAAAAAAATCTTGAGAGAGAGGTCGATCAGAAAAACCAGCGGCTAATAAATTTGCTTGAAGAGTATGAGGAATTGTCGCGCAACCAGAAGAATTTTTTCTCTAACCTTAGCCACGAACTGAAAACGCCGCTTTCCCTAATTCTAGGTAATACCGATATCCTGATGTCTAGGCTCGGTGAAAATGATGACCCGATGGAATTGTCGTCAATCCGTACTAATGCCCTCAGTATGTTGTATCTGGTTGATGAAATGTTAGAACTCGCAAAAATCGATGCTGGTAAAGCCATGATGAATTTCGAACTCTGCGATCTTCGTGAGATTGTGCAGACGGTGCTATCCAATTTTTACAGTTATGCCAAATCGCGCTCTATTCAGATTACTCTGCATGCCGCTCCGACAGTCAGAGTCACTGTTGATGTATCCAAGGTGCGGCAGATCGTATTCAACCTTGTGGGTAATGCTATCCGGGTGGTTCCTGCCAATGGCCTGATCGAATGCGACGTTAGTCGCTCTCAGGATGTCGTTGTTGTCGCTATCTCTGATAATGGTCCCGGCATTCCAATACACCTCAAAAACACCCTGTTTGATCGTTTTCAGACCGGTAACCACCAGCGGTCTGGTTATCATGCTGGAAGCGGTCTGGGATTGGCTATCGTCAAAGAATATTGTGAGTTGCATGGTGGTTCCATCCGAGTTGAAGACGTCCAGCCGAGCGGCACTCGGTTTGAGATTCATCTGCCAGTTGGAGAGGATATCATTCACGGTGATGACCTGGTGTATACGGTTGAATCAATCATTCAGGGAGACCAGGTGATATTACCTCCGGATATTGCTGATCCGATAAAGGACAATAAGGTACTGGCTCCGCAACAGCTGACGACAGATGGGTCATATGTACTGCTTGCAGAAGACAACGATGGTGTTGCTGAAATGTTATTGCGGGTACTGTCTTCTTCTTATCAGGTTGTAGTTGTTAGTAATGGCCAAGCTGCTCTTACAACGCTTCGGCAGGCGCGCCCATTGCTTTTGATTACCGATTTAATGATGCCTGGCATGGACGGTTATGAGTTGATTCGAGAAATCAAGAAATCTTCTGAACTACAAGATGTTCCTATTCTGGCGCTGTCGGCCAATAAGAATGAACAAGCACGGATCGATTTGTTGTCGGGCTACGTGGATGATTATGTTACCAAACCATTTTTTATTCCTGAGCTTTTGTCGCGAGTGCGCAATATCATCGAATTACACAAGGCCAAGCTATCAATCCGGGAGGAACTCTCCACACACAACAACGATTTGATCAGCCTGATTCGAGAACTGATTGAAGCGCGTAGCAATCTGCAGAATGTGCTGGACGAGCAAAAGGAAATTCAGTACCGGATGAACGCGATTTTCAACAATTCTTGCGTTGGAATCGCTGTGATCGATAGCAATCTGGATGTGGTAGATGCCAATCCATTCTTCAGTCAGGTACTTGGTTACCAGGACGATGAGATGACGGGAATGTCTGTGTTCGATTTGTCCGCTACTGAAGATGTATCATCGCATTTGTTCCGGTTTGGTGAATTGTTGGAATTCGACAGTTCCAGTAATCACTATGAAATGCGCTTTATTTCCAAATCTGGTACGGAAGTATGGGTCAATTCGAGTATTTCTGTTGTGCCAGCGTCGGTGTCCGCTCCAGTGTTACTAGTGGGCATTTTCGAAGATATCACCGAGAAAAAGCACATCAGGGAAAGCCTGATGTTATCACGCAAGGAAATCGAACGTTTTTCCAGAATATCTATTGTCAATGAGCTCGCCAGCTCTATTGTTCACGAAATCAATCAGCCGCTGTCGGCGATTGTGTCGAATGTTCATGCTTGTGACCTTTGGCTAAATGGCGAACGAGCCAATCCTGAGCACGTGAATCGTTCGCTGGGGCTTATTCGGCGCGACGCAGATCGTGCAGTGGAATTGATTTCCTCTATTCGTAATTTTGTTAAAAGCTCCTCCCTGGAACTGCACTTTACTTTGGCCTCCGAGCTGCTAAAAGATGTTGCAAGGATCGTTTCCTATGAGGCTCAGGCTGCGGGTATCGAACTTGAGTTCGACATTGTGAAGGATCACCAAATTTACGCAGACCCCGTGTCTCTAAAACAGGTATTCGTAAATCTGATTCTGAACGCCATTCAGGCACTGGAAGGATGTTATGAATGCACTGCAGGAAAGATTCTGGTGCGATGTGATGCCAGTGATGGCTTTGTCAATATGTCGGTGGAAGACAATGGTCCTGGTCTGGCATTCCCTCTGATCGACAATTTATTCGAACCTTTCTATTCCAACAAAAAGGATGGGCTGGGATTTGGTTTATCCATTTGTCGCGGAATTCTTGAAAGTCACCGCAGTTCTCTTGACTACGAACCGCTAATGCCCAGAGGTGCAAGGTTCTTCTTTCGAGTGGTAGGTAAAATCACATGAAAATAAGAAAAAATATTCTGTTGGTTGACGATGACGCTTCGGTGCGCGAAAGCCTGGCCAATTTACTGCAAGCCCATGATATTAACCATCAAGAATTTTGTAGCGGCCGTGAGTTTCTGAATGCATTAGATACCCTTGCACTGAATGACGGAGGTTATTGCATTCTGATGGATGTACGAATGCCAAGAATGACTGGCCTGGAAGTGCAAGAACACCTGAAGCGTCGATCTTGCTTTGTCCCTATGGTGTTTATTACAGCGCATGGAGATATTCGAATGGCGGTAAATGCCATCAAAATGGGGGCTTTTGATTTCGTTACTAAGCCGTTCGATACCTGTTCGCTGCTGGGTGTTATTGAAGGTGCCATTGCTCAGGATCTCAAGGCTCGCAGAGAGCAAAGCCGAGAGCAGACGATTGTTAACGGCTATCAGTGTCTGACGCCAAGAGAGAAAGTGCTGCTAGAACTGGTTCTGGATGGCAAGCTTAACAAACAGATCAGTGCCGAACTGAATATATCTGAGGTGACTGTTAAGGTGCATCGCCACAATCTTATGAAGAAACTTGGTGAGCGTTCGTGGGCCAAAATTGCGGTCGCCATCAATGGGCTAAAAAAGGGGCTGCCGAGACAGTAGATAAATGCGCTGCTCTTGTTAGTTTTTTGGTGCCGTATCCTATTCACGCATTGTGCGCTGTAATCTGGCATCATTGCTGAAAAAAATATCACAATGACTTAAGGATCCTCTATTAGTCCCGATAGCTCTAAATTCACCAACCGCTCTGTTTGGCAGCGACCCGCGCCCTGAGGGTCTACTGAATGACAGCGACTTGTTTTAAATTGACACGTTGATCTGCAAACCGGATTTTTGATATGAAACTACCGCAGGCACAAAATTTAATAGATGGGCACTCAATTCTTAGATAGTATTTGAACTATAAAAATTAAAAAATAGGAGCAGAATAACCTGCTCCCGAAAAGGCTTGCGGGTGAAAGGGAATCGAAAAGGAATGCAGTTACGAGTGGATCTTGTTGGAAATCAAATTGGAACCCATCATCAGTAAAGCAACGACTGCCAGTATACCAAACAGGTATGCTGGTGCCAGTGCTATGACGCTGTAAATGTCCCCTGGGCCATATATGTTGTTACCAAAGCTCAGCGCGCGATTTCCGGAGAAATTGGAGAAAAGATAGAAAATTATATTAGACCAACCATCCAGAATAACAAACCAGGCCAGCAGTCTGATTTTTGTTTCCGTAAATCTCAGGTAGGGTAGAGCAATGGCACAGGCAATGACCATCATTCCATTTAACGCAGGTCCTGTGTGTGCTCGAGCCCATCCCTCAGGCGTGCCCGGAATGTTAAATTCCAAAATGTAGCCTGGGTACAGTTCGAAACCTCCGACCAGATTAACCCAAAGACCAATACCGAATATCAGCGTTGAAAGGATCATCAATATGCCATGCCCTAGCATTTTTATTTTAAATTGATCTATTGTCATGTCGTCAGCCTCTCACATTGGTGTTGCAGGAAGGAAATGATAGCTGCTAGAAAAAAATATTAGAGGTGCCAGCTCAGTCTCCGCTTTTTTACAGAGACTAACTTTCCCAAGAATTAGTGTGTGATCATCTTGAATAATCTTTTTATCAACGGTGCATTCAAACCAGGCTAGACAATCTTTCAGTGTTGGAACATCATTACGAATCAGAAAATTCTGATCGTATTTTTCATCCTTTTCTTTGCGAGCGAAGTTAGATGAAATATTTTGTTGGTTGGCGCTCAAGATGCTGACACCAAATACACCGGTATCATCAATGAGATCGAGCATAGTGCCACTTTTAAGGGAAATCAGTAGGGTGGCGGGATCCAGACTGATGGATGTCAGACTGTTAATCGTCATGCCATATGGTTTGCCATTGGGCAGCATATTACTTACCAAGGCAATGCCAGTGGTAAATTTTGAAATTGCCTGGCGAAAATCCAGGCTGTCTACGACGGGTGCTACTTCAGTCATGATTGTTACCTTGAATATCTAAAATAGGCAGGCGCATAACGCCCGCTGTTAGTGTTTTAATAGTATCTTTGAGTCCCAAGCTAATGCCGATCAGCTGTATTTTGCGCACCATTTCTGGATGCGATCTGGATTGGAAAAATAATCCATCTGCTTTTCTGGGTAGTTGAAATTATCGGTAAACTCATTGGCCATCTCCCGGCTCTGGCTCATGGTCTGAATAAACTCCATGAAAGGGGTTGGCATTTTACGCAGTGCGTCCAAGCAAAAATTGGTCCATCGGGTAGCGCATTGAACGCGATCAGCACGGCGTGCTTCAATATGTTCGATAAAGCGGTCATCCAATACACTATTACGAACAATTTCTTCGCCGATAATCTGGGCAGAAAAAGTTGCCATATTGGCACCTTGTCCCAGTACCGGATCAACGGTGGCATGAATATCGCCTAAGGCAATCACCCTTTTTCCGTTAGGCAATGTTGCCGTGCCCTGTCGAAGGGTTGGTGTTACGGCGCCCTGAAGAATATCCCGAGAGCTACTGGCGAGACCGAAATTTTTGCGGTCGATACGCTCATAAACAAACGGGTGATGTTTCTTCAATTTTTCCAATAGTAGATCCAGGAAGGCCTGCGGATTGTCGTCATATTTAGTCTTCATTAGCACTTCCATGTCGCCACCGAAGTGATTTTCCATAACCAGTGCAGTACACATGCCATTGAAAGAAAGGGTTGGGATCTCTATCAACTCGCCTTCGCCTGGTGCGAATGACATAGTTACCGCACGGGTTTTATCTTCCCGAATGCCTTTGAACAGGCCAACGCAAAGAGCTCGCTGCGGTTTGATAAAGGGCGAGTAGGCCTCATTTGTCTCGAATAATCCCGCAAAAGCAAATTTACCGACACATACGGTGACCAGATCGAAGCGTTCGGACATGGGCTCCAGATCTTCCTTGGTCAGTTCTTCATAGCTGAACTCGCCGCCCAGTTCTTCGAAATCCTGCATTAGGGTCGGCAAATAAATACGGTAATCCACTGCGCGACTGGGGCGTTTAAGATCGCCGTAGAACTTGATAGGATGTTCTCCGCCTATGTTGTAGTAATGACCGTAATAGCCAGCGTTTGGCCAGTGGTTAATGCCCATGGAATTTTCCCGATCAATCGTGACCGAATGGTGTGCAACGGTGTTGAGCAGTTTTGACGATGCATATTCTTCAGGCTTTCTATCAGTAAAAATAGTGACGTCTATATCATTTTTTCGTAAGTAGATACCCAGGTGAAGACCCGCTGCTCCGGCACCTATAATTGCAATTTTCTTAGTCATCTTAAAGACCCTTTGTTATATTTTTATAGTCGTACTTCTACAGTAGTGTTTATTTTTAGAATACGCAATAAACCAAGGTTTAATAATTTATTATTTAAACTTTAGTTTATCCTCTATGATAAATAGAATTTTATTGTGATTAATTTTTTTATTTTTCAAGCTATTGAAGTAAAAGATTCGGTATGTTTTATTTTGATGGGGTTGGTATAAAAGCTGTGGCTCGCCCGCTGTGTGGTGATGTTGGATAATATTGAGAGCATTGGTTAAGGTTGTAAAATCATATGGTATCTCCTGCTCTTGTTAAATCCTGCACAACTCTAACCTCTGGCTTCTGCATCCATGCATTCGTGCGCGAGTGTTGCTGGATGTCAGAGCAAGGCGGCGAATGGAGCAAAATGACGAGTCCTTTTCAAATTCGCCAACACCGTTCTGGCTTGCAGTAACACTCGCCCAAAACTGGCACCAGATTAAGATGTCCTTTTAGCTGAAGACTACCTGGATATTGGTGTTGGCTAGCAAGCCTTCCTTGCCGAACTCTACACCTATGCCAGAGCTCTTTATACCGCCAAACGGAGCGTTCGGCTGGATCGCGCCGTGTTTGTTGATCCAGACTGAACCGCACTCCATTCGGAAAGCAATGTTTTTGGCGGCATTAATATCAGTACTCCAGACTGATCCACCCAAACCT
Organism: Candidatus Thalassolituus haligoni; assembly: GCF_041222825.1. NCBI lineage: Bacteria > Pseudomonadati > Pseudomonadota > Gammaproteobacteria > Oceanospirillales > Oceanospirillaceae > Thalassolituus > Candidatus Thalassolituus haligoni. The sequence continues at coordinate 2,076,114 of NZ_CP139482.1, forward strand.
GTCGGATTATCATTGGCAGCGGCAATAGCATCATTAATATCACTGTAAGGAATGATAGGTAAGGCTGGTCCAAATTGTTCTTCACGTACCAGCGGGTCATTCGGGTTGCTGGTGGCAATCAGGGTGACCGGGAAAAACAGCGTATTGTTATCACTCACCGGACCGCCGGTCAGCAGCTTTCCACCCTGATTGACGGAATCCTTTACCAGTTGATTCACCTTATTGAACTGCATCCGATTCTGGATGGGGCCAAGCTCGCTGTCCTGGTGGAAGCCGTCACCTACGGTAACGGTGCTGGCAAACTCTGCCAATGCCGTGCACACCTTGCTATAAATGGACTCGTGGACGTACAGACGTTTCAGTGCGGCACAGGTTTGGCCATTATTGAGAAAGGCCCCCCAGAACAGCCCTGGCGCAATCTCTGTAGGGTCGGAATCAGGCAACACGATACCTGCATCGTTACCTCCCAGTTCCAAGGTCAGTCGCTTCAGGGTTTCAGCTGACGATGACATGACTTTTTTGCCAGTTTCAATACTGCCAGTAAATACAATTTTACCTATCTGTTCATGAGCGGACATTGCGGCACCTAACTCATCACCGCCGGTAATACTATTTACGACACCGGCTGGCAGAACTTCGTTCATCAGCTCGATCATCCTTAGAGTCGATAAAGGTGTGAGTGGTGATGGCTTGCAAACTACGGTGTTACCTGAGCGAATGGCTGGAATAATGTGCCAGACGGCAATCATCAATGGCCAATTCCATGGGGTGATCGAACCGATAACGCCGATGGGTTTACGGTGCATTTCAACCTTGCCAGTTTCATCATCCTGCAGCACTTCTACAGGCATCTCCAACGATGCAGTGTACTGTGTCCAAGCGATGGCACCGCCCACTTCAAACATGGAGCCAGTGCCCTGCATTGGTTTGCCTTGTTCGGACGTTAGAATAGTTGCCAGCTCTTGATGGTGCTCTTCAAGCTTGGTTGCAATAGCTTGGCAATACTGTTGGCGTTGCTGGTCTTCAATAGCTGACCAGACAGGAAAGGCCGCATGAGCAGCGGCAACTGCTTGCTCTAGGATGGTTGTATCTGCCTTTGGGGCATGGCCCGCTATTTCTGTCGTGGATGGGTTAAAAACCTGGAAGCTTGCGCTGATGTCGGCAGGAATGCCGTTAATGTAGTTATCGAAACGATACATAAGCTTTCTCTTTTTATTGGGTTGTATATGTTCGATCGTTCGCTGTGGTTGTAAGCGACAGTGTCACCCTGTTTATAGCAAGAATACTGTGTGGCTAATACTAGTTTGGCAGTGGTGCGAAACCAACTGGCGAAAACAACCAATCAATTGCCGCCAAAGTATTAGTCGGGGCGGTAGCGCTTACGGTAGGCTGCTGGCGTCAGACCAAAACGGTGCTTGAATCGAGTGCAGAAATGGCTGCTATCTACAAAACCAAAGCTGTAACCAACGGCAGCGATTTTTTCAACATGAATGGCTGTTCTCAACTCTCGAGCACAAAAATCCAGTCGACGATTTCGAATATAAGTCTTTACACCTCCATGTTCTGTAAACAGCCGATACAGGGATCGCTGGGAGAGGCCTGCCTCGGTGGCGATACATGCCGGAGTCAGGGTCGCATCAGTAAGATGTGCGTCAATCAGACGCTGAAGTTTGTCAAATTGACGCGCCTGAACGTAATTGCCAGGGAATTTTTCTCTTTGTAGTGGGGTCAGCAAAGAACTGATTGCATCTAGAAAAGCGTCGCTTTCCAGCATGTTCAAAGAGGGGTTTTGTCCCAGCTCCTGCATTAGGCTATTGGCCAGCCGGGTCATGGGAAGCTGCGCATGCAGCCGTTTTGCTGTAGGCAGGGGGTGATTGTGTTGATTCTGATTGCTGATGTTGCGAGGCAAAATGAGCGAAATTTGCTGAGACTGATTCGTGAATACCAGTTCAAATGGCAGGCGACTGTCTAGCAGATAGATATCACCGCAAGCGAGTTCACTACGGTTGTCGGCCTGTTGTATCTGGGCGCAACCGTTCAGCTGGAACACCATAAAATAATGGTCGTTTAAGTCTTCCTGAATATCGGCGTCCGTTCGGAATAGGCGGCAGTGCTGGGTTTGCACATGACTGAATTTGAGGCTGCCACTGTAATACCCCTTGATGGTACCGCTGAATGGTTCGCCCGCAGGTTCGGCCTGAAAGCGACCGCAGATGTTGTTAATATCATTCAACCAATGGTCAAACTGTTCGGACGTGTGGGCTTGGGTGGTCATATTCATTTGCACACTCCTAAGTGGTGATTGTGCTGGGGCGTTGCAGGGGTTAATAAATCCCTCAAGCTGCGGAAATTGAATTTTCCGATACCTTAGGGGTGGATGTATTAACACCTTCAACTCCTAGTTCGTTCTTTGCGATTGATGAGCTAAAGGGGGCATCTATTTAATCCTGCACGGCTCTGCGCGAGTGTTGCCGTTGTTCAGGGCAAGGCGGCGAATGCAGCGAAAGGACACGTCCTTTTCACATTCGTCAACACCGCACTGGACGGCGGCAACCTGCGCCCTGCGGGGGCTGCCGGATGATCTCGACTCTGTGTCGCCGACGTTTGACTTGACCCGTCAGGCCTGCAAGTCGGCTTCGTGATTCGGAACCATCCGGTAGCCCAGAGTGAGCACCGGATTAAATAGATGTCCCCTAAAGATACTGGAGGTAGAGTTTTATTTTTTATCACATGGTTAAAATAGTTTTTTTCATTTCAAGTATCAAGGCTTGAAGGGACGAAAATCTCTTCAGGGCTGCTCTCGGTAATCCCTCATCTCTGATAGACGTTATTTTTGCATTTTAAATGGCCAGAATAAATGCCCTTTCGCCTGGTTTCGGTGTTTTTCATTAAGTGCTCGGTTGGTCTCTGTCTGTAGGTCATTAAAAATAGATACTAAAGTTTATTGTTTTTATGGTGTTTTGCGTTCTATTCTGTTGCAGCGAAGAAGCTAGGTGCAATTGCTAGCTGGATCGGATAATAATAACAGCAGCAGCGAGAGCAGAAAAATTATGTAGATACTTTCTGTACCAATGAAACGATGGTAGTGCATTTTCTCATCAAAGAAACATTGATGGTTGGATTTTACAGTTCAGTGGCGAAAAAGTTGATTTATAAATATGGAATTACGGTCGGTGCTGTAAATTGTCGAGAATGAATCATAGGGATCACTTAGAGGACGGATTTTTTTGATATTACGCCGGTCTATCTGGTTGTAACAATTCTAGGGTTTATGATTAATTCTTAAATCATATTTTTCAGTGGAGGTGGGTGATTAAGGTTGGCCTAATGAATAGGAGTTATGATGGTGCAATTTCAAATTATGAATACTATCGAGAGCGCCACATGTTACTGGTGAGATCATTAATGGGAAAAACACTGCTTAGACAAGAGATAGGTGTTGGAATTAGTGGATGCCCATCTGGTGATTTGGCACCTTGCCTTGTTATTGGTTGTATTTACTTTTTATCAATCGAAGATTTTCAGAAGGTTTTTTCTGGTTGTGGTGATAAAATATTTAATGATATTTCGAATTATACCAATATGAAGCCACTGATTCAGGTAAGTGATTTTGATCGTTTTCTGTGAGCGGTTGAGATTTTTGGTAATTTATAAGTAAAAATTTATTGAGTTTTCTGGAGGTGGTTGCGGCAATTGATCAATGTTATTCCTTTTTTATTTGGTGGGCTTGAGTTATGGAAATAATGCCTGGTGTGTCTTGATTTATCCAAATAATAATTAAATATTTACTAGAAATTACGATCAATTTAAAGACTGGTTGTCAACCGGCGGCCAATAAACTCTTGAATAAAAAAACCGGAGAACTGATATGAACAACACAAAACCTCTAGCAGGGCTCGTGATTATAGCTATCCTAGGTATATCCATGACTGCTAGGGCAGAGAATTCACGCTGGGGAGGCTATTTGGGTGCTGCCTACGTAAGTTTTGATACTGACGTCACTGCTTATGCCGGTGGAATAGAAGTGTCGGGGGGGAATGCTGACACAACCAATAACATCGGTTTGGCGTTTGGTGTCACTTACGACATATCGCCGCAATGGGTTGCCAAGCTGGCATTAGGCCTTCCTATGACGACCAAGTTGACCGGGGTGGGAGCGCTGGAATCTGCCGGCGAATTGGGCAAAGTCAGCTATGGTCCGGCCATTCTATCGGTAAGTCACTATTTTAATACTAATAGTATGGTAAAACCTTACCTTGGTGTTGGTTATAATTATACCCTGATTACAGATACTGAAGACGGTTTTATATCTGAGTTTGAGGTGAATGATGCGACTGGAGCAGTTTTAGTCGCTGGTTTGAAAGCGATGATTAGCAATAGGCTTGAGCTGATTATAGATATTAACAAGGTGTTTCTTAAAACCACTGCAACAGGTACTTTGCCTGCCATGGGGGGAGCAAGAGCCGATGCTGATATTCGTTTGAATCCGACAATTACGACTGTCGGGCTGAGAACTCATTTCTGAAATCTGGCTTCATTCCCTGAGGACGTCTCGGAGTGTAGGACTCATGCTCTTCCATTCAAGTGCGCTTCTCAGTCCCTTAATAATAAGCGGATGAAGGGGAACTGTTCTGATGACTTAATGATTCCGGACACTCTTCAGGGGCAAGCCTGCTACCTTGGGAGTGTCTTTTGATTGAATATACTCAAGTCATAAACTCTACTCCTTTGCCAATCCGACGACAGAATCTTTTCCTTGAGTTTGCAGCATGGCGGCAATAAACAGCGTTGCCGACCGTGCCAGGGCGTTGAGGTCGTAGCCACCTTCCAGAATGGCGAGCCATGGGATGTTGCGGCTCTGGCACTGGTTGCAGATCCATTGGCTGATCCAGGCGTAGTCTTGCTCTTCGAAATTGAGTTCGGCCATAGGGTCGTCCTTGTGGGCATCAAAGCCAGCCGATACCAGGATAAGCTCTGGCGCAAAGCGCTTCAGTGCCGGTGCCCAGTGCTCTTCGACGCCTTGGCGGAAGTCTGTGCCGGTGGCACCTTGAGCCAGGTGGACATTAATCAGGTTGGTATATTTGTTTTGCTCATAGTGGGTGTAAGGGTAGAAGGGGTGTTGAAAGCTGGATAGCAGTAAAAAACGCTGGTCATTCTGCAATATATCGATGGTGCCATTACCTTGGTGGGCATCAAAATCCAAGATTGCGATGCGTTGCAGGTGATGAACGTCGGCGGCTCTGAGTGCGGCGATGGCGGTGTTGTTAAAAAAACAGAAGCCCATGGACTTGCCCCGTTCGGCATGATGTCCGGGTGGGCGGATCGCGGCAAACGCATTGCGATGTACGTTTTTTATGACGTCATCGAGAGCCTGCGTGGTGGTGCCCACAGAATAAAGCGCGGCTTCCAGGCTGCCTGAAGACATCAGGGTGTCTTCATCGATCATGATATGACCCTGTTCCGGCTGGATCAGATGCAATTCATTAACATAGGCTTTGTTGTGTGCCCGAAGAATATCAGGCAGGTGTGCGGATCGACCTTCGTGAATGGTCAGTTGATCCCACAAGCCTGTTTTGTGAAGAATTTGCTCCAGTGCCAGAATTCGGCTGGCATGTTCAGGGTGGTCTTCGCCTGTGTCATGGCCAAAGTGCTGGTGAAACGCGTAGTATCCTGTGCTCATAAAGACATATTTCTGCTGTTTTTATCAGTGTATCTAGCCGTTACACTCAGGCCAACTCAACTAAAGGATCACAATACATGGGTACTCGTTCCCTCGAGTTGTTCTTTCGGCCCAAAGTGATTGCTGTGATTGGTGCTTCCGAGCGTCCCGGCAGTGTCGGAGGAGCGATTGTTCGTAACCTGCTTAATGGTGAGTTTCCTGGCACCATTATTCCGATCAATACCCGTGGTTATACTCAGGTTTACGGGGTGCCTGCCCTGAGTCGGATCAGTCAATTGCAGGAAACCCCGGATCTGGCGATTATTTGCACGCCCGCAGAAACAGTGCCCAAGGTGCTGAAGCAGCTGCATGGCAAGGGGGTGGGAGCGGCGTTGTTACTGACCGGCGGCATCGCCAGAACCCGATCCTGGCAGTATCGTCCGGCATCGGATCGTCTTGAGCAAGTCATTCAGCAAACCCGCATTCGTGTATTGGGGCCAGATTGTCTTGGATTGGTGGTGCCGTGGCGAAAACTTAATGCCAGTATGCTGCATGTTCCGGTGCGTGCCGGGAATATCGCCTATGTAGGTCAATCGGGAACCCTGGCCTCTGGCGTAATGGATTGGGCCTTTAGTCGTAACGTTGGATTCTCCCACGTCATGACCTTGGGGCGTAATCAGGATGTCAGTTTTTCGGATCTGATTGATTTTGTGGTGCAAGAACCTCACGTTAAAACGATTCTGGTACAGCTGGATGAAATCGGTTCTGGCAAGGCGCTGGTGCGCTCGCTACGTGCCGCATCACGTCACAAGCTGGTGTTGGCGGTAAAGAGTAACCGCTTTCAGGAAAATCCACTGAACCGGATCGGTACTCCCAAGGGATTACGTAGCCGGGATGCGCTGATCGATGAAACCTTGGCACGAGCCGGTGTGCTGCGGGTAAACGATACCGATGAAATGTTCCACTGCGTGGATGCGCTCCGGCGGCAGCGGGGATCTTTTGGGCCAAGGCTGGCGGTGGTTGCCAATGGTCGTGGCCCGGCCATTCTGGCGCTGGATCGGCTGTTGCAAGACGGTGGGACACTGGCCAGCCTGTCTGACGAAACCCGTACTCACCTGCGTGGTTTGTTGCCGGAGTACGTCAAAACCGATAACCCGCTGTTGCTGAATCCGGAGCTGCAACCGCAGCAGCTGGCGGCGGTTGCCAATACCCTGCTGGCAGACAAGCAGGTGGATGCCTTGCTGGTCATCTATATTCCCGGCCTCGGAACTGATGCGCTGGCCAATGCGCAAGCGTTGGTAAAAGTGGCCAAAAATTTCAACAAGAGTGTTATCACCAGTTGGATTGGTGAATTTTCGGTTGAAACATCGCGGGATTTTTTTGACGAGCAAGGCTTGCCAACGTTCGATACCCCGGATAATGCCATTACGGCGTATATGTACATGGTACGGCATCAGCTGACTCAGGAATTACTGAAAGAAACACCCGAAAGTCTGGAGATACCGATATCCAATGCTTATATGGATGTCGACAAGGAGATTCTCGACAATCATCGGCCTGGCGACTATTTATGGCCGAATTATGCCTGGAAGCTGCTCAAGGCTTACGGCTTCGCGTTTGCGGAAAACCGCTATCGAACGTCATTGTCGGAGCTGCTGGAGGCGGCACCGGACATACCTGATCCGTGGGTGTTGCGGGTACATCACCGTGATTACCTTTATCCCTTTGCTTATGGACGTAATCCGCGAGAGCGGATGCGCAGTGTGGTACGGAATATCCAGTCGCTGGATGAGTTGATGGAAGGTGCGGAAAAGCTGGAGACTGAAATCGCCGAGCATTTTCCCAAAAGCCCGGTACTGGGGTATACCGTTCAGACCATGCACCGAGCCCTCGATAATCTGCAGTTTTCATTCGGTATCGGTCGCGATGTTGAAATCGGCCCTTATCTGTTTTTTGGCGGTGGTGGAACAACCGTTGATACTCTGGTTGATCGTCAGGTGGCACTGCCGCCGTTAAATGCCAATCTGGCGGAAAAACTGATCAAACGCAGTCATTTCTACGCCGTGTTACAAGAACGCTCCGATAATATTGAGCGGGAGCTGGTGACACTGGAGCGCTGGCTAGTGGCGCTATCGCATATTGCGCTGAATCATCCATGGCTGGCCGCGCTGGAGGTGAATGCCATTCGGCAACGGGTCGGGCATTACATTGCCATTGGTATTGCGGGTGAAGTCGGCCATCCGGTCAAAAGTGCCATCATGCCTTATCCTAAAGAACTTGAGTCATCGTATCAGGGGCGCAGTGGTACGCATTATCAGGTGCGACCCATTCGGGCAGAGGATGAGCCGTTGCTGGAACGTTTTTATGGTGGTTTAAGCGCGGAATCATTACGACTGAGGTTTTTTGGCGCCCGTCGCCAGTTTGATCACAGCGAGTTGGCGCGTTTTACCCAAATTGACTACGACCGGGAAATGGCCTTCGTAGCCTGTATTGATGGCCGGTTAATGGGCGTGGTACGGGCCTGGATTGATCCGGATGATGTGGCGGGAGAGTATTCGGTTATTGTCGACGATCAATGCCGGGGCGAAGGTTTGGGTAAGCAACTTATGCAGATTATGATAGATTACCTGACTAATCGCGGTGTTCTGCAGATGTTCGGTACAGTGCTTCCACACAATCAGGGAATGTTGAATTTGAATCGACGTCTTGGGTTCACTCTTCGTCACAACCACGAAGAGGGCGTTGTCGAAGTGACCAAAAATCTGAATCCGCTAAAGTATGCCTGGCAACGAAATCGTATGTATCCGGCGTGAACAACTTGGTACTATTCGGCAAAAATGAATCATCATAAGTGCAGTTTGTTGCTTGTGAGTTAATAAATAGCGAGGTTAACCTTTGATTTCTGTGTTGGTAGTCGATGATCATGAGCTGGTGCGCTCAGGGATCTCAGCATTGCTGGCTGACGCAAAGGGAATTGAAGTCGCAGGACAGGCTGAAAGTGGTGAACAGGCAATCCAGTTTGCCAAAGACCATGAGCCGGACGTTATTCTGATGGATGTTCAGATGCCAGGTATCGGGGGGCTGGAAGCAACCCGAAAGATTACTCGCAGCTTTAAGGATATTCGTGTGATTGCGGTGACTGCCTGTGATGATAATCCTTTTGCCCAGCGTCTGTTACAGGCAGGGGCATCGGGCTATATTACCAAGGGTGCTGATGCTGACGAGATGATCAACGCCATTATGAAAGTGCATCGCGGGCAGAAATACATCAGTACCGAAATTGCCCAGCGTATGGCGTTGAAGCCATTTCAGGAGAGTTTTCATAATCCGTTTGATGATCTGTCCGAACGGGAAATGCAAATTGCCTTGATGATTGTTAACTGCCAGAAGCCGGCAGCGATTGGAGAAAAGTTGTTCCTCAGCCCCAAAACCGTGAACAGTTATCGTTACCGGGTGTTTGAGAAGCTAGGCATCGACGGCGATGTTGAACTGACCCGTCTGGCGATTCGTCACGGGGTGATTGACGCCAACAGCGGTAGCTGAATGTCCGGGTTTGATATTTCAGCGTTTCTTAAGACGCTGACCCAACGAGCGGGTGTTTATCGGATGTACAGTGCTGATCAACAGCTACTGTACGTCGGCAAGGCCAAAAACCTCAAGAATCGGGTTTCCAGCTACTTTCGTTCGCGGGGACTGAATACCAAGACGGTAGCTTTGGTGTCCGGTATTGATTATATCGAAGTCACGGTCACCGCCAGTGAGGCCGAAGCGCTGCTACTGGAACAAACACTGATCAAGCAGCATCGTCCGCCGTATAACATCCTGCTGAAAGACGACAAATCCTATCCCTACCTGCACTTGTCAGATCATGCCTTTCCCTTGCTGGCTTATCGTCGCGGCAAGCGATCCAGTCGTGGTGGTCAATACTTTGGGCCTTATCCCAATTCGGCGGCCGTGCGTGAAGCGCTGAACTATTTGCAGCGTTTGTTTCTGTTGCGTTCGTGTGAAGACAGCTACTTCAATCATCGCAGTCGCCCCTGTTTGCAGTACGAAATAAAACGCTGTTCGGCACCCTGCGTCGGCCTTGTTTCTGAGGAGGATTATCGCCGGGATATTTATCACGCCTCGCTATTCCTTAACGGTCAAAACCAGCAGTTGATGCAAAATCTGCAACAGCAGATGCTCGATGCCTCAGGGGGGCTGAATTTTGAGCGCGCGGCGGAAATTCGTGATCGTATTGAATTGTTGCGCCAGGTGCAGGAGAAGCAGCGCGTCGATAGCGGCAACAAGGACGCCGATGTGTGGGCGCTGCTGGAATATGAAAATGTGATATGTATCCACCGTCTGGCTTTTCGTCAAGGACGCCTGGTGAGCAGTAAAAATTATTACCCTGATAATCCGGCCGGGGAAGAACATGCGGACTTGCTGCTTGGCTATATTGGCCAGTTCTATCTGTCCGACTTCGCTGCCGAAGGGATGCCTGCGGAATTGATTGTGGATGCCGCAGCCGATGAGATTGCTGTTGTGCAAGAAGCACTTCGGCTGCGGTTCGAACGTATTGTACGTCACAGTCGGGGGGTGCGTGGCGAACCGCGACAGTGGCGTGCGATGGCAGAAGATAATGCCCGCTCTGGAGCACAGGCTAAAATATCAGGCCATCAGGTGGCCCGGAAAAAACTGGCTCAGGTGGCTGAGTTGCTCCGACTGGTTCGCCCTCCTGCGCGAATAGAGTGTTTTGATATAAGTCATTCCAAAGGCGAGGCAACCTATGCATCGTGTGTGGTATACGATCATGAGGGGCTGGCGAAAAAACGGTATCGGCGTTTCAGTATTCGGGGGGTAACACCGGGTGATGACTATGCGGCGCTGGAGCAGGCCGTTACCCGTCATCTTACCCGTCTGAAGGAGCAGAACGATCTGCCGGATTTGTTAATGGTCGATGGTGGTAAGGGGCAGGTGGCACGTATACAACAGGTGTTACTTGAACTTGAAATATCGACCGTCGCGTTGTGGGGTATCTCTAAGGGAGAAACTCGCAAGTCCGGTTGGGAATTTCTGTGGGAAGCCGGGGCGCGACAACCTATAATCCCCGACGCTCACGATGACGGGTTTCGGTTGTTACAATTGGTGCGTGATGAGTCGCATCGCTTTGCCATTACCGGTCATCGCAAGCAGCGGGCAAAATCCCGTGGTCGATCTGAGCTGGAGGACTTGCAAGGTGTAGGTCCAAAACGCCGACGAGCTTTGCTGTTGCACTTTGGTAGCCTGAAAAATATGCGTGGTGCGCCACGAGAAGAAATCGCCAGGGTGCCGGGCGTTAGTCAGAAGCTTGCAGATCAGATTTTTGTACAGTTGCACGGTGAGTAGTGGCCTGATGGAGCAAACAGGTCGTTGGAGACGCAAGGTGGCGTATCAAGTTGAAACAGGTATGGTGTTATGAATGTGCCCAACATGTTAACTGTTGGCAGGATTGCGATGATTCCTCTGATGGTGGTCAGTTATTACTGGCTGGGCTGGGGAGGAAAAAGCTGGGCTGCCGTGTTATTTGCATTGGCGGCTATTACTGACTGGTTTGATGGCTATCTGGCTCGCAGGTTAAACCAGGCAACGCCTCTGGGTGCCTTTCTTGATCCGGTGGCGGATAAGCTGATTGTTGCTGCAGCACTGATGGTGCTGGTTGAGGATTACGCCGTTTCATGGATGACGATCCCGGCGATGATTATTGTTGGCCGGGAAATAGTGATCTCGGCCCTGCGTGAATGGATGGCAGAGCTGGGCAAGCGTGCCAATGTGGCAGTATCCATGTTGGGTAAAATCAAAACGGCGTTGCAGATGATCTCCATTATTTTACTGTTGGCATCTCGTGAGCATCCAGTGCTCGAGTGGGTGGGTGTTGTGTTGCTGTATGGTGCGGCGGCGCTGACATTATGGTCGATGTTGATCTATCTGAAAGCGGCATGGCCGCAACTACGAGGTGCGTGAAGCGGTGAGGATTTGGGTCTAAGTGGTTAAAATCTAAGAAAAAGATTGACAGTATTTTTGTTTGATATAAAATGCGCCCCATCTTTTGCGGGAATAGCTCAGTTGGTAGAGCACGACCTTGCCAAGGTCGGGGTCGCGAGTTCGAATCTCGTTTCCCGCTCCATTTTCTCTTCATGAGAATGTGGTCAAAAGAAAGGATCTCAACATCAGTCACCCAGGCACTGGATCTGAAGTTTGTTTTTCTTCGGTTTTCTTCGCTCTTGATGAGAACTCCCGGCGCGATAGCAAAGCGGTTATGCACTGGATTGCAAATCCACGTAGGCCGGTTCGACTCCGGCTCGCGCCTCCAAGTTTCTAACAGGCATCTGACATAAAAGCAGATACCTGTAATCGCCTGTTAGCCCGGGTGGTGAAATCGGTAGACACAGGAGACTTAAAATCTCCCGACCTTACGGTCGTGCCGGTTCGATTCCGGCTCCGGGCACCAATATTCATGCGCCTTTCAGCGAAAGTACCCACTAACATTGCTCAAAGATAAAAAAAGATAAAATATTTTTTTCACAAACGTAAAATATACAGTATGTGAATCCATACAGTATCGCCATCAACAGTTACAAAAATCCTTCACTCATGCGCCCCAACGACAGGCACTTTCCTGTCATAAATAGTCACCTGACTTTGTGTCTTGTGACCACTGAATTTCTGCTTGTCACCCTCCCAGCCAGAATTTCTTGCCAGTTGGTATTCGTCAATTGATCGAGCCTCCATATCCAGTTGTAATGGTTCTTCTTTTCAACATTCAAACAGGTGATTTAAATGTCCTTGCAGGATTTGTCTGTGCTGGCCGGCATGGTTCCGAACGACTCCAGGCCACCCGTTGAACTATGGCATCCAGAACATTGCGGCGACATCGATATACGCATAGATAGACGTGGCGATTGGTACCATGAAGGTGGGCTGATTGGACGCCCTGCGTTGGTCAGGTTGTTCGCCAGTATTCTGCGCAAGGATGGCGAGGACTATGTTTTGGTAACCCCTGCAGAAAAAATGCGTATCCAGGTCGAGGATTTGCCATTTCAGATTGTTTTGCTGGAGCGTGATGGTGACGCCATTCATGCGATTACCAATGTGGGGGATACGCTCACGCTGGGATTGAAGCACCCCTTACAGTTGTCCGAGGTCGGCGGGCAGCCGCTGCCCTGTGTTGAGATCAGGGCGGGGTTAATGGCGCGCTTTGGTCGTAATGCCTATTATCAGCTGGTCGACTGGGCAGAAGAGCGAGCTGGACGCTATTGGGTGACGAGTGCAGGGCAGTCATTTGAAATTGGCTGAAACTGGCCCGACGGGTTTTATTGTTTGGCTCTTGGCGCGGTAAGCGTCACTGGTGAGCGTCTGGTTGGGCGTGAATTTTGTCGCTCTCGCGAGGGCAGTGGCTTTCAGCCGCTGATCGATCCAGAACAAGCCTCCGGTCACAGGATCGAACGGGTTGAACAGATCATTACTGTAGCGTGTTCCCAGCCAGGCAGGCAGCCTGGCCCATTGCCAGGCCAGATATTGGCTGACACCTTGCTGATTTTTATCCTGTTTCAATTCAATGTTACTTGCCCCTGTTGATTTCTCTGTTAGCCAGGCTATGTACTCCGCAACCGTCGTGTCATTCAGTCCATCCAGTGTGACCCAGGCGAGATCAAAGGTTCTGGTTTTCAGCTGTTCCAGCAATTCCCCCTGGCTCAGCGGCAGATCGTTGATCTGATATCCCTGGGTTTTGAATACATCCAGCTGTTGCTGTAAAAATGGGCTGCTGAGCGAGCCTGTATGGATCAGCGTCAGGATGGTTTTTTTAACGATGAGCTGCAGGTGTTGTTTATTGATCAGTAATGCAGACGTCGGCTGTGCACCCTGGAAATAGTGCCGATACCGGGTGATGGGGCGTTGGCTAAGCAATTGCGTGACCACTGGGCTATCCCAGTTCTGTTGGCTGTTGAGCGCCAGCGCATCCAGATCTCCGCGTTGCAGTAACTGGTAGCTGTCTTGCAGGCTTTTGGTGAAGCGAAGCTGGATTTGAGAGGCATTAAAACGGTTGGCGAATTGTGGCAGTTGGTCTCCCCACCATGGGGTGGTGCGGTTAATAATTAATCTCTCTGAGGGTATTACTTCGGTGATGCGATAAGGGCCAGAGGTTGGCTCAGGACGCCAGTCGTATTGCCTTGGCCATTGCAGGTTGGGTTGGTGGAAATGTTGGGCCGTGGCGCGCAAATCAGATATCTGAAGTAATGTCTGCTTGGTAACAGGCGCAGTAGTGATCAGACTGAAGCGTTGCTGATCATGAATTTCAATGCCGCGAATACATGCTCGTAGCGAGTGCGCCTGCCAGGGGGTTTTGTTGGCGGAGTCAGAGAGGAATTGCAGCGTGAAGGCGATGTCACCGCTGGTAATCGGGGTGCCGTCAGACCAGAGTGCAGCGGGTGTCAGCTGGTAGGTGATTCGATGATCTGCTACTGCCCACTGGCTGGCCAGCATGGGAATGGGCATGCCGGTTTGCGGATGGCGGGCCAGTAGCGGTAATTGCAGATCGGCAAGTAGTTGGCTCAACTCGCTTGGCGTTTCTGGGCCAAATCGGCGCAGAGTCGATGGTTTTCCCTGAATCGACAAGCGGAAAATGCCACCGGACGCTGCGGTCGGGTCACCCCAAGGGGTGGGCGTCGGTGTTTGCCACTCAAGCGTCTGCGGGGCTGGTGCGTACGTTACCGTAATAACCCCATCGGCGTCGGCAATTTGCGTTGCGTTTGTGGTCAGTGGGCCACACAGCAACCCGATACAGCACAGGCTGACAAGGGTGTGCCAGATGATGAGGCCGCCAGTCCGCAGGGGGTTCTGGCTCTGGTGGGAAGTGTAGAAGCTGCCTGGCATATTCCCTCCCTGTTTGCTGAATGGATCCTTCAGCGCACCACGTTAACATGGAGTAATAATTTCTGCCCTGGGTACAGGTATTTATTCCGGGTGTCGTTTGGATTCCATTTGCGAATGTCGGCAATGGAAACCCGGAAACGCCCCGCGATACTCGCCAGTGAGTCGCCGCTGCGGACGCTGTAGGTTACCTTGCGGATTTCTTCGCGAGCTGAACGCGCAGCGGTATTTTTACCTTGAGGCACCCAAACGGTCAGTTTTTGACCCACACTGAGCGGGTCGCCAGGTGCCATGCCATTCCAATGGGCTATGTCGCGTGCGGTTACACCGTACTTGCGGCCTATTTCCCAGAAAGTGTCACCCGGGTGTACGGAGTAGGAAACCTTGCTGGTGTTGCCCGGCTGGCGTTGCGCCCTGGTTCGATCGAGGCGCTGTGAAAGGCTCTGGGAGTATGCCTCCTGGTTCTTGAGAGCGGCGGGAATCAACAAGATCTGCCCGACCCGAATGGTGCTGTTATGCAAGTTGTTGGCTTCTTTGATGACATCGGGTGTGGTGCGATAGGTACGACTGATCAGTTGCAGGTTATCACCGGACTTGACGGTGTAGCGATGCCATTGCAGGCGTTTGGATGGCGGTAAATCAGCCAGTGCCAGTTGCAGTTCCTGGCGTTTGTCGACGGGTACCAATACCTGGTGTGGGCCGTCGGGACGGGTTGCCCAACGATTAAAACCCGGATTCAAACGATAGATTGCTTCCAGATCGGTATCTGACATTTCGGCCACCTGGGCAAGATCAATCTGGCCACCAGTATCAACCACTGAAAAGAAGGGGGTGTTACTGACCGGGCTGAACGGGATATTGTACTTTTCCGGGTATTTGAGCAGCTGGGCCAGAGCTAATAATTTGGGCACATAAGCTTGTGTTTCTTGTGGCAGATCCAGTGACCAGAAGTCCGTAGGTTTGCCTGCTTGCTGGTTGCGACGAATGGCACGACGAACCGTGCCCGCTCCCGAGTTGTAGGATGCCAACGCCAGCTGCCAGTCGCCATCGAACTGGTTGGCCAGGTTGCTGAGGTAATCCAGAGCAGCATTCGTGGCCGCCCTGATGTCGCGCCGACCGTCGTACCACCAATCTTGCTGCAAACCGAAATACTTGCCGGTTGAGGGGATAAATTGCCATACCCCGGAAGCTCGGCCATGGCTATAGGCAAAGGGATCGAATGCGCTTTCAACGATTGGAAGCAATGCTACCTCGCCAGGCATCTGTCGTGCTTCGATTTGCTCGGCAATGTAATAAATGTAGGGCTCGGCGCGTTGAGTCACTCGCTCCATATAGGTTGGATGTTTGACAAACCAGTCGCGTTGTTCCTTGAGACGTGGGTTATCTAGCTCCAGCTGTAAACCGAAATTGTCCAGCAGGCGAGGCCAGACATCATCAAAGTCTGCAGTGGCGGGTTGCTCCTGCCAGTGCTCTGCAATAGGGATGGCCGTGGCGGTGGTTTGATAGCTCGTGTCTTCCGGGATAACAGGCTGGCTGACACAAGCACTGAGAAAAAAGGAAGCAAGCAGAACAGGTAGTGCAGGTAGAGAGAGAGGGCGCATGTGCATACAATGTCGATAGAGTCGCGGCACAGTCTAGAGATTGCCGCATACGCTGGCAACCCGATCGCAGACGTTGCCGGCAGTGATTTGTTTGCGCGGATTATTCCGGCGGGAGTGTTATGGGTATCCGGATCAAATCCGAGGTGTATCAACAGTGGGTCAATTCAGACTCTGCACGGCGGCTACTGGCGCTTGAAGCCGGCTGGCTGAGAGAGGTTGTCGCAGACTTTCATGGTCAGCATCTGCTGTATACCGGGGTGGACAATACGCCACGGTTTTTGAAGCGGGCACGACTGCGGCATTACTTCCGGATGGCACCGGTTTGGGCCAAGGGCGTTGATTGTGACGCCCGCATGCAGGACGACGCCTGGCCTTTGGCTAACGAATCAGTGGATGTTGTAGTGTTGCAGCATGGCCTGGATCTGTCTGCCCGTCCGCATCAAATGATTCGGGAGGCGGCCAGAGTGCTGGTGCCGAGCGGTTATGTGGTCGTGGTCGGATTTTCACCGCTCAGTGTTTTTGGAGTGCTGCGGCGCTGTTTTACCCTGTCTACTCGCCTGCCGTGGGTGGTTAATAGCGTTGGTGCTTCACGCTTGAGTGATTGGCTGACGCTACTGGATTTCAAGGTGGAGTCGGTCACGCCGGTGGCGCACTTGTGGCCATTGCGGCTGCTGTCGGAAGGATCCAGTCGCCGCTTCGATCGGGTATTGGCTGGCAATCCCTGGTTGCCAGCCAATGCCTATATCATGGTGGCACGCAAGACGGTGGCCGGGATGACACCCATTCGGCCACGGCGCTGGCAATTGAACACGGACTTTGGCATGGCTGTCCCGGCAGTTCGGGTGGCAGGTGGTACACTGCCGCCAGCGAAGAGCAGTCAGTTATCATCAGATTAAATTGGAATACATGATATGAAAGTTGAAATCTTCACTGACGGCGCCTGCAAAGGTAATCCAGGTGCCGGAGGTTGGGGAGCGTTACTGCGTTTTGGTGAGGTAGAAAAGGAGTTGTTTGGTGGTGAGGCCAATACGACCAACAACCGGATGGAGTTGATGGCAGCGATTCGCAGCCTTGAAGCGTTAACTCGCCCTTGCGAGGTGGTGTTAACCACCGATTCACAGTACGTGAAACAGGGTATCAACCAATGGTTGGCCGGATGGAAAAAAAACGGCTGGAAGACATCTGCCCGACAGCCGGTTAAAAATCAGGATTTGTGGCAGGCGCTCGATTCGGCTTGTCAGCAGCATCATATCGAGTGGCAGTGGGTCAAGGGACACGCGGGACACGAAGGTAATGAAAGGGCCGATCAACTGGCCAATCGCGGTGTAGAGCAGGTGACGTCATGAGGCAGGTGGTACTTGATACGGAAACCACGGGTATCGGTGAGGGTCACCGTATTCTGGAGATTGGTTGTGTAGAGGTGATTGAGCGGAAGCTGACGGGGCGTCATTATCACCAATACATTAACCCCCAGCGTGACATTGACCCTGAGGCACAAGCCGTTCACGGCATTAGCATGGAGTGGCTAGTCGAACAAGGCTGTCCTGTGTTTGCCAATGTGGTGGATGAGTTTCGTGAATTCATCGCGGGTGCTGAACTGGTCATCCACAATGCTGCGTTTGATATTGGCATGATGGATCACGAATTCCGCTTGCTGGGTATGCCCCGTACGCTGGAATTTTGTACCTCGCTCGATACTCTCAAACTGGCTCGCGAGATGTTTCCGGGCGCACGGGCATCCCTGGACGCCTTGTGCAAACGTTTTGATATCGACAATAGTCACCGGGAGTTACACGGTGCCTTGCTGGATGCGGAGATTCTCGCTGACGTCTATTTGATGATGACGGGGGGGCAGACGGATCTGATGTTGTCGGTAGACGATGACAATTCGGCTGATGGTGAAATGCTTGATCTCAGTCTGTTGCAGGCTCTGGCGGCAGAAGCTGAACTGCCGGTGATCCTGGCCAGTGCTGACGAAGTTGCCATGCATGGCCGGATGCTGGATATGATAGACAAAAAAAGTGAAGGATCCGTCTGGCGTCGTGGGGAGCCTGGCTGATCGTGAATGGCTGACCAATGATGTTGTTATCATTGGTCAGCCTGGTCTGGGAAAACCCATCAGAGCCAGAAGGTGACCGCAATAAAGCCAACACCTGTCATCACAATGGTGTAAGGCAACGCCATGATGACCATCTTGCCATAAGACAGGCGGATAAGTGGCGCCAGGGCAGAGGTTAGCAGGAACAAAAATGCCGCCTGGCCATTGGGTGTTGCCACGCTTGGGAGATTGGTTCCGGTGTTAATGGCCGTTGCCAGTAGGTCAAACTGTTCGCGGCTGATATGACCAGCATCCAGCGCTGCCTTGACTTCGGAAATATAGACCGTGGCGACAAAGACATTGTCGCTGATCATCGACAGAACCCCATTGGCCAGAAAGAAAACACCTGGTTGAGCTGATGGCGAGACGTTGTTGGTATCCAGAATCCAGCTGATGATGGGTGTAAACAGATGCTGGGTATGAATGACGGCAACAATACTGAAAAACACCACCAGCAAAGCTGTGAATGGCAGGGCCTCTTCAAACGCTTTGCCAATCTGATGCTCTTCGATAATGCCATTAAACGTGGTCAGCAAGATAATGACTGCGAGACCAATCAGGCCGACTTCGGCCAGGTGGAATGCCAGTCCAAGCACAAGCAGCAGGGCAACGATCGCCTGGACGATCAGTTGTGCCGCATGTTTTGGCGTCATCTGGGCGTTTTGTTCGTTATCAAAGTCTTGCAAAATGCCACGAACGTCATCGGGCAGCAGCGTGCCATAACCGAACATCGCTGTTTTTTCCAACAATATGCAGGTGAGTAGGCCGGCGGCCAGGACGGGCATGGTCACTGGTGCCATGGTGGTGAAAAAGTCAAAAAACTCCCATCCAGCCACTTTGGCAATCAGTAGATTCTGAGGCTCACCCACGAGGGTGCAGACACCGCCCAGTGCAGTACCAACCGCACCGTGCATGAGCAGACTGCGCAAGAAAGCACGAAACGTGTCGAGATCCTGACGGTGATGCTCTTTCAGATCTGAGTCCGAACCATGGTCGTGAGCTGTATTGGACAGTTTGCCGCTGGCGACCCGGTGGTAAACATTGTAGAAGCCGACGGCAACACTGATCAGAACGGCAGTTACCGTCAGCGCATCCAGAAATGCTGACAAAATTGCGGAGACTATACAGAACAGAAAAGACAGCGCTGTTTTTGACTTCACGCCAAGCAGAATCTTGGTGAACGCATACAGCAGCAGGTCTTTCATGAAATAAATACCTGCCACCATAAACATCAGCAACAGGATAACCGGGAAGTTATGAAGGGCTTCCTCGTAGACAACTTCAGCAGGGGCCATATTAAGCAGAATGGCCTCTATGGCCAGTAATCCACCGGGCTGGAGCGGGTAACATTTTAATGCCATTGCCAGAGTGAAGATGAACTCCACGATCAGAAGCCAGCCAGTAATGTACGTGCCCAGCGTATAAACGCTGACAATATTAAACGCCAGAAAGGCAATAATCGTCTTCTTGTACCACTGGGGTGCGTTCCCCAGAAAGTTATTTATGAATGCAGAGGGTAGGTTCGCGGTCATGCTTCATTCCTTGGTCGTCTCCCTTTTGGGGGTCGAGGCAATGTAATGGGTTTTCAATTATTTGCAACTTGTGTCCAATACTTAGAGGACTATCCGTGTACTATCCGCAGTTGTAGGGGACATCTATTTAATCCTGCACGACTCTGCGCGAGTGTTGCCGGTGATCAGGGCAAGGCGGCGAATGCCGCGAAATGACGAGTCCTTTTCAAGTTCGCCAACACCGCTCTGGACGGCGGCAACCCGCGCCCTCCGGGGGCTGCCGGATGATCTCGACTCTGTGTCGCCGACGTTTGACTTGACCTGTCAGGCCTGCAAGTCGGCTTCGTGATTCGGCACCATCCGGTAGCCCAGAGTGAGCACCGGATTAAATAGATGTCCCCTGTAGCACAGTTGTGGGTATAAAGACCCTGTGCATGGCTCTGTCCTGCAAACGGGCTGCTATTTCACTTCAATGTCGCAAAACTTTCGCGATTAATATATGAAGTGGATAGAATGGCGGTAACAAATGTTCACAGAATACGACAAACACTCATGGCAGAACTAATGATCGGAAGCGAAGAGTCAACGTTTGCAGTGTCGTTGAACCTGGTAAAAGCCGAGGTAGCCAACGCACTGGATCAGGCAGCAGCACAGCTGGATGTGTATTCAGAAACCGGTAGTCCAGATCAGTTGCGCGCATTTTTTGCCGAGGTTCAGCAGGTGCGCGGCACCTTTAAAATGCTGGATTTTCGTGCTGGCGAGCGTATGTGTGAAGAGTTTGCAGAAACCGGTCGGTCAGCTCGTGGAGAGCGGCTGTCGGATCAGACCTTGACGATATTTACCCAGGCAATCGTATTCCTGAAACGATTTGTCGATTTATTGGGGGCGGGTTATCCGCTGTCACCCAGTTTGCTGGTGCCATCAATTAACCAGATTCGGCGGGAGCGTAACGATGCGCCTCTGCCGGAAGCCTACTTCTTCCTGGTGAATTTACGGCCGCGCGTGGTCATGCCGAAGCTGGAATCCGGCATGATGCGTTTCCCGTATCGTCGTGCTCGTCAGATGTACCAGCTCGGGTTGCTCGGCCTGATGCGTGGTCAGGGGCGACGTGGCCCGGTGCTGGTTATGTCACGCGCCATCAGTCGCTTTGAAAAAGCAAGCCGGGGCGGCGCTTCCTGGTTGTTTTGGCATACCGTTATGGGCGCGCTGGATGCCTTGTCTCAGCAATCATTTGAGATGACGCCAGCGCGTCTGATTCTGCTGGGGCAGCTTGATAAACAGGTGCGCCACGTTCAAGACACCGAAGGCAAGGCGTTTGCCGAAAAGCAGCCAGATTGGCTGCTAAAAGAATTTATTCATATCGTTTCTCTGGCCCAGCCAGATTCTGATTTGATTCGCGTCATTCAGGAAGAATTTCAGCTTGGCCGTGGCGTCAAGGAATCCCAGTTGGTGGAGTTCCGCAGTCAATTGCGTGGCCCGGACAGTGCTGCGATGGAATCCCTGGCGACGGCACTTCAGGAAGAGCTACAGATCATTAAGGATCAGATTGATCTGGTGGAACGAATTGATATTACGGAAGAAGATTTTGATGACCTGTTGTCATCATTGTCACGGATTGGCGACACACTGATGATCACCAATCAGACACCGCCTGCCAGCCGCACCCTGGCTCTGGTAGAACAGTTGCGGGCAGCCGGTTCCAGTGGGCTGAAAGATAACGCAGCCAGTGTGGCAGACAGTATTATCCGGCTGGAACAGGATTTACGTGCCATATCGCACAGTGGCCTGGATACCAAGGCGCTGGTTGACCCGATCAGCTTGAGAGAGGCCCGTATTGCAGTAGTGTCAGAATCCATGACGGCGCTGGCGATGATCAAACGGGCGATAGGCAGTTATCTGGAGTCGGATGGTGATCACCTCCACGTTAAAAATGTGGGTAAAAGCCTGCTCGACGTGGCCGGGGCCTTGTTGTTTCTGGATAAGCGGCCAGCACATGATGTCCTGTTGGCACTTAATACGTTTATTACGCAACAGGTACTGACTGCTCGGGAACCGATTGCAGAACATAAAATGGAAGCATTTGCCGATGCGATAACGGCAATTGAATATTTCCTCGATACTCTTAATGGTCAGTCTGCGGGTGCTGATGAGGCGATTCGACTGGCGCAAGAGAGTCTTGTGCATCTGCAGAGCTGATTAATATGTTGCACGATACCCTGATCAGTTCTCTCGGTTTTGTTATTTTTCTGATTCTCGTCATTGTGGCGTTTATGTGGTTGGGGAAATCCTGGTTTATCCAGTGGCTCAAAGGTACAGCCGGAATGCTGATGTTGTTCGGTGGCTTCTTGCTGGTTTATGTCATTCTGGATTTATGGAGTTACGATCAGGCGCATCCGGATGTTCCGGCGCTGACGGTCAGTGTTTATCAAACCGGCGAGCAGGTTTACGACATCAGCCTGGTTGATGAAGAAGGTCTAGAAGAACGGTATGTCCTGCATGGTGACCAGTGGCAGCTGGATGTGCGACTGCTGGCCTGGTATGGCCCGTTTGATGCCTTGAGTGCGGCGCCGATG
Source organism: Candidatus Thalassolituus haligoni (assembly GCF_041222825.1). Lineage (NCBI taxonomy): Bacteria > Pseudomonadati > Pseudomonadota > Gammaproteobacteria > Oceanospirillales > Oceanospirillaceae > Thalassolituus > Candidatus Thalassolituus haligoni. The sequence continues at coordinate 2,098,445 of NZ_CP139482.1, forward strand.
TATCGGCTTGATCGCTTGTCTGGGCGGTTCTTGTCACTTGAGCAGGAGCGAACGGCTGAACGAACGGTGTTTGAGTTGTCGACGCCCGGGGTTATTGATGCGTGGAGCATGATCAAAAAATTCGGGTTCTGGTTACAGGCAGAGATGGGGAGTGCCGTCTTTATGCCCCTGGCGAACGGAGCGGTGTATGCGGTTTATATTACCGATACTGGTGTTGCTGCCAAACCTTTGAATGATGTTGCAGAAAAAGCGCTAGGTGGCGACTGGTAAAGGCGGATAAAGTAACTGGTCAGAAAACGGGCGCTAGCCCGTTTTTTTGTTTTGATCGATCAGGCTGGAAACAATTCGCCAATTTTGGTGGCCAGCATCATATCGCCTTCGACGCGTAATTGACCGGACATAAAGGCTTGCATGCCATCTGTTTCACCGCTGGCGATACCGGCAAAGGTTTCGGTGTTCATAACCAGGGTGACATCAGCATCATCATTCTCACCTTCGCCAACGGTGCAGGTTCCGTCTTTGATGGTGATGTAATAATCATCGCCGTCTTCAATACTGAACTGGAAAGTGGCATTCAGATCGTCAGCGGCATCTGAATCGAAGCGGTTGTTCAGTGTGTTGATAATATCTGCGACGGAAGTCATTGGCTTGTTCCTTTATTGTTAGTGTCATGCACTGACTTTTGGGTATCTAAACGAGTTAGCAGTGGTTTGTTTAACCATGGCAACACTCTATGTGGCACTTGAACAAGTGTCAACTTGAATTCAAACGACCGTATGAATTCGGGCGATTATTCCCGGTTGGCAACTTGTTGCTTAACCGGGTTCAGGTAGACTAGCTGTTTTACATTTAAGGAATCGTGCGTGGAATTTCTTGCCGACTACGGGTTGTTTTTGTTGAAGACTGTGACCATTGCCGGAGCGATTATTTTGTTGCTCGGGGCGGTAGCCAGTATGGGTATGCGTCATAAGTCGCGTACCGAAGGGGAGTTGGTCGTCAAGCGGCTGAATGATGATATCGAAGAGTACAAGGAAGTGATTGAAGATGCGGTGCTGGAGAAAGATGAACTAAAAGCCTTGCACAAGCAGCGCGACAAGGAAGACAAGGCGGAGGAAAAAGCCGAGCGCAAGCGGGTCAAGGATGGGCTGGAGTCTAAATCGATCAAGAAAAGAGTGTATGTTATTGATTTTAATGGTGATGTTCGAGCCAGTGAAGTCGATCTGTTGCGGCATGAAATTACCGCAATTCTAACCTCCATTCGACCTGATGATGAGGTAGTACTACGCCTCGAAAGTGCCGGTGGTATGGTGCATACCTATGGTCTGGCTGCGTCCCAGCTGAAACGGATTCGCGACAAGGGTGTCACGCTGACCATTTGCGTGGATGAAGTTGCCGCAAGTGGCGGATATATGATGGCGTGTCTGGCCAATCGTATCGTGGCAGCGCCGTTTGCACTGGTCGGCTCCATTGGCGTAATGGCGCAATTGCCCAATTTCAATAAATTGCTGAAAAAACATGATGTCGACTTCGAGTTGTTTACCGCCGGAGAATACAAACGTACGGTGACCATGTTCGGCCAGAATACAGCCAAGGCTCGGGACAAATTCCAATCTGATCTTGAGGAGACGCACACTCTGTTCAAACAGCATATTCAACGTTATCGTCCAAGGCTGGATATGACCGCCGTTGCTAATGGCGATGTCTGGTACGGCCAGCAGGCGGTTGAGTTGAAACTCATTGATGAGCTGGGAACCAGCGATGACTATATCGTTGATGCCTGTGCGAATTCGGATGTTTTCAGTGTTCGTTATGAATACCGAAAGACACTGCAGGAGCGGATCGGTTTTGCTGTTCAGGGAGGAATTGGCAAGGCGGTGACCACAGTGCTGAACCGGGTGCAGCAGCAGGCGGTCAGCAAAAGCTGATGATGGTGAGGGACGGGGTGTTAGCCCCGTCTGGCAGGCTGTTGATGTTCTACCTGCGTTGCCACTGCGGTGTTAAAAACAGGCTCAAATCGGTCATTTGTCAACCATAAGCTCCCTTTTCTCCTGTTTTTGCCTTGCATTGACTGCTTCGAAAACAAAAATCAACGCCCCCTAGTCCCTTCTCAGTTTGTCGCTGACAGCAATCGGATTGGGGTAGTTAAACACCACGATATAACTCGATACCACGAAGGTGATAATGGCCGTTGCTTGTATCAGTAGTGAGCCACGTTCGGTGAGCAAGTCACTTTCGACAGCTACAAACCCTATCAATAACGAGAACTCGCTGATTTGTCCGAGACGAAAGCCCACGTCCCAGGCCAGGCTGGTGCGTTCGCTGAAACGTCGGAGCAGTATTCTGAAGGCGACGGGTTTCAGTGTCAGCACGACGATGGCCAGGGCGATGGCGCTGAAGGCGACGGAAGACAACATGCCAAGGTTGAGGCCGGCTCCGAGGGCAAAGAAAAACATCACCAGGAAAAAATCGCGCAACGGCTTGAGGCTGATGGCAATAAACTGGGCAATGGGGCTTGTGGCGAGTGTGATTCCGGCAATAAAAGCACCGATTTCATAAGTCAGCCCAACCAGTTGTGCGCCCTCCGCGAGTGCCAGACACCAACCAATCGCCAGAATAAACAAATACTCCTGATAACGATCAAAGCGGGTGATCAAGGGTAGCAAGATGCCTTTGACCGTCAGGTAGGCGACGCCGATCAGTAGCGGCAAGGCAAGAAATGGCTGCCAGACCGGCATGTCGCTCTCACCTTTCATGACGCCCAGAAGAATCAGGGTGAATATGGCAAGCATATCTTGCAACAGCAGTAATCCGACCATTAATTCGCCCATGTGCTTGTGGTGCAGAACGGTGGTTGGTAATAATTTCAGGCCGATAATAGTGCTGGAGAACATCAGTGCCAAGCCGATGATGATGCTGTCCATCTGGCTGTAGCCAAAAACCCAGGTAACGGCAAATCCGGCGATAAAGAAAAGCAGCGAGCTGACCAGCCCGACTGTGGAGGCCTGCCGCAAAACGGAAATGAGCGAACTGGGCTGCATGTCGAGTCCAAGCAAAAACAGCAGGAAAATAATGCCAATATGAGACATGTTTTCCAGTTGTTCCGGGTGTTCAATCCAACCCATGCCAAAGGGGCCAACCAATGCGCCAAGAGCAATGTAGGCAATTAACACTGGCTGGCGTGTGTATAAGGCGAAGGTAGCCAGTACAGAGGCACCTGCAAAAATCAAAAAAGTTGAAAAAACAATATCTTGCTGCATTTTTTGCCTCCTCTGCCAGATTACCAAGGTTACGTCAGCGGATCGGCAGCCGCCAGCCTGTTATGGCTTGATTTGTTGCCTATAGCGAGTTGCTGAGTATTCGCCGATAAGGGCGGCGGTAATGACAGGAGATGAAAACAGCACAGGCTCCCGAAGGAGCCTGCAGGCAGGTTGACTCAATCAGCGAATCAAATCAGCGAGTGATACGTGCAAACAACGGCCGTTGTTCATCCATAGCGCCCTGATAAGGTTGGCTGAATGTCGAAAAAGCCGCCAGAGCGTACTCTTCTTTTTGGTCGTCGCGCAGAGCGTAGGAGCTGAAGCCGACTCGCTTCATAAAAAACAGTTGATCAATCAGTACGTCACCGACAGCCCGCAAGTCGCCGGCGTAGTGGTACTGATCGCGCAGCAGGCGGGCAATGGAGTAGCCCCGACCATCAGCAAACTTGGGGAAGTCGACGGCAATGACGGCAAAGTTACGGCACTGTTCTGCCACCATATCAGCAGTCTGGTCGCTGTTCAGAAACAAACCCAGTTTGCCGCGTGACGCCAGTGGTTGTAGCTCGGCTTGTTGGTGCGTCCAGCGTTCCAATGAAATCAGGCTGTATTCTTCCGCCATGGCGTTGTCTTCTATACGAGTCCAGGCATCGTTGGCTACAAACGCACCATCTTTAATCAGCTTTGCCATATACCGCCTCCTTGAATGTGTCATGACCAATACGTTTGTAGGCTTCCAGAAAGCTTTCTCCGGTGTGACGAGTCGCCACATACACGTCGAGCACTTTGGCGATAACGTCGGTCAGCTGTTCGCGTGAGAACGATGGGCCAAGAATCTTGCCCAGCGATGTCGGGCCGCGACCACCGGAGTTGCCGCCCAGTGATACCTGGTAAAACTCCTGACCTTTTTTATCTACCCCGAGAACACCAATGTTGCCAATGTGGTGATGGCCACAGGCGTTCATACAGCCAGAAATGTTCAGATCGATCTCACCCAGGTCATGCTGGTAGTCCAGGTCTTCAAAGCGCACCTGCAAGTCTTCGGCGATCGGAATGGATTTGGCATTGGCCAGGGCGCAGAAATCACCGCCCGGACAGCAAATCATATCCGTCAGCAGTCCCAGGGTGGGCGTCGCCAGTCCCAGCGTCTTGGCTTTTTGCCACAGGGTGAACAGTTGACGCTGCTCGACATTGGCCAGTACCAGATTTTGTTGGTGGGTAGAGCGCAGCTCACCGAAACTGAATACGTCAGCCAGGTCGGCAATCTGATCCATCTGTTCGGCCGTCACATCACCGGGAGGGGTGCCTTTCTGCTTCAGGGTCAAGGTTACGACGGCGTAGCCTGACTGCTTGTGCTCGCGCACGTTACGGCCCAGCCAGCGAACGAAAGCAGGATTTTCTGCTTTGGCTGTTACCAGTTCGGGCGGGTTGTTTTCCAGTGCAGCATAGGCAGGGTCTATAAAGTGTTTCTTGACGCGCTCCAGCTCGGCGGCTGTCAGTCGGGTGGCGGAATCCTTGATACGCTGCCACTCGGCTTCTACCAATTCGGACATGCGCTGAACGCCCAGTGCCTTGGTAAGGATCTTGATGCGTGCCTTGTACTTGTTGTCGCGACGACCAAACTGGTTGTAAATCCGAATCACGGCTTCCAGATACGTCAGCAAATCTTGCTCTGGCAGAAATTCCCGTACCACTTCGCCAATGATTGGCGTACGGCCCAGGCCGCCACCGACCAGCACACGATAGCCCAGCTCGCCCGCGTCGTTACGAATGATATGTACGCCAATGTCGTGAACTTCAGTGGCCGCACGGTCTTCGCCTGGGACGGCGTTGACGGCAATTTTGAATTTGCGTGGCAGAAAGGCAAATTCCGGGTGAAAGGTCGACCATTGACGGATGATTTCGCAGTATGGGCGCGGGTCGACAATTTCTTCGGCAACGACCCCAGCGTATTCGTCGGTGGTGGTGTTACGAATACAGTTACCGCTGGTTTGCACTGCGTGCATCTGTACTGCAGCCAAGTCGGCCAGGATTTGTGGGCAGTCTTCCAGTTTTGGCCAGTTAAACTGCAGATTCTGGCGGGTGCTGAAGTGGGCATAACCCTTGTCGTAGTCTCGGGCCACCTTGGCCAAGACACGCATCTGTTGGGCATTAAATGCACCATAAGGGATGGCAACTCGCAGCATGGGTGCATAGCGTTGCACGTAAATGCCATTCTGCAGGCGCAGCGGCAAGAACTCATCTTCAGCGATTTCCCCGGCCAGATAACGTTCAGTCTGACTTTTGAATTGGGCAACACGCTCGTTCAGGATCTGCTGATCGTACTCGTCGTATTGGTACATAGTATCTCGGTTGCTTTTTTACACTGGCGCACGGTCAGTGATGTTTATTAGTTGGGCGAACATTACCAAAGCCGCTTTATTCTTAAAACGACTATTTATCTATATCGTAATTACTTTTATGCCTTATATCGTTCGGCTAAACCGAACAAGTCAGTCTGAGATGATGTGGGCCGATGTGATGGCTAAATCCGGGATGTCGCTGAAGATGGCGTTTACGCCCATTGCGATCAAGGCGTCTGCTGCTGCTGTATTGTTGACGGTGTAAGCGCGCACGCTGAAGCCGCTGTTGTTTAATGCCAAGATTGCAGCTTGATCCACCAGTTCGGCGCAAAAATGTAATCCCTCGCAGTCAAGTTGTTGCAGCCGCAAAACGGCATCGGCAGGGATGGCTTCGGTCAGCAGTGCGCGTGGGATGGTGGGCAGGGCAGCCCGAACGTGGGTCAGGGCGAGTGGGTTGAAGGAGCTAAGCAGGAGCTGGCTGGCGATATGGTTGTGACGTGCCTGGGCTGCCTGTAGTGCAATCACCAGGGCATCGACAGTTTCCGCTTCACGGCCAATAACCGGTTTGATTTCCAGATTCAGATTTATCGACTGTTCGGCGGCCCAGAGCAGCAAGGCTTCGAGTGTAGGAATCTGCTCATTATGAAATTCAGCGGCAAACCAGCTGCCAGCATCCAATCGCTGCAGTTCGGCCAGTGTGTGATTGAGCAGCCAGCCATGACCATTACTGCAACGGTTCAGTTTTTCATCATGAAAGATCACGGCCTGGCCATCAGCGCTCAAGGCCACATCCACTTCTATCCATGAAGCACCGGCGTCGCGGGCCTTACGAAACGCGGCCAAGGTGTTTTCCGGTGCCAGGCGGCTGGCTCCTCGATGTGCAATCACCTTGCTGGTAATCATGCAGTGGCACTCCGAATAATATTAGACGGATAAATGGGTCCATTGGCGTCGCTGCCAAATCATACTGTAAATCAGTGATAATCCTGCACGCTGCAAGCCTTGCAGTGCCCATACCCCAATCAGCCCAAAGCCGAAGACTGGCCCGACCAGATACGCCAGTGGCAAAAATACACACCACTGCATGGTCAGATTGATTTTCATCACCTGACGACTGGCGCCCGCCCCCAGTAATGCCTGGGTCAGCACCATCGCAGTGACTTCAAAGGCGATAAAAATACCAGTGATTTGCAATGGCACAATCCCCGCCTGAACCAGCCCCGTCTCGTTGGTGAAAATTCTCAGTATCCATTCCGGAAATACCCATAACGGCAAACCAAGCAAGGCCAGCGTAAAACTGGCCACTCTGACGACTTCCCATCCCCAACGATGGGCGTCCTTGTGGTTGCCAGCACCGAGCGCATGACTGACCAGACTGGTCGCAGCAATGCCCATACCAACCGCAGGCAGAATCAGCACCAGCTGCAGGCTGATCAGTATGTGGCCAATGGCCTGTTCCTGTGTGCCGATCTGGCCGATGATCCAGAACAAGATGCTGATACCAAGGGCAAACAAGGCTTGTTGGGCCGAGTTTGGCCAGGCCAGTCTGATCAGCTGCAGCAGTGTTTGCCGGGTGGGGAATTTGATCTGACCCAGACGCTGGCGCTGATTGGTAAAGGTCAGCCAGGAATACATGGCGCTGCCAAATACCAGCGCCATGGCAGTGCCAATACCGGAGCCTACAGCACCCATGCCTTGCCAGTTGCCGACTCCGAAAACCAGTACGTAGCTGAGCGAAATATTGACTGCGTGCATGATCAGCAGGACCTGCAGGTAACGGCGGGTTTCACTAATGCCGCTCCAGTAGCCCCGATAAACAAAGTTCATCGCTACTGCAATCAAGGCCGCAGTGCGCCACTGAAAATAAGGTGTGGCGATGGCGGCGACGTCGCTATTGGTGGTCAGTGCTGGCATCAGTGTGGGAGCGAGGAAGATAAACAGCAACGACAGTGGTGCTGCCAGCAAGACGGCTGACAACAAACCGGCCATCAGCGGTTCGTGTAGTTTATCGGTTGCGCCAGCACCAATGCGGCGGGCAATCAGTGCTTGTACCGCTGCAGATAGCCCCATGACGATAGAGACCATCATAAACGAGGCATAACCACCAACGCCGACGGCAGCCAGCGCCGCATCACCCAGGCGACCGACCATGGCGGCATCAATCAGGTTGATCAGGCTTTGTGACAGCATGGCGCCGATAATGGGCAGGCCGATACCAAATATACGACTCAGGCGCTGTGGCTCAACCTGTAACAGTCGCCCGAGCCAGCGATCAGCAGGCATCAATCAGCGATCGTAGTTGAGGTTAGGGGCGAGCCAGCGCTCCATGGTCTCGAGATCCATCTGCTTGCGGGCCGCTATATCCTCAACCTGGTCTTTGCCGATTTTCCCCAGGCCAAAATATTTGGCGTCCGGGTGGCCCAAATACCATCCACTAACGGAAGCTGCCGGACTCATGGCAAAGCTTTCGGTCAGGAATACGCCGGTGTTGGCTTCTGCATCCAACAATTTGAACAGGGTGGCCTTTTCGGTGTGATCCGGGCAAGCCGGGTAGCCGGGAGCCGGGCGAATACCCTGATATTTTTCCTTGATTCGTTGTTCGTTATCCATTTGCTCATCCGGGGCGTAGCCCCAGATGTCCTGACGGACTTGTTCGTGCAGGTACTCGGCAAATGCTTCGGCCAGGCGATCGGCCAGTGCCTTGATCATGATGCTGTTGTAGTCGTCATGGCTGGCATTGTAATTTTGCGCCAACTGTTCGGCCTCGATGCCGGCGGTGACCACAAATGCACCCATGTAATCCTGTTTGCCATCGGTCAGCCTGGCTTCCGGAGTGACAAAATCCGCCAGTGAATAATTGGGCTGATCGTTTGGCTTGTCGGTTTGCTGGCGCAGGTGATGCAGCACCGCCAACTCCTCCGCTGGATTGTCAGGGTTGAAAATCACGGTGTCGTCATTGCCGCGTTTGGCGGCAGGCCACAGGCCGATGACAGCGCGGGCGCGGAACAGTTTGTCATCCACGATACGTTGCAACATGGCCTGGGCATCCTTGAACAGATTGGTGGCGGCTTCACCAACCACTTCATCTTCCAGGATGCGGGGGAATTTACCGGCCAACTCCCAAGACATGAAGAAGGGCGTCCAGTCGATGTAATCGACCAGCTCGGCAACATCAAAATGATCGAATACGCTGATACCCAGCCGGTTGGGGGTGACAGGTTGGTAGCTGTCCCAATCACAGTTGAAGGCATTGGCCACGGCTTGTGAATAGGGTAATAGAGCCTTGGCCTTGCGATTGGCATTACGCTGCCGTACGTGAACGTATTCGTCGCGAGTGGCGGCAATAAATGCAGGCTTGGCTTCCGGGGTGACCAGTTTCTGGGCAACGCCGACAGCGCGGGAAGCATCTGCCACGTAGATGGTAATGTCATTTTTGAACTGGGGTTCAATTTTTACCGCTGTGTGGGCTTTAGACGTTGTGGCGCCGCCAATCATTAAGGGGACATGGTAGTCCAGGCGCTGCATTTCACGGGCAACGTGAACCATTTCGTCCAGTGATGGCGTGATCAGGCCAGACAAGCCGATGATATCGACGTTCTCTTCTTTGGCGACCTTGAGGATTTTTTCGGCAGGCACCATCACGCCCAGGTCAATCACTTCAAAGTTGTTGCACTGCAGTACCACACCAACGATGTTTTTACCGATGTCGTGCACGTCGCCCTTGACGGTAGCCATCAGGATTTTGCCTTGGGTTTCAGACTTGCCGTTTTTTTCTTCTTCGATGTAGGGCAGCAAGTAAGCTACTGCCTGTTTCATGACGCGGGCGCTTTTTACCACCTGCGGCAGGAACATTTTGCCGGAGCCAAACAGGTCGCCAACCACATTCATGCCATCCATCAGCGGGCCTTCGATCACTTCAATCGGCCGTGCAAACATTTGGCGGGCGGCCTCGGTATCTTCTTCAACGTAGGCGTTAATGCCTTTGACCAAGGCATGAGTCAGTCGCTCTGTGACTGGCAGGGTGCGCCATTCTTCGGTTTCTTTCTCCGCGACCGAGCCATCGCCACGGTAGTTTTCGGCGACCGCCAGCAGGCGGTCGGTGGCATCGTCGCGGCGATTGAGGATGACGTCTTCAACCAGCTCTTTTAATTCGGCCGGGAGATCGTCGTAAACCGCCAGCTGACCGGCGTTAACAATGCCCATGCTCAGGCCATTTTTTATGGCGTAATAAAGGAAGACAGAGTGGATGGCTTCGCGCACCGGGTTATTGCCCCGGAACGAGAATGAAACATTGGAAACACCGCCAGAGATCTTGGCGTGGGGTAGGTTTTTGGTAATAAACTGACAGCTGTTGATGAAATCAACGGCGTAGTTGTTGTGCTCTTCAATGCCGGTGGCAACGGCAAATATATTCGGGTCGAAGATGATATCGGCTGGATCGAAGCCCACTTCATCGACCAGAATACGGTAGGATTTTTCACAAATATCGTTCTTGCGGGCTTCAGTATCTGCCTGACCTTGTTCGTCGAACGCCATGACCACCACCGCCGCGCCGTAACGCAGACAGCGTTTGGCTTTTTCGACAAACTCTTGCTTGCCTTCTTTTAGCGAGATGGAGTTGACCACCGCCTTGCCCTGAATGCACTTCAGGCCAGCTTCGATGATTTCCCATTTGGAGGAGTCCACCATGATCGGTACGCGAGCAATATCCGGCTCGGCGGCAATCAGATTCAGGAAGCGCACCATGGCGGCCTGAGAATCCAGCATGCCCTCATCCATATTGATGTCGATGATCTGGGCGCCGTTTTCTACCTGTTCACGAGCTACCGTCAAGGCCTGGTCGTAATTCTCATCGACAATCAGGCGTTTGAATACCGCTGAGCCTGTGACGTTGGCGCGCTCACCGACGTTAACAAACAGGCTGGTTTCGTCAAAGTTGAACGGCTCCAGCCCGGCCAGTCGGCAGGCCGGCTTTATCTCTGGAATAACCCGTGGCGGGTGTTTTGCCACCGCTGCGGCAATCGCCTTGATGTGTGCCGGTGTGGAGCCACAACAGCCGCCCAGAATGTTGAGGAAGCCGCTGGCGGCAAATTCTTCAACGATGGCGGCCATTTCTGCCGGAGTCTGGTCGTATTCGCCGAACTCGTTGGGCAGGCCGGCATTCGGGTGGGCGGAAATAAAACACTTGGCCTTGTTGCTCAGCTCTTCAATGTGAGGGCGAAGCTCTTCTGCTCCCAGGGCGCAGTTCAGCCCGATAGTCAACGGCCGGGCATGAATCAGCGAATTGTAGAAGGCTTCGGCGGTTTGGCCTGACAGGGTGCGACCGGACGCATCGGTAATCGTGCCGGAAATCATGATGGGTAATTCTTCGCCGCGCGCTTCAAAGACTCCTTGTACCGCAAAAATGGCGGCCTTGGCATTGAGGGTGTCGAAAATGGTTTCAATCAGAATCAGGTCGGCACCACCATCCATCAGCGCTTCGGTGGCTTCGGTATATTCGTCAACCAACTGATCAAAGGTGATCGCCCGGTAGCCGGGATCATTGACGTCCGGTGAAATTGAGCAGGTCTTGCTGGTCGGGCCAAGTACTCCGGCAACATAGCGCGGAATGCCCGTCGCAGCTTCCACTTCGTCACAGACGCTGCGGGCGAGGGCAGCAGCTTCGCGGTTTAATTCCGGTACCAGATCTTCAAGCTGGTAGTCTGCTTGCGAAACTCGGGTGCTATTGAAAGTGTTGGTTTCGAGGATGTCAGCACCGGCCTCCAGGTACTGGCGGTGGATGCCAGCGATAATGTCAGGCTGGGTCAATACCAGCAGGTCGTTGTTACCCTTGATCTCCTGGCTCAGGTCGGCAAAGCGCTCGCCGCGATAGTCTTTTTCTTCCAGCTGATGCGACTGAATCAGTGTGCCCATACCACCATCCAGGATGTGGATGCGCTGGGTAAGATTCTCTTTTAACTGCTGGATGCGACGTTGGCGACTGACGTTGGACATTGCTCTTTGACTCACTCGGATGAACTGCAGATCGACATTAAAAAAGGCGCAAGATTATATCAGAGGTGCATAAGATTGTCTTATCCAACTATTTTGGTGGGGTATTTCGCTACCTACGGGGTTTCGTTACAATGGCGGTCAGTTTTGAGGATACGTTTATGACCGAATACGTAAAGATTACCCCGGATGCTGAAGTTTACCTGGCTGATTTGCTGAGCAAGCAGCCCGCAGCAGATATGTCCGTCCGTGTGTTTATCACTCAGCCCGGTACCCGTTACGCTGAAACCTGTCTGGCTTACTGTCGCCCGGAAGAAGTGAATGATAATGACAAGTTGCAGCAGATGGAGCTGCTCAAGGTTTACGTTGAGGGAATGAGTATTCCGTACCTGGAGGAGTCGATTATCGACTTCGCCAAAGATCGCATGGGCGGGCAGCTGACCATCAAAGCTCCCAATGCCAAGATGCCCAAGGTGACGGCAGACAGCCCGATTGAAGAGCGCATCAATTATTTGCTCTACACCGAAATCAATCCGGGACTGGCGTCTCATGGCGGCGAAGTCAGCCTGGTTGAATTCACTGAAGACGGTTTGGCTATTCTCAAGTTTGGCGGTGGTTGCCAGGGATGCAGTGCCGTGGATATGACCTTGAAAGACGGCGTCGAGGCCAGTCTGATTGCCAAGATTCCTGAGGTTCAGGGGGTTCGCGATGTGACGGATCATACCGTGACAGATCAGGCTTACTTCAAATAGGGCGGTCAGTAAAAACGCAGGCGTTCTGCCAGGCTTCTTCAGACGCCGGCCCCGGCCCCGACAGCTTGGCAGCGTTTTGGTGGTCGGCTTTCTGCTGATTGACGCTATCGCAGGTTTGTTAGGGTGACGGCAATATCTTCGCTCTCATTTTCTGTTCGACTGACCCGCACGACGGAGGCATCAGCAACCAGAGGGGTCGTCGTTCCGCCGCCGCTGGATATTGTCACCACACCCTGCTGTCCAGCTTCCAGGCCGCTGTCGGCATGACAGATCAGGCGGGCACCCGTGGTGCTCAAATCAATACAGGTCAAAGACAATGTGTGACTTTCTATCACCAGACTGGCTTCGGTGTTAACCGACATCCGGATGAAATCGCGTTTTTCGGAATAGTGATTACGCCAGCTCATGGCTGCCTCCTTGATAGCTTGCCGGTATGCGGCTTCTTCTATTATGCCAATCAGTATAGTTCAATATTCCCTGGTTACAGGACAAGTGGGGGATTGCATGGCGATTCGCTTGGCGTTAGTGTTCGCACCCATGTTGCCTGCCCCGTAGGGGCAACGATGGGTTGGTCCAGTGACACGGATATTTGTGTCTGGTAGTGGGCTTGCTTGTCGAGGTGTACCTCTTATTCTGAATGCTTTCCGGTGTTAGGAGATGCGAATGGCCGCGAATGTGCTGGTCATTGATGACGACCCCTCGGTGCTCGAGAGTATCGCCACGTTTTTAGTGGACTACGATTACCAGGTGGTAACTGCACCTTCCGCTGCAGCTGCCTGGCAAGAACTCGATCGTCATCATATTGATATTGCGATTTGTGATTTGCGAATGCCTGGTACCAGCGGTATCGAGTGGCTGGAGCAGCTAAAAAAATGCCGCCCCGAGCTACCAGTGATCGTGGTATCCGGTGCCGGGGTAATGGACGATGTGGTGCGAGCCTTGCGGCTGGGGGCTGATGACTTCCTGGTGAAACCCATACTCGATCTGGAAGTGCTGCATCATGCGCTCAGGCGGGCGCTGGAGCGTGCCGATCTTGAGGCAGAAAACATTGCGTATCGTGAGCATCTGGAAAAAACCAATACGGAGTTGAAGCGCGGTCTGGATGAGCTGAGAACCGATCAAATGGCCGGTCGTCAAATTCAGATGCGGATGTTGCCCGACCCCCTGAACTACAACGGTTTGCAATGTGACCATCGGATTTTTCCTTCACTGATGTTGAGTGGTGATTTTCTCGATTATTTTGAGTTGGGAGAACATCGGCTGGTTTTCTATATCGCCGACGTGTCTGGTCATGGTTCTTCATCGGCATTTGTCACTGTCCTGCTTAAAAATCTCACTTATCGCCTGCGGCGTAACTTTCGTCGAGGCTCCAGCGATGATCTGTTGCATCCGGCCCAGGTGCTCGAGCGGATGAATTCCGAGATGCTGGCAACCGGGCTGGACAAGCATCTGACCATTTTCTACGGCATACTGGATACGCGGGAGTTGGTTCTGGAATACAGCGTCGGCGGCCATTTGCCGATGCCGGCGCTGCTGGATGCCTCAGGTTGTCATTATCTGGAAGGGCGAGGCATGCCGGTTGGTTTGTTCCGTGAAGCAGAATACAAAACCATGCGACTGGAACTTCCTGATGCCTTCCGGCTTCTACTGTTTTCGGATGGTGTGCTGGAAATTATTCCCGCTGCCAGCCTGACAGAGAAAGAAGCAAGCCTGCTGGACATGGTTAAAGGCCAGCAGGGCGATCTGGACGGACTGACGTCTGTGCTGGAGCTGGAAACAGAACAAGCGTTGGAAGTTCCTGACGATATTGCGATGGTCTCTATTGGTCGAGGTGAACTATGACGTCGGGTCAGATCCAGGTAGCCCAGTATCACGGCGTCGAGATTGTGCGCCTGATAGGGGATGTGCGACTCAATCTGTGTGTCGCCTTTGATCGATACATTCGGCAGGTGCTTTCCGATGGCATGTTTGCCAATGTGTTGATCGACTTGTCAGCGGCTGAGGGCGTCGACAGCACGACGCTGGGCCAACTGGCAAAAATATCCATCGTAAGTCGGGATCGGTTTGATATCACCCCGACGGTGTTTTCCCCGGATCCCAGTATTACGCGAATTCTTATGAGCATGGGTTTCGACCATGTTTTTCATATTCTGGAAGAGCCATTTGCCAATGAAGCCGAGTTTCGGGACTGGGTAGATGATACGGTAGATGAAGAAGCCGCTCGCGATCAGATTATTTCAGCTCACAAGGTATTGATGGATCTTAACGACAGCAATCGCGATACCTTCAGTGAGCTGGTTGAAACTCTGGAATGCAGTCGAACCCAATAACCCATCAGGAGATTTTTTGTGGGCATCCGTACAGCAGCCATCATAGGTGGAGGCAGTTTTGGCACGGTCACGGCCAATATTCTTGCAGATAACAATATTCAGGCCATTCAGTGGTTACGAAATCAGGATATTGCGGACAGCATTAATCAACAGCACGTCAATGAACAATATCTGCCCGGTATCGCCCTCAACCCGTCACTCAAGGCAACAACGGTTATTGAAGAAGCAGTCGTTGGTGCAGATGTAATTTTTGTTTCTGTACCCAGCAAGTCCGTCAGAGACGTTATTTCCGGATTTGCTCATCTGATCAGCCCGCAACAAGCATTGGTCAGCACCACCAAAGGAATTGAACCCGACGGTTTTTTATTGATGAGTCAGGTCATTCGTGAGGTGTTCCCTGATAACCCGGTGGGTGTTCTCAGTGGCCCCAATCTCGCCAAGGAAATTGCTCGCAAGGAACTGGCAGGAACCGTTATTGCCAGTGAAAACAGTGACTTGCGTCGCGATATTCAAGAAGCCTTGAGTTGTGATTACTTGCGTGTTTACGCCTCCAATGATGTCTATGGCGTCGAACTGGGTGGGGCGTTAAAAAACATATACGCGATTGTTTCCGGCTTCGTGGCGGCACTGGGCATGGGGGAAAACACCAAGAGTATGATTATTACCCGCTCGCTGGCAGAAATGAGTCGCTTTGCGGATGCCATGGGAGCCAACCCGCTGACGTTTCTTGGCTTGTCGGGCGTGGGGGATCTGGTGGTGACCTGTATGTCCCCCCTGAGCCGCAACTTTCGTGTCGGTTATGCCATCGGCCAGGGTAAAACCCTTGATCAGGCGATCGAAGAGTTGGGTGAAGTGGCTGAAGGTGTGAATACCTTGCGCTATGTCAGGGCCAAGGCAGAAGATTCAGGTATCTATATGCCTCTGGTGATGGGTGCTTACGAATGTTTGTTTAATGGCGCCGATCCCGGAATGGTCGCTCGAGGGCTGATGACCGGTGAACATGCGTCAGATGTAGAATTTGCCTTACCCAAGCACGAAATCTAACAGGAGCGGGTTAAATGTCAGACGCGAATTTCAAAACCAATGTCACCTCAGATGCTTTTTGGCTTCGAACAATTTATACCGTTATCTTTATTGTTGTCATAAGACTCCTCGACCTGGTCTTGTTGCTGTCAACACTGGTGCAATGGGTGTCACGATTACTGACCGGCCATCCGCACAAGGAGTTGGGTGGTTTCTGCCAGGCGCTGGGAATTTACTACCAGCAGGTGGTGCATTACCTGACCGGCTGCAGTGACGAAAAGCCATTTCCCTTCCGGGAGTGGCCTTCAACACTGACTGCGACTGCGGAAGAAAACGTTCCAACGTCGCCCGATCAGTAGTCAATGATGATCCAACAATAAAGAAGCGCCTTGAACAAAAAGGCTGATATTTTGTGAAAATCTGTATAGTTCGCCATGGTTCTGCAGTCGTCGGGAGTCTTGATGATCAACATCGGGGTCTAACCGACAAGGGACGACATCAAGCTCAGGCCGCCGGAGGTTGGCTGGCGGAGCAGGAATGGCAGAATCCACAGATATGGGTCAGTCCTTATTATCGGGCCCAGCAAACGGCGGCGCTGATTTCAGAATCGATGCCATTAGATATGGAAAATCATGCTTCGCTGATACCGTCATCCGATGTTACTCCGATAGTGGATGAACTGATTGAACGGGACGGTGATGTGATTCTGGTGTCCCATTTGCCGCTGGTCGGACGATTGGCAGCCTATCTGGTCGAAGGGCAGGTATTTGATCAACCCTGGTCACCGGCTGAATGTTGGGTGTTGAGTGGTGATATTGCCGGGCCCGGTTGCTTGTCCGTAGAGTCAGTCTGGTATCCGGTACTGGAAGGACTCTGATATTGCTCCCTCCGAGCTGTACTCAATCAAGTCAGTTGTCATAATAGCCGCTTGCAATGTTGTCGGTGGTGTTCCAGTTTGAAAGCGATACAGTTTGATTATCCAGGTGGTTCTATCGAAGGGCTGGCATGGGGTGAACCCGGTCAACCAACGGTGATTGCTGTTCATGGCTGGCTGGATAATGCCGCCAGCTTTGCGGCCTTGGCTGACCAGTTACCGGGTATTTATTTGATAGCGATTGATTTGCCGGGTCATGGTTTATCGGCCTGGCTACCAGGCGGCTATCCCATCTGGGCGCCTGCGGAAGCCATTGCCTGGGTCGCCGAACAGTTTCCTCAACCGGTTCACTGGCTGGGGCATTCGATGGGGGCTGCGGCGCTGGTGTTGGCGGCCGGGGCTTTCCCTGAACGTTTTGCCAGCACCGTTTTATTGGATGGTATTGGCCCTGTCACCCAAACCAACGAACAAGCTGTCGACACCTTTCGGCGTCATGTGGAGACATCGGTTCGCGCTGGTTTTACGGGTTACCTCAATCCGGAACAAGCCATTGCGGCACGGATAAAGGCTACGCCGTTTGTTGGTGCGGAAGTTATTGCGCCCGTTATTCTGCGTAACCTGGAGCCGCGTAACCAACGCTGGTTCTGGCGTACCGATCCGGCTTTGCGTCGTCCTTCGGCTTTTCGTCTGACGGAGCCCATGGTGGAGGAATTTCTGCGAGCAATGACTTTGCCCACGTTAGTGGTTCGTGCCCATGAGGGCATCGTTCCCGAAGCTGTTTTTTGTCGTCGACTCGGATTGATGCCGATGGCAGAGCGCCTTGATGTTGAGGGGCATCATCATCTGCATCTGGAACCGGAAAAATCGGCATTGTTGGCCAAATCGCTACTTGCTTTCTGGGAGCGCGCAGGATGAAAAACGTACACCAGCTTGGCTGGTTTGTCGTGCTAATCGCGGCGTTGCTGCTGTCGCTGGCATTATCGTGGTTTGGTTTGGCGGCAGCTCATTACGGCTTTGAACGCTGGTACGATATTTATGATATTGGCGAGCATATCGATCGGTATGGCCCGCAAAATCGTTTTATTCGTGGGTTGGACAGCCTCGACAAGGCGGAACATGTCCGACTGTTTAATGCCATCAGTGAAGCAGTTCATCATCAGGGTGAGGGGCTAAAAGAAATAACGTTTGAGTATCGTGGCAGCACTCGCCCGCTGTTGAGACAACCGGAGGTGGTTCATTTACAGGATGTTGCCAATTTAATCGATGTCTTGCGGCTGGTCAGCGTTTTTTTTGCCGTGGTCGTGGTTGGCGGAACCTTGTTGTTACGGCGACATAAACCCCGCTGGCGAATTCAGGGGGCGTTGCTGGGCGGGCTGATGAGTCTGTCGGTGTTGTCGATTATCCTGATTGGGCCGAAGCAGGTGTTCTATCACCTGCATGAAATGATTTTCCCAGCTGATCATGCCTGGTTTTTTTACTATCAGGACTCGTTGATGGCAACCTTGATGAAAGCGCCGGATCTGTTTGGTGGCATTGCCCTTGTCATTGTCATGGGCGGCGTCATTCTGTTTGGGTTTTACCTGCTGTTGCTGACCGGTTGGCAGCGGCGCCAGGGTAGCCAATAACGCCGAATCAGAACGGTGGTGGCGACACAATATCCATGCGCTCATCGGTAGTGGGGTGGCGAAAGGACAATTCTCGGGCATGCAGCTGCATGGTGGGTGTTGTCTGTTCCGAATAATTGGCGCTGTAAAAGGGATCGCCGATGATCGGGTGGCCAATTTGCTGCATGTGCAGGCGTAATTGATGGGAGCGGCCGGTCTTGGGGTACATCTCAATCCGGGTAGTACGTCGGCCTTCCGTGTCAGTATCAACATCCAGCTTGTGCCAGCGGGTCAGGGCATAGCGTCCGTCTGTATGGCTGATTTTCTGTAATGGCCGGTTGGGCCAGTCGACAATGATCGGCAGATTGATACACCCGCCGCTACCTTTTGGTTCCCCGCTTACCAGCGCCTCATATACCTTGCGAGTGGTCTGCTTTTCAAACTGCTGCTGGATACAGGTCAGAGCCGGTTTGTTGCGGGCGTAAACAATAATGCCAGAGGTGTCGCGGTCAAGGCGATGCACAATATGCAACTCACCGAGCAACGCTTGCAGACGGCCAAAAGCCGAGTCTTTGTCATACAAGCCGGGCACGCTGAGTAACCCGCCCGGTTTATTAAGAATGACGATTTCGCTGTCTTGATAAAGAATACGTTGTTTAATCATGGTAAGGGTATTGGTGTTTTTCCAGTATCTGCTGATAACTCCCGTCCTGTTTCATCTGTTGCAACATGTGATTGAAGCCAGTAATGAGGGCGGAAGCGTTGCTGAGTTGGCGATTGATCGCCAGATGAATGCTGGTTCTGGCAATGTCGCCGGGGGCGAGCACCAGATGTTCGGCAATGGTCGGATTGCTGGCCAGTTCGGTGCTGGCTACCCATTCGTCAACCAGAGCCAGATCAAGATTGTTGTTGGCAACGTCACGGAATAGCTGGGAGCAGTAATCCCGTGGTTCAACCGCGAAGTAACGATCTATGTTGTCCAGCCAGGGGCCATAATTTATTTCTGAGTAGATGCCCAGGCGCAATGCTGGTGTGGTGATTTTCAGATGATTTTTGCCCTGATACTCAAAGTCACTGCTCTTGGATTTGATAAAGCGCAACTGACCATGAAGGTAGGCATCGGACAGCAGCCATTTATCATCTTGCTGACCTGGCCAGGTCGATAATACACCCTGGATTTCGCCACTGTTGGTGGATTCCAGTACGCGCATCCAGGGCATGAATTCAACTTCAACGCGATAGCCAAGACGGGAAAGTGCCGTTGTCACCAGTTCGGTTGCAATCCCGTCACCAAGTAATTGCTTGCCGGCGTACGGTGCCCAGCTATCGGATCCGAGTCGTACCACAGGCCGGTCATCTGGATATTCCTTGCTCAGTTTGACCATGGCCTGACTGAAGCCGTTTTCCTGGATCATTGCCTGAACCTGATCGCGAAAGCTTTTTACCAGGCTCATACCGGCGATGGTGACATCATCGACACGCCACTGAGCGCTGTGGTAAAGGCGATAGTCAACGGTCAACGGCGGCTTGCCATTCAATTCAATAAGGCTGGGAACCAGCGCCTTGTTGTGGCCGTTATATCGGGTGTCCAGGAAGTGAACCGGTTGGTCATCATAAGCCCGGAAGGCACCGGCATAGGTTTTCAGCAGTTTGCGGCGAAACGCTTCCAGAAACAGGCTTTGCTGCTCGGAAGAAGCTCTGCGCCAGTACTTGCCAAGCACTTTTTTCCCCATTTGCCGGGTGTCAATCAAGGGCAGGATGCTGGTCGACAGCAGTTGATCCAGATAGCCGGGATGTGTCTCGATCAGAGCCCTGTCATTGGTCAAGTGGCTGGTGACCAGGCTGACAGCTGATTTGACCAGCTCATCCGGTGCGGTTTCGGTAGCAGCACCTGCGCTAACGCCAAAGAAGGGCAGTGAAGCCAGCAGGACAAGTTGGATCAGATAGCGACGAAACGGCATGGCAAATCCTGTGGGTTAATCCTGTAAATTGAAAGGGACAGTCTGGCTTACAAGCAAATATCGGGCAAGTTTCGCACCAGCATGACCTTTTCCGCATTTGAGATCACACTATTTGCCGGGATATTGATATCAACAATAAAACCGGATCCTGGTGCATCGTGACGAGATTTGCCCTGACGATCCTGGATGTGCTCGAGAATAAACGAAATATTGCCCGTTGGGGTCATCAATTCCAGCCTGTCGCCCACTTCAAAGCGGTTACGCACATCAATACGCAAGCGACCGTCGGTCATTCCCATGCTTTCACCGACAAATTGCTGGCCGGTGCTGGTCGATGTACCACGTTCGTAATTTTGATATTCGTCGTGAACGTGGCGGCGAAAAAAGCCTTCGGTATAGCCACGATTAGACATGTTCTCCAAGGTATTCATCAGGTTTTTGTCAAAATCTCGTCCGTTGGCCGCGTCATCAATGGCTTTTCGGTAAGCTTGAGCAGTGCGGGCAACATAGTAGTGAGATTTGGTTCGGCCTTCGATTTTAAGCGAGTGAACGCCTAGTTTGACCAGTTGGTCAATATGCTGAATGGCACGAAGGTCACGCGAGTTCATGATGTAGGTGCCGTGTTCATCTTCGAACGCTGGCATGTATTCGTTGCTGCGACCCGCTTCCTGTAACAGGAAGATTTTGTCGGTGCTGCTGCCCATGCCGAGGGTCGGTGTTTTATCCGGGCGGAATACTGGCCCGGACGGGTCGAATTCTTGCGCTCCAGCAGGAATGACGTCGCCAGCGTCAGTTTCCCTGGCTTCATGAGCATCGTATTTCCAGCGGCAGGCATTGGTGCAGCTACCCTGGTTGGGGTCACGGTGGTTCATGTAGCCGGACAGCAAGCAGCGGCCTGAGTAAGCAATACACAAGGCGCCGTGAACAAAGACTTCGATTTCCATTTCCGGGCTGCGCTGGCGAATATCGGCGATCTCGTGCAACGACAACTCGCGGGAGAGAATAATCCGGCTCACACCCTGACGTCGCCAGAACTCTACGGCGGCATAGTTGACGACATTGGCTTGCACGGACAGGTGGATAACGGTATCTGGCCAGCGATCCTTGACCAGCATGATCAGGCCGGGATCAGACATAATCAGGGCGTCGGGTTGCATGGCAATCACCGGTGCAATATCCCCCATGTAGGTATCGACCTTGCTGTTATGGGGCGCGATATTACTGGCTACATAGAACTTCTTGCCCAATTGATGGGCTTGAGAAATGCCCTGGTTCAGTTTCTCCAGGGTAAAGTCGTTGTTGCGCACTCGCAAGCTGTAGCGCGGCTGGCCGGCATAAACCGCGTCGGCACCATAAGCAAATGCGTATTCCATGTTTTTGATGGTGCCGGCGGGGGAGAGCAGTTCAGGGATCATGGTGTTGGTTCTGGGTACGGGTTGGATAGTGAATTGAGGGTGCGTCTTTAGATGCACCCTTGAATAAACGCACCAGTTTAGCGTCGTTTCACTTCGTTATATTGATCCAGCCCGGGTTCCGTCTATTCAGCGACTCCGAACAGACTGACGTCCATTTCAGCCATCCAGACAAAAAAATCCTTGCTCACAGGAATGTGTCGCAAACTGCTGAACTGGCTCTGGAATTCTTTTTGTATCGAGGCAAAGTAGTGTTTCAGTTCGGCGGTTTCTGCACCCAGTTCGGTCATTTGCGCATAAATATCGGTGACGTACTGGTTGAGTAGTTCGATATCATCACAGGCGTCATCAAAAATGCACTCGGTAGAGGCATACAAGGCGGCGTTACACAGATCGACGATTTGCCAGCCCAGGGTGTCGGACTCTGTCAGCTCTGAGCGCCATTCACTGAACTGGGCAAAAAAACGTTCCAGGTTGGCGCGGGAGGTCAGCTCACCCTTGAGAAAGGCGGTTTGCTTATTGAGCAGCTTGGTGTAGGGGCTAACATCAAGCTGTTGGTCATCTTGCCACATTTGTATATGCGGTAAATTGATGCGGGCTAACAGCAGGCAATAGGCGCTGCGGCTGGCGGCATGTTCAGGTGTCATAGGGAAGAAGGTCCTGTAATGGGTGTCAGGGGGTCATTATCTGGGCGACTGGCACCAGAATATAACGAAGCGCTGATCGGAGTTAATCCGTTGAACCCGTGCAAACAGGCGTTTGAGCAGGGGTGGGTAGTGCAGGTGGCGATTGGCAACCACCAGCAAATTGCCATGCGGTTTCAGTTGGCGGGCGGAGTCGTTGAACATGTCGCTGGCAATATTGTTTAGTTGTTTATGGCCGTCATGAAAAGGTGGATTGCATACGACCCAGTCCAGCGGCTCACTGACTGCACTCAGGCTGTGACCGTGACGACACGCAATATCCACGTTTGCATTCAGCGCATTCTGTTGTGCCGACTCAACGGCAGGAAGGTAGTCATCGGTCTGGATAACCTGAAGTTCCGGGTGGCGTTGCTTGAGCCATAAGCCAAGAATGCCGTTGCCGCAGCCAAGATCACACAGCCTCCCGGTAACGTCAGGTAGTTGTGCTTGCGTTATTGTGTCTGGGCTGGACAGAGTGTGCAGCAGAAACTCAGCGCCGGGATCCAGGCTGGCCCGGGAAAACACACCTGGAAGGGATTGGATGTTTAGCGGGCCAACCTGATATTCCTGCCACAAGCGTAAGCCCGGATCGTTGGCGGGGTGGCGAACCTGCACCAGTCTGGCTTTACGTTTGATAGGCAGTTGCTGGTAGTGGGCGCAATGCTGTTCCAGCCAGTTCAACCAGCGAACGGGAATGTGCTTGGCCATGCCCGCCAGATAAATAGTGGTCTGGCTGTCAAGGTGTTCCCGACAGAGTTGCAGCCAGTAACGCAGCTGTTCAAAGTTTTTGGGTAGCCGGATAATGACTTGGCTAATATCGCTGTCTTGCAGTTGTTGGGGGGTATTGATCCAGCGAGCGTCTGTTTGGTCGAGACCGTTGCGTTGACGGTTATTAATACTGGACTGGTGTGCGCAGGCGCTATCAAGCCAGCAAACAGGTTGCTGCAGCGCACAAGCCAGTGCGCCATAACGATCATTAAACAGCAAGGTGGGCGTGTCGCAATCAAGGTGATCCATCAGGTATTCGTCAGCGCTGTCCCAGGGGCGCGCGATCTGCTCGGGTACGGCAGGAAAACACTCAAGTTCCAGTGACGTGGCCTGCCACCAGCTCATCAGTAAATATCTTTGAAATCTTTGTCTTCCAGCTGATCGAGCAACGAGCGTTCTGGCAAGTCAGGCTTGGGCTGTCGGGCCGCAACCGCTGGCTCCACAGTTTCTGCAGCAGGTTTGTTGCTGACGAGATTTTTTTGGTTGTCAGCTGTTTTTTCTGCTTGCTCTTTGTTTAATGCGGCTTTGGCTTCCGGGTTTTCGGCCAGAAATTTCTCAAAAACAGAGGGAACGCGATTTTTGACGCGTTTGCCGGTTTGGCGATCATTGCCAGCCTCACGCTTTAATTTGGCAGCGTTGCCGGTCTTTACCTTGTGGATGCGTTTGAGTGATCGGTTTTTTTTCAGGCGGGTCATGATTGGCTACATCAACAAGGGTAAGTGAACAAGCGCGGAATGATAACAAAGCGGGACTGTATTTACATCTGGTACTGGCGCGTTATTGTGTCCGGCTGATTGACTTAACCTTGACTTTATATACAGGAAACCACATTCAAATGTATTGGCAATCCCTTGTTTTTACAGGAGAAATAGTACTCCCCGTATTTCTTCTTGTGGTTCTGGGTGTTATCTTGCGCCAGCGTCGTCTTATCGATGATCATTTTGTTACGGTCAGTTCCCGACTGGTTTTTACACTGACTCTCCCCGTACTGGTGTTTCTGGCAATATCAAAAGTACATTTTGATTCCGGTGTTCATCTTGGCCTGGTGATTTTTGTCGCCCTGGCTATTTTATTCAGCTGCATCTTCAGTGGCATATGGGCGCGGATAGCCGGTGTGGATGAGGCCGATATCAGCGCGTTTGTGCAAGCCTCGTTTCGGGGTAATCTGGGTATTATCGGCATCTCGATGGTGGTGTACGCGTTTGGTGACCAGGGCACGCAGATCGGTGCTCTGGTACTTGCCATTGGTGTCCCTATGTACAATCTCTTGTCGGTCATGGTGCTGGCTAGAGGACAAGGTGTAAATTGGTCTGGCCAGCTCTTGCTGATTGCAAAAAACCCGCTGATCATCGCCATTGTGCTCGCATTGCCCTTCAGTCTGTTTGGATGGCAGTTACCCAAGCCACTGCACAGTGCTGCCAGTAGTCTGGGGCAGATGACATTACCCCTGGCGTTGATCAGTGTTGGCGGTACGCTGGACTTCCGAGCTCTCAGGGCGGCCAACTCAACGGCGCTGCAAATATCCCTGTTGAAGCTTGTTATCTTGCCGGTACTGATCGTGTTGTCAGCCATTACGGTGGGAATTCGCGGTGTTGAACTTGGGGTCGTTGCCTTGATGATGGCCAGCCCGACAGCCGCGGCTGCTTTTGTCATGGCTCGAGCGATGGGGGCGAACCATGTGCTGACTGCGAATGCCATTGCGGTCAGTACTTTGGGTTCAATGCTGACGATGGGTGGAATTTTCTATGTTTTACGTATTATGTCACTGCTATAGTGACAATCTTAGGCTGTTTTTGACAATTTTGGGATCGGTGGTGTAAATGCCAGATGGGAAACGCCAGTTGGTTTATTTGGCATCCAATCAACGAGGGCTTGAGTTAGAGCGTTATGAAATTGAACGCTTGCTAGCCCGGTTGAACATGACAAACGTCAGTTTTTCCTGTCGCGAGGATGGTGATGGCTACGATTGGGATCTGGCTCGCCAGCAAATCGAATTGGCAGATTTGTTTATTCTGCTGGTTGGTGATGAGTACGGCCCCATGGCGCCGACAGGGATCAGTTATCTGCACCGGGAATTTGTCCATGCCAGAACCATCGGCAAGCCGGTACTGGCATTTCTGAAAAACCTTCCTGTTGGTGGCTCCCTGACGCCAGAACAAGGGCGGCTGAAAGGGTTCTATCAGTTGGTGACGCAGCAAGTCAGTTACAAGTTGTGGCATTTACGCGATGAGTTATTGTCCTATGCCAGAACCGCTATCAACAATATCGAGCCGCGACTGGATTTTGGTTGGGTGCGCTGGACCGAAAAGATGGAAAAGCAGGAGCCAGTCACCGGTAGCCAGGATGCGGCCATGACCGGTGACGCAGCCGTGGTTGATCTTGGTGGTGGCTCACTGACGGTTCGAGAGCGTCTTGAAATGAGCCGCAAACCCGTCAACCTGATGGTTTCCGCCAAAGTGTACCAGGGCGGTAATCTTTCTCGCGAGGAGATGATACTGCCAGCCCGGCTGGATCAGCTGTATCGGGCCCTGCACAGTTCCTTTGCCGGTAATATAAGCGAGGATCGACTGAGGGGGTGCCTGGAAACTTTTATCGCCGACACTGTACGAAAGCAGCTCCTTGGTCGTCGCCCCAATGCCCATGCAGTGGATGATATCCGGGTCAGTAAATCCCAGTTTCGTTCGATTATGGAAACCTGGGAGCGCCTTGGGCTGGCAGCGCATACAGAAAAAGCCGGGCGCCACTACTGGATTGCCAATAGTGATCTGGCACAGGTGCGTACGGTCTGATAGGAGTAATGCCGGCGGTTACCCGTCGGTGTGGCAACATCCGGCTTGATTGCGATAGTGGCTCTTGGCGGATTGGCGGCAACTTAACGGCTGCTGCCAGAACTCCCCAGTAACGACTGCCGCTGCTCCCACTCCTCTCTCATGCTGTCACAGACTGAGTCACATAACTCAAAGATAAATGGCGCGCCAATGCTGAAGTAAGCCATGTTGCCTTCCTGGCGGCGGCGCACCAGGCCATGAGTTCTCAGTGTAGACAGATGCTTGGAGACATTGGGCTGGGATGCGCCCGTTGCTTCGACCAGTTGGCCAACCGATTTTTCTCCCGGTTGCAGCTGGTGCAAAATTCTCAGGCGCATTGGATCAGACAGCAAACGAAACCTCTGCGCGATCAGTTCCAGCATTTCTTCAGACAGATTTTCTTGCATGGATTATTCTCCTTCTTGGTGGAGAGTGTACGGCATGTCTGAAAATTCAAATATAGTCATAAAGATATATTTGCTGGAACTTTTTCTGTAGTCGTTATTCTTTTTTGTTATTAGTGATGACGAAGTCTGCTTTCACCGGAAGGTGATCTGACAGTTGCTGCACCTCCAGCGACTGAATGACACTCGCATATTCGACAGATAACCGTTGACTATAAAACAAATAATCCAGGGTTCGATCTGGCCCGGTCACTTCTGGGTCGTTCGGGTAGTGCGTAAACCAGTCTGCGGCGGCATCGCGGATATTGTCTTGACCGGGTACAGATGGCCATCGAAGCAGTTGTTGTAGCTCAGTGGCTTCCTGGTAGAGATAATGCTGACTGGGTTGTAATTGCGCCAGTTGTCCCGGCATTAACAGATTCAGGTCGCCACCCAATATAAATGGTGATCCGCTCAGATCCTGTTCCTGCATCAGGCTGACTGCCACTTCAACCTGCCTTTTCATGGTGTCGCTGCCCTGGGCGAATGCATCAAAGTGCGTATTGAACAGTCGCCATTCGGGACCATCGATAGTCGGCAAACTGACGCCCAGAATCGCACGTTTGAGATAGAACTGTGCCGACACGAGATCCATAGGGGGTTGTGGCAGGCGATAACGCAAAGCGTCGCTGATCTTGTAACGTGAGAGGGTAATCAGTTTCATGCCGACGCTGCCCATGATCCTCGGGTGTGGAATATAATCGGCTTTCCAGTAGTAGGTGCTGGCAATGCAGGGGTACATGTCGTCAGGAAGCTGCTTGAGCAGCTCTGCCAGCTGATCGGCATGGTCAGTTGCCGCCGCGTTGTGGTGGACTTCCTGGAGAAAAACAATGTCCGGCGCTTCTCGCTGTAATAACGCAGCAATCCCGGTCGTGGTTGTAGCGATATCCTGAGACGTTGGCCGATCATCCGGCCCGCGGTTATCCGGCAAATCAAAATAGAAAACATAGTGCTTGCCAGCAAAAAACTGCACATTGTAACTCATGACAGATAATGGCCCGTCCGAGATGGTATAGCTGGGCGTCGCGGTCGGGCAGGAGAGTTTGGCACTTTCCAGTTCGGCGGGATGATAGGTGCTGAAATAAATCCAAGCGACGAACAGCAGCAGGGTACCAACAGAAAAAAGCACCGCCGTATAGATCATCTTTTTCATCGATCAGGACTCCATGTCAGAATACTGGCGGGCGGTGGGCATCCGGGGCTAACTCGCTGTATACTGGCGCCGCCATTTCAGGGGTTGCCATGTTAAAGCATTTATTCATCGTTCTCTTGGTGATTTTCACCATAACGGGTTGCAGTCAGTCAGATTCGGTCGTCAAGATCGCTGGTCCGACGATGGGAACCCAATACCACATCAGCTGGATCGGCCAGAGTGAAGGAGCTGAAAACATTCAGCAGCTGGTTGATCAACGCCTGCTGGACATCAACCGAATCATGTCCACCTACGATCCAGAATCGGAGTTATCGCGGTTGAATCGGCGTAACCAGGCACTGAATGCTGAAGTCGTCTCCGCAGCATTGGCTGATGTACTGGCCCAGGCATTGGAAGTGTACATTCAGAGTGAAGGACGTTTTGATGTTACGGTTGGCCCCTTGGTGAATGCTTGGGGATTTGGTCCAGGAAAACATCGGGATCAAAAGTTGTCCAAGGAAGAAGTCGACGCATTACTCTCTGGCATAGGCTCCAGCGCTATCCATCTTGATGATCGTGTACTTTCAACTGACAAGCCGCTGTATATCGATTTGTCGGCCATTGCCAAGGGTTGGGCCGTTGACCAGATTGGCTATCTGCTCGAGCAGCAGGGCATTATTTCTTATCTCGTTGAAATTGGTGGCGAACTGCGCTCCCGTGGCACCAAGTCCGATGGCAATGGTTGGCGGGTGGCTGTTGAGCGACCGGTGCTGGATGCCATGGATCGACAGGTACAGCTGGTGCTGGAGCCAGGCGATTCTGCGCTGGCAACTTCCGGTGACTATCGCAATTATTTTGAAGAGCAGGGTGTGCGCTACTCCCACACGATCGACCCGCATACTGGCTATCCCATCACTCATCAGCTGGCCTCCGTCACCGTGCTGAATCCGAGTTGTGCCCTTGCGGATGCCTGGGCAACGGCGCTTAACGTCGCTGGGCCGGAGCAGGCGATTTTACTCGCCAATCGTTACAAGCTGACCGCCTACGCTATTGTGCGTACTGAGAATGGTTTTACCGAACTGGCCTCCGACGAATTTTTACATCGCTTCCCCGGTCTTATTCATGGAAGCGAGCAATGAGGATAATCCTATGACTATGATAATTGTGGCCTTTGCGGTCATGCTGATGATTGTTGCGGCAATGGCCGTTGGTGTTTTGTTTGGTCGTAAACCAATATCAGGTTCCTGCGGTGGCATGGCAGCGATTGGCATGGAGTCCGCCTGTGATGTCTGCGGTGGTGACAAGCAGAAATGCGAAAAAGAAAGCAAGGCTGCTGCGGCCCGGTCGGCCAGTGCCGAGTTTTACGACGCGACCAAACGCTAACAACGCGGTCGGGTCATTTCCACTAGACTATGGCCGGGCTGGGAATTGAATAATAACTGGAAGATGGGAGCACTGTTAGATGGCAGATTACCGTTATGATGTAGTCATTATTGGCGCCGGTCCTGCGGGAGAAGGGGCAGCCATGTACGCTGCCAAGCACGGCAAGAAGGTGGCCGTCATTGAAGACAAGAACATGGTCGGCGGTAATTGTACTCATTGGGGGACAATTCCCTCCAAGGCACTGCGTCACGCTGTTAAACAGATTATTCAGTTCAATACCAATAATATGTTTCGTGAAATTGGCGAACCTCGCTGGTTTTCGTTTCCCCAGGTACTAAAAAGTGCCGAAAAGGTCATTGGTAAACAGGTCAAGCTGCGAACCGGATTTTATGGGCGTAACCGGATTAATGTATACACCGGCAAAGCCAAGTTTGCTGATGCCAATACGGTGGACGTTTACCAAGGCAATATGAGTAATACCCGTCTGCATGCGGAGCATATTGTTATTGCAACAGGCTCCAGTCCATGGCGTCCAAGCAGTATTGATTTTAATCACCCACGTATTTATGACTCCGACACCATTCTCAAACTGGGCCATACTCCCCGCACTATTATTATTTATGGTGCCGGTGTTATTGGCTGTGAATACGCATCAATATTTTCTGGCCTGGGGGTCAAGGTTGACCTGATCCACCCTGGGGATCGATTACTGAATTTCCTTGATGATGAAATCTCGGATGCCCTGAGCTATCACCTGCGTGACAAGGGTGCGCTGATTCGACACAACGAGCAATTTGACTCGGTTGAAGGCAACGATCGTTATGTCACCATGACCATGGTGTCCGGTAAAAAAGTCAAGGCAGATGCCTTCTTGTGGGCAGCCGGTCGCAGTGGTAATACCAAAGACTTGGGATTGGAAAATCTCGGCCTGGAAACAAACTCCCGTGGCCAAATCGATGTCGACAAGGAATATCGCACGGCGGTACAGAATGTCTACGCCATTGGTGATGTGATCGGCTGGCCGGCACTGGCATCTGCAGCCTATGACCAGGGCCGTGCAGCCGGGTCGGTTATTGCCTGTCCGTCAGATTTTCATTACGTTGATTCGGTTCCTAATGGCATTTACACCATTCCCGAGATCAGCTCGGTTGGCAAAACCGAGCGTCAACTGACGGAAGAGAAGATACCCTATGAAGTAGGTCAGGCATTTTTCAAGAATATCGCCCGTGCACAAATTACGGGAGAGGGTGTCGGCATGCTGAAATTGTTATTTCATCGTCAGACGCTGGAAATTCTTGGTATTCACTGCTTTGGTGACCAGGCGGCAGAGATTATTCATATTGGTCAGGCAATCATGAACCAGAAGGGCGAAGGTAATACCATGAGCTACTTCGTTAATAATACATTTAACTATCCGACCATGGCAGAAGCGTATCGCGTGGCGGCATTAAACGGCTTGAACCGGCTGTAATTTGGGTTAGCAGATCGGTCGTGAGTTCGTAGCGTTACCAAAAAAACACCGCTTACTGAGCGGTGTTTTTTTGTCTGCTTACTGCTGACTCCAGGGTTCGGGACGCTCAGCTGCCTTCGGCAAAAACACCAAACAGTCCCTGATGTTGCTGGTTCAGGTGATGCGCGTGGATCTTGCTCATGGTGCCTTTTTGACAGTACAACAGATAACGTTGCTTGCCACTGGTGTCGAGATCCGCCAAGCGGCTTTCCAGCTCATAAAAGGGAATGAGTCTGACTGGATTGTTGGCAAGTTCCAGTGGCGCATCAGCGGCTTCAGCTGGGTGGCGGATATCGATGATTTCATCCGTCAGCGCCGGCGTGGTTAGCAACATGACATCTTCCAGTCCGCTACCGATCTCTTCCAGAACGTTATCGATACGTTGATAGGTCGAGCGCTGCAAGGCGTCTTCCAATACCGCAAAATCAAAGGCTTGTTCGGCGGCTTCGGTTTTGCTGCGTTCACCGTGGGTGAGTGGATTGACGGATATGACGCCGCAGTACTCCGGCATGTTGGCGGCAAACGTTTCTGTACCAATGCGGCGAGCAATAGCAATAATATCCTGTTTATCCATCGCTGCCAGAGGGCGCAACACCATATGCTCGGCAGCCCGATCAATAATCGCCAGATTGGAAATGGTCTGGCTGGCAACCTGGGCAACAGCCTCTCCAGTTGCCAGGGCGGGCAGTTTCAGATTGTCGGCCACCCGTGACGCTGCGCGCATCATCATGCGCTTGAGTACAACACCCATATGGCCATTGTCGACCTTGGCAAGAATTTCAGTAACAACTGCTTCAAATGGAATGGTAACAAACTTCACCCGATGGCTTTCGCCATAGCAGGACCAAAGATAGTGGGCGACTTGTTTGACGCCAATTTCATGGGCACTACCACCAAGATTAAAAAAGCAAAAATGTGTTTTCAAACCGCGCCGGGTTAACAGGTAGCTGGCCACCGTTGAGTCAAAGCCTCCGGAGATCAGTGATAAAATATCTCCCTGACTACCCAGTGGAAAACCACCTAATCCCGGTATGCGCTGCTTGACGACTTGAACCTTGTCATTACGCAACTCAGCATGAACCACCACATCCGGGTTTTTCAACGATACACCCGTGGCGCCGGTTTCTTTCAGCAATCCACCGCCCATATAGACTTCCGCATCATGGGAGGTAAAGTCGTGATTGCCAGCCCTTTTGATCCTGACGCAAAACGTCTTGCCTTCGAGTTGCTCGCGATTGGCTTCACGCACCAACTGGTACGCTTGATCCAATGATTCGAACGGGTGTTCGTCAATTTCAAGCGCATAACCAATGCCCGGTGTGTGAGAAAGGATTTGCACCATACGGCGATGAACCGTAACAACGTCTTCGTTGTCTAATAGATTTACCTCAATCACCAAACTGTCCCAGCGATCCTGGACGTCGGCGGAAATGCCTCGTTTGCGCGTCAAAGTGCGTAAATTGGCACGAAGGATTTTTGTCATCTGCTTACGCACTGACTTGGATTTGATGGTGATTTCCGGGAAGAACTTGACGACAAACTTCATGAAAGGCGATGACTGGCAGAAAAAGGGCAGGGAGTATAACCCAGCTCAATGCGTCATTCATCCTAACTGGTGTAAGGTGTAGCCAAACGAGCCAGAGTCAATATTTGGCATGACTGCGAGGGGACAGTTGCCCCGATATGCCATAGTCTGGTCACCGGGTTGTCATAAGTTGGTACGAAGCTAGGAATTCTAGTGAACCGCAAAGCAAAAGGAGTGGATGAATGTCAAAACGTGTTGCATTAGTCACCGGTGGAACCGGCGGCATCGGTACTGCCATCTGTAAGCAATTGCACGATGATGGCTATCAGGTTGTGGCGGGCTACTATGCAGGAGGCAAGCACGAGAAAGCGCAGGCGTGGCAAGCAAAACTAAGCAGCGAGGGTTATGACATCGCTCTTGGCTTTGGCAATATTACCAGCTGGGAATCATGTGAAGCCTGTATCGACAATATTCGCAAGGACTTTGGAACCGTCGATATCCTGATTAATAATGGTGGTATCACACGTGATACAACCCTGAAGAAAATGACTCCAGATATGTGGCACGATGTGATTGCCACCAATCTGACGTCTGTCTTTTATATGACGCGTCTGGTAATCAACGATATGCTGGAGAAGAAGTGGGGTCGTATCATTAATATTTCTTCTGTTAATGCAGAGAAGGGGCAGTTTGGCCAGGCCAACTACTCAGCCGCAAAAGCGGGTATGCATGGCTTTACCAAGGCGGTGGCCCAAGAGGTTGCTGCCAAGGGCATTACCGTGAATACCGTATCGCCTGGCTATATTGCTACCAGTATGATTATGGACGTGCCTGAAGAAGTCCGTAATCAGATCCTGAAAGGCATTCCTGTGGGTCGTTTCGGCAAGCCTGAAGAAATTGCAAATGTAATCAGCTTCCTTGCTGGCGAGAATTCTGGTTTTGTAACCGGTAGCAATATCTCCGCCAATGGCGGGCAGCATATGTCCTGATACCGGCCCGGGTTAATACTCGGGCTTCAGCTTTTTATTGCGGGCGCTGGCATGGCGCTCGCGCATTTGCGTATTAATGTAACGATCCGTCGTTGCCATACTGGCGTGCCCCGCATCTTCCTTGACATGCTCTTTCGGACGGGTTCGAACATCTTCTGAGATGCCGGTGTGCCTGAGCCAGTGAACCGTGGCGACCCGCAACTCCTGCGCTTCATCTTCCAGTCCCTCCTGCTTCATTCGCGCAAACGCCGTATCAAAGCAGAATTGCACCAGATAGCGGATTTGTCGTGTACTGGTGACCGCGCCGCGCCCCTTCAGTTTTGGCACCAGAGGTGTCTGCTCGCCCGGAAGTGGAAGGCGGCTCAAGCCAAGATGCTTTCTGTAACGAATCAGCGCATCCAGCATATCGTCCGATACAGTGACCATGCGGGCCTTGTTGCCCTTACCGACAACCCGCAACCACCAGTTGCCATCCGGATCGCACTGAAAGTCTCCCATCATCGGCGAGGAGCGTTCATCCGCAACCAGTTCTGAAATTCTCAGGTACATACCAAACAGGCAAAGCATGATAAATAGCGAGCGCTCGTGCTCTTTCGGGTTTTCTCGTGCCAGCAAATCAACGGTTTCCCGAATGTAGTCCCATTGCAAATTGGAGATTCGTCGAATGGGTTCAGCGTAGGCGTGGCGTTGAAGGTATTTGCTTTTTTGTCGTATCAGGGCAACCGGATTGGTTTGGAGATAATCTTCCTGAATCAGGTAATTGAAGTAACTGGACAGTACGGCAAATAGCGACTGGAGGCTTTTTTGTGATAACGCAAATACATCCGGGCGCTCTCCTGACAACGAAGACTTGTCTGGCTGAATCACAAAGGGACGCCATTTGTCATTAGGCATACGTCCTTCCTGACTGTTACCAAAACGTGCCGCCTGACTGGTGCCGATCCAGCCAGGAGGGGGAGACTGACAGAAGCCGATGTAATCTTCTATATCTGCCCGTCTTAGCTCGCCGAGAGAACATTGGCGTACCATGAACGTCCATTGCAGCAAGCGCTCAATTTCACGGCGGTAGCTATTAAAGGTGGCTGTTGAGCCATTAAAGCTGACCAGGAATTCAAACGAATGCACCAGATCATCAAAACAGCCTTCAATCTCTCTTAGCTCTGGCTGGCGCAACATAACCTGCCGAGCATCAGTCAGCGGGCTACTGAGATAATTCAGATTGTCGATGAAGGGGATTGGGGACGAAACAGTAGACATGAAATGCCAGCACCCTGAAATTATCGGAAATATAATAACCGTTATAGCAACTATCAGCGTCTCAGGCGAGGCGACTTGTTACCCGAGACCCGAGTAGTCGTTACTTGTTAGCCATGATGTCTGCCAGTCGAACCATTAACGAGCGGGCAGCATTATTATTAAACTGTTCACCGTGCTCAATGTAACCGCGCACCGTTGCATCGCTTTTCCAGCCACCCTGTTGCTTGATCAGCTCAAAATCTACATTGAGGTCCGGCCGGTAAAAGCGTTGGAATTAGCCACTTCGCATATAACATATTGATTAATAAAGCTTTTTAGACAAAAGTCTGACTAATGCCCTTATCGCGATAGTGACTCCTGAAGCTGCTTAAACTGCCCCTGAATCACCGCTTTTTCCTGAAGAATCAACTTGTACTCATCGGACAGAACTTCCACTCTATTCTGAGAGGCTATCAGATCGGCTTTAGTGGTCTCGAACGCTTGAGATAGTACGGCCACTTGCTTATCGACGTCTGCTTTCTGGCTGGTGAGTGCGGCAATATTATCCACCAATTGTTCGCTTTTATGCTGCTGCTCCCGGCTTTTTGCCGAGGCGTCGTTAAGTTGATGCTCTAA
The DNA here is from genome assembly GCF_041222825.1 of Candidatus Thalassolituus haligoni. NCBI lineage: Bacteria > Pseudomonadati > Pseudomonadota > Gammaproteobacteria > Oceanospirillales > Oceanospirillaceae > Thalassolituus > Candidatus Thalassolituus haligoni. The sequence continues at coordinate 2,133,100 of NZ_CP139482.1, forward strand.
TTTCTGGATATCGGCCACTTGTCTATCCAGAGTGCCTTTTTGTATCGCATTGGCTTGTTCGAGTTCATGGGTGTGTCGTTGTAACCACTCATTGGCGTCAACCAGCTCGGACGCTTTTGAATCAGCCTGTGATAGTCGCAGTTGCAGGTCTTGAATCTGGTCTTTCAGGCCGCGGCTTACCAAGTGGAACTGTTCGCGCTCCTGCTGGCGATCTTCGGCAGTGCGCTGCTGGTAATGTTCGAAATGATCTCGGATATCCCGGTTTTCTTGCTTGAGTTCACTGACACTCTCCTTCAAGTCGTTGGCTCGCGTAAGAGCTTCGTCCCGTTGGGACTCGGCATTTGCCAGGCTGACACGCACGTCTTCCAGGGACTGACTTTGCTCGCTTTTTTCTTTGCTCAGCCGTTCTGCCTGGTTCTCTAGGTCCTGTTGTCGGGCAGTAAGTTGCGCGATGGCATTGTTGGCTTGGGTCAACTCATTGCGGAGTTCTTCATTTAATGCCTCAAATTCCCGGCGGGCTTGTTCGATACGATGATCCGCCATCTGCTGTACCCGCTCATGCAGGGACTTTACCACTTCGACGAGGTCGTTCGGCAGTCCACTGACAGCGGCTGCTTCCCCGTTGTCCGACCGCCAACGCTTGAGCAGTGGTGCGATGGTGCTTTTGCTGCCGGTGCCCAGATGCTCCCGTACCCGATCTACCGTGGGCTCCTGGCCTTGCGTTTTAACGGCTTCAGCGGCTTTGGCGATATCGTGGTACGTGACTCCGGCGCGGGCCATGGCAGGTTCCTCTCAGATTATTTAGTAATGTATTCCATAACACGTAATATAACATTATATTTCCTCTTTTCAATGTTGCTTGAATTTCATTATCTAACCAATGATAATCAATGTTATCGTTGGTTAATGGATTGAGCCTTAAATTTTCGACTTGTAACACCGGTACATAGCTGCCTTTTCAGCGACGCCGAGAGGAGACCTATTCATGAACAGCAAATCGCCAAAAATGGTCACTGAACCGTCATTACGTAATGAACATTCGAGACTGGTTGCACGCCAGGAAGCCGAGTCATTGCAGCAATACCTCCAGGCAGCCACATCCGACAACACCCGCAGAGCCTATCGGTCGGCCATCCGGCAGTTTGAAAAATGGGGTGGTCGCCTTCCGACGGTTCGGGACACCGTGGTGCGCTACCTGCTGGCCCGAGCCGAATCACTCAATCCGCGGACCCTGGATCTGCACCTCACTGCGATCAGCCAGTGGCACCATTATCAGGGACTGGGTGATCCTGTTCGCGATCCTCTGGTGCGTAAGACCATGGATGGCATCCGTCGCACCCACGGGAAGCCCAAACGCAAAGCCAAGGCGCTGCGCCTGGAACACATTGCGCTGATGTTGAAGCATCTACAGCAACTACCAGACAGCAAGAAGAAGTATCGGGATGTCGCACTGGTGCTAACGGGCTTTTTCGGGGCCTTTCGTCGCAGCGAACTGGTCGCAATAAAAGCCAATGACTTGGTGTGGGAGCCGGAAGGCTTGATTATTCGGCTGCCCCGTTCCAAGACCGATCAACAAGGGGCCGGCTTAGTGCGAGCATTACCTTTCGGTGCGCCAGGCTGCTGTCCTGCTACGGCCATGAAGAACTGGATAGAATTGGCTGATATCAATGAAGGTCCGGTTTTTCGCCCCATTAACCGTTGGGATGAGGTTCAACCCAAAGCACTGAATCCCGGTGGCATTAATGAATTACTCAAGACACTGGGCAACGCCTGTCAGTTCGATTTCGTACCGGATTTGAGCAGCCATAGCTTTCGGCGAGGTCTCTCTACATCGGCAGCCCGAGAGCGAGTCGATTTTGAGCTGATCAAAAAACAAGGTGGGTGGAAAAGCGATGCCACCGTCTGGGAATATATCGAGGAAGGACAACAACTCAGCAATAACGCTTCTGTAGTACTCATGGAGAAAATGAGTTTGCTGCTGAACGCTGAATCCCTAAAAAAGGGAAAGTAAATCCGCAGGATCGACATCATTTTGGTGCAAACATGATAATGCCCATCCCTGCCAGGGTGACGGTCACGCCAACAAAATCCCACAGATGCGGGCGAATCCCATCCACACCCCACAACCACAGTATGGCCACCGACACATAGACGCCGCCATAGGCCGCATAAACCCGCCCCGCGGCGATCGGATGAAGAGACAGCAACCAGACAAACAGCACCAGGCTGAGCGCTGCCGGCAGCAGAACCCATGCGGATGCCGATTTCTTCAGCCAGAGGTATGGAAGATAACAGCCGACTATTTCCGCTATAGCGGTGATGATGAACAAACCGAGCGTGTAGAGGATGGACATACGAAGTTCTCTTGTTAATGCGGGTCCATTTGGCTGGACACGGGTTGATCCCGGCAAGCTTCTTCTGCCAGCTCGATCTCAATGGTGGTGTGAGCCAGATCGTAGGTTTCCAGGGCTGACTGGAGGGTGGCCTTGAGCTGTGCGTATCTCGCCAGATCTTGCGTCAGCACGGCTTTGACATGAGCTGTCAGTACGTGGTGCTCTCCATCAAGGGACCAGAGGTGCAAATGGTGTACGTCGTCGATTTCCTTGAGTGACATCAGGGACTCGCGAACGCTCTCCAGCAAATCTGGATCAGGTACTGCCTGAAAAAACAACCGCCCTGTTGCCCACAGGTTACGCAGTACGTTGATCAGAATAAACAAGGTGAAGCCGATTGACAGCAGTGGGTCGAGAATGGGCCAGTCAACGAATTGCATGACCGTTGCCACAATCAACACAGCCACCCAACCCAGTACGTCTTCCAGCAAATGCCAGTTGAGTACTTTTTCGTTCAAGGTTTTTCCCTGGCTAAGACGATAGGCGGCGTAGCCATTTACCGCCACGCCCAGCACAGCGAGCGCCAGCATGCCTTCGGTATGTGGCATGACTGGATCGGACAAACGGGGAATAGCCGCAATCAGCACCCAGATAGATCCCGCGATTAACACTAGACCATTAATCAGGGCGCCGAACAGCGACAACCGCCGATAACCATAAGTGTACTCAGGATTGGCGGACTTCTGGCCCAGACGGTTCAGCAGCCATGCACTGCCAATGGAAAGACTGTCGCCCAGATCATGCACCGCATCAGCCATGATGGCCGTACTGTTAGTCAGCCAACCGCCAACGAATTCGATAACGGTAAAAATCAGGTTTAACCAAAAAGCCAAGCCCATTCGCTTGGAGCTATCATCGTGCGAATGTTGATGCATACGTTATTTCTCCAGTCGATGATTGGCTTGGCGTTGGGTAGCTAAACGATTAATGATCCTCCGTGCCGCCGATGGGCAGGGCTTGTTCGATTGGGCTGACATAGACCCAGCCGGATATGTCAGGTCCGATTTTCCCGGTTTTTCGAATGATCGAGGTCACCTCATCCACCTGATTGTCTTCACATACCAGAGACAATTGGACTTCTGAGATAACCACGCCAGCTTCGGCTGAATACGCCAGTTCCCGTTCCCCTAAAGGCTTCAAGGACCCTTTGATATCGAGTATTGATAGGTTTTTGTAGCCTGCATCACGCAATGCATCGATGACATCGGCGGATCGAACGTGGTGGATAAAGGCCGTAACTTGTTTCATGTAAATACTCCAAAAAAATTCGCTATTACTGTTAGATGGATCGCGGCAAGAGGATACTTGCCGCGATCCAGCGGGTATTACTCAGCGATCGGTTCGCCATTGTTATCAATCGCTTTTGGCCTTCGCCAAGCCAGTCGATACAGGCCGGGGAGCACCAACAGCGTGAGTAACGTAGAAGAGATAATGCCGCCGATAACCACCGTGGCCAGTGGCCTCTGGACTTCGGCTCCGGTGCTGGTATTAAGTGCCATCGGCAGAAAGCCTAATGCGGCCACCAGAGCGACCATCAATATGGGCCGCAATCTCAACATGGCGCCGCCCAGAATCGCCTGCTCGACGGATTCACCACGATTGAGTTCATCCCGAAAGGCCGACACCATCATGACCCCGGTCAGTACCGATACACCACATAAGGTAATAAACCCAACACCTGCGGTAATCGAGAGGGGAATATCCCGTAACCACAAAGCGATAACGCCACCGGTTAGCGCTAGCGGCACACCACTAAAGACCAACGCCGCATCTTTTGCCGAACCGAAGGTCATCATCAATAGCGCAAAGATCATAACCAGTGTCACCGGCACCAGCAGGCTGAGACGTTGGGACGCCGATTGCAATTGCTCAAAGGTGCCGCCGTACTCCAGCCAATAGCCAGGTGGCAATTTCACTTGTTGCGCCACTTTGTCCTGAACTTCGGCCACAAAGCCACCCAAATCACGACCGCGAACATTGGCACTGACTACCAGTCGACGCTTGCCGTTTTCACGAGAGATCTGATTCGGTCCGGGGGCCAGCGTGAGACTAGCCACTTCGCGCAGCGGCACGTAGCCGCCATCTGGCAGCGGTATCGGCAAACGCTCCAACGCGCGCAAGTCGCCCCTGACGCGCTCGGCCACCCGCACCACTATCGAGAAACGTTGATCGCCCTCAAAGATCAGGCCGGCTTCTTCACCACCGGTGGCGGCGGCCACCACGTCCTGTACATCGGCAACGTTCAGGCCATAGCGATACATGGCTGAACGATCCGCATTGATGGACAGAATAGGCAAGCCGGACACCTGCTCGACCTTAACCCCTTCGGCACCCTCGATACCGTTTAAAACTGCCGCGATTTCGCCGCCCGATTTAAGCAACTGTTCCAGGTTATCGCCAAACACTTTGATCCCGAGGTCTGATCGCACGCCCGAAATCAATTCATTGAAGCGAAGTTGGATAGGCTGACTGATTTCAAATGCATTACCCGGCAATAATGATAACTTCTCACCGATTTCCTCCAGCAACTGCGCTTTGGTTTTGTCAGGGTCAGGCCATTCACTGTGATCCTTGAGCATCACATAGCCATCGGAAATGTTCGGCCCCATGGGATCGCTGGCGACTTCGGCCGTGCCGACGCGCGCGAAGTAGGTTTTAACTTCAGGGATTTCCAGAACTGCCTTTTCCAGACGAAATTGCATATCCAGGGATTGAGTGAGACTGGTACCCGGTATCCGTAGCGCCTGGATGGCAATATCCCCCTCATCCAGATTCGGGATAAATTCCGTACCCATCCGCGTTGCCAGTGCGCCGACCAAAACCACAAAGATCAGTGCCGCAGTCAGTACGAGCACGCGAAACTTGAGCGCCCAGGTCAATACGGGAGCGTAAAACCGCTTGGAATGACGAACAATAAAATTGTCTTTTTCCTCAATATGCCCCGTCATAAACAAAGCCACAGCGGCTGGGACGAAGGTGAGTGACAAGACCAATGCGGATAACAAGGCCATGATTACCGCCATGGCCATGGGCGTAAACATTTTGCCTTCCACGCCGGTTAACGCCAGGATGGGTAAGTTCACCAGAATCACTACCAATACACTGATCAAACTCGGTGTAAATACCTCGCGGGTGGCCGCAAACACCGTTTGAAAACGTTCGTCCAGCTTTAAGGTGCGCCCAAGATGGTGCTGGCGTCCGGCCAGGCGCAAAATGCAGTTTTCGACAATGATCACCGCGCCATCCACAATCAAGCCAAAATCGAGCGCACCTAAACTCATCAGATTGGCGCTGACCTTGGTTTGCACCATGCCTGTCATCAACATTAACATGGATAAAGGGATCACCATTGCGGTGAGCAAGGCCGCCCGGACGTTGCCCAGCATGACCAGGAGCACGACAACAACCAATATCGCGCCTTCGGCCAGGTTGGCTTGTACCGTGGCAATGGTTTTATCGACCAGCACCGTACGGTTATAAACCGGCTCGGCAATCACGCCTTCAGGCAGCGTTTTATTGATCTCCAGTAACTTGGCCGACACCGCCTGGGAAACCGTCCGGCTGTTGCCGCCCAGCAGCATAACGGCGGTACCCAGTACTGTCTCCTCACCGTCGAGTGTCGCAGCACCGGTGCGAAGTTCCTTACCAAATCCAACCTCGGCCACGTCAGCCACGGTTATGGGTAGGCCGTCACGACGGGCGACGATGATTTTTTCGATCGCCGGGATGTCAGCTACCTGTCCGGGGGCACGAATCAGGTATTGTTCGCCATTTTTTTCGATATATCCGGCACCGATGTTGGCGTTGTTTTTCTCCAATGCCGCCACCAGATCGTCGAAGCTGAGCTGGTAGGCCAGCAGCTTTGCAGGCTCAGGGGTAATGTGGAACTGCTTTTCGAAACCGCCAATGGTATTGACTTCGGTGACGCCAGGAACCAGACGCAACTGGGGACGGATCACCCAATCCTGCAAGGTGCGTAAGGCCGTTGCATCATAGAGCTCACCGTTTTCTTGCAAGGCGCCCGGTTTTGCATGCACCGCATAGTGAAAGATTTCACCAAGGCCTGTGGCAACAGGCCCCATTACCGGCTCAATCCCGGAAGGCATCTCGCTTTTCGCCTGCTGTAATCGTTCGTTGATCAGGTTGCGGGCGAAATAGATGTCAGTGCCTTTTTCAAATACTACGGTCACTTGAGACAGAGCATAACGTGATATCGAACGGGTGCTCTCCACATAGGGTAACCCCGTGATCGCCAGTTCCACCAGATAGGTAATGCGTTGCTCCACTTCCAGCGGTGAATAACCGGGAGCTTCGGTATTGATTTGCACCTGGACGTTGGTGATATCGGGTACCGCGTCAATCGGCAAGTTTTGATAATTCCAAACACCTACGGCGCCAACCACCAAGACCAGAAACATCACCAGCCAGCGGCGTGCAATGGAAAATTGGATCAGTTTATCGATCATGCTGAACTCCTAATTTTGGTTCGTATGACCGGCTAGAGTTCTGACGGTATTTCGGCGCTGTAAGCCCCGCTAATTGCCATTGATTAATGTCCATGTTCAGCATCCTCCTTACCCAGCTCCGATTTCAGAATAAAGCTGTTTTTGCTGACATACACTTCATCTGCGGACAGACCTGCCACCACTTCGGTTAGCTCACCGTCGGTTCGCCCCAAAGTCACTGTACGTGGTTCAAAACCTTCCTCACCCCGAACAAAAACGACAGGATTATCCTCGACGATTTGCAAGGCTTCGTTGCGGATCACCATTGGAGCGGCTATTTCGGCGCGGGTGATTTGCGCGTTGACAAAGAGACCGGGTTTCCAAATGCCATTCGGGTTGTCGATCAAAGCGCGCGCCATAATGGCCTGATTACCAGTTTGGCCAAGCGGCGCAATATAGATGATTTTTCCCTCTGCGATTTGGGTCGAATCGAGACTGAGAATGCGAACCCGCTGGCCTAATTCAACCTGAGCAACATCCTTGGGAAAAACCGACAGCTCCACCCAAACCGTTGAAAAATCCTGTACTACCAACAACGGGATATCCGTAGTGTGCTCGCCAGCGTTTGCATTACGCTGGGTAACGGCACCATTGAGTGCGGATACTATCGAATAGGTTTTCAGACTTTCATTCGCTTCCACAGTCACCAGGGTTTCGCCTTTGCGAACCGGATCACCAACACTTTTTTTAACTTCCCGAATAACGCCGTCGAAGCGTGCCGTTACCGACTGTACACGCTCTGCGTTGGTGGCGACGACGCCATATACTGGCAAAACATCGCGGATGGTGCCCGAAGTCGCGGTTACCAGGGTAATGCCTGAATGTTGGATCTGCTCCTGGGTCAGTTCAATATGACCTTCTTCGCCGTGCTCTGCTTCCTCCCCATGACCTGTTTCGGCAAGTGCTTGCCCGGATAGCAGCGCAATCGCGAAGCAACTGAACAGAAGATGGATGATAGATTTGTTAACGTGGTTTTTTGATTTCATTGTTCTGATCCTGAAAATGTGTCGTCTTCGCCATACAGAGTCAAGGCCAGGGGCTCTGCTGTTAGCTGCTCAATTTCTGCGCCATAGGTTAAGGCGGCTGCGGCCGCTTCGATCTGGGTGCGCCTGGCGCTCAATAATTCCTGCCGCGCGCTGACATAGTCGAGATACCCGTAGCGACCGCGTTGATAGGCCGCCTGAGTGTCTATCAGGGCCTGCTCAAGGGCGGGAATGATGGCAGTGTGCAGTGTCTCTACCGCGACAATGGCTTGTTTGCGGTTGTGATAGGCGCGGAACAGCTGGGTGTGTAAATCCAGCAGCATTACGTCGCGCTCTGCCAACACCTGATTTTTCTCGGCCAGCGCGATCGAAACGGCGCCAGCATTTCGCTTACCGGAAAACAACGGCATGCTGAAACCCGCTACCAACGCGGTATCATCGGTTTCCTGCAAGCGACGAACACCCACCGACCAGCTGATATCGGCACTGGATTGGGTTTGAGCAAGGCGTATTTCCGCTTCTTTGAGGCGGGACTCTGCTGCGAATATTTCTATCGCAGGATTTTTTTCAACTTTGGCGTACAACAGGTCGAATGCCACGTCCTCGCCAAACTGGAATAGATCACCTTCCACCTTGTTAAAGTCCGGCGAGGTTACCCCCCACAATGCAGACAACGACACTTTCAAATAAGCGAGCCGTTGCTGCTCCGAAAGCAAAGCGAGCTTGGCTTGCTCGGCAGCAGCCTGTGCCCGTTTGACCTCCGCCTCGGGTGTCGCTCCCGCCGTAGCCCGCTTTTTCACAATGCGTAAGCTCTCGCTCGCCAACTGGGCGGCCTCGCCAGCCAGGGTGACCTGCTCCTGTGCCGCTAGCACATCGACGTAACGGCGGGTGACTTCGCCCAATAAGGCCAAGGATTCCACCTGTCGGCTGGCATTGAGCACCGACCGACTGTGGGAGATTACACCTTGCCGTGCCGCGCGCTTATCCCCCATTTCGATGACCGAAGACAGCGCAATGGTGAGTTCAGCACCACCTGCGCCGCTGAAGTCCCCAGTGCCCCCGACATTTTCAGCGTCAAATCCCAGCTCATACGCCGGTCTTAACCCGGCTGTTTCGGCCTGCCCTTGAAGGGCTGCGTAGCGGTAGGGAAAAACTTTCAAAGACGGGTTTTGTGACAGGGAGCGCTGCACCGCATTGGTCAGCGTGATCGTTGAGTCCCCAGGTGCGGCGTTAAGCCCCGACGAAGAAATAAAAAATAATAAACTGAACAGAATGCAGCGGCTTTTGATATTCCGCCGACCCGTAGCGCCAGAACCCGGCGCAGTACGTATTGATAGCATATGGTAGATCCTACTTATTTAAGATAATTCAAACCGCGCGTTGCAGCGATAACGGCAACACAGAAAAAACTTAATCGGTAAAATCAGGCGATTGGAGGGCGGTACAGCGACGAGGATGGGGCCTCGGGAATGAGGGCTTGAGAGTCGTTATGCAACGAATGTTTATGCAAAAAGTTTGAGTGAGTCAGGTTACCGGATAAATAGACATGGCAATGGCAGCCATGGTGATGGCAATGAAACAGATCGTCAGGCGCGGTATTTTGATCTGCAGGATCAATAACGGTCGAGCTATCCAGCATTGCCGATGATGAGCCATCGGAGGAATAAGGGGCTGTATCCGAATAATCAAGGGGATGCACGTCAGCCATAGCTGTCACTGATTGCAGTGCAATCAAGACTAACAGCAGATAAGACAGTGCTTTTCGACTCATAAACCGAATATAACCCCAATGAAATGGAATAACCTGCAAAGCATACCGCCTTTGATTGCGGAGTCAATCAAAGATTGTCCCGGCGCCTTTCGTTTACCTGTTATCCGCCTGTCAAAGCGAGCCAGGTCGAGGATCTTTATTATTGGCGGTGTATCAATAAGACGATTGCTTGTTGTTCATATTGTGCGCGGTGTCTCAGGACTTAAGTTGCAAGATGCGGCGCGCGCCATTCAACACAATCAAACCGATGATAAGGCCAATCACCAAGTCTGGATAACGTGAGCCCGTCCAGGCCACCAATCCACCGGCAAGGATCACCCCTAGATTGGCAATCACGTCATTGGCGGAGAAAATCCAGCTGGCTTTCATATGGGCGCCGCTATCCCGGCTTTTGGCAATCAACAGCAGACAGGTCACATTGGCCGCCAAGGCAACAAGCCCGAAGCTCATCATCAAAGTGGAAACCGGTTCACTACCCAATACTAATCGCCTTACCACCTCGCCCAAAGCGCCCAAGGCGAGAATGATCTGAAGCCAACCGGAAAAATGGGCTGCACGCAACTTCATCCGCACACTGTGCCCTACGGCATACAGCGCCACGCCGTAGACGGCGGCATCAGCGAACATATCCAGGGAGTCCGCAATCAAACCAGTGGATTGCGCCCACCAGCCGACAGTAATTTCAATGACAAACATGATGCCATTGATTGCCAGTAGCCACTTGAGAATGCCAGCTTCTCTTTCTGCCTCCTGTTTTGCAGACGCCTGCGCACGGGCGATGGACTCGCTGGCGACGGGCATTGTACTGACAAGTCTCGCGCCCAGACCGACTGATTGCATTCTTTTTTTAATAAGGTCAGCGTTATCACCATGGTAGACACTCACCTTGCGCTTGGGGGTATCGAATTCCAATGTGACTTTAGGATGCACACTGTCCAACGCCATACGGATCATGCCTTCCTCTGAAGGACAGTCCATCTTGGGGACATGATACTCACTAACAAAGCCGCCATGAGAAGCGTCGTGTACTTCGGCAATTTGGGGAGTGTTCTCCGTCGCGTTATTTTGGCAATTGCCACCGCATGTGGTCGTCATAAAAAACCCTTGTTCTATCCAAGGTGGGCAGTTTAAACTCTATAGTTACTATAGAGTCAAGCACAGAGATTGAATAAATGAAGATTGGCGAGCTGGCAAAAAAGACGGATTGCTCGGTGCAAACTATCCGTTACTATGAAAAAGAACAGTTGCTGTGCACGACACAGCGTAGTGACGGCAATTTTCGACTTTACGATGAAGCTGCTGTCGAACAGCTGCTATTTATCAAGCTCTGCCGTAACCTGGATCTCAGTTTGTCCGAGATCCGCCAGCTACTCACATTAAAACGCTCACCGGGTGCGCAATGTGATCAAGTCAATCGCATGATGGATACGCACATTCAACAAGTGGAAACGCGCATTCAGGAGCTGGTTCAGCTGCGCGAGCATTTGAAAGTACTTCGCCGCAGCTGCTCCAGTGAAAGGACGATCGAACAGTGCGGCATCTTGCAAACGTTAACCACTAATCAGCATCAGAAGCGGTAACACTTACGCGCTTGAAATCGGACGCCTGTGTTATCGGCGGTGATGTTGCGCGTTTTGATTTGGATAGTATTAAAAATACCAGGTAAACCAGAAGTACCGAAAGTTGCGCAAGCACGCCTTGCCAGGTGGATTTGACGCCAATCCAGTCAATCTCAAAACTCACAGGTAATGGCGTCATACCGATGATGGCCGCCTCCTGTAATGCCGACACAGCTTTGCCCATCAGGACAAATGCGAGCGCTAGCAGCAAGTAGGTGGTGGCTGAAAAGAATTTGGCGATCGGCAGCTTGACGGAAAAGCGAATCAACACCCACGCCAATATGGCTAACAGCAACAAACCGAGCGCAAAGCCACCACCAACAGAAGAATATTGGGTTGATACCGCCTGCGTTAACAGCGATTGATAAAATAATACGGTTTCAAACACCTCCCGGTAAACCGCCACAAATGCCAACGCCACCAGCCCCCACAAGGTGCCAGACTTAAGTTGGGTATCGACATGTTGCTGAATGTAGGCTTGCCATTGTGCAGCCTGGGTTTTGCTATGCATCCAGATCCCAACATAGAGCAGTACCAACGCGGCCAATAAAGCGGCAATTCCCTCCATGATTTCACGATTGGCACCACTGATCGTGATCAACGATTGAGCGGCGATCCAGGTGGCACCACCGGCAAGTAATGCCGCAATCCAGCCTATGTGGACATATTTAAGCGCATCCCGACGCCCGGTTCTTATCAAAACCGTCGTTAAGGCAATGATAACCAGCAATGCCTCCAGGCCTTCGCGCAACAATAAGACCAGACTAGCAGTGAATAAAGCTCCTTCGGACAAGGTGGACTCTGATAACAAACGTTGTGCGTCATCCAACAAATGCCGCGTCTCCGCCATTAGCGCACCCAATTCTCCGTTTACGTCGGGGCGGCTGGTCAATTGTCGTAGTGCCATCATGTTGGACTCGATGGATTGGCGCAGTGCTTTGTCATGCGCATCGAGGCTGTTTTCAATCAGTTCAAAACCGTCCAGATAAGCACTGACGGCGAGTTCACTTGCGGTTGAAAAATCTCCCTTCTGATGCGCTTTTTGGGCGGCTTGAAGTCGATTCCATGTGATTGCCAAGGGATCTTGGGATGCCTTGAATAATGCCGAGGGGTTAGCGCGTAAACTCTCCAAAGCTTGTAGGGTTATATCAGGGCGTGCTGCTGCCAGTTGCAGTGGGTTGTGATTAATCAGCTGCAGTTTGGTAATATTCAAATCATTGTGAGTAGGTTCGCTGGATTGAAAAGCGAGTCCACCGACATAGAATGCCATTGACCAACGCTCTTGCTCCGTTAGTTGTTGAAAAGATGGCATGGCGGTGTCGTCAATGCCATTGGTAATGGCGTCGTATAAACCCAAAATTGATCGATTTAATGCCCGCTCTTTATCGGTAAAGTCCGTGGGTGCGGGATCGAGTTGTGCTGCCAGCACTCCGTCACCTTGACCAGATACTCCATGGCAAGATCCGCAGTTAGTCTCAAATACCGGCCGGATTTTTTCTTGAGGTAATATCCGTTCCGGCAGGGATAAATGTGGCATCAATCCCAACAATGTGCCGCGTAGGCTGGCACTCATTTGACGGATCTCATCAACACCTTTCTTATCATGGATGGCCCTCTGCAATGCCATTGCTTGCACTGCGAGTGACTCTGCATCAGCAGTGGCGGCCAGCGAGCTCTTGCTAACAATCAGTTGTGAAAACTCCACCATCTCCTGATATTCATTGTCATTAATTACCTGACCGTTTTTCACCGCTTCGGCATAATCAACGCCTATGTATTCAGCGAGCTGTGCCAGTTGCCGGAGTTGAGTAACGTTGTCTGGGATCTCAGCTTCATTCGCCCCGGCAGATAGAGAAAGTGGCAGCATCAGAAATATGATGGCATGAAGGGTGGCTCGTTTCAGGCGTTGCAATCTGCAATCAAACATCTCGGTGTTCTCTTATTCATGAATCGCTAATGATTATTGATCGCAATTGTAAACTCTATAGCGCTATAGAGTCAAGAGAAGTAAAAATTACAGTCGGTTGGAAACCGTTTTGATAGAGAGGCCTTACCAAGGCTCGCTCCTTAATCTTACAGAGATCATTGAAGGTGGATTGATACTGGAAAATCATCGACTTAACCGGGTGAGTGACATGCAGATTTGCGAGGTCCACTTAACCGCCGCAACAGGTTCCTGTGTCTTTATTGCCTTGTGAGAACTGTATGGGCGGGCATGGTACCGAGCCATAGGAACAGTAGACACAGCAGTCACCGAGCTTCGGCTTCAATAAAACATGGCACTGCTCACACTCGTAGAACCACTGACACGCGTCGGTGGGCATGGATTCTGTTTTTTTATGGCCGCATTCGGGACAAGTCAGCTCGGACTGCAAAATCACCTCTGGCATCATGGTGTTTCCGTTTTCACGATGGTCGATGGATAACCGGCATGGGTGGTCGCTTCGACCAATCTGTCAGCGTTGGTCAGGGAATCCTCAAAGGTTACTACGGCTTGCTTATGCTCATAACTGACCTCGGCTTTTGTTACGCCTTGGACCTTGGTGAGTGCCTTTTTGACCGTGATCGGGCACATGGCACAGTTCATGGTTGGCAGATCCAGCGTGATGGTTTGTGGCTTGGCCCAGGCCGAGAAGCTGGCGATGGTGAATACGAGACCGAGAATGATTTTCTGCATGGTTAGCTCCAGAGTGTTCATGCGAACAGAGGAATCCAGTAGGTGCTGGTGACGAGCACCAGCGCCACGATTGCAGCGATCCAGAAAACCATTTGCCGCCGTTTCCGAGTTTGCGGCACAGCGCAGACGGTTCCCGGTTCACAGGTATCGACCGGTCGATAAACCTGCCAGCCAGCCCAACCGAGCAACAACATAACAAGCATGATGAATACGGGACGGTAGGGCTCCAATACAGTCAGGTTACCGATCCAGGCCCCGCTGATACCCAGTGACAGGAGCACAAAAGGCCCAACACAACACAGGCTGGCGACGGTGGCAGCGGTAATGCCACCGATGATAGGTAGCCTTGTGTTGGTGAATGACTCTTTTCCTGCCATCGCCGACTCCACTTTATTGACCTAGTGAAATCAGTGTAAGTCCCGTACCAAGGTACGGAGTCAAGTCCAATGCCTTTTATTGACGAGGAGCAGGTTGGAGGGATTCAACAATAGGACATGCCGCATTGTCAGGATTGGTCCGGCACTGTGTGACGAGCTCTTCCAACACCTGTTGCAGGCGGTGTAGATCGTTAATTTTTTCACGCACGCTGGCCAGCTTTGCTTCGGCCAGCTCCTGGACTTCCGAGCAATGCGACTCGCCCAATGACAGCAGGTTGTTGATCTCCTCCAGCGTAAAACCCAGTTCCTGGGCGCGTTTGATGAATAAAATCCGAGCCAAGGTTGCGTTTGGGTAGGTACGGTATCCCTCTGCGGGTTTGGGTGGTTGACGGATCAAACCACGGCGTTCGTAGTAGCGGATGGTTTCGACGTTGACACCTGCTGTCTTGGCCAGCTGGCCAATGGTGTGGTTTTCGTTCATGACCAGAGCGCTCCCAGCGGGACAGCAAAGAGATTGTCACCAAAGGCCGTCGTATGATCGCCATCGTAGAGCAGGACACCGATTTTAAAGCGCTTGCCGGCCACACTTTGAAAGCGTTTCAAGCCGGTAAAATCTTTCGTGCTCAAGGTTGCCGCCGCTTTGACTTCAATGGCAAAACAATCGCCCATGGCGTTTTCAATGATCACATCGACCTCCACCTTGTCCTTGTCACGGTAGTGGTAGAAGTTCAAGGGCTCCTCGATCCACACCGCCTGTTTGCGCAATTCGTTGTAGACGAAGGATTCCAGCACCAACCCAAAATCACCTGGCTGTTTCAGCAGACGCTCCCGATTGAGGCCCCGCACGGCGCACATCATGCCGGTATCGACCGAGTGCAGTTTGGGTGTCTTCACCAGGCGTTTGTATTCGTTGGAATGCCAGGCCGGTAGTTGTTCCACCAGAAACAACTGCTCCAGTAAGGCCATGTACTTTTTGATGGTCAGCCGATCCAAGCCCAGTTTGCCACCCAACTCTGTCAAATTAACCAGCTTGCCGGCATAGAACGCGGTGAGCTTGAGCAACTTGGCCATGAGATCCGGGTGATCGATGTGGGTCAGATCGCGGATATCCCGTTGGGTCAAGGTGCTCAGATACTGTTGATACCAGGCTTGACAACGCCGCTCGCTGGTCCGTTGTAAAGGCTCTGGAAAGCAACCGGTCACCAAGCGATGGAGCAGATGCTCCCGCACACGGATGTCCTGGGTGGTGGGTGCCTTCTGATCCAGCAGTTTGGCCAGAAAGCCCGCTTGCCGACCCTGGATTTCGCACTCCGAAAGCGTCATCAGGCGTATCGATTCCATCCGGCCTGCCAGGGAATCCGATAGCCGGGGCAATAACAAGGCATTGGCAGAACCCGTCAGGAGAAAGCGACCTGCCGTGCGTTGTTCATCCACAGCCTGCTTGATGGAGACGAACAGTTCAGGCAGGCGCTGAACCTCATCGAGCGCAATTCGTTTCGGTGGCAGATTACGGATGAACCCGACGGGATCAGCTTGTGCAATTTCGAATTGGGCCTGATCGTCCAGGGTAATGTATTCCCAGTTTTCAGCGCCCATCTCACCAATCAGCGCCTTCACCAGAGTGGTTTTACCGACTTGGCGCGGCCCCATCACAAAGACCACCGGGGTGTCGCTCAGCGCTTCTTTGACATTGATTTCAGAATAACGTGGGTACATAAAATAAGCGCTCGGCTAATTGATGGTTGAAAAACGTCTATTAGGTATTTTAATATCGTCCATTCGTTATTACAATAGCGTCTAATTGCTAAAAGACTGCCATGCGGTTAGCGCTTATCGAAAATTCTAATAGAAACGAGCTATAGAAATTGTCGGCGAAACTGAACACCAGGAATCCCAATGACCGCTAAAAACCTGTTAGCCAGACTGCGTCATCCGTTGATGCCACTATCAGCGGAAATTTAAGTCGATGGTCGCCATCTATCAGACAGCCTATCCACGGATCAAATCAGATATCACAGAAGACGAGTTGGGGGATATTTACACACCCACAACGGAAGATCAGCAATGGGCTTTGCGTCACTGTAGACGGTCAAGTGCCTCTTTTTTGGGATTGCTGGTTCAGTTGAAGACGACACAACGTTTGGGCCGATTCGTTGGTCTTGGCGAAGTTCCCAAGCCGATCATCGCGCACATCAAAAACCAGTGTCGTTCGCGGGTGACACTGAAGGATCTCCAAACTTATTACACATCGGGCGCGAAGGATCGCCATGTAAAACTGATTCGACGCCATCTCAATATCAAAGCCTACGATGCGGCCAAGACCTCTGCACTGGCGCAGACTTGGGCACTGGAAGCAGCGACCACCAAGGAGGCATTACCGGACATCATCAATGTCACTCTGGAATATTTGGTCAAAGAGCGATACGAGCTGCCGGCGTTTAGCGTGCTTGAGCGGATTTGCCAAACCGCTAGATCTGAAGTCAACACCCGGTATTACGATCAATTGTGTGGCTTTTTAGAGTCTGAAAGTCGCCAATGCATCAACGATATTCTTCGATCCAGCACAGGACTGAATGGTTTTGGTTGGAGCACGCTGAAAAATGAACCCAAACGCCCGACCCCTCGCAATATCCATTCGTATATCCAATACTTGGAATGGTTGACGTCCTTGCAGACACTTTTGCCCACGGATTTGGGATTGCCGCCAGTTAAACACCAGCAGTTTATCAACGAGGCCAAGGCCCTGGATTACGCCGAATTGATGAAACTAAAGCTGAACAAGCGACTCGCACTCGTCATCGTTTTAATCCGGCACCAATACGCACAAACACTGGATAACGCCGCCGATATTTTTATCAAGTTGCTGTTAAAAATGGATCGCTCGGCGCAGAAGCTGTTGGAGAAGTACCTTGCAGACCATCAAAAGCAAACCGATCATTTGATTTCTGTGTTGTCTGGGACGGTCAAGGTGTATCTGGATAAACCCGATTCGGTGGCAGCTTTTGATCCGATACTGGGAAAGAACAGTGATCAGCTAATGCAAATGTGCGAACAATATATGGCATTCGCAGGTAACAACTATTTGCCGTTTATGGTTCAACTCTATAAAAAGCAACGATCGACCTTGTTTCGTACGATTGAAATACTCAACCTGGCATCGGCCACGGAAGACAAGGACTTGCTCAATGCGTTCCAGTTTATTTTGAAGCACAAAAAGCGTCGCACGGAGTTCCTGTCAATTCAATGCGATCCGAGCGATCCATCTTCCAGAAATGTCATTAATATTCGCTGGATTCGCGAAAGCTGGTGGAAATTAGTCACGGGAAAATCAACCAAATCAGCACAGGTGACGGAGGTTAATAAAACCTGTTTTGAGCTGTGTGTGTTTGAACGGATCGCTGAAGAACTGAGTACCGGTGACTTGTTCATTCCCTACAGTGAAACCTTCGATGATTACCGGGAGCAGATGATCACCTGGGAAGAATACGAAGCGCAGTTGCCTACCTATTGCGAGGAGGTAGGGCTCGTCGCCGGTGATACTGAATTTACAACAACGCTGAAGGAGTCCATGGAAACGAGCTGCCGGAAAGCTGACAGCCAATTCCCGGAGGACGAACTGGTTCGTATTGAAAACGGGACTCTGATTATCGGTAAACCAAAGCCTGATCAACCCTTACCAGAAATCGAAGAAATTGGAGCGCTTTTGCGCGATCGGTTGGACAAAATCAACCTGCTTGATGTGATTATTAACGTCGAAAAGTGGCTGAACCTGAATAAACATTTTGGCCCGTTGTCGGGCTTCGAATCACGTATCAGCGACCCGGAGTTACGTTTTGTCCTGACCGTGTTTTGTTACGGTACCAACATTGGTCCCACAGAAACCGTGCGATCTGTGCAGGGTGTTTCCCGCAAGCAAGTCGCCTGGCTTAACTTAAAGCGCACCACGGAAGCCCGTCTCGATAAAGCGATTGCGAAGATCAATAACGAGTACAAAAAATACCGGCTCATTGAGTGTTGGGGATCAGGCAATAGTGTGTCCGCTGATGGCAAGCTCTGGGATCTCTACGAAGATAATTTGCTATCGGAATACCATATTCGTTACGGCAGCTATGGCGGCATTGCCTATTACCACGTCTCAGATACCTACATTGCGTTGTTCAGCCGGTTTATTCCCTGTGGTGTTTATGAGGCTATTTATATCCTGGACGGTCTACTCAACGACGAATCTGACTTTAATCCGGACACCGTTCACGGGGATACACAAGCGCAATCTACACCGGTGTTTGGTCTGGCGTACCTGCTGGGCATCAAGCTTATGCCGCGCATCCGAAATATTAAAGATCTCAGTTTCTACAAGCCTGACCGCGCTATGGCTCTCGATCATATTCAGTCCTTATTCAAAGAGCCAATCAAGTGGGATCTCATTGAAAAGCACTATGCGGATATGATGCGAACGGCCATGTCGGTCAAAGCCGGGAAAATCACCGCATCGACAATCCTGCGTCGGTTCGGCACAAAGAACCGGAAAAACAAGCTGTACTTTGCGTTCCGTGAACTCGGGCGCGTGGTCAGAACCATGTTTTTGCTGGAATACATTACCGACGTTGATCTGCGCAAAACAATCCAGGCAGCGACCTGTAAGAGCGAAGAGTTCAATGAGTTTGCCCGGTGGTTGTTTTTTGCTAATGGCGGGAAAATTCCTGCAAACTTGAGACACGAACAAAGCAAAATCGTTAAATACAATCATTTGCTGGCCAACTTCGCGATCTTATACAACGTAAACGCGATGACCGAAGTGTTCAATCAATTGAAGTCGGAAGGGTACAATATTACCCGCGACATTATGGCCGAATTCTCACCGTATCATACCGAGCATTTGGGGCGGCTAGGAAGTTTTGAGCTGGATCTAACCAAGCAGGTTAAGCCCATGACTTTTGAACTGCTGGTTGATTAATCCATAATATTCAATAGGTTAGGCTAGAAGTGGCTAAATTCAACGCTTTTACCGGCCGGACCTCTACATTCTCTCTGGCTGCAGAGGTCGATAACCCGCGCCGGAAACTGTGCCCACTGAGCTCTGCGGCAAAATCAAACTGACAGCGTTGCCCCAGCTTTTTAAGCAACTCATTAACCGATGCCGGATTAAGTGCTCCTGGCTGCAACTGCCCCCAGCGGTTGATGGCCCGAAACACAGGGCCGGACTGGATGCCACTGACAGCCAGCCACCGGCGTAGTGATCGAACCGGGCAGCAGCTGTCAGGCCCGAAGGGGATTGCCCGGTATAGGCCGCGACCTTGCTGATCGGTTTTTGACCTGGGCAACGCAACAACCAACCCCTCCGGCTCCCATTGAAGATCTTCAACCCGAATGGCGACCAACTCGCTGCGCCTGAAGGCACCAAAAAAACCGGTCAGCACCAAGGCAGCGTCTCTGGCTGGTGTCAGTGGCTCCGGCTGTTGATCCAACCATCGGATCATCTTGGCAATATGCTCCAGGCGCAAGGCATGGGCTTTCTGTTGTGGCTTGCCATGGGTGCGGCGAATGCCAGTCATTGTTTTTCTAATCAGTGGATCATGGGTTGGATCGGCAACGCCTTGATGTAAATGCCACTGGCTAATAGCGGTTAAATGTAAGTTCAGCGTTCGTGGATTCAATGTTTGTGCTCGTGCCAACAGATACTGAATAACGGCATCCTTGCTGGCTGGCAAGCGGCCGCCCCATTTTTCAAATTGGCGAACAGCGGAGCGGTAAGCTTTTCGTGTGTTGTCAGACGTTGCCTGAGACAGGTATTGCTGCAAGGTCTCTTGATTCGTCAGCGCCAATAGTTTCTGGCCAGAGGTGGGCAGGGCTGGACTACTGATCGGGGGCTTGCTCATGAATTATCGTCTCCGCAACGAAGTCTGAGTTGGCGTGGTATTGCTGCCCGTGTAACGCAGCCATCACTGCGGTTAGACAACAGAGCCTAAGGCGCTTTTACGTAAGCGCCCAAGAATCAGCACCTGTTTTTCATCCAGTCGCCGCTCCAGACTGATTCCATCGTCACACACACGAGGAATCCGTCATGACCCATCAAGAACGCACTCAGCATTGGCAACAGCAACTCGATAACTGGCGCGACTCTGGATTATCCGGGGCCGTCTTCTGCAAGCAGCATGAGCTGTCGTACCATCAGTTCACCTACTGGCGTCGCAAGCGCCTGAAGGCTGACGGTGACCCACTTCAATCAGAGGGCACCTCGGGGTTTGCCCGTGTCACATGCCTGCCAAGTCAGCCGATGGATGAGCTGACCCTGGCCCTCCCGGGTGGCCTGACGATCACTGGCATGCACGCTGGCAATATTGAGCTATTGGGCATGATCCTGAGGCAGCTTTGATGAAATCCCGTTATCTGCGTCCGGCAGTGGACACACCCGAGATCTATCTCTACCGTGCACCGGTCGATTTTCGCAAACAGGCCAGTGGCCTGGCGCTGTTGGTCGAGCAGGAACTGGGGCGCAGCCCCTTTACCGGCGCGCTCTATGCCTTCACCAATCGCCAGCGCAACAAGATCAAATGCCTGATGTGGGAAGACAACGGCTTCGTGCTCTATTACAAGGCGCTGGCCGAGGAAAAGTTCAAGTGGCCGAAGGTGGCAGACGAACTGCTGCCGCTGACCGGTGAGCAGATCAACTGGTTACTCGACGGCTATGACATCAGCCTGCTCAAGGGTCATAAAACCCTCCAGTATGAGGCCCTTGGATAGCACTTATTACATGCCATAACTGGCTGTTTTTGCTATAACTTACGGCATGCAAAGATCACCGAAACAGCGTGTTGGAACACCCGGTATCAGCGGCTTGTCTGCCGCTGAACTGCTGTCGTTTGTGGCTGATTTGCAACAACAACTGGTCGTTCAAGAGGCTGAGCATGATCAAGCACTTGCGCAACGCGACCAGACGATCAAGCAACGCGAGAACTACATCCAACTCCTCGAAGAACTGCTGCGTCTGAAGCAGGTCCAGAAGTTCGCCGCCAGCAGCGAGAAGCAGGCTCACCAACACCACCTCTTCGATGAAGTCGAGCTGGAAGCCGAGATCGAGGCCCTACGCGATCAGCTTCCAGATGATGTCGACGAAAATAATCCTCGCACTTCGAGCAAGCGCCGCTACCGTGGCTTCTCTGATACGTTGCTGCGTGAGCGCATCGAACTGACTCTGAGCGATGAAGAGAAAACGGGGGCCAACAAGACCTTCTTCACCAAGGTGAAGGAAGAACTGCAGTTCATTCCGGCGCAGCTGAAGGTGCTGGAATACTGGCAGGAAAAAGCCGTCTTCGAGCACGATGACGCAGAACGTATCCTTGCGGCACCGCGACCGCTTCACCCGCTGGGCAAATGCATCGCGACGACATCACTGCTGGCCTACATCATCATCTCCAAGTACGCCGACGGGCTCCCCCTGTACCGCCTGGAGCAGATGCTCAAGCGGCACGGCCATGAAGTCAGCCGTACCAGTATGGCGCACTGGATCATCCGGCTGGACGAGGTGTTCAGTCCGCTGATCAACCTGATGCGCGAAGTGCAGAACAGCAGTGACTACCTGCAGGCCGATGAGACTCGGATACAGGTGCTGAAAGAGGATGGCAAAACGGCCCAGTCCGACAAGTGGATGTGGGTCATCCGGGGCGGGCCACCCGATCGGCCATCCGTGTTGTTTGCCTATGATCCGTCCCGTGCCGGCAGCGTCCCTGTGCGCCTGCTCGACGACTTCACTGGCATCCTGCAGGCGGACGGTTACTCCGGTTATGGGCCGGTGTGCTCTGCCAACGGCATCACCCGAATTGGGTGCTGGGATCATGCCCGTCGTAAGTTCGTCGAAGCCTCCAAAGCGGCGCAGACAAAGGGGAAAGGCAAGAAGGCCAAGGTCTCCAAAGCCGATATAGGCTTAAGTCACATCAACAAGCTGTATGTGATCGAGCGACAGATCAAAGACCTGAGCGCTCCCGAGCGCCACCGTGTCCGCCAGGAGATAAGCCTGCCCCAACTGAAGGACTTGAGAACATGGCTCGAAGCCAATGTCGGTAAGGTGATGAAAGGCTCCCTGAGCCGTAAAGCCATGGAGTACACCCTGAACCAGTGGGATTATCTGGTGGGTTACTGTGAGCGCGGCGATGTGCATATCAGCAACGTGCTGGCCGAAAACGCCATCCGCCCCTTCGCCGTGGGTCGCCGAGCGTGGTTGTTCGCCGATACACCACAAGGCGCCCGTGCCAGTGCCACCTGCTATTCCCTGATCGAAACCGCCAAGGCCAACGGACTGGAGCCGTCAATATATATTCAGCATGTACTGGATCACATCGCCGAGGCGGATACCCTGGAAAGGCTTGAAGCACTGCTGCCGTGGAATGCGACATTAAGCTGAGTTTGTAGCAAGGAATGAGATTGAGTAACAGGGGGCTGATTTAAGGGCGCTTACGCTTTTACGTCTTTAACCTACGATAACATTGATTATCGTAGGTTAATTTTTTACCAATCAAAAAAGTATTTTTTAGAAAAATTATGTAATATTACATAATACGTAATATGTTTTTGAGGCGGAAAAATGGGACGAGCAGGCGTGGCATACAGCGACATACAACAGGCAGCCGATGCCATCAGCCAATCCGGTACAGAGCCCACCGTCGACAAGGTTCGGGAATACCTCGGCACTGGCAGCAAGAGCACCATTGCGCCTTTGCTGAAACGCTGGAGACAGCAGCGCGAAGAGAGCACAGCTAGTGACGGACTGCCGGTTGAGCTAGTGCAAGCACTCAAATCGGTGCATGCACACACCCAGGGACTGGCCGACAAAAAGGTGGCCCAAATCGAGGCCGATACCCAGCAACAACTGACAGCAATGCAACAGCAGTTGGCACAAGTCGTTGCTTTGCAGCAACAGACCGAGACTGAAAAAGCCCATACGGATGAGCGGGTCGAAAGACTCAAGACCGAACGCAAGCAGGTTTCACAGGCGCTGGAGCAGAAGAGTCTGAAATTGGTGAAAAGCGACGCGACACTGGATGAAGCCCGCCAGCAACTGGTCGAGTGCCGAGCAACCATTACCGAACTGCGCCAGGAAAGCCGCGACATCCGGGAGCACTTCGAGCATTACCAGCAGCAGATCGCCAGCGATCGCCAACAGGAACGCGACCAATTCCAGTTTTCCCGGCAGCAGTTGGAAAACAGACTGATGGATTTGCAGCAACAACTGGCCGCAGCACAAGCAAGTCATCACCAGCTGATCACGCTCAATACCAACCAGGCACAACAACTGGAACAGCAAACGCAGCAAGCTGATACCTTGAAGCAAGCCCTGAACAAAGAAATTCAGGCGCACAGAGAAACGGATATTCATCTGCAGCACAGCCGTACCGGATTGGCCCAGCTACAACAGCAGTACAAGGATATCCTTGAGTCCCTGGACGCCAGCCGCCAACAACTGACCGAACAGCAAAACGAACAGCAGCGGCTGAACGGGCTATTGGAAAGCGCCACGCAGGCAGTGGTCAACAGCAACGCCGAACAGGAAAGACTGGCAGCTGACAATCGCCAACTGGCGGAAGCTGGAGCAATAAGCCTGGGCCGGATCCGGCAATTGGAGATCCAGCTGGCAGGAATAGAACCTAAATAAATACGTTAATAGCCCGCCCAAACTGCTCAACCAAATATTTCCGATAATATCAATTATCGGAAGTATTGGGGTTTTTTGAGACGTTCTATATGCCTACTTACCTGATAACTCACATCCGCAAGGATTCACTATCTAGCCGCTGCCGACATTTACGGGTACTGGCATTGATTCATGCTGATACGCCAAAATATCTATCGCCCACAGAAACCCGCATCAAACAGCCGGTCTCCATGGCCTCACAAGCGAGCATGCGGTAGACTTCGCGCCGCTCGCGGGCGTTTGATCTGTTTTGCAACTCACACGCTCTGACGTCTGTTCTTGTTTAAAGCTCGGGATAAATATCACTATGTATGCAGTTGGCCAGCGTTGGATCAGCGAAGCTGAAACCGATCTCGGTTTGGGTCTTGTTCAAAGCGTCGATTTTCGGTCTGTCACTCTCTATTTTCCTACAATTGACGATGTTCGCACTTACGCAAGCCACAATGCGCCGCTGACCCGGGTAATTTTCAAAGTTGGTGATATCGTGCCGCTTCAGGATGGCTCAGTCATTGAGGTCGATGATGTTGAAGTGATGGACGACATCGCTTTCTATTTTACTAACGGCCGCTCGGTTTCTGAAATCCAGCTCAGCGGTGCCATCCAGCTTAATCAGCCGGCTGATCGCCTGTTTTCTGGCCAGATCGACAACAACAGTCTGTATGAACTACGCCAGCTGTGTTTTCAGCAAATCACCAAATTACGCCAGCGCCCTTTCTATGGCCTGCTGGGCGCTCGTACCAGCTTGCTGCCACATCAATTGTATATTGCCCAGCAAGTTACTCAGGATGCTATTCCCCGAGTGCTGCTCGCCGATGAAGTTGGCCTGGGTAAAACCATTGAAGCCGGCTTGATCTTACACCGGCTGTTACTGCAACAACGTATCCAGCGGGTGTTGGTACTGGTGCCGGATCATCTGCTGCACCAGTGGCTGGTTGAAATGATTCGCCGCTTTAATCTGCGCTTCAGTATCTTGCAGCAAGCCGATATAGATGAAGCGATTGAAGACGGTAATACCGATCTGTTTGGCGGCTCCCAACTCCATCTGTGCCCCATGTCTCTGGCGGACGAACCCGACGTGGCGGTTGCCATGATCAACGCCGACTGGGACATGATTGTTGTGGATGAAGCCCACCATCTGACCTGGACGCCAGAACATCAGGATCCCGCCTATCAGCTGGTAGAGAATCTGGCTGAAGCCAGTGCTGGTATTCTGCTCCTGACCGCCACCCCGGAGCAGCTGGGCATTGAAGGTCACTTTGCCCGTTTACGGCTGCTGGATCCCGAACGCTACCCGTCACTGGAAGAATTCCTCACAGAGCAACAGGCCTACCAGCCGATTGCCGAACTGGCCGGTGCACTGGTCGAAAACGAGATACTGAACGCCGATCAACAGCTCCAATTACAGCAGCTGCTGCCAGACATGGCAGCAGAACTGGAGCAGGACAACGGTCGTAACCGTTTGCTTGATACCCTGATAGACCGACGTGGCCCTGGCCGGGCAATGTTCCGTAACACCCGCCATGGTGTCGCCGGCTTCCCTGCTCGCATCGCCAATTTGAGCCAACTTGCTGCTCCGGCCTACGAACCAACTCCAGACGATATCAATGCGGTCTTGTTTCCCGAGCGTGGCCAGGCGCAGTGGTGGCTGGACGATCCACGAGTCAGCAGCCTGATCTCGCTGTTAAAACAAACCGGTAAATCCAAACTGGTGCTGATCTGTCATCACGCCAGCACAGTGCTCGACCTGGAGGCCTATCTCTGGGAAAAACACGGCATGCAAGTGGCGGTGTTCCATGAGCAA
Organism: Candidatus Thalassolituus haligoni; assembly: GCF_041222825.1. NCBI lineage: Bacteria > Pseudomonadati > Pseudomonadota > Gammaproteobacteria > Oceanospirillales > Oceanospirillaceae > Thalassolituus > Candidatus Thalassolituus haligoni. Next base: position 2,158,911 of record NZ_CP139482.1, read on the forward strand.
ATGGATCTGGTCGAGCGCGATCGTGCAGCCGCCTACTTTGCCGATACAGAGCAGGGAGCGCGACTGTTGCTCTGCTCTGAAATTGGCAGCGAAGGCCGTAACTTCCAGTTTGCTCATCACCTGGTGTTATTTGACTTGCCGTTTAACTGCGATCTGATCGAGCAGCGTATCGGCCGTCTTGACCGTATTGGCCAGGCCAGTGAGATCCAGATTCATAGTCTGGCATTTGAGGATCATGCGACCGGCCGTTGGCAGCAGCTGTTGCATCAGGGTCTGGATGTGTTTACTCAGCCCAATCCGGCCGCACAAACTCTGCTGGAGCGCCATCGTCAGCAGGTGCACGACGCGGTACTGACCGGTGGCAACCTTGACGATCTGATCAAGACGCTCAGCAACGAATGTATCGAACTGCAGCAACAACTTGAGCAAGGACGTGACCGCTTGCTGGAGTTGCACTCCTGTCACCCGAAACGCTCCCGCTCGCTGGCTCGGGATATGACCATTACCCATATCGAAGACGAAGCCGAACTCAATGATTTTATTGAACTGTTTGCGGACGCCTTTGGTGTTGAAGTCGCTGATCTTGGCAACGATTGCATCACTCTGGCACCCGGCGATCATATGTTGGTGCCGGATCTGCCATACTTGCCGGAAGACGGCTTTATGGCGACCACTCGCCGCGAAGTGGCACTGGCTCGCGATGATGTGCAGTTCCTCAGCTGGGAACATCCGTTTGTAGACCAGGCACTGGAGCTGATCACCAGCGGCCCTATTGGTAATGCTTCCGTCGGGTACGTCGAGCAGCACGATTACAAAACCGGTGATTGCTTCATTCAATTACAGTTTGTGGCCTCCTGCCCTGCCCCCAAGCATCTGCAGATTGAACGCTATTTGCCAGCAGACGCCATGCACCTCACCTTTACCCCAAAGGGTGAGCTGAAGGTGAACGAGCCAGACTTGGCTGGGTTTGTCTTGCCTCTGAAACGCGGTACTGCGAAGGGGCTGGCAGAACAGAAGATGAACGAGATCAAGCCGCTGATTCACAAGCTTGAGAAACTGGGTGGCGGCCAGCTAGGCAAAATGATTCAGCGAGCGACGAACAAGGCCAACGAAGCCTTTGACGATCGCCTTCAGCGTCTGCAAGCGCTGGCGCAGCACAACCCGAATATTCCAGCGCAACTGATTACTGATGTACAGCAGGAGCGCCTCTCGGTACTGACAGCCATTGAAACCGCCCAGCTGCAAATGGACAGCGTACGCTTGGTATTCTGCGGCTAACCGTGGCTGTCCGTGACGGCGGTGAATTTTGTGCACCGCCGACACGGACGGTGCCGGTTTACGGACACGGACGGTGCCGGTTTACGGACACGGACGGTGCCGGTTTACGGACACGGACGGTGCCGGTTTACGGACACGGACGGTGCCGGTTTACGGGAAATCCTAAACAAAACACGAAAATCAACGATAGGTTTTCGTAAATAACGTTTAAATACAATAAGTTATATAGTATTTGTTTTCCCGGAACGATGCTAAAAATCGGTGTTAAATCTGGGAAAACGAGGAGAGTGGCGGCCACTCTCCTGTAAAACAGCGAAGATCGATTATTCTTTGATCAGGTCTGGATCAAGGATTTTTTGTAGATCTATCTGTTGAGAGTCTTTTAGCGAGTTCTGTGAAAAATCAAATTCGCCATGAAAGACAAAATGTTCCCATGCCAGCATAGACGACGCCTTAATCTTCTTTAGTAGCAGGGAATACTCAACATCTGTTTTGGCTTCTGACAGACGTTTGGAGAGATACATAAAATTCCAGCAAACGATGACATTTTTAAGTAGTCGCTTGCAGGTCTCTGCGATCTCCTGATCTTCTTTAATTGTCTGCACATAATCTGCTCGTCCAATGGCCAGCGCTCGATCAAGTTTATTCCCTGCCTCCCCTTTATTTAACTGGCGGTGGATGGCTTTTCGCATACCCACGTCGTCGGCATACCGGAGCAAGAACAACGTTTTTGGAATACCTCCAAATGCTTTTAGTGCTTCGTAAAGAGGGTTGTTTTTTGAGTATGAGTTCATTCGTTTGAAGATTTGAGACGCTGTAACTTCGCCTAGCTTAATTGACGCGCATAGACGAAGAATATCTTCCCAATTATCAATAATTTTATCTTTATTAATCCGCTCCTTTGGAAAGATCGGATAGCTTTTTTTCTTATAGAAAGTTGGGGTTTTGAAGGAGTATAAAACTCTTTTGCCGGGATTTTTTATGCGTGGCCCAAATGAAAATTTCAATAAATGCGTAAGACTAAATATGGCTTCCGTGTATCCGTGAGAGTCAGTGGAGTGAAGGTCTGATTTCACTACATCATTTTTCAATAACCCATCCACCATATAGTGCGCTTCAAATTCGGCGCCACTGATCACCATTGAGTAAGGGAACATGCCTCGGATATCTATGAACGTATAGGCCGATACAACGGGGTCACGACCGCCATATTTAAATGACTTATTTGCATTGAGTGATTCATATGCGACGGTCCATTTCTGACCATCGCTCGATGTCTGCAGACCGTAGTCTCCAATGAACACTTTGGCCAGTGGAAGTTGATTGACGAAGCGGATAACGGCATCGTTTGCTCGTCTCAAATTCTCAAGCGTAAAAAAACCATTGGTCGTGGATTCCAGGGTTGCAAGTTCAATTTCCCTCGCCAATTTAGATAATTTGGGCACGCTCAAATGTTCACCTAGCGCAATTATTCCCGCCAGGAAATTTTTATCTTCGGGTCTTGGCTTGCGGTATCGGATACTGTTGTGTTCAAACTCGTCCAGAAACCCTGAAGCGGCATTCACTGTACTTAGCGCTTCTGCTATACGAATGTATTGATCATCCGGAAACAAAGCCACGTCGCTTTCCATCTCTGAAAGCACTTCAGCCCGAGTATTTCGTTCGTACGTTAGCTTAAATCCGCCAAGACCATCTGTCTCAATATATTCATTTATATTTTCCAGTATGTGCTCGTTTGTCTCCTTGTATTGTGCATCCAGTTCAAGCTCCCAGCGCTCAACCAATTTTCTAACATCTTTAAAATCAGCCATGTCCGCTAAATTTAGAATGTGATCCCGGTTTTTATGAAAGTATTCCCGCGAAATCAAATACTGCTCTAGCTGTCGGTAACGATTTGAGTTAACAATGCTCAGTGTGCCATCTTTAATGGCGGCGGCAGTGTGCTTATAGAGCAGAATGCGATACAGTTTTGCGCGGAAGGAGTCTTTTGTGTCAACGTAGCCGGTTTCTGAATTCGTAAGAAACCCGACCGAGAATTTATCATCCACCTTTCCGTTTTTCGCTTGGTACTGCGATATTGCTTTTAGCAGCTTGTTGCTTTTTACATCACAATCGAAATTGAGCCGCCGAAGAATATCGCTACACTTGAGCTGAAGCGACGTGGCTCCTTCTTCCAAAAAGAGCATTTCAAGAGCCTGCCCGCTGATTTTATCCAAGTCCTCCTGGACATCTTTTACATGAGAGTTTACGTTTTCTGTGGATATTTTTGACGGGCTTATCAAGCGAATCGCTTTTTCGACTTTCTCTGAATCACTCAGAATAGGGTTGTTCAGCGTTTCTTTAAGTTTTTCCACCAACGACACTAAATCAACAGTATCCTTTACTAACGCTTGCGTATGGCCAGATTGCTCTTGGCGTTGTTTGTAGTATTCTTCTTTTGCAAGATTCTCGGCCTTGTTCACTGCCGTTTTCACCGAGGCCAAAAACGTTTCGACCAGAATATCGACCAGCTGTTGAAATTGATGAGTGATAAAAATGACAAGGTGAAGGTGGCGGTCATGATCTTTCAAGCGATTGATCTGAAAAACCTGCCGCCGATGAACGGATAGTGCGTAGCGTTTAAGTCCATCTTTTGTAAAATCCAGCTCGCTTACTATTGGAAGTGCAATATCATAGAGCGGCTTGAGCGTATCATATATCGCGACATTCTCGCGTATTTTAGACGTCTTGGTTGACTGGTTGAGTTTCTTCAGCAACGTAATTCTGTAAGTTTCCATCTCATCATAAGTATTTTTTCCTTTTGAAAATAATGCATCGAGTTTTTGAGCACCATCGTTCGAGAGTATATTTTTAACAACGGCAATCTGTTGGTCCATGTGCGTTTTATAGACCGACTCGACCGTGTCACAAATTGTTTTATAATCGGGTGTCTCGACTTTGTGTTCAAAGAGCCATTCGCAGACGGAAATAAAGCATTTATCGGGATTTTTCTGTGAGCGTGCGTCCGTTCTTATCAGTGGCAACAGTGGTTGAATGGTGGTTTGATTAAATGGCTTAAAACCCAGCGCATCAAGAATCATTTCTCTATGGCGATTTCTGGTGCTTGTATTGTAGCTTTCCCAGCGAAAACTTTGCTTGAGCTTCAGTCGGCCCGCTACATAGTCAACATCTTCCTGGATCGCAGAATTAAAAAATTGACCCGTGGCTTTGAAGTAGCCATAGGTGACGATGCAGTAAACAATATTGGCATGCCCACGAACGTTCTGCGTGATGAGTTGTTTGAAGTGAGATTCGACGTAGAAAAAGCGCTTGCGGTCTACAGCTTTGAACTGGGGTGGGGTATCGTGGAACTCTTTATCGGTGGAACTGATTTTTTTGGTGTACATTGAACACTCCTAATGTTATTCTATTTAAGGAAGTGTTATTATCCATCCTGAAAACCCCTATCCCAAGTTCTAAATTACCTCACTTAGTTTTTTGTTACAGTCTCCACAAACTACGTTCAATCCCGGCTTGCCCCAAAGCTGGATATGGCATGTTTTGCACGCATATTTAATGCGTCCTGATCGCGGTTTTGGCTTTGAAGTGATCAGCTCACTGAGATTGTCGTCTTCATAAGCGTCTTTCTCAGCTCGCATGGGCGCGATTGCTGCAGTTGGTCTGGGATTTAAGTTCTCGGTCAGTTCGTATTCAGTGCCTTTGTCATCGTAGGCAGTAATAGGTAGCTCCAGGCGATAGACAGGGTAGCGGTCGACCCAGGGCAGACGATAACCCTTTTTGAGGAGCTCTTTACAGGCGTTGTGAAATGGGCCTTCAAGTAAGACATAGTCCATCATCCATTCGCCCGTATTCTGCCCGCCAGGTTTCCCAGTGGATGATGGGATCAATCCTATTTGCACCATCTTTTTGGCCCATTGGGCGTTATGGTAACCCCGTCGTCCGGGTGAACCATAGTGAGCCTGCCAGATGTGCGTCATCTCATGACACAGGGTTTGGCAAATTTCTATCAGTGGGTATTTTGCGAAGTATTCGGGATTGACGGCTAGCTCATCAACATACTGGCGCTTTTCGTTGACCCACCGGCCGATGGAGGCATAGCCCATCACTTTGCGCTGTCGGTGAAATGTGATGATGACATCAGGCAATTGCCCGGCAAACAACGCGCTGTTAAAATAGTCGTACGCGCTCGAAATAGTCTGGTAACATTCTGTTGTCGGTTTTTCTTCTAGCACCCGCTTTACGCCTCACGCCTCAATTTTGTGCAAATTTTGGATTGTATGATCCAAAAAACGCACCACATCTGTGCACTATCTGTGAATCTGCTTATTTTTTAGTCTGACAAGCTGGCCTTAGCCATTTTTTTAAAAATATTTCATACAATTTTAGAACGAATGATACTGGGAAAAAAGTAGTCTGTATTCAATTGAGTGTTCTCGTCTCCAAATCTGGTCATAAGGTGACATCGTCAATCTTTTAGCGGTAGCTGATTGGTAGCTGATTGATAGTTTTGGTTTTTGAAGCTTGAAATATATGACCTAGGCGCGGCCGTTAGGAATGAGATGGGATCAGTTGCGGTGGGCTTTGAATTGCGTGGGCGGATTGGCTAACATGCGCGTCGACCGGATATGAGTTCCTCCTGTTTTAAAACAGTAATGGAATCTGCGAAGCGCCCGAGGTGGCCTGCAATAAGAGCAAATAGCCTACAGAGCTTGAGAGCAGCAAGTCACTAATTTACTTTTCTGTTTTTCCCACTTTCGGCGCGAACGCGATTTTCGGTTTGTACATAGACAGTATCGGTCGTTGCCATGCTTGAATGCCCTAGATCTTCAGATAGATCTTTCAGCGCACGACCGCGTTCAACCTCCATGCTGGCTCCAGTGTGTCTTAACCAGTGTGATGAGGCCTCCTTTAATTTACGCGCATTGTCTTCACCCTCGGCTTGTTTCATATTGTCGTAAGCCATATCGAAAACGTGTTGGACAATTCGAATTAGTTGTCTGGACGTCATTCCACCTTGACCACGAATCTTTTCTACAATGGGATGATTTTCACCTGATGACGGCAAGGGGCTCAGGCCCCGAAACTGTCGGTATCTTTTGAGATAATCCATAAAACTGTTGGGCACCGTAATATCCCGTAACTTTCGGCCTTTACCAAATATCTTTAGCCACCAGTTGCCATCGGAATCCTGCCAAAAATGGCTCATCACCGGTGTCCAGTTTGGCCGTTCAGACAGCTCTGAAACCCGCAAAAACAGGGTTTTCATGGCGGTAATCACGAACAGGCTGCGCTCGTAACTCCTGTCCTGATCGGCCAATTCCAGCGCCACATTAAACACATATTGCCACTGGGATTCAGATAAACGCCTGACTTCCTTTACTTGTGCATCTTTTATGAAATGACGGCAGTCAGGCTTAGCGATTTGAGCGGGGTTCCCATAAAGATATTCTTCATTCATTAGGTACTTATAAAACGCAATAATGGCCGTAAATGTTGCCATGAGCGTTTGCTGAGATGGCTTGTACTTCTTTTTGTCTGGAAGCTGTTCTTCCAGAGTTTTTTTGGGAAGCTGAAGCTTGAATGGCGCCCATAAAGGATTCTGTGTGTAATAACCGTTGCGAAAAACAAACTTTTCGTGATTCGCCGTACAAATCCAGGCCACCGGCGGCTGCCAGCAAAAATCAGCGTATTCCAATATGTCGGCTTTACGCAATTGCTCCATAGGCTTGGCCTTGAACAGAAAACCCCACAGTAAAAAACGCTCGGTTTCATTTCTGAACCGTGTAAACGTGTGTGCGGATTTGTTGCGCCCAACATAACTAAGGAACTCACGGCCCCAAGCCCAATGGTTTTGCCACCAGGACTCGCCAGACTCCAGAAACTGCTTGAGGTCTTTATATTCGCCAAAATCCAAAGATTTGAGTTCAGAGAACGCGGGATATAAAGCAATAGGTTTGGTTTGTGGGATGGCCATAGTAAAACCTGCGATCTTAAGGAGGTACTACTTTACAGGCTTATATACACTATGTCGAATACTGAACCGTATGTGAATTAGTAAGGGGTATCTAGCATACCCTGCTTTTTATTGGGCTCAGAAAAACATTGTTCAGAGGCCTATGCAGTGCGTTTTAAGGCTACTAACAGTCCATGGCTATCCATATTCGTTGGGCACATTCCGAGAAAGGTCTTTACCATGAATGTCGCTTTTCCAAGTCTTTCCGTCCCGACAAAAGCCTAATTGTTTCAATATGCTCGCCATTCCTGGATTATCTGAAACTTCAGTCGATGCCATTAGATTACCTTTGCTAAATTTCTCAACCAGCATTCTTTCGCTATGCCCTTCCCAGTATTCTTTGAGGCTGTAAACATGTAACCAAGTTCCCATTCGAAATCATTTCTTAATTTTGGGAGTCCCGATTTTTGAATTGGAAAATCTGAAGATGTTTTGATTTCTATAGCACCAATTGCAACTGATTCACCATTAATTTTAGCGATACATAATATCTTGCATCTATCAGCTTTCTCAAGCAGGTTACCTTGAATCTTGCCTTGCTGCTGAATATAATCGGTAAAAATACTCCGAAATTCATCGGTAATATATTTCTTTAGAATAATTTCATAGTTTATGCTCTTCGGTCTGTGCCAATCTCAAACCCAAAAAACGCATGTAAAGATGTCACCTGCTGGGCCAAGTAATCCTCCGTTTAGATATGGATAGAAATAGTGCTTCCAGTTAGATAAAATTTCAGCGTAGCTTCACCATTTTTAAAGGAATTCCTCGGCTGCACAAAAACTCCTGTGTTCCGGCAAAACCACTTTCTAATATCCAGTTTGCGTACGCTTCATATTGCAATGATTTTCCCTCAAGTTCCGCCTTCATATTTGGCCTTGCTCGTAGCTGCACTTTAAAACGATCGTGTAAGCTTGGGATTGCTTTGATTTTAGCAGGATCGGGTATTAGTGCATGAGTGAAACAGTTCCAATCATTGAGAATACCCAGTCCTGCAGGATCGGGATCGGTGAACCCGATAATTGGAATACCCTGAACTACCTGCAAAAAATCAGTCACTGATCGCGCGGTGGTATTGTGACCACGGTAAAGCACAAGCACATGACCCAGCGCTGGTAGGTTAAAACGGTAAATAAAAATAAAGGCTTCGAAATTCTCGACAACCATACAGGCTTCATAATCACTTGGATTCAAGTATTCCTTATTCACCCGATAATCCACTTCGGGGATTACCGCGCATCGACCGTTAGCGGTTATAAGGTCTCCGCCTATCACGGTAACTGAAAGCTGTTTAGCCAGTTCCGACTCGCCCGCCCACTTGTCGTGGTGCGTGAGCTTGGTTACTTCTGTGCGATTTCCTTGTAGTGTCGTCGCTATAGGGTCATAACCACAGTGCGAAATTAAAATCTCTCGCCACTTTTTATAATCATCCCTATTAAAGATAATCTTATTTGCGCTAACTTTGCCAAGTGAAAACTCTGCTACAAGTTCTAACCATGTTCTTGTGGCTTTAATTTCGCGAGCTTGATTTTTTATAGCAGTAACAATAATGTTTACTTGCTTTTTATTTATCGAGGGCAAATGACAACATCCTGGGCATAGTAGTTTCCGTTAAAAAACTCACCTGCCTTACCGGGGAATGTAACTTTAAAAAACGAACGATCCGAGTCACTCATTGCGGCGTATTCAGCAATTAATCCGTAAATCCAGATATCCACAGAAATGCCATCCGGAGCCATTTCAAAGCTATCGATACCACTGATACTTTGGCTTTCTTCCAGACTTTTGAAAAACACATTTCTCACTGCGTCTTTAAATGGCGTTACAACAAGAGTCTCCAATGCATTTTCTGGTGCTTCAGTTGATATGGGCACAATATCGTCTGCCGCTTCTTTTTCAACTAACTCTCTGCGAACACCGCTCACAAGATCAGCCAGATCAAGCTCCAGCATTCCATTCAATGGGTCAGGGGCACCGAACGCGTCAAGCGGCTGGACCGCCATAAACACTACTGGAACATCGGTTTTGTCTGAATATTCTGGCAGCGCTGTAGCTGATTCTGTATCGCAATAGCGGACAAAATCATCCACCTGTTTTGCCCTGCTCTCCAGCTGGCCCAGCCTGAAAAGCATTTTATTTAGACGGTGCAGTGCATCGCTCAAGTTCTTTCTACCCTGGTCGATGGCAATCGGCAATCGCACTTGCAGTAGGCGCAGCTCCTTGTCTTGGCTGCCCAGAGCGTAGAGCGCCTCCGTGTCAATGAGCTCCAGCGATGCGATAAGCGCCTTGACCTTTTCCAGCGTGTTTTTGTTGAGCGCAATCTTGCTTGAGAGTTGCGAGACAGTGCCAAAGTCTGTATCTATTTGACGCCAAATCAGCTGCGCTTGGCCAACGATACTGTCACACAGAGCAATCACATTGGATTCAATTTCATTTAGGTAGCCATCGGCATCTGCCCGGCTTCTTGATTGCTTTGCTGTTAGATACTGTTTAGCAAGAAACAAAATACCTTCAATGGCTTCGCCAATGTTCGCATTCACTACCTTTAGTCGACTGGTGCGTAAACTTTGATCGAGAAGTTCTACAACTGTAGTATTTAAGCGATATCGATCACCTCCATGATCAGCAACAACAAGACGCAGTCGATCCATATCATCGATCGCGCGTGCATCCTGCTTGGTATAGCTTAGCCAGCCTTTATTCTCTTCATAGGCTGTCATAATCATCTCGCCATATTTGGCCAATGCACGGAGTACTTTTACTCCGTCATCGCGCGAGCTCAAAGCATCAGCTCCTGTTGTTCTTCTCTCGGCTCATCGTCCTCCGAGCCCATGCTTTCGTGTATATGGATAAAATCAAGCACGTCATACAAATACGACCACTTGCCAGTAGCGGTGTAGGTGGTAGATTTGGCTTCATTGGGCTTTAGATACTCGCCGTCTACCAGCTTCGTCATAATGTGATTGAGCTGGTCCCTGGGCGTTGCCCTAGTCGTAGCGAAGTGACCGCTTCTAACAATTTTGGCCAAATCATCCGCTAATGTTTGCGCGCCCTCGATCGCTGTAAGCAGCTCGCCCTGGCGCAGGGTATCTCCGGGTTGTATCGACTCCTCCTTTTGCAAAGCAGACATTGCCAGCTTCAACCAGCGTACCAATGGCTCCAATTGATTTATGGTCGTGTTGAACTGCGACTTAACAGAGGACTTTCTATCCGCGCAATCAATCGTGCTGTACGCACAGTAAAAAACATCCTCTGCACTACTTAGCTGTAATTTGCGTCCAATCTTGTTTAGGTAGTCATTTACATTATCGCGATAAACTTCTTTTTGGAGGTAGTCAAAAGCAACCCTATCGGTGAACTCACAAATAAATCGGCCCATGAGTAAGGCCTCCACTACCGTTGAAAATACTCCTTCAGTCACATCATTGGACATCAGTCACTCCTTGGTTGTTCGCTGCGTGACGTCGTGCCTCCATTAGCGCCACTAATTTATCTTCCGGCACCGCAATATCCACCAGCCCTACACCCTTGCGCATTTCATGTCGCTCCAAAAAGTGTTGCAACAACAAAGGGTCGGTTGTGGGGAATCCGCCAACCATCACAATGTTGTGATCATTTAACATTTTAAATAAGCCGGCGATATTGACGGAATCAATCACGCCAAGCTCATCCACTGGCCAATGGATTCGAATACTCCAATCTCTGCACAGCATGCGCGTAATGCCAGCAAAAATTGAACATAAGATCAGGTAACTCAAGCCGTTAGAAGAGGCGTTCTCCAGATCTCGCCCATTGGTAACTGTCACTTTACGTCCATTTTCTTCTAGGGTAATGGCTAGGTCGAATACAGACTCAATACCAGTTGCTACTCTGGAGCGATGTAAAATATCGGTGACTTTAATGAGCAAGTCGCCAAGCCTCTCCGGAGGCAGGGCTATGCCCTCATCATCCCGCCACTCGGCATAGAGCACCGCAAACTCTTCCAGGTGAGGCCAATAGTCCTGGCTATCGATGCGACTGCTTAGGCTTACATCAATGTTGCCAATAGCTTCGAAATATTGTTTTTCGCTGATCGATGCTGAAATAGCACGAGATTGCTGTTGGATCAGTTTGGAAATATGTTTGAGTCCGACATAAAAATCCTCCAACTGACCGCTGATGGTCTGGACAAATGAGCCGATGGTTTCTTTTTTCTGGGGTAGATGTACGCCAATGAGCTCACCTATACTTTGGGTAAGATTGATATTCAGTGCATCTATATTATTGATATCGTTGGTAGCGGTCTCCGCCTTTTTACGCAGCTGCTCCCAAACCTCAGTGATCTGACTGCGGTCCCCTTGCCCGGAGATGACAGACTCCACTTTACCGACACTACTGCGCACCTCTTTCAGAGTATCATGCTGCTCCTGCAGTAGGGATTCTACATCCGCCAACACCGACTCAATTGGCCGCGGTTGATCTGCCGTTTCTTTTAACCAAGTATACTCAGCGCGCTTAAGCATTTGGTCGCACTTTTCACTATTTTCTGTTGCCTTCGTTTTAGCGTTGCGCAGTTCGGCGTACGCGGCATTTCGCTCATCTCTTTCGGCCTTGTGTTTTCTTTCCTGCTCATTGTATTGAGCACTCAACTCGTCGGCCTTTTTACTTTCTTCTGCGCGCCTTGCTTCATACTCTGGCCGGCGTGGCCACTCATTTTTAAACCAGTGCCCGTATTCCAACACTGCTTGCTGATAGCCCCTGACTTTCACACATGTTTCTTTTGCTTCCTTTACGCGATTGATCGCTGTGTTTAAGGCTTCTTCGTCCAGCCCGTTTTGAGCGCACTGGTTTCTATACTCGTGGATAATTTCATTTAGTCTTTTCTCGTGATGACGAGTCTCCGCCTTTACCGCCTCTTGCGCGAGCGTCTCAGCCTCTGCCAACTCCGCGAGCTGGACAAGGTACTGATCATGAGCAAGTTTCAGGTTTATCGCAAACCTTTCCCTGATGTCCTCAAGTTCCTTATCAACTTGTTGCTCTAACTCCTTCAGCGACTTTTTTAACGCCTTGTGACGATCTACCGCCGCAACCTTCCTCTCGTTTGCAGCTGATTGATTTTGAGACCTAAGCGCTCGTACTGCTTCTTTGGCTGATTGGTACTGCCGATTAGTCTGTCCCGCCTCGCGCTTTCGCTCTTCATATTGAGTTTGAGCATCGCTCAATGCCTTGAGGGCGCCATTGTGTTCAGACACTTTGAGTTCAAGCTGCTTTTGTGCCAGATCAAGACACTCTTCTTGTTTGGCGAATCGCATCTCCTGCTCTTCAAGTGATGTGGCCCAATCAGGCTTATCCAAGCTCTCCAGTTTGAGAGTCCAACCCAAAATGCTGCCAGTGCTGTCCTCGGTATACACCGGCGATAAATCCCTCCTATCCAATAAGTCTTCCCTAATCACCTTGCCAATTGAGTTGGGCCAAGCCTCATCATGCTTGCGAAGCTCCGATAACAGGCTCCCAGACTTTGGATTGCACAGTGCTTTTAGACGCTCCAGCTTTTCGTCTTCTTCGCTCACTTTTTTGTGGGCGCTTGTGCGCAATTGCCCGGCTTTTTCTTCGTCTTGCTTTTTCGTGGCCACAAGGCTTCTTGCTTGCTCCACTGCAGCATTGGCATCAACCAGCTTGTGCTCGAATTGGTCTCGCTCGGATTCAGCGAAGGCTTCTGTACGTTTCTCGTCTTCGCTTGGAATGATATTTAATGCTGTAAATTCTGCCTCCGTAACTTTGCCTTTGAAACTGGAGATATCGTCTGCCCGCATTTGACGGTGCTTGGTATCGGCGCGATACCGGAGGCCATCAATTTCGTTCTTTTCCTCAAGCCAGCGTTTTTCTTCGCTGTTAACAGCCATTGTTTTTTCGGCTTTGATGGCAGTGAGGCGAGTGTTCGTTTCATTGTGTCGACGCGTCTCTTTTTGCTCTAGTTCATCATAGTGAAGCTTAAGGTCGCGAACACCCTCCTCCAAAACTCGCTTGTGGTGTTCAGATTCCGATAGCGCCGCCTCAAATTCACCAAGACTGTCAAACTTGTGGAGCTTATTGAAAATATCTGCGTCAATCCAGGCTTGCTTGGCGTCATCCAAATGGTCGCGATCCTTCTCTGCGTTATCCCGCGCGTGTTCTGTATCCTGCAGCTCCATTCTGATCGCTCCGCCCTCCTCTTCCCACCTAGCCTTCAGCACATCCATGCTCGTTCTATTGCTCTGCATCGCCTTCTCTAAGGATTCAGCCAGCTCGCTTTCTTTGACAAAGTGAGCACGAAGCTCTTTTGCACCATCTCGCAATAGCTTGCTGTTTTCTTGGTAATTGGTGCCTAGGTCAACGGCTTTACGGAACAGCTTTTCGTTTTTCTCTAAGTTCCTTAGCACGGTAAGCTCTGCTACGATTTCACGAACACTTTTATGAAGCTGAATTTGCGGCAACTCAATCTGATCCTCTCGCATAATTTCAGCAATCATCTGCTTAATGCCTTCCATATTGCCCCGGCGAGAAAGGATGGCGGCAGTCATTTTATTGATGTGTCCCATGGACCCTTTGGCGCCACCCAGAGAGTACATAGCGACTAGCCCAAGTAATTCTCGTGCCTGAGTGGAACGAGATACCAAACTACGGTCTCCCTGAATAACTGCTCGATAATCAATAACCGTATCTAGCTGTTTACTGTGTCCCAGCTGCAGGAGAGTCCAATGCCGCCCAAGAGCAGGACCTTCGATAAACACAGGCTCGCGGTCCTTTATCTCGCTGAAGTTTTCAACAGAAAATGGCTCATCAAGAAATCGATATGCAGGTTTCGTCCCCGAGGCGTGGCGATAGGCAACAGCACACTTAAGTCCGCGCGCGGTCATGTATTCAAAGATGATCAAGCTAGTGGGACGAGCTAGGTAGTAGTCCGTAAAACTGGTTTTTTTACCAACTCGCTCAACCAGCTCGATAGGGGTGGCCCCATAAAAAAAGGGCACGAGCTTCAGCAGTGTTGTTTTGCCAGACCCATTGCTGCCACTGATATTTGCGTGACCAGATAGCTTCACCTCCATCCGCTTGCGAGCTATATGCGCATCGATACAGATAATTCTTTGCAATCCTGCTGCTTGTGAACCTGGCGATGGTGGTTCATCTTTTGTCATTGAGCTGCATACCTGTTGCTCCTATTGTTCGAAAACGCGTGCAAATAAGTAAGTACAAATTGAAAAAGGAGGAATTATGGTGTGAGCTGCCATGGACGCATAGCGCCGACTCAAACCCCGGCCAACAGTTAAGCGTCGAATGAGAGTCAATTATTCGCCTTACCAATCTGAAGAAAAGGTAATCGCATCGCAAACTACAGCTCTTGAACATAAACCGGCCCATGAACTTTTTTCGATTGCTCGACAATCCGAGAATGATGTGTAAACAGAATGACTTGCGTCTTTTCGGACAATTCCGCTAAAGCATTTAATGCTGCTAGTGAACGAGCATCATCAAATTCCACAAGGATGTCATCGACAATAAGCGGCATAGGTTCAGATGATCCCATGTATTTTTCCAATGATGCAAGACGCAACGCCAAATAGAGCTGGTCCCGCGTCCCTGAGCTCATGCCCTCCACGGTCACACGCTCTCCCCCTGAGCGAAAGCCAGCGAGGATGGGTTCATCTCTTTCATTGAAATCGGTCCTGAGACCATCGAACGAACCAAGTGTCAGTGCAGAGAAGTGCTCGCTGGCGCGCTTGACCAGTGGTCCTTGGTTTTCCTGGCGATAACGCTCAATCTGATCACGCAATATCTTGCCAGCCAATTTCACCTGAATATAGCGCTCAGCGCCTGAGCGAATACCTGCAAGCGTAGCCTGAGCCTGATCGGCGAGCGTGGCTGCCTGATCACTTGCGTCCATAAGCTCCAATTCCTTTTCTTCACGCCCCTTTGCCGATGCGAGTTCAGTACGTTTCGGTTCGAGCTCATCCTCGATCCTGTTTGTCAATTCACTAATTCGTCCCGGCAAACTATCCGGATCGATGCCCTCCGCTTGAGTTTCCAACTCGACAATTGTGCTGCCCTCACCTGCATCCAGGATCTCCTGTTCTATCGAATCAATTTCTGCCTTTATTCGGAGGTAATCAGCCGAGCGACGTTCCATAGCCTCAAGTTGAGGATGACCATCGCATTTTGCTTCCACACATAACGCATCCAGGCGATCAGTCATTGTCTGGATGGAAGCGTTCGAATCCTGTATTTCCTGTGCTGCCTGTTCGACCTGTTCTTCGATCTGTTGCCGTTTTGTGTGTCTTGACCGGTTTTCAGATAGCAGTGCATTGAGGCGCACAACCGCATCATCGGCCGGCAACTCACCCAGTTCGGGTGCAATAGTGGCTGCCATCGCCTCTACCTGGGTTTGAAATGCTGCGGCATCTTCGTCGATGGCACCGATCCTTATCCGCAATTTCTCCACTTCCCCCAGCTTCGAAAACAATGTTCTGAGATTTTCAAAGAAATCATCAACCTCCGATGGTGATGTCTCGCTTCGCAAACCAATACTCTGCATCTGCGCTACCCACTGTGCCCTCCATGCTTCGAGCGCTTCTGTTGCCAATCGATGCTCTTCATTCAAAGATTCAACGTCAGATTCCCGATCCTTAACTTCCTTACTCAATGCATCCCGTTTGCGTTTGGCTTGATTCAGGTTATCGGCTAACGTCTCGCATTCTAGGAGTACGATTTCAAGCTCGTTTGATGTCGACGCTGCGCTTTCCAGTTGAATCAGTTGTGCATTAAGCCTCTGGAGGTGCGTGTTACGATTCTGCTCAAGCTCAGTCTCTTTTTGGCGCAACAGCTTAAGCTGTGCCACCTGATCACGAAGTTTTTCAAAGGCATCCATCCAGGCTCGCATCTCTCGCGGAGTCCGTGGATCAATTTCACAGGGTGCCCACAATTCCTGCCAATCTGAATCCAATTGAGCTTTTTCAGCGCTTGTTGCCTCAAGCTGCTCAGCTACCTTCTGAGCTTGCTGTTGCCCTCCCTCCTGCTTGGCCTGAAGGCCTGCCAGCGTATGAACCCGGTCCGCTTCACGGCGCAGCCGATCAGATACCTTATCAGCACTTGCAAGGCGATTTTCGAAGGCATCAGGCAATGCGCCTTCACTCTGGTATTCATTCGCATCGACTGATACGTCTTCACAACCTATCCACTGGCGACGCAGCAACTGCCAGATTGCATCACGTTCTGATCGAGCTTGTTTGAGAGAAACCTCCGTCGGCACCTCCCCGACGCGCTCGATTTCATCGAGCCTCTGCGTTGTATCCTGCAAAGCATCGATTAGCTCGTCTTTTTTCTCCTCAAGCCGCCGAATACGTTTTGAGAGATCAGCGTAGCTCTCTTCAAATTGATGGATGCTTTCTCGGTTGGGTAACGCCAAATGGGCCATTTCATCCAGCTCACCTTGCCAAAGCGTGAGTCTTGAAAGGTCGGCAACACATTCTGCTCGCTGGCTTTTAAGTTGACTCTTAGTGGACTGGATCGATGCGTCCAACTCCCCTTGCTTCCTGGCGGCGGTTATTGCACGGTGCAGTGCATCCGTCAAACTTGATTCAGCGATCTCGTCACGTTCCTTGCGGGCGGCCTGTAGGCGCTTTTCTGTCTCACGCAGACTGGTCTCTACCTGTTCTGCCCGAGCATTCAGGACGGCTTCTTTATTGCCCAAATTGGCAATAGGCAGTCGCTTTGCCACTACGGGACGCAATTGCTCAATGTCCTTGAATTCGAGATCAGGGCGATTCTCTTTGAGTATGGACTCGGCATCCGCCACTAACTGCTTGGTTTCTGCTTCAAGGTGGGGTCGATCTTGCTTTGCTTTTCGATGACCACCTAAGCGCGCATGAAGATCTTCAATATTCTCTGCCTGTTTCAGCAAGGCCCGATTGGTGGATAACCCAGCCAGTTGCTGTTGTAATCCTTCGAGACGAGGGGCTGCCTTACCCACAATGGCTTGAGCGGTCTCCAATTCATTGATTGCCTTACGACGACGTCCAGAAAAATCATCGTGAAGGATGACAACGTCGCCCAGGGATTCCAGCTCCTGAAAAAGCTCACGTCGCTTTGAGAGTTTTGGTAAAACGCGCTGAATACGCTGTAAACGATTTATCTCCGCCCGGTGGTCTGCCAGTTCAGCTTGAATTCGCTTCAGCTCTTCCTCTGTGCGTGCCAATATACGACGATGCTCATCCCACTCTCTGGACGAGAGCGAACACTTTCTAATCTCTGTTCTCAGATCCGCATGAGTTCGAATAGCTGAATTGATCAGCGGCTTTGAACCAGCGGGAAGAAAAAGATTTTTCGCTGAATCATCCAGATCCCCAAGTACGGCGTGCAGTGTATGACTACCGAGCGACGCAGAGAACAGTGCCTGGCCGACCTCCCCTTTCTGCTCGAGGATCTCATTCCCTCCCTGCACCAATGCCTGATGATCGATCCCGAAAAGCGATTCGAACAGTTCCGGTGTGACGCCCTGGAGATAAGGCGCCAGTGCCTGTTCGTCAAGCGCTTCACCATCGGGAGACAACAAGGTGTTTTTCCGGCCTTTGCGCCGGCCAAAAGCAAGTTCACGATCATCAGCATTCTGTAAATGGCCGTAGATACGGAGCTTATCATTCGCGTGATTGAAATTATCAAGCGTACGCTCATCGATACCATAAAGCAGAGCTTTTAAACCGCGCAGAGCCGAGCTCTTCCCCGCCTCGTTAGGGCCATAGACAATATGTAACCCCACCTCGTCAAACACCAGCTCCCGCTCAGAAAAAGGCCCGAATGCTGCCAGATTCAATGCCCGAATCTTCATGACTTATTCTCCGTGGACAGCAAACGATTGGCGAGAAGCTCCTTGATATCCTCCAACGTCTCTTTGAGGAATTCCGGATTAGCTGGATCAAAGGGGTCATCGCCCGCCAGCAGTTCGGCAGGGAGTTTCTGACGAAGCACGGACATTTCCTCTGCCAGATCGTCCAGAACCGAGGAATCCAGCTCCATGTTTTGTATGGCTCGCAGCAGGCCGCTCAATGCATCTTCGCGGTCAAGAACCTCATCCCTAGAAAGTCCGGGCTTCGTCTTGATGGAAATTTTCTCTAACCAGATACCTGCACCGCCGAGCCCGGTTGCCAAGGCTCGATACTCTTGGATCCAGCGTTCACGGTCAGCATGCAACTTCAGGTGTGCAGAACAAGTCCCGTACAGGACCAGACGCACAGCCACCGGCCGCCCATCAGCAGCATCCAATGAAGACTGCAACTCCTCTTGCACTTGTTCATAAATGTCATCGACCGTCTCAGCAGCAGAAACATCAAGCTCGCAAATGGACCAACGCATCACATCGAGGTCGCGGTGTACTACCTCAGCAATCTCCCCACCATCCACCGTGACCAAAGTGCAGCCCTTTGGTCCTATCTCACGAATGTGTCTTCCTTGGATATTGCCCGGAAATACAATCCATGGGTCTTGGCTAATTTCTTCCCGTTTATGCACATGCCCCAATGCCCAATACTGGTATCCTTTGGAGCGCAGCCCATCAATCGTGCAAGGAGCATAGGGCTCATGGCCTGGCTTACCGTCAAGGCAGGTATGCAGCAAGCCGATATTCAGGAGTTGTGGGTCACCTTGCGGATAACCTTGTGAAATATCGTCCGTGACAGCCCTTGTTGCAAAACCTTGTCCGCAAAGGCTCACACCTAGATCGTCCAGGACAACCCGCTCAGGTTTTCTCGTTGAAAATAGAGTAACGTTGTCAGGCAAGCGAAGGTGCTTTGTAATCTGGCTGGCTGCGTCATGGTTGCCAGCCACGATAAAGACACGGATACTGGCATCGCGTAGCCTTCCCATGCGCTCAACGAAATAAAGGCCGGTGTTATAGTCTTTCCAGTCCCCGTCATACAGATCCCCGACCAGCAACACGAATGCCACTTGCTCATCGATCGCTAGCTCAATCAAGTTGTCGAAGGCACGGCGCGTAGCACTGCGGATTTCTTCTACGGGGGCACCCTCGTATCGCTCTAATCCGTGCAAAGCACTATCGAGATGGATGTCTGCTGCGTGGATAAATTTCACTAACTCGCCTCCTATGGATTCAGTACTGCATTTCACATGTTGGATATCGGCCACTTGGGTGGAACGTATCCGTCAATAATAGTTATAAATAATGCAGCTGGTAAAATGCGGTGAGTAAGCGCGAGCATAACCCATCCAATTGAGAAACATACTTAATCGCCCTTCTTATGTTTGTGAGGCTTCAGCGAAGGTGTGTTACCAGGAGTACTTTTATTGTCACGCTGACGCCTATCTGGTTTACCAGTTGATTTTGCAATTCTTTTTGGACCTGTTTTGATTCCCATAGATTTCTCATCCTCCGTCAGTTTTAGGTAAAATATTTAATCGCCCACAGTAAATCCTGGTCATTATATAAGTATTCAGTCTGACCCCTTTGAGCATGGCCTTACAAGAGAATCGATGCGAGAGCCAGTAAGCATACGGAGGAATCGCAATCCTTCTACCGCACCTACCTGCAACCCCCTAAAGTATTTTTCTTTAAATCCATCTGCTATTAGTGAGGTTTTTTCATATCTTGGCAAGATCGGCTGGCACATTGACAGCTTTCCATGGCATTACTGGTACTCCATGAATTTGGGCAAATGATCCATCACTTTTAGAAACCACACGATCCCTCGGCATTTGACCCGCAAATTTCCGACCGTAGGCTGAAGCCACCACTGCAGGCCCAACGCTGAACCACCAGCCCCATAGTTGTCTCTTCATAATAATTTAGAACTATGGGTGGGGTTACCCCCCTTTACACCAAACCACGTTCCCCTTACGAATCCAAAAGTGGCAGCCACAGGTGTTACGTTGATGAACTGAAGGTGAAACAGTCGGTCTACGCCACCAATCCAAAGTAACTTTCCAGTGAGGGCGCTGGTGAGGATTGAGAGAAAGGTCAATCCGCTCTCCGCAAGCTCCTGGGCATCGAAATGTGGCCCATTTAGATACACTGCCGTCACGGACCAAAATAAATTCTTCATCTTCACGTTGTCCATGCGAGGGCAACCTCATTCTCTCAGTCGCAGTGAAATCTGCCTTGAGCAAGCCGAGCTGTCTCGCAGTATTTATAATCCACGTTTTCATAATCAGATCACCATATTTAGACAGGGTTCGACATCCGCACGGCCAAGGGTGTTGGGATCCTGGCAAGCAGGACAGCCAGGTGTTGAGGTCACACCAGGAAACCGATCGTCACCGGCGTGAAAGCGCCGAACACGCGTCGCATGCATGCCCGACTGCCCATGAAAGCCGGTAAGCGCAGCGAGGAGTTCGCCGATAGCCATGCATCCGGCCTCCGTCGTAAATGCAGCCACCGCTGGAGCCGGGTCTCCCTCACCAAGTACATAGGCTTCCTGTTTTAAGGCTTCATACCCTGCCGGGTCACGGCGTTTAAGTGCTTCCTCATGAGCACGCCGCGGGTCGATATGTCGACCACATAGCAGGCACGGATGGCCGTCGACTAAGGTTGAGACGCGAGCAAAGAGATCAAAGCCGCTGTCCGGCCGGCGCTGCATGGCAAGGCCGACATCGATAACAGGAATACCATAGAATCGACTGAACCTATTAAGGACGAGTCTGCCAGCGTGATCATCTGTGCAGGAAAACACGACATCACACGCTTTTAGGGCATCCACTGTGCCAGGATCACCAACAAATGCGTCGATCGTGACAAGTTTCATTCCAATGTCAGTTTCTTGAACCATACGTTGGTGAATTTCAGCCTTGGACGTTTGGTCTTCGATATCCTTGCGACGGCTGCCGTGAAGCCGATTAAGATTGGAAAGCTCCGCCTTATCTCTTTCGAACAATATCACCTTCTGAACTCCGTGACGCATCAGTAGTGGAAGCACCGCACTGCCTGTGCCACCACCGCCGACTACACCAACGCGAAGATTGGAAATCGTGCGATTTGCGGCATCCCCAAAAAGCCGATGCTGCCGGTCGAGAAAATCAGGCGGTCCGATGTTGGCTTCCGGTGAGGTTAAGGCAATGCGTGATCCAGCATGAAGAATACGGACGATCGGCTCAACCTGATCCCGCGTAATCCATATCCGTGCGGCCATCACCCCATCGCTGTTGATTACGATGCTGATCAGGCCATGCGTACCCTTCAATTCTGCCGTACGGGCAAGCTCTGCTTCATTGCGATTATCCTGCTCCGAAAACTCAGCCATCCCACCTGGATGCGTGTGAACGATGGCGGGAATCCATCCTTCCCGCGCGACCTCCCCAAAGAGGTGCATCAAGCTATCGGTCGTCCATGTGATGTGAACCGGCGAGGTGTCGACCACTTCGCTCCGGGTGATAGGCCGGAAGGCATGACTGACAAACCGGCGACGTCGGACTCCAGACCATGGATCCTCCTCAATATCGGCAACACCAAATAGCAATGTTGCCGCGGCCTCATGGCCGTCTGGACTTTCAAGCAATGACCTGATCTGTATTTCGTGTGACGCCTGAAGAACCAAATCGAAGTCCACTATCATGAGAGTGCCTCTTCCAAGGCAACACGAACCCGGGCCACCATCGTTTGCAGGCCATCGACCCCAGGACGCCAGGCAGGGCAGTGACGCGACCACCGCTGCCAGACTCGGCCAGCAAAATTGTGGTTCACATTCGTTGCACGAGCTTCCCGTCCGCTAGCAGTCAGCTTGATCCGTGGTGATGTATAGAACATGTCGGGCGGCGAGTCAGGATATCCGGGAGGCAAGATAATCAGGATATCAGCCACATCATGGTCGTACTTGCCTTTCGGTAGCGAGTAACTTTTAAGAATCACCCCTAACGTGCCGCCACTCTTAATGACGTCGAAACTAAGGTCTCGGCTTTCAAGAAAGGCATGATCGCCGGATGGGATCAACTCCCTGCCCTCTGTTGTCTGATCAATGATCGAGATGAAGCGTTCAACACCAGGTTTTCCGAGATCGACGAGATCGCAATCGTTGATTTTCTGGTCATGGCCACCTGGAACATCCAGCCAAAGCGCGTAGTTAGCCGCAAGGGCAGCAAGATTTTTGAGGACGAAACCGGAAATGAAGCGCTTCGGCCATTCGAGATCCTTATCATCAATCTTGAAAAGGAACTTGCGGTCGGTCCGGGCCACCAGTACCCGCTCAGCACCGCGACCACGCAGATCATAGGGTTCATCGAGGCGAATATCCTCGAAATCACCACTGGGAAGGATAGCTGTTGCGGTATATTCGTGAACGGGGGCACCACCTGTCGCTTCGATAAACTGACGTCCCAAAGGCATGGGGTCAGCAAAAATATGATTTTTGAAGTCCAACGTTTCATCCGCGATCAATACCCGAAAACGGGCTCCAGGCTTGAGCGGACGCCCGTCATGAACAGCGTCAGCGATTTCATCGAGATTCTGGTCTTGAGAATTATCTGTCATAAGACATGTCCTTCTAGTTAGCTGCGGGGGCAATATGCTCCCGCTTTCAGGAGGGCAATCGCAGCATTTTCACCAGACCGGTAAATCAGAAGAGATTTTTTTTGACGAGCAGCCCTTCTGGGGGATCGTCACAAACGAAGAAGTACGGGCACCGGGGGCAAGTTCGATTGGGATTCGGAGGGAAATCTCCAGACAGGATTTTGCCGACTGCTTCGCCAATCCGGTCGCGGCGATTATTGAGCATCTTCTGGCTCAAGGAGACCGGAGCGGCGACCTCATCGGTAAGGAAAACAAACTCCACTTCAGCATCCCGACCAGCCGCCAACTGGTATGCAGCAGCATCGAGTGACTCAGTAGCCTTAGAAGTCTGGCGACCGGTCCAGATGCGACGAACAACGACCCGACCGTCGCTCTTCTCAACATGGTCATCGGGCTTAACCACTATCTTCGCCGTTCCAATGTCGATTTTGAGGTCGCGCGGGGTGAGTGGTTTGTCGCCTTTGCGGAGGGCAATCAAAATATCGAATAGCCTACGTCCAGCCGCCTTATAGTCTTCTGAATTTGGGTTCTCAGCCGGACCACGTGCCTGCCAGTGCTCATCAAAGTCGGGAGTCTCATTCGAAGGGTCGGTCAAGAGAGCGTCGATTGCACGTTGAACGGCGGCATGCATTTGCATGAAAGCGCTTTCCGTACGACGCCCTCCCAACTTGAGAACGTGAGTAAACAAGAAGCGTCGCGGACACCTGTCATAGAGGGTGAGCTGTGCCGGCGTCAGGGTAACCGTTTCCTCAAACTGGATGTCTACACGCCTTGGGGTCGTTTGGGATGCATCGGTTTTAACCAACGGCTCCTCAGTCCTCAGCGTATCGCCGAGGCGATCAATGAATGGTGACAACTTCTGGGATCGACCGCCTCGCTGCTTCGAGGGCGCGTATAGAAAGAGGCGATCTTCTGCACGGGATAAAGCGACAAAGAAGAGGCACTCCTGTTCTTCAACATGTCCGGGCTTAAGTGCATCGAGGCCCCGAATACCTTCCCCATCAATTAATCCATTTGGAGGCGGTAAGGCACGAATTTGATTAGCAGACTGAGGCAGTGAAGCGGCGGACAGCGAGGGCATATGTACGGCTTTGAACTCAAGCCCCTTGCTCTTATGGATCGTTAATAGGCGGACGGCGTCAAGGGACTGAGCGGCGACCGGAAGGTCCCTCAAATCTCTCTCGTCCGACAAAATGACGAGTCGACGAATATGGTTCAGCAGATCTCCAATTGGGTAACCATGCCGTTCAATATACGTCGATCTTAGAAAATTTTGCAGTTGCCACAGTGCGATCGCAGGCAACGACTCATTTTCGGCCAGGCCATTTGCATACCGGGCAGCAAGGCGAGTGCGATCAAGGTAGATCGAAGCGAAAGCCCTCCAGGGCGTTAACTCGGGCGTAAGCCCCTGAAACGCTTTTGCAAGAGCGGCAAAGCCGCTAGCACCTTCGGAGGAGATGCCCTCACTTGCGGGAAGTATGTTGAGCCAGGCAAGTGGCTCCAGGGAAGAGGCATCAGCTAGGTCCTTTGCAGCAGCTTCAACGTCCGCCAACGGCACTGAAAATTCTGGAGTTGTCGCAACCTTTACCAGTGCCATCGCCCGCGGGTCGACGAGGAGAGAAAGCAGTGAAAGCGCCTCTTTGGTTTCCGGCCGGTCGAACAAAGGCCCCAGAAACAGGACAGGTACACCTTGCGCTTCGAGGCAAGCGGCCACTTCAGCCAGCCTATCATTGGACTTACAAAGGACTGCCTGATTCATGTAGGTGATACCACTATCCTTGCAGGCATTGATCCGAGCAACAAGCTCATTCAGTTCGTCGTCTTTCGTGCCCACACTTACGAAAACGGGTTTTTGGCCGGATGAGCCTCGATGTGCTTCCGATTGAAATCCAGTTTCCGCAGCTCTCATATCTGCACACGCAAATCTTGCGTATGCATCACAAACCTCTTGGACAGAACGGTAGTTAACCGTCAACCCCATCGCCTGCCCCCCGGGAAAGTCGTCGGTCTCAAACCGCACCATATTGAAGGATGATGCTCCACGAAAGCGATAAATCGACTGTTTGGCATCCCCCACAACCCACAGTCCCTGTCCGTCAGGCTTCAACGCCTTCAACAACCGGACACTTGCGCGATTGACATCCTGGTACTCGTCTACAAGGACATGAGAGTAACGTGAGCATAACTGCCCACGCACATCTGCGTCAGTCTCGATAAGCCTCACGGTACGGGATACCAGGTCGCCGAAATCGACCGCACCACGCTCGGCTTTAAGCGTCTCATATGCCTCATATACCTCAGCAATTTCTAAACACTTCTCGCCATGAATCCGTTCTTCATCGGTTTGAGCTGTGTCGTATGTCGATTGAGCAAGTATTTTATAATCTTGATCACCGACCACCTCGTCTTTGGCACGGGAAATTGCAGCTAGCAGGTCCCTCAAAACATCTGTTGGATCACGCAGCTCCCTAAAATGTCGGAGGTTCAGCCGAATAAACTCATTCTCGACCAAGGCGACAGCTTCGGCGGTATCAAGTAGCCTCAGTTCAGCCGGCAGTGAGGCTCGCTCATGAAATCGCCGAAGAATGTCTAGCCCGAATGAGTGAAAGGTCCCGATGGTCAGCTCTCCGGCTGCTTCTGGCCAGGCGGACATCGCCCGGTCAGTCATTTCACCAGCAGCTTTATTTGAAAATGTCAGAACAAGAATGGAAGATGGTTTAACAGCAGAATTCCTAAGTTCCTCCAACCGACCGATGAGCGTCTGGGTTTTCCCCGTGCCGGGCCCTGCCCGCAGAAGCAGCGGTCCACCACGGTGGCGTGCAGCACGTTTTTGTGCGTCATTTAATGGTTTCGGCGGATCGCCCTCTGAAACCTGCGATTTAATTGTGGGAAGCCAGATTGCATCAAATATTTGAACCGCGACCATGTCATAAGGTGCTCGAAGCCTTTCCGCTATCGCCTGAGCTGAGAGTCCTTCTTCGAGATACCAGCGCCGAGCGAGCGCTCGTGGAAACAGAAATTCGCGCGCAAAGAGGTCCATTTGTACTTCCTGCCGAGCTTTTCGACTGTAATCAACCGCTCGTTCGGCACCGGATGCACCGCCGTCCGATGGACGGGTAGGATCAATCTCTACACTCGACGTGATTTCAGTGTGTCCACCGAGCTCGGCATGTCCAATTTCATGAGCAACGAAAAATGCATCCAGAAATACATCGCCTGTACGTTCGTGACGAATGGTTCCGGCAGGGTCAAAAAGGGCTCGACCACCATTGAGCATCGCGTGTCCTGCCGGATACCCCCGAACCTCGATATCCCGCCTCCCAGCTTCCGCCAAGACAAACTTATATGACTGTGCTGGATCATATCCAGCACAGAGGAGCTCATCATGCAGCGCGGCTGCACGCTGTCGTGCGAATTCAACTATGTCCATCTAATTGACAAAAACGATCCAGTGCGTGTCCTTCCTGATCCGTAAAGGCGAGACTGTCAAGAAACTCATCGTACTCGAGAACAACTCCTTCGTTTGGCTTTCCATCGGCCTTGAAAGCAAAACCAGTGTTCGTTCGAGGTTGACTTCGCAAGAAGTCAACCAAAACATGAACCGCAACACCCAGTTCGCGGGCTAAACCTGTTACAACTGGCTCTGGTATTGAGCCAAGCCGAACTTTGCGGTCGCGAAAACCAGCAAAAAAATCTCTAGGCAACCCAACTTTCCGAGCTAGGG
This sequence comes from Candidatus Thalassolituus haligoni, assembly GCF_041222825.1. NCBI lineage: Bacteria > Pseudomonadati > Pseudomonadota > Gammaproteobacteria > Oceanospirillales > Oceanospirillaceae > Thalassolituus > Candidatus Thalassolituus haligoni. Next base: position 2,185,443 of record NZ_CP139482.1, read on the forward strand.
ATCGGAGTTCATCACCAGCAAGTGCTGCTTCAACACGATTATGGTCAGGCGCTGTTGCAGAAGTTAAATGCCTTGTTTCCAACTGTATGCTTGCCAAATTATTACGAGCATCCGCCAGTGCCAACTCATGGTAAAGATCTGTCAACTCCAGTGCCAAGCTCGGGTATCTGTCGATATAGCTCTTAAGAACCGAATGATCCAGCAGTTCTTCCATTATGAACTCATCGAGTATGTCGTCAAAGTTAATATTGTTAGTCATTTTCAACCTCTATGCAGAGACGTTCACGTATGCTTTGATAAGCACGTTTACGCATCGCTCGAACTGTTTTTGGTGTACGTCCAAGTAGCTTCGCAATCGTTTCTACTTCTGGATTTTCACTTTGGTCAGGATAGCCAGCTTCTTCCAGATCAACGAGCCTTCTTTCATCCTCTGGGAGAGAGCCAATCGCAGCACGTAACTGAAACCGGTAAGTAAACTCCTCTTCTTGTGTCATATTATCTGGCCGATACCGGTCCAGACTTTCCTCTACTTCTTTCGTTACCTCGCCACTTTCATCATATTCGATTGGAGTCAACGGGTTGTATTTGGAAAACATACTACGAAAAGCACTATCACGCAGCTTCGCTACGACACGATCAAATACCACCTCGTAAATATCTAACTTTTCCTCGTACTTTGATCTGTCGCGAAGCAGGAGCTTCACAACACGCTCAAGAACATGTTCCTGAAGATCAGCATATGTGCCAACCTCTGCAACAGTGCCGTTCGCACGAACTTCCTTCGCCGGACACGCTTGACGGATTCGTCGCTCAAGCAACGGGTAAAGTACATTAAATTGTGCGTCCGAGTTTTGGTGTTTCGTTTGCCTAACCAAATGAACTAAAATTTCTGAAGGCATGTAATCTTGTGAACGTCTATCAGTAACGCGTGCACGGTCTGCAAGCAATTCAAATGGCACGGCCGCGCATTCGGCCAGCATGGTCTCAATCGGCTGCCGGCGATAATACCGTTCACCATTCTGCTTAATCTTACGCAAAGGTGGGATTTCTTTTGTTTCACTCACTATCTCTACATCCATACCAGAAGTTTTAATTAACCCAATTTTTGAACCGAATAGACTTCGCCATTATCAACACGCCATTGTGACCACATGTTATCTGTTCAGCATCGACAGTAATCCTATCCGAGGGATTCCTGCAATTGTACTAGACGCCCATGAAGTACTGCTTTTTCTTCAGCAATTTCTTTATTCTCAGTTTCAAGACGATCTGCATAATCACGAATCTCCTGAAAATCCGTTTTAATACCCTCTAAAGTCACGCTTTTGAATGCTAGCTGTTCTTTCAGGCCCTGAACTTGAGCCATTAACTGGCTGATATTTCGATCAAATTCGATAACCTCTTTGTTCTTGGCGCCACATTCCGCTTCTAGTTCTTTGATCCGAGTACCTCCGGATTCCAGTTTGTGTCTTAGCTCCTGATTTTCATAAGCAACTTTTTCGGCCTGCCCCTGAGCGCTTTCATACCGAGATCGATAAGCTTCTTTTTCTTTCTGAGTCTGTGTCAGTTGCCTGGCCTGACCTTCAATCTGAGACTGTAGCTGCTTTAGCTGAGACTGAAACTGGCCTCTTTCAAGCTGGCGGTCCTCTGCCATTTTTTCCTGATAATGCTCAAAATGATCGCGCACCGTTCTGCCTTCATCCTTTAACTCAGAAACTGTTTCCTTTAGCTCCTGCGCACGGGCTTGCAGCGCATTACGTTCGGACTCGGTCACCGCGAAGCGGGATTCTAAGCCGTTAAGCTCACCATTTAATTTGCTAGATTTAGTTTCAAGATCAGTGACTTGCTGCTTTAAGGTTCGTTCTCGACCCAAGGCTTCAGACAGCTCTTTTTGTGTGTCAGCGAGTGTGCGCTCAAGCGTCTGGACTCGGGATTGATAGTCCTTCTTCGCCTGCTCAACCACTTCTTCTGATGCTTGCTGGATGCGATCGCGCAAGGATTTCACGGCACTGATAAGATCCGAAGGCAAGCCAGTATCAGACTCCTCAATGCTCAACTCAACATTGTTTCGCCATTGTTTTAGCAAGGGTGCAATTGTGCTTTTGCTACCCGTTCCGAGCTGCTCCCGAACGCGATCAATAGTGGGGTCGCTGCCTCGCGCCTTGACCGCTTCAGCAGCTCGACTGATGTCATAGTAAGTCACACCGGGTCGGGCCATTAGTTTTACCTGTGAGAATTTAGTACCGTATTATGTATTCCGTAATATAACATAATATAACGATTATGAAAGTATAGTTGAGTTTGATTTTTAAACCCACGATAATCACCCTTATCGTGGGTTAGAGTAGAATCGTATATATTTGTCATGTACCACTGCAGTACAAACCCCGAATCTCAATGTATTCCGCTTATGGGAGCGATCAATGACTGACAACCGTCCCTACCCAGAAAAACCGTTGCTTACTGTCGGTACAGACCTTCCTTCGCCAGGCGCGTCAGAAACCCTTCGACAATACCTCAGCGCTGCGACCTCGGAGAACACGCGCAAAGCCTATCGCTCTGCTATCAAGCAGTTCGAAAAATGGGGCGGCCGCTTGCCGACAGAACAACACTCGGTAATTGAATATTTGCTGGCGAAGGCGCCTACGTTGAGTGTTCGCACCCTGGATTTACATCTCACAGCTATGAGCCAATGGCATCGATACCAAGGCCTGTCAAACCCGATTGATACACCCCTTGTGCGTAAAACCATGGAAGGAATTAGACGTTCTCACGGCCAACCTAAACGTAAAGCCAAAGCGTTAAGGCTCGAGCATATCGCGACAATGGTCAGCCATCTCAGGCAGTTACCCTCCGCTAATAAGCGATGCCGAGATCTGGCGCTTGTCCTAACCGGTTTCTTCGGTGCCTTTCGGAGGAGTGAGCTGGTGTCCATTCGGGTTCAAGATTTGGTTTGGGAGCCTGAGGGCTTGGTTATCAGGATGCCGCGTTCAAAAACGGACCAGAACGCCTTGGGGCAAACGCGCGCCCTACCCTACGGCGCCCGCGAAGTTTGTGCGGCGATGGCAATAAAGGATTGGCTGGAGGTCGCAGAGATCAATTCTGGTCCGCTTTTCCGCCCGATCAATCGCTGGGATCAGATAAAAGATAAACCGCTAAGCGCGGGAGCGATCAATGCGCTTTTAAAAACACTGGGTACGTCGTGCGGTTTTGACTTTGTTCCAGAGTTAAGCAGCCACAGCTTTCGCAGGGGGCTTTCAACTTCGGCCGCAAGAGAGCGGATCGATTTTGAGTTGATCAAAAAACAAGGAGGCTGGAAAAGTGATGCCACAGTCTGGGAATACATCGATGAAGGCCAGCAGTTCAATAATAACGCAGCCGTAATACTCATGGAGAAAATGCATTTGTTGCTTGGTGGTGAGCAAGAATGAAAGGGTTAGTCGTCATTCCGGAAAAATGAGCCCGAATTAACCAAACTCTTTGGTTTTAATTTTAATCGTCTATGATAATTTGAATGCGCTGTGAATTTAGTTAGGATCACCGCTGACTGCGCATGAGCCTTTCCCGTCGCCAAACAACAAAAAGGTCGGTGTGGCCTGAGGTGATCAGCGATAAGAGCAAACAACCGTCTTATCCTGTCAAATGCGTAGCTCCACGCGAATTGCGGCTACGGACAGGTTTTTGCCTCGATTGATCAGAGTTTTGCGCATTGACACAAATCGCTCAAGGCTGGCATTTACGCGTTGCAGAGCCACTGTCAGGCCTATGGATTGAACTACCTAGCTTAATTATCAGGGGCTCTTCCGTTAAGCAGGCACACCAAAAACCGATTGGCAATCGGTTTTTGGTGTGCTACCGTAGCGCCCGTATAAATTCTGTGTGATTGATGTTATGAATCTTGGCGAACTCGAAAAATTAGTGCTTCAGCATATTTGGGATACTGGCGAAGTGGATGCCAAACAAGTATTCGCACATTTTGAAAAAAATCGCGGCGGTACGCTGAATACCATCCAAAGCACGCTAGATCGCTTATTCAAAAAGGGTTTGTTGAGTCGAGAAAAACAGGGGCACGCTTACCTATACAAAGCTGCAATAAATCGCGGTGCTTTTATAGGGCAGCTAATCAATGATATCGCCAGTGACTTTGGCTCAACAAAAGACAGTCCTTTGCTCGCCGCCTTCTCCTCTCTGTCGTCGGATCTTGATAATGAACAGCTGGATGAACTCGAGCGACTGATAGAAGAAAAGCGTGCGGCTTCACGGGCTGGTGGCGTTAAATGATTTTGGGCTATTGGGGGTTGAGCTTGAATATACTGTCAATTATTTTTGTCAGTCTTAGCGCGTCGCTGATTTTTATTAGCGTGACGATATATTTCATCTCGAATTCGCTTAACCGCTTTCAGGCTAATACCAAAATCGGTATTTTGTGGTGCATCGGTATTCTCCCCTGGGTTATCAGTTTATTCAGTGTTATTTTGCTCGTTCTCCCAGAATTGACGTCAAATAGCGGTACATGGTTTTCCACTTTTCTTCACTGGCATCACATTTACCAATTTGAAATTCTAAGCTGGCACGGCGCATCGATAGGTGTGTTTTGCATAGTTTTTTTTAGCGTATGCTTAACCAAGATCGTAAAAGCCGTTAAGGCCAATACGCAACTTAATCAGCTCGATTTCTTTATACAGAATACTAATTCTAAGCAGGGCCTGACGGTGATCGAATCTGAGGAGTCGCGGGCGTTCACCTCAGGTCTTTTTAGCCCTAGGTCATATATTACAAGTGGTCTTAGCGCTCAGTTAACTTCACAAGAAGCAATCGTTGTGGCTGAGCATGAATTAGCGCATGCAAGGTCGTACGATCCATTAAGAAAATATGGGTTTTCACTATTGGCTGCTTTTTTCCCGAAGTTTATTGCTCAACAGCTGAATAATGATTTTTCACTCGCCTTGGAGCAGGCCGCAGATGAATCTGTGTTATCTACGATGAGCGATGAAACGGTAATCGCTAAAACTCTGCTTAACGTTTTCAGTTTAGGTCAACGGTCTATAGGTTCGATGCCCTTGTCAAATTGCCATTTTTCTACCCATCCATTGACTTTACGCATTGAGTATCTCCTCAACGATAACAAAGGTCAGTCATTTCCGATCTTATTATTTTTTTCGTTTTCCATAGCGGCAGCCCTACTTAGCACGTTTTCTGTAGATCTACTTCATCACGCGCTTGAACGGCTATTTAGCCACTAAATCACCTATTTTAACTTTACGCTTTTAAAGGAACGCTAATGCGATTGTTTATCCCCTTTAGCACAACCAAAAAACCGACTACCAATCGGTTTTTTGGTTGTTTACTTAAGCTTGCAAGCTTCTCCGGAACAGCAATTTATTTCGCACTATCGGCCCCCCTTATGGCAGCTGAAACTCCTCGTGACGAATTGACGCTCACACAAACTGTAGAGCTTAGTTTGCAAAGCCACCCAACGCTTGCGTCTTATCAATACCGCGTAAAGAGTGCAAATGCGCAGGCCCAACAAGCCGCTATTGGTGAAAAGCCGGAAATTAATCTGACGCTTGAAGATGCGCTCGGTACGGGCGAACACACGGGTCTCGACAACGCGCAATCAACGCTCAGTATCAGTTGGGTTTTACAGGGTGGACTGCTTGATCAGCGCGTCAAGTCTGCCCAATCCAAGGCTAACGTACTGGAAATTGAACGTGACATTCAACGTTACGATGTTGCAGCGCAAACGGCGCATGCGTTTTTAACAGTGCTGGCCTATCAGGAAAGATTAGTTGTGGCTAAAAACACACAGCAACACGCCGTTCAAATACTTAGAGAAATACAAAAACGGGTGGATGCCGGGCGCTCTCCGTCTGCTGATAAGTTTCAAGCTGAGGTTAATTTGGAGCGACGTGAACTTGAGGTGGAAGATATTCAGCACGAATTAAAATCGGCTAAAAAGGTATTGGCATCGCAGTGGGGAAATTCTAGCGTCGATTTTGTTGGAGTTAACGGAGCGCTAACGCTGAAAGAACAGGTGATTAGTTATGACGCGTTGGAAAACGGGATAAGCAAAAACCCTCAAGTTCAATATTTTTTAACGCAACAACGGGTTGTCGAGACTGAAATCACACTCGCCCGTGAAGAGGTAAAAAATCGCTGGCGATTCAATACCGGGGTCCGACGCTATGAGGCGACAGAAGATTACGGTCTAACATTTGGCGTATCCCTGCCACTGGGTAAATCCACCCGTAATAAACATCAAATTTCGGCACTTAGCGCCGAGCAGGCACGTTACGTGGCTGACGCTCGCGCTAAAGAGATTCAACTTTCTACCCAGCTTTACGTGTTGTACGAAGAACTCCAACACAGCTATCACCTCAACTATGCACTCACACACAAAATATTGCCCCGCCTAGAGCGAGCGCTTGTTGAAACACAAAAAGCTTATTCACTCGGCAAATACAGCTACAGAGAGTGGTATGCGCTACAAAACGAAGTCTTCGATACGAAAATGGAATTGATCGATGTACGCTTAAAAGCGCACAACAATTTGACGGAAATTGAGCGTTTAACGGGGCTGAATTTAATGGGAACTTCATCTGTAAAAGAATTTGAAAACAACGGGGATATCCAATGATTAACTCTCTTCTACGCCCTTTTATGTATCTACGCTCCTTTATGATTACGCTTATTGCTTTAGCTTTTCTTGGGTATACCTCTTTCAGTCTGGCCGCCGAAACAGAAGCTAAAGAAGCGGAGCCTCAAAAAGGTGAGCATCGCGGACGTCTATTGAAAGATGGAGATTTTGTACTGGAGCTCGCTATTTTTGAAACGGGTGTACCGCCGGAATTTCGTGTGTGGATTATGAATGATGGACAGCCCGTCAAGCCGGAGGATGTTTCGCTTGTGGTAACGCTCACTCGCTTAGGTAATGTAGTTGATACGATCAACTTCAAACCACAAGCCGATTTTTTACGCGGCGATATGGAGATTTATGAACCGCACTCGTTTGTAGTCACAATTAAAGCAAACCACCAGGGCACTGCGCATCAATGGCAATACGATAACTTTGAAGGTCGAACACGTATCGAACCCGCAGTGGCGGAGGCGATGGAGATACAAACCGACATAGCCGGTGAAGCCACGCTGGTTGAAACCATCGAATCGTTCGGCAAGTTGGTCCCACAACCTGACGCCGAGCGCAACATTAGCGCGCGCTTTGAGGGTGAAATAACAACAGTACATGCGCGCTTAGGACAAACGGTAAAGGCTGGAGATAAGCTCATTACCATCAACAGCAATGAGAGCTTAAAAAGTTTCACCATTAGCTCACCGATTAATGGCGTCGTCACTAGCAAAGCTGCTAATCCTGGTGAGCAAAGTGGCGGCCGAATCTTGATGTCGATTGTTGACACCTCAAAACTTACGGCAGAGCTATCGGTATTCTCAGTTGATCGAAAACGCGTTGCTGTGGGCGCCGAAGTCACCCTGCATGTGAATGGGCAAGAGACTGCATTGACCGCGCGTGTGAACGCAATTGATGCGCAGCTAAAGGCAAATCAAGCCAGTACCGTACGTGTAGAAATCGACAATAAAAATAGTACGCTATCAGCGGGTCAATTTATTACTGGTGACATTGAAGTCGCGCGCTTTAGCGTACCACTTGCCGTGAAACGGGTTGGCTTACAGGCCTTCAGAGACTTTACCGTGGTGTATGCAAAAGTGGGCGACGAATATGAGGTGCGGATGTTGGAGCTTGGGCGTGAAGCCGGAGAATGGGTGGAGGTATTGGGGGGACTAAATCCCGGTACCGAATACGTGACAGAAAACAGTTTTATTATCAAAGCCGATATTGAAAAGTCCGGCGCTTCTCACGACCACTAAGGTTTACCCGTTTTAAGGAAATATCATGCTTGAATATTTGATTCAATTTGCTATCCAGCGTCGGGCCTTAATTATGGTGGCGGTGCTGGCCATCAGTGGTTTAGGTATTTGGAATTTCACCAAATTACCGATTGATGCTGTTCCCGATATCACCAACGTACAGGTGATGATCAACACTGAGGCTCCAGGCTTCACACCACAAGAGATTGAGCAGCGGGTGACGTTTCCCATTGAAACCGCTATGGCGGGTTTGCCCAACCTGCAATACACACGCTCGGTTTCCCGCTATGGGCTTTCGCAAGTCACCATTATCTTTAGTGATGACACCGACATTTACTTTGCCCGTCAGTTGGTGAATGAGCGCCTATCCAGTGCACGATCCAATCTTCCTCGCTTGCTCGAGCCTGAATTGGGTCCTATCGCCACAGGCTTGGGTGAAATCTTTATGTTTACGGTGGACGCCGAACCCGGCGCACTCAATAAAGATGGCTCACTGGTAACGCCCACTGATTTACGTTCAGTGCACGACTGGATTATTCGACCGCAACTGCTTCGAGTACCCGGTGTGGTCGAAGTGAATCCTATTGGCGGTTACAAGCGGGAAATATTAGTGGCGTTTGAACCTGAAAAGCTACTGGCGTTCGAACTCACCCAACAAGATGTGATTCGGGCGATTCAAAATAACAATCAAAATCGCGGTGTTGGCTTTGTTGAACACAACGGGGCGCAATGGTTATTACGTGTCCCCGGACAAAAAGAAACGCTCAACGACATCGGGAATATTGTGATTCGCAGCGATCAAGGTGTGCCGCTACGCATTAAAGATATTGCCAATATTGAAGAGGGTAAAGAATTACGCAGCGGCGCGGCCACCCAAAACGGTCGCGAAGTGGTGATGAGCACCGTATTTATGTTGGTCGGGGAAAACAGTCGCACCGTGGCCAAAGCAGTGGCAGAAAAACTGGATAAAATCAAACAAGGCTTGCCAGAAGGCGTTACGGCAACGGCCGTTTACGATCGAACCACTCTAGTCGATAAAACCTTAAAAACGGTGCAAACGAATTTACTCGAAGGCGCTTTACTTGTCATTGTCATCTTGTTCTTTTTATTGGGCAATGTACGCGCGGCGCTGTTGACCGCCGCAGTTATTCCGATCGCTATGTTAATGACGGTGACAGGCATGGTGCATGCCGGTGTCAGTGCCAATTTAATGAGTCTGGGCGCGCTGGATTTTGGTTTGCTTGTGGATGGAGCCATTATCATTGTTGAAAATTGTTTACGACGCCTCAGTCATGCGTCTTCTCCCGGTAAAACCTTGGACACCAAAGAACGCTTTGACATTGTTTTTCAGGCAACACGTGAAGTGATTCGTCCTGCGTTATTCGGGGTGTTTATTATCACGGCCGTTTACTTGCCCATTTTTGCGCTGACCGGCGTGGAAGGAAAAATGTTCCACCCCATGGCGTTAACCGTAGTAATCGCCTTAGCCTGCTCCATTGTGTTGTCGATTACTTTTGTTCCAGCGTGTATCGCGTTGTTGTTCAAAAAACCTGTGACAGAAAAAGACAGTGCGATTATTAAAGTATCGCGTTCTGTTTACGAACCGCTATTGAACATCGCATTGAAAGCGCGCTGGGCGGTAGTGGCGATCGCGCTTGTATTGGTAGTGGGTTCCGCTTGGGTGGCTACGCGCTTGGGCAGTGAGTTTGTACCAAATTTAGATGAAGGCGATATTGCGATGCACGCGCTGCGCATTCCTGGAACCTCGTTGAGTCAGGCCGTAGACTTGCAAAAAACGCTTGAAGCAAAAATAAAAGAAATGCCAGAAGTTGAACGCATCTTCGCCAAGGTAGGTACGGCCGATGTAGCAACAGACGCTGTTCCCCCTAGCGTGGCCGATAACTTCATTATTTTAAAACCTCGCCATGAATGGCCAGATCCAAATAAAACCAAAGCTCAAGTTGTGGACGATTTAGCCGCATTGGTTGAACCCATTCCCGGTAATCGCTACGAGTTTTTACAGCCCATTCAGATGCGATTTAATGAGTTACTTTCTGGCGTTCGTGCAGAATTGGCTATTAAAATATTCGGTGATGATTTTGAGCAATTGGACAAACTGGGTAATGACATTCAGCAAGCGATTTCCAGTGTGGAAGGTATTGCCGATGTGCAAATGGAGAAGACCACGGGCTTACCGATTATGACCTTGCAGCCCAAAATCGATGTGCTAGCGCAATACGGTTTGGCGGTGAGCGAGTTGCAGGATCAGCTGGCTATTGCATTGGGTGGTGAAGTCGCTGGCCAATTTTATCAAGGCGACCGGCGCACGGATATTGTGGTGCGTTTACCGGAAGCACGTCGAACGGATATGGATCGTTTAAAGTACCTACCTATTCAGCTCGCGAACGACAGCGCTGTTCCCTTGCAAGAATTAGCATCAATGGAGCTGTTGGAAGGCTTTAATCAAATCAACCGCGAAAACGGCAAACGCCGTGTCTTTGTTACCGCTAATGTACGCGGACGTGATTTGGGATCTTTTGTTGCGGATATTCAAACCCAAATTAAAGACTCCGTAGACATTCCTGCGGGCTATTGGGTGGAATACGGCGGCACTTATCAAAAGTTACAATCCGCTTCAAAACGCTTAACGCTGGTAGTACCAATCACGCTAATCATGATTGTGGGCTTGCTGTTTCTTGCGCTCGGTTCGTTTAGAGACGCCCTTATTATTTTTACCGGTGTGCCACTTGCACTTACCGGCGGTGTTCTGTTTTTGGTGATGCGCGATATCCCGTTTTCCATTTCCGCAGCGGTTGGTTTTATCGCCCTGTCGGGCATCGCTATTTTAAATGGCTTGGTGATGGTGTCGTTTATTCGTGAATTAATTCACGACGGTTTAAGTGTTGAAAAAGCCATTGTTGAAGGTGCGTTGACACGGTTACGCCCAGTATTAACAACGGCACTGGTTGCGTCCTTAGGTTTTGTACCCATGGCCTTAAATACTGGTATAGGTTCAGAAGTGCAGCGTCCACTTGCCACGGTGGTCATTGGCGGGATTATTTCATCAACATTATTAACACTATTTGTATTACCGGTGCTTTATCGCTTGGTACATCGAGATAAGCGACAACTTAATTACGCTTAGAAGCATAAAGCATCTTTAACGTAACAGTAACGTTTAAATAACAATGTTTGAGGACATTATGATAAGACTATTAACGATGGGTTTGCTGTGCTTCATTAGCACCAATGCTATGTCACACGGTATGTCGACTGAAGATCAAGCCAGAATATTGAATGCAGGCTATTTTGAATATATGCACCTGGGTGCAACGCATATGCTATCTGGCTACGACCACTTGCTGTTTCTTTTCGGCGTGATGTTTTTCTTAACTCGCTTTCGCGATATTTTGAAATTTATTACCGCGTTTACTGTTGGCCATTCAATTACTTTGGTATTTGCAACACTGTGGGGAATCACCGCAAATTACTATTTAATTGATGCCGTTATTGCTTTAACCGTCTGTTACAAAGCTTTCGATAACTTGGACGGGTTTAAAAAATATTTCCAAATGTCATCACCCAATTTAACGTGGATGGTGTTTATATTTGGCTTAATCCATGGTTTTGGTTTATCGACACGCCTGCAACAACTCCCCTTGGGTGATCATGGCCTTGTGTTGAAAATCCTCTCATTCAATGTGGGTGTTGAAGTGGGACAAATCATTGCCTTGTGCGTGATGCTGATCATTTTGCTTGCGTGGCGAAAAACGGCGTCGTTTCAGCGATTCAGTAAGGCTGCCAATGTGGCATTAATGCTGGCGGGTGGCTTGCTGTTACTAATGCAATTACACGGTTATCAGCACACCGCTTATTCCGATGACTTTCCGCTGAATCAAGATGACCACCACCATACTCACGAAAATATGCAGCGAGAATCCTCACCTTTAGCAAACTACCCCAAGAAGTTTGACCTCAATCAGAGCAGGTTTCCAGAGATAGTGCCAGAACAGCAAAAAGAGCAGCAAGAAACTGAGCCTGAAAAGCATTCACATGATGGTGAACATTATCACTCCCATTAACTGCTTCACCAAAAATTAACGAAAGGACATACCTATGAAAATTCTATCGACCGTTTTAATGGTACTGACACTACTTACATCTCAATCATTGTTCGCGCATAGCGACCATGGCCCCATTTCCGAATCTGCTGCACAGTCGCTAGCGCTTGATGTTGCCACTAATCTAACCACTCGTGACGCAGGGCTTGGTTTTGGCCAACTTCCAATTACCTGGGCTTCGGTACCAGCCGAGAACATAGCTATTACTAAAAAGGGTAAAGGTTATTACATTATATTGGTGCTGAATGAAAGTGAGAAAAAAACATTGTACGTTTTAATATCTGACGTCGGTGAAGTCTACGACGCGAACTTTACCGGTGAATTTGAAGGTGTTAAGTAGCCGTATTAGCCACTAGCGTGTTGTACGCACTCAGTGCAATTTTTTATGTTTGGTTTAGCACTCCATATACCAAGCTCGCAATCCACCTTTCGACAATTCAGAATAAGCAAGGTGATTCTAATCTTATGTTGAGTCGAGTAGGCTTTAGCATGTCATGGATGTCAGTGTTTTTTATTTCAGATAAGAGCGTAAAACACTCACAACTTGTTCAACATCGGCATCACGTTCCTCAGGCGTAATATCATGGACACCTAAATGCTCTCGAATGTGGTTTTCCAATACTTCACCCATTAATCCATTGACGGCACCTCGAACAGCGGCAATTTGCTGTAACACCTTACTGCACTCGCCGTCTTTCGCAAGTAGCTTTTCCAGCCCTTCGGCCTGCCCTTTGATTCGGCGAACGCGAGCAAGTAGTTTTTCACGTTGTTTGACGGTGTGAGACATTGATTGGTTCCGGCGTTATTGTATACTGGGGTATAGTATATTACACAAAATTTTGGAACAAGACACTATGCAAGTTGAAGCCAACCACCGTATCCACGATCATGTTTTTGACGAGGGTAATCCACTTGCCGAGCGCAATACCCGCTGGGCGGTGGTTCTGACTGTCATCATGATGGTGGCCGAAATCACCAGTGGATGGATGTTTAACTCCATGGCTTTGCTGGCCGATGGTTGGCACATGAGTTCACATGCATTGGCCCTGGGGCTATCTGTTGCGGCCTACGCCGCAGCACGACGGTTTGCGCAACACCCACGATTTGCTTTTGGCACCTGGAAAATCGAGGTGCTCGGCGGGTACACCAGCGCTATTTTTCTGGTGGGTATTGCCGGGCTAATGTTGTTTCAGTCGGTGGCACGACTCTTAGCTCCAACACCCATTCAATACGATCAAGCTATTCTTGTGGCCGTGCTAGGCCTACTAGTCAACCTTGTATGCGCCTGGCTATTGAAAGACGGCCATCATCACCATCACGGCGATGATGGTCATCATGATCACGATCATCACCACCACGATCTAAATCTGCGTGCGGCGTATTTGCACGTGATCACAGATGCTTTAACCTCGCTCTTGGCCATCGTAGCACTATTCGGCGGTAAGCTTTGGGGGGCGAATTGGCTCGATCCTGTGATGGGGATTGTAGGAGCCATCCTGGTAACGATTTGGGCTGTTGGCTTAATTAAAAACACAGCCAATGTATTACTCGACGCTGAAATGGATAAACCCTTTGCACAACAACTTAAAGAAAAGGTACACAAAATGCCCTTCGACATGCAAGTTACCGATTTTCATTTATGGCGTGTTGGGAAAACACATTATGCTTGCATACTTTCAGTTGCGACTGATTCGGCTACGGAGCCAGATCAAATTAAACGTTTACTAAAAAATCAAACAGAGTTGGCGCACATCACAGTGGAAGTCAACACACAGGCAAAAACACAATAATGCCAAAATCGCGTATGCCTCGTACGATAAGCAAGCTCGCCAATGAACTTGGTATTCACGTGGAAACAGTACGTTTTTATGAAAGGAAAGGGCTCATTGTGCAGCCCGAAAAACCGACACAAGGATATCGCCACTACCCAGATGAAACGATTGCAAAAATACGCTTTATAAAACGTGCACAGGAACTCGGCTTTACACTAGACGAAGTCATATCACTATTGAGCATAGAGGAACGCCCCTGCACTCAGGTTCAAGCGCTTGCAGAGCATAAATTACTAACGATTCAGGATAAAATGAATGACTTGAAACGTCTTGAGAAAGCGCTCGCCACGCTGCTGAACCAATGCGCTGATAATGACGACAAATCCCACTGCCCCATCATTGATTCCCTTCAACCCTAGTTCGTTATTTTTTTAGCATACGACTTGACTCCGTACTTAGGTACGGCATCTATATTGTTGACATTGACACTCGTTGAATTCAATTAATAAGGAATTGATGTTGAAAATCTCGCCCATCATGTCGATTATTGGTGGCATTGGCGCTGCAATTGGTGCAAGCCTATGTTGCGTAGGGCCGCTCTTCCTCTTGGTCATTGGCGTTAACGGTGCATGGATCGCCAATCTAACAGTGCTAGAGCCTTATAGCCCTTTTTTCATCGTGCTCGTACTATCATTTTTTACATTCGCGGGCTGGCAAATTTTTAAACCTCAAGCACTCTGTGACTCAGGTACTGCGTGCTCTTTTCCCAAAGTAAGACGCAGACGGAAAATAATTTACATAATCACACTTTTTATCGCATTCGCTATGGTGAGCAGCCCATACTGGATACCAATACTCGTTTAGTCACCAGGTAGGAAGAAATGAAAAACACGATCATCCGCTCAATAGTTGCAATTGCAATGTTTGTTGCTGCAATTGGCGCGCACGCAGAAAATATTGTTGTAGAACTCCATCTACCAACAATGAATTGCGCTATGTGTCCTATCACCATAAAAAAAGCGCTTGAAAAAGTCGACGGTGTATTAAGTGCGGACGTAAGCTATAAAACCAAGCGGGCCGTTATACGATTCGAAAACCGAAAAACAACCGTTCAAGAGCTAATACAAACCACGACCGATGCAGGCTATCCATCAACACTGGCTGAGACTATTTCAAATGAACCGTAATGTTGTACTGGAATCCGAATTGACTTGTCCCAGTTGCGGATACAAGAAAACAGAAGTCATGCCGACCGACGCCTGCCAATGGTTTTATGAATGCCAGCAGTGTCACTCCATCCTAAAACCCCAGATAGGCGATTGCTGTGTTTTCTGCTCGTACGGCACAGTGCCATGTCCACCGATTCAATCAGAGGGTAGTTGTTGTTCTTGATCGCTCATATTAGTTGAGGTTTTCTCATCCCTGAGTAAGCCTACAATAACAAACGTGAAAGAGTCGCTAAAGGATGTCGATGAGTTGGCTCATGTTACTATTGAGGTAAATGACGGTAGATCATTGAGCTCTTAATGCAAATGATGGTGAAAACCGCAAAAAGCCGTGTTGTTAAATCTATTAAATTAGGGGGAACCGGTGTCCTATATTGATCGATACCTACTGGCCGAAAGTACCGTATGGCGGTTGAGCATGCTCTCAAATCTATAGTAGCAACCTGTTATTTTGTAAATAGACAAATAAATCATAGTGAACAAACCTCAACGCTCACATTGATCACACTCCCATAATCGGTGCATGGCAATAAAGGTAAATGAAGCCGACCATGCAATAAGTAATAGTCCGCACAATGCTTCGGCACCTAAAACTAATCGATAATAGTCACTTAGCTCAAAATCTGAAAAACCAAGCGTGGTATACGATAGAAATGAGAGGTATACAGCCTCCTCCAGTGTTTCAACTCCAAAGTGGATATCAAATAGCCAATAGACCAAGGAGAATGCCAATATTTCGATAAAGTGCACTATTAAGATAGAGACAACCGTCAGCAAGACCATCCATTGCTGCGTGCTTTTTTTCTTATCGATCACTGCGTTCAACCGATTCAACACATAATAATGCATACTAACGCTAAGCAATATTATTAAAATAACGACTACAATTGCCATAAGACCCGCTACTCGCCTATTCTCTGAATTCGCTTAAAAAACATCGATTATTACATCTATAACCTATCAACACACATGGCGAGCGAGTAGGCGCTAAGCTGATACTTGTTCTTCTCGAACCTCGGGCCACCCTCCTCGTTAGCCAACTTGAACTCAACGAGAAAAGAAGTATCAAATAGCGAAATCCATTGCTGAACATTTAATTCTTCTGGAAAACTAAATTCGATTGAGTGATCACTCGCATTAAACAAAACAATGAACTTCTCTTGATTGTCCTCGCTTGCTTCAAGGAGGCAACCCAAAACCCCTTCTCCTTGGTCCCACTCTGGTGTGTTTTCATATGAAGAACCAAACCAGCGGATCGTTTTTTCACTGTAAAAATCCTGCGTGCGAAAAACCGAATACCGTTTGCGCAGCGCGATCAATTGACGCGTAAAAGCCAACAGCTCCTCATTCTTTTCAACACAAGTCCAATCCACCCAAGATAACTCATTATCTTGGCAGTAGGCGTTATTGTTACCTCTCTGGCTGCGGCGAACTTCATCCCCACCCAATAACATAGGAACGCCGCGAGACAGTAACAAAGTCGCCAACATATTTTTAATATTTCGCAACCGTAGAGATTCAACTTCAAGCTTATCTGACGGTCCTTCAACGCCATAATTTCTACTGAAGTTGTCGTGTGTACCATCAGTATTATTTTCGCCATTGGAGAGATTATGCTTGTGTTCGTAGCAGACGAGATCCGCCAAGGTAAACCCATCATGACAGGTAACAAAGTTGATACTGTGTAGGGGTTGCTTATTGTTCGTTTGATAAATGTCAGCACTTCCACAAAATCGACTCGCCATCGCACCCTTCATGCCGGTGTCACCACGCCAAAATCGTCTAACATCATCGCGAAATCGTCCATTCCGCTCCGACCAACGCACTCCGTGGAAATTGCCAACCTCATAGGCGCCGCCGGCATCCCACGCTTCGGCGATTAACTTAACATCACGTAATACCGGATCTTCAGCGATGCGCTCTAGCAAGGGTGGGTTCGATAACAAATCACCGTGTTCATCTCGTCCTAGCACTGAAGCAAGATCAAAACGAAACCCATCAACATGCATTTCAATCACCCAATAGCGCAAACAATCTAGAATAAAATCTCGCACA